>JANRKQ010000019.1:0-75631 GCA_033763395.1 Myxococcaceae bacterium
GCGCTCGTCATGCCGGCCGCCGAGCCGCTCCACCTCGTCCTGGAGCGACGCCGTGAAGAGGATCATCGCCCGCATGCCCTCGGCGTGGCTCTTCTGCATCATCAGCATTCGCCGCACGTCCGGGTGCTTGATGATGGCGACGCGCTTCGCGTTCTTGTCGCGCGCGTTCATCAGGTCCGAGCCCTGGAGCCGGTCCTTCGCGTAGGCGAGCGCGTTGAGGTACGCGGTCGACAGCGTCGCCGCCGACTTGAGCCCCACCGCCATGCGCGCATGCTCGACGACGTGGAACATCTGCTTGATGCCCTCGTGCACGTTGCCCACCAGCAGGCCACGGCACGGCTTGCCGTCGCCGAAGGTCATCTCGCACGTCGCCGAGGCCTTGAGCCCCATCTTCTTCTCGAGGTTCGTGCAGAAGACGCCGTTGCGCTCGCCGAGCGAGCCGTCGGCGTTCACCCAGAACTTCGGCACGATGAACATCGACAGGCCCTTGGTGCCAGCGCCTGCGCCCTCGGGCCGCGCCAGCACGAGGTGAACGATGTTCTCGACCGCGTCGAAGTCGCCGTTGGTGATGAAGCGCTTGACGCCCTCGATCTCCCACACGTCGTCCTTCACGTGCCGGGCCTTCGCGCGCGCCGCGCCGACGTCGCTGCCGGCGTCGGGCTCGGTCAGCACCATGGTGCCGCCCCAGCGGCGATCGATCATGCGCTGCGAGTACAGCGCCTTCTGCGTGTCGGTCGCGGTGCGGTCGATGATGCGCGGCAAGAGGTTGCCGAGGAAATAGAAGCCAAGCGCCGGGTTCGCGCCGAGCACCATCTCGAAGGCGCCCCAGGCCAGCGTCGGCGGCGCCCCCAGCCCGCTCAGGTGCGTGGGCAGCTCGAGCGCGTTGAGGCCGTTCTCGAAGTACGCGTGGAAGGCCTGCTTGAAGTCCTCCGGCAACGCCACCGTCCCGGTCGCCTTGTCCAGCGTCGGGGGCTGGCGCTCACCGGCCGCGAAGGACGGGGCGAGCTGGTCGACGCAGATCTGCTGGTAGCTGGCCAGCGTCTGGCGCGCGGTCGCCTCGTCGAGCTCGCCGAAGGGCTTCTGCCCCAGCGACGTCGTCCCGATGTCGAGGAACTCGAAGAGGTTGAACAGCGTGTCTCTCAGGTTGGGCTTGTAGTGGTTGGCGGCAGCGCTCATGACGGCGCGCAGAGAAAGCACCTTTCGTGCTCTCGCGGAAGCCTCACACCGTTCCCGGCTTTTCGACCCGGCAGATGCCCGAACGGAAGGCAGGAAAGCCGCTGATGGGATCCCGCAGCGTGGGGCTGATGAGGCGGTTCGGGTTCGCCTCGGCGAAGCCCGCCGGCATCACGGCGCACTCGGGGTGGACGCCCTCGGTGACGACGGCCGTGAGGGTGATGCGCCCGTGCGGCGACGTCAGCGCTACCGTGGCTCCGGTCGTGATGCCGAGCGGTGTCGCGACGCTCGGGTGGAGCAGCACCTCGGGCGTGCGCATGCGGGCGTTCACGCTGGGCACGTCGTGGAACTGCGAGTTGATGTACGCGCGGGGGCGCGGGCCGGTGACGAGCCGCAGCGGGAACTCGGCGGTCGGTTGTTCGGTGGGAGCGGTCCACTCCGGGAGGCCCGGGTGCCCGTGCTGCTCGAGCAGCTGCGAGGCGAACTCGGCGCGGCCCGAGGGCGTCCCGAAGCGTGGCGCCTCGACGGTGGGCACGGGCCTTGGCTGCGAGGCGACGTCCTGCATGAAGGGCACATGCGGCTGCCGCGCAGCCTCGTGCATCGTCGCCCAGGGGAAGTACTCCGACAGGCCCAGTCGCCTGGCGAGCTCGACGAGGATCGTCCAGTCGGGCTTCGCCTCGCCCTGCGGAGCCACCAGGCTCTGGTCGGCGACCCGGTCGTCCTCGTCGACGTCGGGAGACTCGGCGAAGGTGGTGGCTGGCAGCACCACGTCGCTGCGCCGCGCCGACGCAGTGAAGAACGGGTCGATGGTGACGAGCAGGTCCAGCTTCTCGGCGGCCTCCTCGAGCCGCTGGGTCCCCTGCGAGGTCACCAGTGCGTTGCTGGCCAGCAGCATCACCGCGCGAATCGCGCCCGGGCCCTCACGCAGCACCGCGTCGGCGAGGAGCTGCCCCTGCGCCTCGCGGTTGTACATCTCGTAGAGCGGGTACTGCGCGCGGCCGAGGGGCTGGGCCTTCGGCTCGGGCGGCACCGGCGTCGGCGTCGTCATCGGGTACAGCGCCGGCAGCATCACCTCGCGGAAGTCGGGGCCCGGCGGCGTCAGCACCGAGCGCGCGTCTTGCCGGCCGTCGAAGCGGCCCACCAGCACCTCGAGCGCGCAGATGGCCCGCAGTGTCTGCACGCCGTTCTCGTGGTGCTCGACGCCGAGCCCGGCCCAGACGCCGGTGGGCGTGTCCTGTGCCATGCGTCGGGCGAGTGACTCGATCTCCTTCGCGGGCACGCTGGTGAGGCGCTCGACCTCGGGCACCGGGTACTTCGCGGCCAGCGCGCGCAGTTCGTCGAGGCCGCGGGTGTTGGCCTCCATGAAGGGCTTGTCGTACCAGCCGTTCTCAAGCACCAGGTGAATGACCCCGAGGGCCAGCGCACCGTCGGTGCCGGGGCGAATGGGGATCCACGTCGTCGCCTCGCGCGCCAGCGTCGTTCGCACCGGGTCGATGACGATCAGGTTCCCACCGTCGGCCTTCTTCGCGATGACGTGCAGGAAGGGCGGGGCCGTGACGCCGGGGTTCGAGCCCCACAGCACCAGCGTCTTCGTCGAGCGCACGTCGGCCGAGTACTTGCTGCCCACCGTGAGCGCCTGCCCCATGCGCAGCGCGGCCTCGCAGAGGCTCGCCACCGTCGACACGTTGGGCGAACCGAAGGCGCGCGCGAAGCGGTGGAGCCAGTTCACCAGCGGGTGCCGCACCATCGGCCACCCCGTCTGGATGAGGAGCGCCTCGGGGCCGTGCGTCGCCTTCACGCGGAGCAGCTTCGTGGCCACCTCGTCGAGCGCGTCGCTCCAGGACACCTCGTGGAACGTGTCCCCGCGGCGCACCAGCGGGCGTTGGAGCCGCGCGCCCGAGTGCACCATCTCTCGCAGCGCAAAGCCGTGCTCGCAGAGGAAGCCCCGGGTGCGTGAGGTGCGATCGCCCTCGACCTTCTCGAGCCGGGTTCCCCGCGTGTGGCCGACGATCCCGCAGTGCATGAGGCAGAATCGGCAGGTGCCCTTCGTCGTCGTGAGGGGCTGTGACGAGAGCCTCCCCGCGGCCACCACGCCCAGCCCCGCGAGCGCCGCGCCCACCGGGGCCGCCTTCACGAGATCGCGCCGCGTGAAGGGCTTGCGTACGACGGTCGAGAGCGGCGCACGCTTCGCGCTCATGCCGGGCCTCGCCGCATCGGCCCGCGACCGGGGAGGGCCGGCGGCTCGGTTCCGAGCGGTACGATGACGATGGCCTGCGCGCTGTCGGGGCAGGCCTCTTCACACAGGCCACACCCCACGCAGGCGTCGGCGTGAAAGAGCGGCGCCTTCTGCGGGCCGACCAGCTCGACCGCCGCATCGGGGTAGGGGCACACCTGGTAACAGAGCCGGCACACGCCCGAGCCGTTCCACGGCAGACACTTCGGCCGCGTCAGCACCGGCACGCCCATCTTCACTTCTTTCGCGATCACCTGCGCGTCCGCCGCGATGGGCTTGAGCGCGTCGGTCGGGCACACCTGCGTGCACTTCATGCACAACACGCACGCGCGCTCCGTCAGCTCGAGCTGAGGCAGGGCCTGCTCGAGCGAGAACGTCGACGGGAAGCGGACGCAGCTCGTCGGGCAGACCTCGGCGCAGCGGAAGCAGCCAATGCAGGCCTGCTCGAAGGCGCCGGGTGGCAGCGCGCCCGGAGGCCGAATGCCCTTCGTGCCCGCGCGCGCCTTCTTCGGCACGGCCGCCAGGGCGAGCGCCGCGGCGACGGCTCCGATGAGGCGGCGGCGATTCATGCGCACTCCGAGGTCAGCTGGCACGCGATGGTCGCGGCGTGCACCCGCACACGTCCTCGCCGACCGCCGGGCGTCGTGCGGCCACTGGACGTCGACCCGCGTGCGTCCCCGGCGGGCGTCGCGCGTGGTGCTGGAGACGACCGGGTGTTGTGCGCTGGAGAGGCCATGCCAGCGCGGCTGGGACCGCGCCTCGCACGGCAGCGCGCTGATGCGGGGCAGAGCGCTCGTTCGAGCCCCAGAGTGCGTGCGGCTGCGTGAAGCGACCGCTGCCTGGAGTACGCAGGCTCCTCGGCCTTCGACGAAGTCGGAGGGGAGGGCGCTTCCAGGGACCGGAAGAGCGGTTGACAGAATCGCAACAACCGGTGGACAGCCTCCGGGAGGCAGGCCCGCCAGCGAGGTTGGTGGCGCACCATCGAGCCCCGTCGAACCGTGTCGGCCGAGCGTGACGAGCCCTGTCGATGAGGATCCAGGACCGTCCGGTGCCGAACGGCACAGGCTCTGCGATCAGCCGGCGGACTCCAGCTCGGAGAAAGCGGCCCGGCAACGAACAGGGAGCGGGGCCTGGAGCGCACCAGTGGCTGCTGCGCTCGGCGATCAGCCCAGCTCTGAGAAGGCGGCTCGGCAACGACCTGGGAGCGCGGCCTCGAGCACACCAGCGGCGCTTGCGCTCTGCGCTGAACGACCGGCTCGCACACGAGCAACGGGCCCGCCTCGACGAGGGTCGAACGCCCGGGCGAGCGGCGGTCGATGTTCCTGCCTCCCACCTCGTTTGGCCCGGTGGAGCCCCAGGACCCTGGCGCGCCGGCTGCGCTCGCGGGCACGAGGCCGCGACGCTCGAGCCTCGAGATCCTCGAACAGGGCCCCAGGGAGACCCTCTTCAGGTGCCGTGTGAAGCCGCCGGTCACCCATGCGGCCGCGTCCTCCGAGGTGCTCCGGGGTCCTGTCGGGCGCGGAGGCTCCGTGTCGTCTCGGGCGCTCATGTCCCCGGCTTCTCCGTGACGGGCCGAAGCACCGACGGCGTCTTCAGCTGGAAGGTCAGCGCCTTCGTGGGACACGCCGCGATGCACCGCCCGCAGCGCTCACACCCGCCGTCGAGCTTGTCCGTCATGGGCAACTGGCCGAGGTTGCATACGACGTCACAGATGGTGCAGTCGGTGCACTTCGAGGGCTCCCGGTGGACCCGCACCGGAGACAGCGCGCCCAGCGTCGAGAACATCGCGCCGCCCGGGCACAGCGAGCGGCAGAAGCCCGCGCGCGAGACGAAGGTGTCGAAGAGGAACGCGCCCAGCACGACGAAGACGCCCGCGCCGAGGGAGCCGTAGAACAGCCCGCGGAAGACCTCTCGGCCGATGACCGCGGGCGGGTAGACGAGCGGGAGCAGCTGCACGCCCACGAGCGAGGTGCCGAGCAGCAGGCCCACCAGCACCACGCGCGCCGTCACGCGCGGCACCTTCACGTCTCGAACTGGCACGCCGAGCCGCCCGAGGAACCAGCGCACCGCGTTGCTCGCCGCGAGGATCGGCAAGTACGGGCACGCCCAGCCGCAGAAAAAGCGCCCCAGCAGCACCACCAGGACCAGCCCGGGGAGGAGTGTCCACACCATGGGGAGGCTTACACCCCGCTGAAGCGCCACGCCCAGCCACGCGAGCGGATCGACGAGCTCGATGCCGAAGAGGACGATGCTGGTGGGCGCTCCGAAGAAGGGCGGCGCCGTGGCGGGGAGCGCGCGCGTCGCCCGCGCCCAGGGAGAATCACCCGCCAGCCCCGCCCCTTCGACGACGGCGGCCCTCAGGTGCCACAGGGGGAGCCCGAAGGTGAGGGCGACCGAGAGGCCCAGGAAGAGCCGACGCGTCAGCTGGTACGCCCGCCCGTGGCGAAGCGTGATGTCCAGCGGCTGGAGAGCCCGTCGCGCCATGAGAACCGGCACGGCTTCGGTGCGAACGCGAGGCCAGCGACCGAGGGCGGCCGGCGCTCGATTTGGCGCAGTTTTTTCGGAATCGGGGCGGTTTGCGCGCAGCGGCGCAGGTTCTGCGTGAGGGTTGTCGAGGGGCCCGGAATGATTGGGTTCTTCGTTTCGTGTCAGGGGGCTGTGGTAGGGCCACGGGTGTGAGGGACATCACGGCGCCGCTGACGTGGGTTTGGCCCGAGGCCGACGTGGACGGTGCGGCGGCCTCGGTGCTGTCGAGGGAGCTTGGCCTGCACCCCGTGGCCGCGCGGGTGATGGCCAACCGGGGCTACCGCACGCCCGAGGCGGCGCAGGGCTTCCTCGACGACGCGCTGACGGGGCTGCCTGATCCGTTCCGCATGAAGGGGCTGCCTGCGGCCGTCGAGCGGCTGGGGCGCGCCATTCGTGAGCAGGAGCGGGTGACGCTCTGGGGTGACTACGACGTCGACGGCGTGTGCTCGACGGCGCTGCTGACGACGTTCCTCCGCGACGTCGGGCTCGAGGTGCGCACGTACATTCCGCATCGGCTGGGCGAAGGCTACGGCCTCAACGTCAGCGCGATCGAGAAGCTGGCGAGCGAGGGCACCCGGCTGTTGGTGACGCTCGACTGTGGCATCACCTCGCACGCCGAGATCGCGAAGGCCAACGCGCTGGGCCTCGAGGTGATCGTCGTCGACCACCACGCGGTGCCCGAGACGATGCCGCCAGCAGTGGCGGTGCTGAACCCACTCCAGCCGGGCTGTGAGTACCCGACGAAGTGGCTCTGCGCCGGCGGGGTGACGTTCAACCTGTGCATGGCGCTGCGCAAGTCGCTGCGCGAGGGCGGCTATTTCTCGGTGGTGAAGCGCGCCGAGCCGAACCTGAAGCAGCTGCTCGACCTCGTGGCGCTGGCGACGGTGGCCGACGTGGTGCCGCTCACCGGCGCGAACCGCATTCTGGTGCGGCACGGGCTCGAGATCCTCACGGCCGGCGTGCGGCCCGGCGTGCGCGCCCTCAAAGAGGTGGCCCAGCTGTCGGGCGCCCGCATCACCGCAGGGCACGTGGGGTTCCGCCTGGGCCCGCGCATCAACGCGGCAGGGCGGCTCGACGACGCGTCGGTGGGGCTGCAGCTGCTGCTGTCGAAGGACGTGGAGCGCGCGCGGCCGCTCGCGCAGAAGCTCGACGCGGCGAACGCCGAGCGGCAGCAGATCGAGCGCGCGATGCTCCAGGGGGCCATCGATCAGGCCCAGGGCTTCGTCGACCAGGGCGCGCGCGGGCTGGTGCTGGCGCAGGAAGGGTGGCACCCCGGCGTGGTGGGCATCGTCGCCTCGCGCGTCGTGGAGCGCTTCCACCGGCCCACCGTGCTGATCGGCTCCCACGACGGCGTCTGGCGCGGCTCGGCGCGCAGCATCGAGGGCTTTCACCTCTACGACGCCCTGAAGTCGTGTGAGCACCACCTGGCGAAGTTCGGTGGCCACAAGGCCGCCGCCGGCCTGTCGATCGATCCCGCCCGGCTCGACGCCTTCCGCGAGTCGTTCCACGCGGTGACGGGGGCTCGGTTGTCGGACGAGCAGTTGATTCCGCGGCAGCGCATCGACGCGGTGGTGCAGCCAAAGGAGCTCGACGTGAAGGCCGTCGAGGCGCTCCAGACGCTCGCGCCGTTCGGCATGGGCAACCCGGAGCCGGTGCTCGGCTCGCGCCGCGTCGTCACGTCCCCGCGCGTGCTCGAGAACAAGCAGCCGGGCCTGGCAGGGCACCTCAAGTTGACGCTCGAGCCCGCGCCGCAGCTCGACTGCATCGGCTTCGGCTTCGCCCCCCTGGCTGGTGTGACGGAAGCGCCGGTCGATCTCGCCTACCAGGTGTCGGTCGACGAGTTCATGGGTGCCCAGCGCGTGGGCCTCAAGCTCAAGGCCCTCCGCGCCGGGTGAGGGGCTTCAACGACGCAGCGCGACGTACCGAATGCCGAGGCCGTTGAAGACGGCGTTCGTCGTCGGAACGATCGCGTCGGTCGTTCGGGCCGCGTAGGCGTCTGCGACCGTCACGGCTTCGAGCCAGATCGACGCGCTGCTGCCCTGGACCAGCGCCGCTGCATCGGTACCCGAGCCGACCGTGCTGGGCCCGTAGTGGAACTCGATGTCGCCGTTCGGCAGGAAGTGCACCTGGAAGTTGATCGTGGTGCCCGTGTACGAGGTCTGCGGGAAGAACGACCAGCTCTCCCACGAGATGATGGTGGTGACGTTGGGCGCGGTGCCAGTCTGGAGGAGGTACAGGCCCGAGCCCAGGTTGCCCTGCAGATCGTCCCAGAAGGGCGCGACCCACACCCGGTTGGCGGTCGACGGCAGCGCGGTGTTGTCACAGCAGAACGACGAGCCGCCGATGACGAGGTACCCGTCGGCCGAGGCGAGCACGGTCGAGATGCCCCCCGCCAGACCGAAGGCCCGGAGCGGCGTGCGGCCCGCCGCCGTGAAGTCGATGATGGTGGTCGACGTGTCGGGCGTGGTGGTCGTACCGAAAGTGATGCGGGTGGCCGCCGGGTTCGAGGCGAGCGCCTGGAAGTTCCCGGGAATGACCTGGTAGGGCCGGTACGGCCAGCAGGGGCCGTTGGCGAGACCGGGAGAGCCGACCTGGTTGTTGGTGCCGTACGACCAGCGCACCGACTCGCAGATGGTCCGCGTCTGGGACTGCGAGATGAGCCACGGCGCCCGGAGCGACTCGAGCCCGTACGAGGTGCCGACGAGCTGGGCCGGGTAGGTGAGCCGGTTGTACTCGGTGCCGCCGAAGCCGAGCCGCGCGAAGCCACCCGTCGACGGCATCGAGAGCGTCGCAGGAATGATGGCGTCAGGCGTCGGCCGAGGCACCACGCCGCCGTCGTCGATGGTGATGCCTCCCGCGGGCCCCGGGTCTCCGAGGTCGGCGCTCTGCCCGACGAGCAGCAGCCCGCCCGGCGCCACGGTCGTGCCCATGGGGAACTGGAACGACGCGGCCGAGCCGAAGTCGAGGTCCCAGCCGCTCAGGTCGAACCCCGCGTCGGAGGTGTTGGTGATCTCGAGCCACTGCCCGTTCGTCACGCCCGACGGCGGGTTGCTGTTGATCTCGGTGACCGAGATGAGATTCGGGGGAATGTTGCCCTGCCCCTCGAGCTCGATGACGTCGCCGCCGACGAGGGCCGAACCGGCGTACGGCGTCACCTCGGCGCGCAGTGACACCGGCGGCATCGACGAGCCGAAGAGCCGGTAGACGTCACCCGCGGCGACCGGCATCGACGGGCTCAGCTCGTCCGTCTCGGTGCCATTCACCACACCGGCCGTGCCCTGCCCCTGCACCTTGAAGAAGTCGCGGTACGCCAGCACCACCTTGCCATTCGAGTAGAGCTGCGCCTGGAAGGTGAGGCGCGCGTCGATGGGGCCGTTGGTGGGCCGCACGTTGCTCCACTGCACGATGAGGCGCCGGGCGTCGGCGACCGAGTCCACCCGCCAGTGCACCTGGCCGCTCGCGGTCACCAGGTTGTTCCAGTACGGGGCGATGGTGAACGGCTCGAGGAAGGCCTCGAACCGGGCCCCGTTGTCCGGGCGGCCGGCGGTGGCCAACGTCGAGGTGCTCAGGTTGAACCAGCCGAACTTCGAGATGTTGAGGCGGCTGCGGCTGAAGCGGCTCCCGAAGAGCGTCACGTCGAACGCCGCCGGCAGCGCGACGTTGGTGGCGTCACTGGTCGACGCGAAGGTGACGGCCGTGCCGGTCCGGCGAATGTCGATGAAGGCCTCCCCTGTGGGGTTCTTCTCGACCGCCTTGAAGCCGCGCAGCGCCTGCGAAGTCGTCAGCGAGGTGCCCGTCACCGTGGTGGGGGCGCCGACGGGCAGCTGCCGTGGGAAGGTGAACGTCACCTGGGCCGCGGGGCCCAGGTCGATGTCGACGGTGCGCACGATGGGCGACGAGCCCGTGCCGTTGTCGGCCTCGAGGCGGTAGGTGATGCGGGTGAAGGTGCCGAACCGGTTCGGCAGCACCACGAGCGAGCCCGTGTCCACGTTGCCGGTGAACTCGCGGTAGAAGCCCGACGCCGTGTTGCTGGTGATGCGCACGTTGCGGGCGTTGGTGATGCTCCACGTCAGGGTGACGGGCTCGCCCGCCGTCGTCACCATCGTCTTGTCGGCGACGAAGAAGTTGAACGAGAGCGGGCCGACGCCCTCAACGGTGCGGCTCTCACGGGCCTCAGCGCCGCGCGCGTTGCGGGCGATGAACTCGATGCGGGTGCTCTGCGTGGGCGCCGGGAGGCTGTAGGAGCCGGTCGCCACTTCAGCCGCGCTGGTCGCGAGGAAGACGCGGCGACCGTCGACGATGAGCTCGGCTGACTGGGCGCCGAGGGTCGTCCAGCTGACGGGGAAGGTGGTGCCCGACAGCGCGTAGGCCGGCGCGGTGAAGCGGGAGATCTGCACGCCGCCGCCGACGAACACCTCGAGGCTCCGCGAGACGGTGGCGTTGCCGCTGGTGGCCTCGAGCACGTACGTCAGCACCGCGTCGGGCGGAAGGTTGCCGGGCACCGTGTCGGTGTAGCTGCCAGTCTCGACCTGACCCGCGGGCAGGGTGAACGGCATCGCAAGCCCGATGCGGCGCAAGGTGACGGACGAGGCCGACGCCGTCTCCCATCGAATCGTCACCGGCTCGCCCGCCGCTGGCAGCGTGGCCCCGGCCGTCAGCAGCGTGATGGTGGGCGCGACGCTCACGGTGGTGGTCGCCGTCACGTCATCGGCGGTGAGCCGATAGGTGGTGGTGCGCTTGGGCGTCACCCGCACCGAGCCCGACTCGAGCTGCGTGCCGAGCTCGAGCCGCGGCCCGCCGACCTCGTCGAGGCGAACGGCGCGGGCGCCGGGCGCGTTCCACACCAGCGTCGCAGAACCGCCTGCCTCCACTGTCGACGGCACCGAGCTGAAGAGCACCGAGAGCGCGCGGCGGGCCAGCACGACCGAGCTGGCGCGCAGATCGCTCCCGCCCGCGCCCTGCGCCGTGATGAGGAACACCGCGTCGGCGTCGACGCGCACCGCGCGCCGCCCGCTGAGGTCGGTGCCCACGTCGATGGGCCCCTTGCCCACCTGCTCGATCGAAATGGCGCTGGCGTTCGTCGTGCCCCACTCGAGCACCACCTCACCGGGGCCATCGAGCGACGAGGGCGTCACGGTGAAGCTGGTGACGGTGGCCGGAGGCGGCGCTGGCAGGGGCGGCTGCGGGCGCTGAACACACGCCGCCGGGAGCGACAGGGCCGCGACGAACACGATGGAACGAAGCTGGAGCATGGTGGACCTCACGGAACCCTCGTGAATCGAAGCGCCATGTTCGAGCGCAGGCTCGCCCGGTTGACGCTGTGGACGAGCGCGCGCTGGGCCGGCGCCGCGTTGTCCTCGAGCCACACGGTGGCCTGGTTGCCGGTCGCCCGGTTGGCCGTCGTCGCCGACATCATGGTCCCGTAGTGGTACTCGATGGTGCCGTCGTCGAAGAGCTTCACCTCGAAGGTCATGTCGTCGACGTTGAGGAAGGTCTCGATGCGATGCCAGAGGAAGACCCAGTGTGGCCTGGGCTCCATCGGGTCGGCCCCGGCGCCGAAGCGCTGGCGGTAGAAGCCCGAGCCCGGGCGCGTCGCGGGGAGGAACTGCAGGTCGTCCCAGAAGGGCGCGATGACGCCGCCGACGTCGGGCTGCGTGGTGTTCGGAGACACCTTGTTGGTGAGCG
Organism: Myxococcaceae bacterium; assembly: GCA_033763395.1. Classification (GTDB taxonomy): domain Bacteria; phylum Myxococcota; class Myxococcia; order Myxococcales; family Myxococcaceae; genus Xiheimicrobium. The sequence goes on from JANRKQ010000019.1 coordinate 11,618, forward strand.
CCGAGTCACCCGTGTAGGTCTTGGGCACCATCCACCCGTTGGTGGAGACCGTCACGCTCGTCGTCGAGACCCCGAACGTCTGCGTGGGCGCGCTGCTGATGTCGACCGTCGCGATCGCGTCGTCTGAGTTCGAGAACGTCACCACCTGGCCCGTCGTCGAGATGTCCTTGAAGTTCACCGGAATCGTCGACAGCCGGTAGCCGATGCAGACGCCGTCGTTGCCCAGCCCGGGAGAGCCCCGCTGGCTCGGCGAGAGGTTGCCGAACGTCTGGCCAGCCGTCGCTGGGCACAGGCCGCCCGTGAACGGAGCCGTCGACAGCGCGCCGCGATTGACGAAGGGCCCCGGGTCGAACGCGAGCGAGATGCCCGGCGCAGGGGAGGGGCCGCCGTCGGTGGTGGCGAACCGGAGCGGCAGCGTCGAGACGAAGCCCTGGCTGTTGGCGATGCGCACGGTCTCTCCGAAGGGAGGCAGGGTGAGCCCGGGCGCGGCGATCGTGCTGGAGGGCAGGTTGTCGTTCTCGACCGGGTCGCCGCTCTGCGCCACGACGACGAAGGTGCGCGGCGCCAGGGGAATGGTGCCCGGCAGGGTGATCGTCGTCCCGGCGTCGCCCGAGGTGTCGCCGACGGTCCACCCACCGAGGTCGATGGTAGCATTCGAGAAGTTGGTGAACTCGAGCCACTGCCCACGCGGGAGCGCCGCGTTCGGCCGGTTCATCACCTCGCTGACGATGATGTCGGTCGGCTTGACGATCTGATCGAACTCCAGCCGCAGCCCGCCGGTGCCGATGCGCACGAGGCCGGCGCCGGGCGCCGCGAGCGTCGTGACCTCGGCCGGCGACGTGGCGGCCGCGCCCCACGCGACACGGCTCATCGCGGCCGGCGTCACCGAGGTCGTTCCTCCGTCCGTCGAGGCGGGCGCCGAGAACGTGTACCCGAGCCCGAGGGGCCCCTGGTAGCCGATGGTGACCGCCGAGACCGGCGTCGGGATCGTCATCGTCTGGTACTCGAAGGCGACGGCGCCGGCCTGGTGAATGCGCGCCTGGAACGTGAGCTGAGACGTCGGCTGGCCGACCACCCGCATGCGCGTCCATTGCACGACGAGCTCGCGGTTGGGGGCGTCGCCGACGATCTGCCAGTGCACACCGCCCATGGGCCCGATCTCCAGGTTCGCCCAGAACGGGGCCACCAGGTCTTCGGGCACCGTCGTCGCTGAGGTGCCGGGAATCGCGGCGGGCGCCGGTCGGCTGTTCGTCTGCGCGGTCGCAGAGGCGAGCACGAAGCCGTTCGTCGAGACCCACGCCAGGGTCTCGACCCGCCGACCGCCGAGGAACGTCTCGAAGTCGATGGGCGCGAACGAGAGGATCGCGTCGTTGGCGCCGCCGGGGAACCGCACCGGAGTGCCCGTCGTCGAGATGTCGGTGAAGCCGGTCGAGTTCGCCGTCACCACCGCGCTGGGCGAGCCGAAGCCCACCAGCTGGGAGCCCGCTCCGCCCACCGTCCACGCCACCACCCCGGCGCCCTGGGTCTGGAAGATGGTGCCGCCGTCAGCGACCGTCATGAGCGCGGGCGCCGTGACCGTCACGTTCGCCGTCGCCGTCACCGCCGGCTCGAGCGTGTTGCTGGCGTTCAGCTGGTAGGTCGAGTTGGGGCGGTTGGGGTACACGGTCGCGGTGCCCATGGCGGCCTGGGCTCCCTCGACGGCGACCACCGTCATCGTCTCGTTCTCGATGATGCGCGTCCGCACGGCGCCCGGCGCGTTCCACGTGAGGGTCACCGGAGTCCCGCCCGTCGGAATCGTGGTGGGCGCCGCGGTGAAGGTGGGCATGCCGACGTCGACGACGGTGGTGACCCGCACCGTCTCGGTGTCTTCTGCGCGGCTCCCCGACGCGATGGCGGCGACGAGGTAGTCCTGGCTGCCGGTCGGCGCGGGCAGCTCGACGAAGCCCGACGCGACGGGGGTGCCCGCTGGGGTGCGGTAGACGACGGCGGGGCCCTGTCGCACTTCGACGCGGTCGGCCCCCACGGTCGTCCACTCGAGTCGGAAGGTGAGGTTCTCCTTCACGTAGGTGGGCGCGGTGACGCTCAACACCTCGGGTGCCGCGCCGTACACGAGGGTGAGGGTCTGCCGCTCGACGGGCCCGCGGCCTTCGACCTCGAGCACGTAGTTGACCGACGAGCCATCGAGCTGGGGCCCCAGGGTGTCCATGAACGAGCCCATCGCGACCTGTGCGGCGTCCATCGTCTCGGTGATGGTGCCGCGGCCGGCGCCGGTGAGGCGCACGCGCGTGGCGTTGACCGTCTTCCACGACAACGTCACCTGGTCGCCCGCCCGCACCTGCAGCTTCGAGCTGGTGAACTCGGTGATGCCCTGGGCCCGCGCGACGGTCGCGGTGCGTCGCTCACCGTCCGCGGTCAGCACGTAGGTCGTCTCGGTCGTCGTCGGGTTCACCTCGACGCTGCCCGAGGCGACCTGGCCTGCGAGGTTCAGCGCGGCTCCGCCCATGGGCGCGATCTCGACCTTGCGCGCGTTGGGTGCGTTCCACACCAGCACGCCCGGCTGACCCGCGCGGAGCACCGGCGGGTACGCCGCGAAGACGATGCCCGCCGCGTCGACGCCATCGACCTGCACGCTGGCGATCGAGCTGACGCGCACGCCGCGGCTGTTCTTCGCTGACAGAACGAACACGGTGGGCTGGTTGACCGCCACCGTCACCTCACCCGTCTGCACGTCGGCCACGGCGGCGATGGAGCCGCGGTTCAGGTCGACGACCTCGGTGTTGGCGGCGCTCGAGGTCTCCCACTTGAGCGTCACGGTCTCGCCGCGGGCGACGTTGGTGGGGCTGGCCACGAAGCGCACGATGCGCGGCGGCTCCGGCAGCGGGTCGGGTGCCGGAGACGGCGGGCACGCGGCGAGCGCGACGAGTCCCAGCGACGAGAGGACGAGCTGACGGCGAATCATGGCGTGCTCCCCAGGGCGGCGCGGGGCGTGAACCGGAAGGCGGTGTTCGGTACGACCAGGGGGCCGACGTCCTGAGAGGTGGTCCCGGTGCGTACAGAGATGGCGAGCGCCGCGGTGCCATCGAGGTTGTCGATCCACCGCGTCGCGCTGTTCCCGTTGGAGCGCGAGCCGACCATCGAGCCGTAGTGGTACTCGATGACGCCGTTGTCGAAGAGCTTGATCTCGAAGTTCAGGTTGTCTCCCGAGACCCCGAAGACCTCGAAGTTCTTGTACTGAATGATCGTCTTCCCGGCCCCACGGCTGACATAGGCCGCCGACGTCATCGTGTTGCGGATGATGAGGTCATCCCAGAAGACGGCGAGGGTCTGAACGGGCGTCGTCGCGCTTGGGAGCCCCTTGTTGGAGAGCGAGGAGGACGTGGTGTCGACGAAGCTCACCCAGCCATTCGTGCAGACGCGCATCTGGGTGAACGACTGGCCGAAGTAGGGGAATGGCACCGCCAGCGGCACCTGGGTCGCCGAGTCGTCGTTGCTCGGGAACGCCACGCTCGGGCCGCTCGAGACGTCTTCGAAGTCGAGCGGAATCTCGCTCAAGATGTAGGGGAAACACTGCTCATTGACCGCCCCTGGCGTTCCGGTCTGGGTCGGCGGCCCGAAGGTGCCCGTGCGGGGGCAGCTGAACGGCGGAGCGCCCGAGCGGACCAGCACGTTCTCGGGTGGCTGCACCGAGATGCCCTCGGCCACGCCGGCGTCGGGGTCGGCGCCACCGTCGGGCAGCAGGCTCGACTTGGCGCCCCACGACAGGCGTGAGATCACGAGCGTTCCACCATCGGCCTGAACGGTCGGCACCACGAGGCGAACGGTGTCGGGGGTCGTCAGGCCCACCGTCCCCATGCTCCACGCGAGGCGCACGCCTGCGTCACCGTTCGCGGAGGGATCGGTCGACTGGCCGAGCACGAAGAAGGCGCCCGCGTCGATCACCGTGTCGGCGGGCAGGACGAAGGGCATCGTCGCGCCCGAGACCGACTCGAGGCGCAGGCCCGACACGTCGAGCTCGGACGGCTGCGGGTTCTCGAGCTCGACCCACTGGCCCTCGGTGACGGTGGGGAGCGGCGCCGGCATGGCCTCCGAGACGATGACGTCGTTCGCGCCGAAGGCCCGCGCCCGCCCGTAGACGGGAATGTACTCACCGGGCACTTCCAGCACGAAGCCCAGCGACGAGAAGCCCCGCAGCCGGTACTGGCGCGAGCTGGACAGCTCGGGCTGGTTGTTGAACCACGAGCGGTCCGTATCGATGGCCAGCTCGGCCGACGTCGCGCTGTTGAACGACACCAGCCCCTGGTACGCGTCGACACCGTCCACCGCGCCGATCGTCGCGTCGGAGCCATCGGCGCCGGGGCCGTCGAGCTTCTTCCAGGCAAACAGGAACTCGCCCGTCTCATACAGCTGCACCTGGAAGGTGAGCTCCGAGCCCATGGCGCCAGCCCGGCGCACCTTGTCCCACTGGATGGTGAGGCGGCGAGGGTAGAGCGCCTCGTCGAGGTTCCACAGCACGCGGCCCTGCGCCCCGAGATCGAGGTCGTCCCAGAAGGGCGCCAGCAGCGCGGGCCCCGAGTAGCCGGGGTCGGACAGGTCGAGGTTGGTGGGCGCGGCCGAGGCGCCGGTGCCGACGGCCACGAAGCCGTTGGTCGACACCGACAGCTGCGTCGCCAGCCGGGTCACGAAGGGGAAAGTGAAGCCGTTCGGCAGGTTGAGCACCGCGATGTCGTTGTCCCGGTTCGCGAAGAACAGGGCGCGCGCGGTCGGCGCGTTGGTGAGGTCGTCGAACGCCGTCGAGTTCTGCGTCACCGCGGGCGGCTGGCCGGGCAGGCCGAGCATGTCGGTGGGGCTGAGCTGCGAGACGTCCCAGGTGACCGTCGTCTGCTCCCCCTTTGCGAGGAGATCGGGCGTCACCGAGAAGGTGATGGGGGCGCCGACGTCGATGGTGCGCTCCTCGGTCGCCCGGTCGCCGGCGAGGTTGTAGGCCTCGAGCACGTAGGTCCCCCGGATGGGCACGGTGAACTGCCGCGAGCCGTTGGCGACGCTGAGCATCGCGTCTTCACGGAAGAACGCCGGCGCGTTCTTCAGCCGCAGGAGGATGAAGGTGGTGTCGGCGGTGCGCCAGTTCACGGTGACCTTCATGGTGGCGGTCGCCGTGGCCGCGGGAGCGGTGAATTCGATGATGCGCGGCGGCGGCACGACCCTGACCGCCTTCGTCAGGCTCACCTGCAGGCCGTTGAAGTCGTACGCCACGAGCGTGAACGAGGTGTCGGCCGAGAAGGTGCCGAGGCGGAAGCTCCCGCTGGTGTTCACGTTCGGCAGCGGGCTGTAGACGGTGAGGCCGTTGGCCTGCAGCTCGATGCGGTTGGCCCCCGTCGTGCGCCACGAGAAGGTCAGCGGCCGGCCGCGGGTGCCGTACTCAGGCACCTCGAAGAAGTCGATGATGGGGCCCTGCCCGACGCGCGAGTCGATGGCGCGCACGGCCTCTTGCGGCGGCATGGCCGTCGAGGCGCGGAGCGTGAACCGCAGCGGGAAGCCGTCGCGCACCGCGGGCACGGGCGGCTGCGCGGGCGGGCCGGCGTCGAGGGTGCCTCCGTCGGGCAGGACGCCGGCGTCCGGGTCTGGCGTGCCGGCGTCGAAGAAGCCGGCGTCGGCGAAGAACGAAGGCACGACGAAGTCGACCGTCCCCATCTCGACGTTCATCGAGGTCGACACGAGCTGGCCGAACGTCGCCTCCTCGACCACCACCGTCTCAGCGCCGGCCGTCTTCCACGCGAGCGTGATGGTCTCGCCCTGCTTCGCGGCGGGAGGCGTCGCGGTGAACGACTCGATGACGGGAATGACGGTGACGGTCGCGCTCTGGGTCGACAGGCTTCCGTCGGCGCGCTCGCCCGACAGCGTGTACGTCGTCGTGGTGGTGGGCAGCTCGGTGGCCGAGCCGCTCTCCATCGTCGACAGCATGCGCGCACCAGCCGTCAGCCTGACGTTGCGACCGCCCGCGGCCGACCAGAGCAGATCGACGCGCTCGCCGGGCCGGGTCTGCTGCGGCACCACCACGAGGAAGACCGACTGGAGCCCTTCGTCGACCGCCACCTGAACGAAGGCGCCGTCGCGGCCCCCCTCACCCTCTGCGCGCAGGACGTAGAATGACGAGCGCGTCGGCGTGGCCTGCGCCGAGCCGACTCCGGCGAGATCGTCGAACGTCGTGCTCACGTTCGCGCCCGTCTGATCGATGATCTCGACCGACTTCGCGCGCTCGACGGTGAAGTTGAACGTCACGCGCTCGCCGCGGCGAATCGCGCTCTTGTCCACGGTGAACGAGGTGATCGCCGGCGGGCTTGGCGGCGGTGGCGGCTTCTGCGGAGTCGGGCAAGCGGCCAGCGTGAAGAGCAGGGCCGTGAAGACCCCTGAGCGGAGCGTCATGTCACGCCTCGGTGAGCGGTGAAACGGCAGGGGTTCATTCAGGACAACCCCTCGTGTCGAATCAGGAAATTCGGCCAGTCAGCCCGCGGATGTAGCGATGGGGCACCATTTCAGTCAACCCTGAATCACACCCGTTTCGCGGAGCCACTGTCGGCAGGTGTAGGCGGGTCTGCGCTCAGAACAGCACGCCCACGCCCGCGCCGAAGTACGTGTCGTGGAGGTAGCCGCGCAGGTAGCGGGTGATCTCGACCCGCCAGGTGAGCCGCACGAACTCGTCCTGGGTGAGCGCGGGCCGGCCGCGAATGCCGATGCCGTACTGGAACAGAAAGCGCGCGCCCTGGAGCTGCACCTCGTTCTGATCGACCCGCACGCCGGTGAAGTTCGCGTTCACCCCGAGGCCGAGCTGCCCGTACAGGCCGAACACCTTGCTGATGGGCCAGACGATGGCCGGGGCGAGCGTGAAGTAGTGCTGGCTCGCCCAGCTCGAGATCTGCGCCGTCCCGTCTTGCGTCACCGCGAAGCGCCACTGCACGTCGGCGAAGAACATCTCGCGCAAGAACTCGTCGGGGATGAGGCGGCCCCACTCCCAGGTGAAGCGCACGCCGAAGGAGAACCGCGGGTCGCCCAGGCCGCCGCGGCTGGCGTCGAGCAGCATCAGGCCCGCGCCCAGCTCGCCGCCGACGCCGTAGTTGGGGTCGTCGGTGTCGGCCAGGCGCTCCTCGCGGGCCTCGGCGTCTTCGTCTTCTTCGCGCAGGCGCTCCGACTTGCGGCTCTTCTTCGGGCGGGCGGGCGCGTCGTCACCCGAGGCCCCGTCGTCGTCGTAGGGCAGGGGCGCGTCGTCTTCCTTCTTCTGGGCGAGCGCGGGGAGGGCGAGCAGCAGCCCGGGCGACAGCGCGAGGAGGCGGCGGAGCGAGAGGGCGTTCATGGTGCGGGGGCCATCACGGCATGGGCGCGGGCAGCTGCCGGCAGGTGGTGCGCCGCGAGGCGCCCATGCACGGGTTCCCGGTCATCTTGTCCGAGCAGTCGGGGGTCTCACACTGGAGCTGCAGCCGGTTGATGGCCTCGCCGCAGAAGGCGCGGCGCATCTCGACGTTGGTGATGTGGCGCGCGATGATCCCCGCGACCACTTCGGGGGTGAAGGCCATCGAGTTGTTCACGTTGCGGTTGATGAGCTGCTTGAGGCCGGTGCCGTTGGAGTCGTCGCTCTCGTCGTCGTAGGCCGTGAGCAGGTCCTTGATGACGCTCTTGACGCCCAGCTCGCCCCCATTTCGAACGCCCGCCTGGTACAGCGAGACGGCCCACACGTTGCCGTAGAGATACATCTCGCGGCCGCGCACCCATTGGTCCTGCGAGAAGCTCTTGAGGGCGCCTCGCAGCCCCTCGTCGACACACGCGTCGTTGCGCGCGACGTCTCTCTGCTTCGCGTACGCCTCGTCCGAGATGCTCAGGCTCAGGTACTCGGTGCGGCAGCGCGCGAGCGACTGGCAGGTGGCGCCGTAGCCGTGCAGATCGGCGAGGCCCTCGTCGAGCGACTTGAGCAGGTTGAACGGCTCGAGGCTCCAGGTGGTGAGCGCGGGGTGAATGCCCTGATCGTCGAACACCCGCTTGCCCCACACCTTGTGCGCCACCTCGTGGCCGATGACGCCCAGGTTCATGCCCATGGGAATGCGCTGCTCCTTCTCGAAGGGCGCCACCACGAAGGACTTGATGAACGACAGGTACAGCGCGTTGTCGGTGAGCGGCGTCGCCGAGTTGATGCGCACCTCGGGCCAGTAGAACACGCGCATGCCCTGCAGCTCGGCCGGCGGCGCGGCGGGCGGCAGCACGTCCTGGAAGTAGAGGAACGCGTTCTCGTAGTTGAAGTACGTCGTCGTCATGTTCCAGGTGTGGAAGTCCGACGGCCACAGCGTGCCGGCGCGGTCGAGGTAGTTGCCCCGCACGTCGGTGCCGCGGTCCCGGACGACGACCTCGAAGCGCTGCGTGTCGTTGAGGCCCGGCAGGTTGCGCTGCAGCGGGTCGGTGTCGTCGATGATGATTCGACCGGCGCCCACGAGCTCGGCGATCGAGCCCTTGAGCGCCGTGAGGTTGCTGATGGTGGTGAGCTGCACCTCGCGGGTCTCATACGAGCCCGTCTCGGTGGGGATGATGGCCATCACCTTGACCGGCGCGGGCGGGTTCGGCCCACACGACGCGAGGAGCGGCAGGAGCAGCGTGAACACGGTGCGACGCATGGCCAGACAGTGTAGCCAGAAAGCGCGCCGAGTCAGGAGCCTCGCGCGCATGACGACGTCATTGCTGGGTCGCACCGCGTCCTCTACGGTGCGCCGGTCGTTGTCGCCGTTGGTTCCTCGACGTCACATTCACGAAGAAGCGAGTCACACCGCATGTCGCACCAGTTCATCTCGAAGGTGAAGCGCACCCACTCCTGCGGCGCCCTGCGCGCCTCGCACATCGGCCAGGAGGTCGTCCTCTTCGGCTGGGTGGACAGCCGTCGAGACCACGGCGACCTCATCTTCGTCGACCTGCGCGACCGCGAGGGCGTCACCCAGGTGAAGTTCGCGCCGTCGCTCGCGAAGGAGGCACACGATCTCGCCGAGCAGCTCCGCTCCGAGTGGGTCATCGGCGTCAGGGGCACCGTGCATCACCGCGGCACCCAGTGGTCGAAGAAGGAGAACAAAGAGGTCCCCGCCACGAACCCGAACCTCGCCACCGGTGAGATCGAGGTCTACGCCTCCGCGATCGAGGTGTTCAACCGCTCCGAGACGCCGCCGTTCGAGATCACCGAGCACATCACCGCGAACGAGGAGCTGCGCCTGGCGCACCGGTACCTTGACCTTCGCCGGCCGCCCCTGCAGAAGGCCCTCATCACCCGCGCGAAGATGAACGCGGCGACCCGCAGCTACTTCGTCGACCACGGCTTCCTCGAGCTCGAGACGCCCTTCATGGGCCGCTACACCCCCGGCGGCGCGCGCAACTTCCTCGTCCCCTCGCGCCTCAACGCCGGCAAGTTCTACGCGCTCGCCGAGTCGCCGCAGCTCTACAAGCAGCTCTTCATGGTGGCGGGCTTCGAGCGCTACTTCCAGATCGTCAAGTGCTTCCGCGACGAAGACCTGCGCCTCGATCGCCAGCCCGAGTTCACCCAGATCGACGTCGAGATGAGCTTCGTCGCCCAGGACGACGTCTTCACCGTCATCGAGGGGCTGCTGAAGCGGCTGTGGAAGGAGGTGCACGGGCTCGACATTCCCACGCCGTTCCCGCGCATGAACTTCGACGAGTCGATGGCGCGGTACGGCAACGACAAGCCCGACCTGCGCTTTGGCATGGAGCACGTCGTCCTCAACGACGTCATCGCGAAGTTCGGCGCCGAGGGCGGCGTCGCGCCGATGTGGGAGACCCTGCAGCAGAAGGGTCTCATCAAGGCGCTCGTCGTTCGCCCGGTGCAGCCCGGTCAGCACGATCAGACGGTGGTGAAGGCGAAGGAAGAGGCCTTTCGCCGCGCGAACCCGAACCCCACCGCGAAGGTGCCGCCGCCGCCGACCGAGCTCACCCGCAAGGACATCGAAGAGACCGAGGCCTATGTCGTCGGCATGGGCGCCAGGGGGCTCGCGCGCGCGAAGCTCGCCGAGAACGGCGACTGGACGCAGGCTCCGCTCTTCAAGACCGCGAAGCCCGAGCTCAAGGCCGCCATCCTCGAAGCGACCGGCGCGAAGCCTGGCGACCTGATCCTCTTCCAGTTCGGGCCCGAGGCGAAGGTGCACACGGTGATGGCGAACCTGCGCGTGTACCTCGCCAAGAAGCTCTGGCTCATCCCCGAGTACGGCTCCGGCGGGAAGTGGAACTTCCTGTGGGTCGTGAACCCGCCGCTCTTCGAATACGACGAAGAATCGAAGACCTGGGCCGCGGCGCACCACGCCTTCACGCGCCCGATGGACGAGTGCCTCAAGTACCTCGAGCCCGAGTCGTTCGACCCCGCGAAGGTGTACTGCTACCGCTACGACGTCGTGCTCAACGGCTTCGAGATCGGCGGCGGCTCCATTCGGTTGCACGACCCCAAGGTGCAGTCGCTCGTCTTCAAGGCGCTCGGCATCAGCGACGAGGACGCCCGCTCGAAGTTCGGCTTCCTGCTCGACGCGCTCAAGTACGGCGCGCCCCCTCACGGTGGCATCGCGCTGGGTATGGACCGGCTCGCCTTCCTCATCACCGAGACCGAGTCCCTGCGCGACGTGATCCCGTTCCCCAAGACGCAGAAGGGCACCGATCTCATGACGGGCGCGCCTGGCGACGTCGACGACAAGCAGCTGCGCGAGCTGTACGTGAAGAGCACGCCGCCCGCGAAGGGCTGACCGCTCGAAACGACGAACCCCGTGGGCTCCAGCGAGGAGCGCCACGGGGTCTTCCAGCCGGAAAGCTGGGGAGGGTTACTTCTCGCCCCAGGCCTTGGGCTTCTCGGCGAGCTTCTTCATCGACTCTTCGGCGCTGCGCAGCACCGACTTGATGACCGACTCGAGCGTGTTGCGAATCGAGATGGCCTTCTCTTCGGCAGAGCCCGGCGCGATCTCGACCTTCTGCATCAGCTCGTCCATGCGCTTCGACTCGTCGGGCGTGAGGAACACCTTCTTGAGGAGCCCGGCCAGCTCTTTCGAGTCGGCATCGCCGCGCTTGTTGAGCGCTTCGGCACCCGCCCGAACCTCGGCGTTGTTCTGGGTGAGATCGTACGCGCCAGAAGCCGTCGACGCGCTGGCGATCGACTGCGGGGGGGCGGGCAGGCTGCTGACGGCCGCGCCACCCGAGCCTCCGCCAGCGTTGAAGCTGCTGGCGGCGGTGTAGCCAGTCGACGCGGAGCGGACGCTCGAAGGCGCGACGCCGTTGCTGGACTGCACCGAGCTGGTGGTGACCGGAGCGATGCGGGGGCCGTTGCCACGAATGGTCGTCATGCACCCATTATCGCACGCACCCCGAACGTGGGTGCGTGTCGCTCTCACGAAGTAAGAATTCCAGTCGGTTAGCGGCGGAGATCCTGCAGCAGGGCGTCGACCCCTGTCGGATCAGCCGCGCGGACCTGGGCCAGCAGCAGGGGCGTGTCAGGGGCGTTGACGATTCGGAGCGCGTCATGGGCCTCGGTCTTCACCCGGCTGGAACTCGCCACGAAGCGCTTCACGAGCGCGCCAGCCGCAACCGTCTGAATGCGGCGGGTCTCGGCAGGGGCGGGGGCGCCGGCGGGCGTCTCGAGCGCCCAGGCGTTGCCGTTGACCGAGAGTGCCTTGATGAGCGCCAGCTGCTCCGTCTCGGCCGTGGCGCGCGCCAGCGCCTGGGCGAGGAAGGTGGTGACGGCGAGCCGTCGGCAGGTGCCCATGCCCGCCAGCACGGCTTCCCGATCGACGCCGGCAGTCGCCGTGGCCGCCTCGACCAGCGCCTGGGCGGCGCCATCGGTGCCGAGGCGCCCGAGCGCGTCGGCCGCGGAGCGTCGCACGGCCGGCTCGAGGCCCGGCGACACCAACACCGCGACGAGGAGCCGCTCGGTCTTCGGCTCCCGACGGGCGCCGAGCGACTCGAGGAGGCCCGCCTGCCACGCCACCCGCGCCGACGCCGGGAGGTTCGCGTCGACCGCGCCCGAGAACACGATCGCATCGGCCAGCGCCCAGGTGGCCTGCGGCACGGCGTTGAGCCACGAGGTGACCGGCGCGTACCGACCGCGCCTGTCGTGATCGAGCCGGGCGAGGCTGGCGCGCAGCGCAGCGACCTGTCGGAAGGGCTCGGCGCTGCGGGCGCGATCGGCGGCGATCTGATGCTCCAGGGCGGCGCGCTCCTTCGCGGGCCACGTCAGGGGAAAGGCGCCTTCGGCCAGGGCGGCCTGCGCGGTCATGACCAGCGCGAGTGCGAGCTGCTTCACGGCGTCACCTCCCACCACTTCACCGACGGAATGGCCCGCATCGCATTCGTCCCGCAGTGCACCTCGCCGGCCGCGCGGTGGTACAGGTTCCAGTTCTCGACCCACTGCACGCGCACCTGGTACGGCGCGAGCGCCGCCTCGAGCTGCGCCTTGAAAATGTCCTTCCCGTCGATGATCGGCCCGTGCGGGTCGGGCACCGCGACGGTGCGCTCGTCGATGACGAAGAGGTTCACCGTGCCCGGCTGGTGCGCCAGCGACGCGCCCATCACCGGCTCATGGAGGAAGGGCACCTTGACGATCTCGGCGTCGGTGAGGCCCGTCTCGCGCTTCAAGATGGCCAGCTGCTCGTCGACCTTCACCGCGGCCTCGGCGCTCGCCTGCATCACGTCGGCGTTGGCGAGCAGTGCGGACACGGTCGTCTCGGCGTTGAGCTCGTTGCCCATCTCGTCGAACCAGCGCTTCCCGACAAAAAGCCGGGTCGAGCCGTTCCCGTTGGCCTGCGCGTCGAGCAGCATCTGGCGGGCGAGCCGCGCGTCGTTGGCCAGCACGATCCACCCGCGGGGCGTCGAGGCCTTGAGGAAGCTGACCGTCTCGTCCACGTGCCCGACGAGGAGCCACGCGGTGTCGACGTTGATCGACGGCTCCTGGTACTTCTGCGACTCGGTCATGCGCACGAAGCTCTGGTCGGGGGCGTAACCGCGCACGGAGCCCCGAATGACGCGGCCGAGCGGCCAGCTGCGGGTGGGCGTCGAGTGGGGCGGCACCGTCTCGAAGTTGCCGAACGAGTTGAGAGTCTGCGTCTCGTCGCTGCTGGTGAGATCGACCTGCTGCACGCCGGCGACGTCCTTCCCGCGGAAGCGGGTGAAGACGATGCGGCCCGCCTCGCGGAGCGGGTAGCTGCGGCTGAACGGGTTCTCGATGTTCGCCGATCGGAAGAACACCCGCATGACCTGCTGCGCGCCGCCAGGCCCGGGCATCGACGCGTAGCCGGTCTCGAAGAAGTCCTGCGTCCACTGATCATCGAGCTGGGGCGTCACGAAGGTGATGTCGGGGTTCGCCAGCGTCAACCCGGCGCGCACGTCGCGCAGGAAGATCGCCGAGTCGCGCTCACCCGGAATGTTCGTCGCGTACGCCGTCTCGGTCGGGGACAGGTGGTGGAACGTGAGGACCGGCGAGCTGCGCAGCCGCACGGTGTCGGTGTACGTGCCGCCCTTCCAGTACTTCGTGTCGGGCACGACGACCTGCACCGAGACGTCGACGAAGCCGTCCCACTCGGCCTCTTCGCGCACCACGTCGGTCCCCTCGAGCAGGAGCGTCACCCCGCTGGTGAGATCGGCGGTCGCCAGAGGCAAGGCCGGGTCCAACGCCTCGGTGCGGTCGCCAGCCTTGCGGAACAGCCGCACCTTCGCGTCGGCAGGCGCGATGGACAGGCGCACCACGGTGCCCGACGGCGCCTCGGGCCAGCGCACCAGCTCGAGGCGGGCCAGGTCCTTCAGGTCGTCATCGCCGTTGATGACCTCGTCGGTGGCGTCGTTGCAGGCGGGCAGGGTGGAGTCCGGCAGCGGCCGGCCGCTCATGTCGGTGCCGCGGCAGCGCACGGCGTCGTCGTCGATGTTGGGGAGGAAGATGGCGCCGTGGCGCTCGTCCCACGTCTCTTCGCCCTCGTCGTCGGCGGTGCCCACCAGCTCGACGACGCCGTCGCGGTTGACGTCGCCGCGCAGGTCGATCGGCGGCACCCCCGGCAGGACCGTGACGGTCGAGGCTCCACCTTCCAGTGATGGGAGCACCCGCTCGCTGCACCCGACGGCGAACCACGCCGCCACGCACCACAGACTGCATCGAAACATCGTCACTCCGATCCGCCGGCCGGGCCCCGAGGAGCGGCGGCTCGTAGCGCAGGAGCAACCGCGCTCACAAGCCACGGCCCCGACGCGGGGCGCCAACCGGGTTTTTCTCAGGAAGTGAGAGCGACTCATCGACCACGCGCCGGCACCGGGGCCCGCACGAGGTGCATCACCGCTCGACGATGGGCTGGTGAGGGCTACGCGGGCGCCGGCACCGGTCGGCGCAAGCCGAGCACGGCGAGCAGCAGCGCCAGCGCCAGGAGCGGGACGCTGATCGACGTGAGCGCGCCAACCGACGCCCACGCGATGACCCGCCCGCCCGTCTCGGCGCCAGCCGCCTGGCCCACGTACATGCCCACGGTGTTGAGCGCGATGCCGACGGGGGCGAGCGCCGGCGCGACGCTCACCAGCCGCACCTGCTGGCCGCTGTTGATCGCGAAGCAGCCCAGGCCCCACCCGACGAGGCCCGCCACCGCGAGCGGCATCGAGGCTCCGGCGAGCAGCAGCACCGAGTGGCCCAGCGCCATGCTCGCGATCGACGCGACCACGACCGCGGTGGGGCCGATGCTGTCGAGCAGCCGCGCTGCCGTGACGTTGCCCGCGATGCCGGCCAGACCCACCACGGCCAGGAGCGCGCTCACGCCCGTCGTCTCGGAGCCGAGCACCGAGGTGAAGTACGGCGTCATGTACGAGAAGAGCGTGAACTGCGCCCACGCCTGAATGAAGGTGACGAGCACCGTCATGAGGACGGGCCCGCTGCGCAGCAGCCGCCCCCACGCCGCCGCGTCGATGGGCGTGACGAAGAGGCCCGCGGGCAGCGTGGTGGCGAGGAGCGCCGTGCCTCCGAGCGCGGCGATGGCGACGGCGCCGAACACGGCACGGAACCCGAAGGCGGCGCTGACCTGGTTCGCCATCGGCAGGCCCAGCACGGCGGCGCTCGACCACCCGAGGAAGACGGCCGCGATGGCGGCGCCCCGTCGCTCCGGCGGTACGAGGAGCCCCGCGACGCCGGCCGCCTGGGCCGTGAAGAGCCCCGCGCTCACCGCCGAGACGATTCGGGTCACCAGCAGCACCTCGTACGAGGGCGCGAACGCCGAGCCGGCATGGCCGAGCGCGAAGAGCGCCATGGTGGCGACGAGGAGGAGTCGTCGCTCCACCCGGCTCGTCACCGCCGCCAGCACGGGCGCGGTGAGGCAGATGGTGAGGGCGAAGGCCGCGACGAGCCGGCCCGCCGTGGGCACGTCGGTCTCGAAGGCTTTTGCGAGCCGCACCAACATGCCGGGGACGGCGAGGGTGCCAGTGCCAATGACGAAGTTGCCGAAGAAGAGGGTCGCCAGCCGCCGGTCCACGCCCGCCCGTCCTAACGCGGGGGTGGTGGTGGCGCCGTGGCAATTCGTCAGCGACGCGAGCGGAGTCTGGTGCCCGGCGCTGAGCCCTGCGCCCGCCCTGGGGCGCGGTTAGCAACAGGCGCATGGAGACCTTCGTCCAGCGAACCGAGATGCCCGCCACGCGTGAAGAGCTCTTCGCGTGGCACGAGCGGCCGGGCGCCTTCGAGCGGCTCAACCCACCCTTCGATCCCGTCGAGGTCGAGGAGCGCACGGGCGGGCTCGAGGTCGGCGCGCGCACCGTCATTCGCGCGAAGGTCGGCCCCGTGGCCCAGCGGTGGATCGCCGAGCACACGGCCTATGAGCCGGGCGCGCTCTTCCGCGACGAGATGCGGAGCGGGCCCTTCAAGACGTGGATTCACACGCACCGCTTCCTCGACGGCGCCTCGACCGGCCACAGCGTGCTCGAGGACGACATTCAGTACGAGCTGCCGATGGGCGCGCTGGGCTCGTTGTTCGGCGGCGGCTTCGCGCGGGGCAAGCTCGAGCGGGCCTTCGCCTATCGCCACGCGCTCACGAAGGCCGATCTCGATCGTCACGGCCAGTTCGCGGGAACGCAGCGCCTCACGGTGGCGGTGACGGGGGCGAGCGGGCTGCTGGCGTCGTCGCTCATTCCGTTCCTCACGACCGGCGGGCACACCGTGCGGCCCGTGAAGCGCAAGGGGCGCGAGCTCGATGCCTCGGCGCTCGATGGCGCCGACGCCGTGATTCACCTGGCCGGGGCGGGGGTGGCCGACGAGCGCTGGAGCCCCGAGCGCAAGAAGCTGCTCGTCGACAGCCGGGTCGCCTACACGCGGCAGCTCGTCGACGCGATGAAGCAGGCGAAGCGGCCGCCGCGCGCGCTCATCAGCGGGTCCGCGGTGGGCGTGTACGGCGATCGCGGAGACGCGGTGCTCGACGAGACGTCGGCGCCGGGCGACCGCTCCGACGTCGGGCCCGGCTTCCTCGCGGGGCTGTGTCTGGACTGGGAGGCCGAGGCGAAGGCCGCCGAGGCGCTGGGCGCGCGCGTCGTGCTCATGCGCATCGGCGTGGTGATGACGTCGCGGGGTGGGGCGCTCGCGAAGCTGCTCCCGCCGTTCAAGGCCGGCGCTGGAGGGCCGACCGGCCCGGGCACCCAGTGGATGAGCTGGATCTCCAGTGAGGATCTCGTCGGCGCCTTCCACCACGCGCTGATGACGGACACGGTGTCGGGGGTGGTGAACGCGACGGCGCCCAACCCGGTGACCGCGAAGGAGTTCGCGAAGGTGCTCGGGCACGTGCTCTCGCGGCCGGCGATCGCCCCGGTGCCGGCGCTGGCCCTCAAGGCGATGTTCGGAGAGATGGCCGAGGCGACGATCCTGTCTGGTTCTCGCGTGCGCCCCACGGTGCTCGAGCGATCGGGCTTCTCGTTCCTGCACCCCACGCTCGAGTCGGCGCTGCGCTTCACCCTGGGCCGGTAGCCGACGCCCCGGGCTATCGTCTCGTCATGACGCGCCCCTGGGTGCTCCACGTCGCGCTCGTCGTGCTGCTGCTCCTCGCCGGGCTCGCGTTCGTCTGGAGTCGAACCACCAACTCGACGGGCTTTGCGCTCGCGTTCGGCTTCTTCTACCTGCCGTTCGCCGTGGCCTACGCCGTGGGGTCGACCGTCCTCGCGCTGGCGTTCGCAGCAGCGCTGCCGTCGCGACCGCGCCTTGCCGTCGTCGCCGCGCACCCGTGTGCCCTGCTGCTGGGCTTCGGCGCGCTGCTGCTCATGGCGCGCCCGGGCTGACGACTCAGGAGCACCCGCCGTCGGGGTTCGCGGGCGGGCTGTAGACGGCGTTCGGGTTCAAGTTGCACGGCGTCAGGCTGCGCAGGAACACCACGCCGAGCCCGCCGCCGCCGCCGCCACCGATCGTCACGGTGTTCTGGCCGCCGGTGGCGCCCCTCGTTCCCGCCGCGCCGTCGCCGCCGCCTCCACCACCAAGCGCCATGCCGCTCCCGCCGGCCGCGGGCATCGTCGTGGCCAGCGCTCCCGTGGCGCCGGTCTGTCCACTGGCGCCGAGCGCGGCACCTTCGCCACCGCCCCCACCATTCGCCGTCAGCGCGCCGCCTGACATCGTCAACGCGCTCGCTTCGAGGACCAGCAGGCCTCCAGAGCCGCCGCCGTTCCCGGCGCTGGCCAGCCGCGTGATGGTGCCGTTGACGCCGCCCGCGCCACCTCGCCCGGGCGCGGCGATCGTTCCGCTGATCGTCATCGTGCCCGCTGCGGAGATCTGGAACCCACCACCTCCGCGCGCTGGCGCGTTCGTCTGATCGCCTCCGCGGCCGCCGCGACAGCCTCCACGCAGCGGCGAGGGGCCGAGGTTCGAGTCGATGGCCGGGGCGGTGCCGCCGCTCGTGAAGCTCCCGGTGCCTCCGGAGCCGCCCACGGTCGAGAAGCTGCCTCCCGCGCCGCCACCGTTGCCCGTCAGGCTCGCCTCGCCGTCGGCCGACGAGCCGGCGCAGAGTCGATCTCCTGCCTCGGCGACGATGGTGCCGGTGATGCTGACGTCACCGAACACGCCGAAGATGACGGGCTTGTCGCCCATCAGCTTGAGCCCACCGTCCGAGGTGAGGGAGAGCCCGGTGAGCGACACCAGCAACGCCTCGCCGCCGCCGTCCTGCCGAATGAGGGTCGCCTCGTACGGCTGGCCGTTGCACCAGTTCGTCGGGCGGTTCACGGAAGGACCCGTGGTGTCGATGATCGTCTCGCCGCAATCGAGGACGGTGGGCCCCGGCGGTGGCGCACGCAGCTGCACGACGTCGAAGTTGCTGGGCGGGTAGGGGAAGCGCGGCAGGCAGTCTCCCGCGAGGGAGCACACGCCGCCATCGCACGACGTGCCCGCGTCGAGCGGCGCGTAGAGGCAGGTCCCCCCGTCACCGCACTGGCTGGTGAAGACCGCGCACGCGCGGGGCGCGCACACCACCCGATTGCCGGCACAGGCCCCCTCATCGGAGCAGCGATCGTCGACCGTGCAGGCCTCTCCGTCGTCGCAGCCGGCGTCCGGCGTGATGGCGTACACGCAGCCACCATCGGCGCAGGCGCCCGCGGCCGACCGGCAGACCTGAGCCGTGTTCAAGGGGCAGGTGCGCGGGGTGCCTTCACACCCGCCGTCGGCCTGGCAGGCGTCGTTGACGGTGCAGGCATCGGCGTCGGAGCAGGTGTTGCCGGTCGACACGGTGTACGCGCACCCACCGTCGCTCGGCACGCAGGCGCCCGCGGTGAGGAAACACGTCGTGGGCGGCGCGCCGCACTGGCGCACTGAGGCGCTCTGACAGATCCCGCTCGAGCAGCGCGGCTCGATGAGGCACTGATTGGTCGCGGTGCACGGCTGCGAGGCGCAGTCCGGGTCGGCGCAGTCGAGCAGGCCGTCTCGGTCGTCGTCGATCGCGTCGGCGCAGCGCGTCTCCGTTCGAGGGGTGCGCACCGAGACACGCAGGCGCACCTCGGCAATGCGGCCGTCTTCGAAGGTGCCGGGCGCGAAGTCGCTCTCTTCGTTCGCGCGCTGGGTGCACCGCTCGTCGAGGAAGCCGAGGGCGCGGACCCGAATGGTCTCAGGCAGGTCTCCCTGTGGAATGCCCGCCGTCAGCGGCGTCTTGCCGGTGAGGACGAGGGGGTCGCTGAAGCGGGAGCTGCCAGACTCGATCTCGACCTGCAGGCACTTCGAGGTGAGCCCCGGGTCGAGCTCGATGACGACCAGCAGGCCACGCTCGAGGCGTGAGCCGGGACAGGCGGCGAGCACGAGGGCCGACGCGAGGGCCAGGCGCTTCATGGCGCGCGCTCCGGAACGGCGGTGCCTTCTCCGAAGCCGAGCACGCGGAAGGGCGCCGGAGTGGTGAGCAGGGCCGTCTTCAGGGCCTCGACGGGCTCGTCTTCACCGTCATCGGCGAGGCTGAAGGTGCCGAAGTGCATGGGGACCGCGAGGGTGGCGTCGAGATCGAGAGCGGCCTGCACGGCCTGCTTCGGAGACATGTGCACGGGGGCCATGAACCACTCGGGCCGGTAGGCGCCGATGGGCACGACGGCGAGGCGCATGGGGCCCAGCCGCCGGGCGATCTCGGCGAAGTGCGGGCCGTAGCCGGTGTCGCCGCCGAAGTACGCGCGGCCCTTCGCACCCGAGAGCACCCACGCGCTCCAGAGCGTACCGTTCGCGTCGGTGAGGCCGCGGTTCGAGAAGTGCTGGTTGGGCACCGACGTCACGGTGACGTCGCCGACCGTGCGCGAGTCCCACCAGTCGAGCTCGATCGACTCGATGCCCTTCGAGGCGAGGAAGGCGCGGTTGCCGAGGCCGGCAAAGATCTGCACGCGGGGCCACGTGTCAGAGATGCGCTTGAGCGTGGGGACGTCGAGGTGATCGTAGTGGTTGTGCGAGAGCACCACGGCGTCGATGCGGGGCAGGTCTTCGAAGCGGATGCCCGGCGGGCGAACGCGCTCAGGGCCGGCGATGTCGGTGGGGCTGCAGCGCCGCGAGTACATCGGGTCGGTGAGCACGTTGACGCCGTCGAGCTGAATGAGCGTGGTGGCGTGGTTGATGAACGTGACGTGCATGGCGCCAGGCGCCGCGTCGCGCGGAGGCGGTGGGCCGAAGGGCTCGTCGCGGTACGGCTTCCAGGGGCCCTTCTCGCGGGTCGACTGCCACTTGATGAAGTTCTGCAGGCCCTCGAGCGAGCCGAAGCCGCCCACCATGGGTGGGCCGTTGGGCGTGAAGAACTTCTCGCCGTCGAAGTGATCGGTCGACTTGCCGCTCCAGCGCGGGGCCGAGAGCGCGCAGCCGACGGCGGTGAGCGACGTGGGGACCACGACGAGGACGACGAGCAGTCCGAGCAGGAGGCGGCGACGGGACGGCATGCGGCGCATGTAGGCGAGGAGCGAGCAGAGCGCCAACACCGAGCAGGACGGTCGGCCAGCGAGGACAGGATTGGCGCCGGGCCGAGACGCAGGAATCCGCCGACTCTCGCGCCCGAGCGTGTAGAACGCCCCTCGTCGTGATCGCGACCGTCGACGTCCACGCGCTCCCGCCGGCTCGCCGGGAGGTCCTCGCTGCCGAGCGCGACCTCTCGGCCGCCGTGTCGGGCCGGTTCTCGACCCGCTCCCTCGACCGGCTCTCGTACGCGCGCGATCTCTGGCCGCTCGCGCTCGTGTGGATTCGGGAGGGCCGCATTCCGCCGCCGCCCGACGCCATCGTGTGGCCCGGCGCTGACGACGAAGTGGCCGCGCTCATCATGCGCGCGCGAGAGCACCGGCTCCCGGTCATCCCTTTCGGCGCGGGCTCCGGCGTCTGTGGCGGCACCGTCGCCGTGCGCGGAGGCCTCGCGCTCGATCTGAAGCGGTTCGATCGCATCGGGCCCGTCGACCCGCGCGCGCGCACGGTCGAGGTCGGCGCCGGTGTGCTCGGAGAGACCCTCGAGCGCCGCCTCGAAGCCCGCGGGTGGACCCTCGGCCACTTCCCGTCGTCGATCGCGACCTCGACCGTCGGTGGCTGGCTCGCGGCGCGCTCCGCCGGCCAATGCTCGAGCCGCTACGGGAAGATCGAAGACATGGTGCTCTCGGTGCGCGGCGTCTTCGGCACCGGCGAACGCTTCACCACACCCGAGCGCCCGTTCGCGGGCCCCGACCTCGCGCAGCTCCTGCTCGGCTCCGAGGGCACCCTCTGCGCCTTCACCAGCGCGGTGCTCCGGGTGCATCCGCGTCCCGAGGCTCGCTTCCTCCGCGCGTTCGATTTTCCCTCGGTCGAGGTCGGCCTCGAGGCCATTCGTCGCCTCTTCCGCGAGGGCCTGCGGCCCGCCGTCGTGCGCCTGTACGATCCCTTCGACACGGCCTTCGTCGGACGCTCGAACGACGCGGCTGGCTCACCCACGCCCCCGTCGCGGCGTGATGCCCTCGGGGCGAGCGTCGTCCCGGCCTTCCTCCGCACGCTCGCCGCCCAGACGCTCGGCCGCCCGCGCCTGGTGAACCCGCTGGCGCACCTCGCGCGCCGGGCCCGGCTCGTCCTCATGTTCGAAGGCGAGGCGAAGGCGTGCGAGGCCGACGACGCCGCGGCCGCCGCGAGCTGCCGCCTCTTCCGCGGCACCGACCTCGGCGAAAGCCCCGCGCGCCACTGGTACCAGAATCGCTACGCCGTGAACTTCAAGCTCCCCAGGCTGATGGAGGCCGGCACCTTCGTCGACACCTTCGAGTGCTCCGCGCCGTGGGACCGCGTGCTCGACGTCTACGAGCGGGTGCGCGCCGCGGCCTCGGCCCACGCGCTGGTGCTCTGCCACTTCAGCCACGCCTACGCCGACGGCTGTTCGCTCTACTTCAGCTTCGTCGGCGCTGCGTCGGACGCCCAGGCGACCGAGGCGCGCTACCAACGCCTGTGGCGTAACGCGCTGGGCGCGGCCCTCAGCGCTGGCGCGAACGTCAGCCACCACCACGGCATCGGGCTGCTCAAGGCGCGCGAGTACCAGGACTCGCTCGGCGAGGGCCGCCACGTGCTCGCCGCGCTCAAGCGCCACCTCGATCCCGACGGGATCATGAACCCCGGGAAGCTCGGCCTGTGAGCGCGCTCGAGCAGGCCCTTGGTGCGATGGGACGCCGCGAGGGCGATCGGCTCGTCGCCATGCCCCGGTCGGAGCGGGAGCTCGCCCAGCTCTTCGCCATTCTCGTGGGTCAGCGTGGGCTCCTCGGCCGAGACGTGCACCTCGACCGCGCCCGACTCGATCGGCTCGGCGCCGTCGACGATCGGTCGATGACCATCGACGCCGCGGCGGGCGTTCCCGTGCGAGACGTCGAGGCGCGCGCCAACGCCCACCGCCTCACGCTCGGCCCGCTGGCGCCTTCGGCCTGGGAGCTGTCGGTGGGCGCCCTCATCGAACACCCCGGCCATGCCTTCCGCGCCGTCGTCCCCGGAAGGCTCGAGCCCCTCGCCGCGCGCATCGTCGCGGTGCTGGCGCAGGGGCACGTCATCACGTCGGCGCCCGGGCCGCGCCATGCCTCCGGTCCAGACCTCGCCAGCCTCGTCATCGGCGCTGGTGGCGCCGTCGGGCTCGTCACCCAGGCCACGCTGCGCCTCGAGCCCCTGCCCGCCGTCGAGGAGCGCCGCACCTCCTCCTTCTCGACCCACGCGCAGGCCATCGAAGCGTTGCGGGAGGCCCTCTCGGCGGGCCTGGTTCCGGCCCGGGTGGTGCTGCGCGCGCGCGCTGGGCGAATCATCGTCGAGACGACGAGCCGGGGCCCCGCTTCGCATGTCGATCGCCAGCTCGCCGTGCTCACGCGCGTCGTCGAGCGCACCCAGGGGCGCGTCGAGGGTGCGGGCCGTGAGGCCGAGGTCGACGGCACCGAGCACGAAGCCACGTGGGACGACGTCGCCAGCGCGTTGGCCATCGGTGCGTCGGTCGAGCTCTTCCGCATCTCGTTGTCCACCGTGCTCGCGCGCGGGGTGCGGGCACCCGACGCACCGCGGTCGGCCACGCGGCTGTCGACGCTGCTCGATCCGTCGAGCATTCTCTCGGGCGAACGATGATCGAGTCACGCCGGTACGAGCAGGCCACGTCGACCTGCACCTTCTGCCCCAAGGCCTGCCGGTTCTCGTGCCCCGTCTCCGAGGCGACGCACTCGGAGTCGCTGTCGGCGTGGGGCAAGATGACCGCCGCGCATCGCGTGCTGACGGGGCAGACCGCGATGGACGCCGACGTCGCGCAGGCCACCCATGCGTGCACGGGGTGTGGTCGGTGTACGAGCTTCTGCAAACACGAGAACGAGGTGGGGCTCACGCTCTTCGCCGCGCGCGGCGCAGCGGTGAAGGCCGGCGTCCAGCCAAAGGGCGCGGCCTCGACGCTGGCCACCTTCCAGCAGGCGCAGAACCCCTTCGGGCGTGAGCTGGGGTCGTTGGTCGCGTCGTGGCGGGCCCAGGCGCCGGTGCGCTCCCCGCTGTTTCCGGGCTGCAGCACGCTGGTGAAGCGCCCGGGCCTCATCGAGCAGACGCTCACCGTCGCGGCGGCGTTCGGTACGCCCATGGGCGTCGCGCGATCGGCGTCGAAGTGTTGTGGCTACCCGCTCTACGCGGCGGGCGCGTTCGAGGCGTTCGCGGCGCACGCCCGGTCGGTGGCTTCGGTGTTCACCGAGACGCCCGAGGTGGCCGTGCTCGACGCCGGCTGCGCGTACACCTTCCGCACGCTGTACCCCGAGGTGGGCGTGACGGTGCCGGCGCGGGTGAAGACCGTCGTCGAGCTGTTGCACGAGAACCTGCCCCACGCGCCGCAGCAGCGGCCGCTCCCCGAGCGCGTCGGCTACCACGACGCGTGTCATCTCGGCCGTGGCCTGGGCCTGTACGACGAGCCGCGCGCGCTGGTGTCCCGGGCGGTCAGCACCATCGTCGAGGCGCCCTCGCTTCGCCGAGAGGGCGGGTGCTCCGGTGGCGGAGGCCTGCTGCCGCGTACGATGAACGAGACCGCCGTCGAGGTCGCGCGCCGGCAGGGGCTCGAGATCAGCGAAGACGCCGAGGTGGCGATCGTCTCGGCGTGCCCCACCTCGACGCGCATGTTCGAGCGAGCCGGCCGCCGCGCGATCGATCTCGTCAGCCTGCTCGAGCGATGGGTGAACCAACCATGAAGACCTTCTTCGTCGTCAACCCGAAGAGCGCGAACGGCAGCACGGGCAAGCGCTGGGGCGAGCTCGCGGCCACCATCGCCCGCACGCTCTCGGACTTCGGCGTCGAGTTCACCCAGAAGCCGATGGACGCGGCGCGCATCACCACCAACGCGCTCAAGGCCGGGTACGAGTGCGTGGTGGCCGTCGGCGGAGACGGCACCATCAACGAGGTCACCAACGGCTTCTTCGAGGGGGGCAGGCCGCTCAACCCGAACGCGGCGCTCGGCGTGCTGCCTCGGGGCACGGGCGGCGACTTCCGCAAGACGTTCGAGTGGGACACCGACTTCGAGCAGGCCGTGCGGCGGCTCAAGACGCCCGACACGCGGCCGTTCGACGTGGGCCTGTGCGAGTACGTCAACCACGAAGGGCGCACCGAGACGCGCTACTTCGCGAACATTCTCTCGTTCGGGGTCTCGGGGCTCGTCGACCAAGAGGTCGCGCGCATCAAGGGCTTCGGCGGCCGCCTGGGCTTCTCGCTCGCGTCGCTGCGGGCGCTGTCGAAGTACCGCGATCACGCGGTGAGCCTCACCCTCGACGGAAAGGGGCCCGAGCGGCTGCCGATCACCGTGGTGGCGGTGGGGAACGGGCGCTTCTTCGGCGGCGGAATGAAGGTGACGCCGAACGCCGACGTGAGCGACGGCCTCTTCGACGTGACGTACTGGACCGGCTACGGCCTGTCGGACTTCGTCTTCAAGCAGGGCGGCCTCTACAGCGGCAAACACCTCGCGTACGCGGGCACCCAGACGCGCCAGTGCCGAGAGCTGCGCGCCGAGGCCGATGGCGAGGTGCTCATCGACTGCGATGGCGAGCAGCCGGGCAAGCTGCCGTGCCGGGTGACGATGCTGCCGTCGGCGATTCGCCTCAAAGTGTGAGTCAAGGGCGCTTCTCGGCCAGCAGCTTCTTCTCGTGATCCGTCGACAGCCGCGCGCCGATGAGCTTGACGTGCACGAGGCGGCCGGCACCCCAGTCGAGCTGATCTTCGCCCTCTTCGCCGTTCGGCTTCGCGGTCTTCTTCACCTTCGTGTCGACGTCGGCCTTGCCGAGCGTGAAGACCATGCGCGCCATCGCGCCGATCCCGTCCTTCTCGGCGAATGCCTTCGCGTCGGCCGCGGTGTCGAAGGGCAGCGGGAACAACACCGGCTGGGCGCGCCACACGGCCTGCGGCGTGCCGCCCTCTTCCTCTTCGTCAGCCTTCGGCCGGTAGGGCTTCGCGGGATCGCCCCAGGCCACCGACAGGAGCCCCGCGCCGTCGAAGCACTCGACGAGCCCCTCGACCTCGACGGTGAGCGTCTTCTTCTTCGGGTTGTACTTGCGCAGCTCGAGCCCCTGGCCGTGCCGCAGCGTCGCGACGAACGTCTGGCCCTTCACCTTCTCGAGCAGCGCCGCCCGCTTCGCCTCGTTGGCCGCCTGCTCCTGCCCCTCGCCCGGGGTGGTGGGGAAGAGCGCCCACAGCCCTTCGGGGCAGGGCTTGCCTGAGGCGATCTTCACCGCGCCGGGCGGCTCCCAGAACTCGTCGGGCGTCCACCAGTCGATTTTCGGCTCGTTCGCCTTGCGCCTGGCCTCGGCCGCGTCTTCCTGCGCCTTCTTCTCGGCGTCACGCGCCCTCTGCCGCTCGCGCATCTTGTCCGAGTTGCTCTTGCAGCCTCCGGCCAGCCCCAGCCCGACCGCCGCGAGCACCCAAATCGCTGAACGAGCCATGTGCGAAGACGCCTCCCCGTCGTGGAGAGTGTACCGCGCCGGAGAAGCGGGTCACGTGGAGGCCGCTGGCCCTGTGCGTCACTCGACGAAGAAGTACGTGCTGGCCACGAGGCTGCGGTTGGTGACGACCTTCGCCTTCTGCGCCTGGGCCGCGAGCGTGCGATCCTTCTCGGCGTAGCGGCTGTCTTCGGCCTGCCGCAGCTGGGTGAGCTTGCGCCGGTACTCGCGCTCGAGGCGCTCGGCGGTGGCGCGCGGCTTCACCCGCTCGGTCACGTCATTGAGCGCGAGCACCGCCGCGCGGGCCGACTCCCACTCGGTACGGGCGCGCTCGACCTGTTGCCGGGCCGAGAAGAGGCTGTCTTCGGCGAACCGATCGGCGCGATCGCGCGCGGCGTCGAGCTCGAGCACGCTGCGCTTCTCGTACAGCCGCGCCAGCTCGTCCTTGATGGCGACGATGGCCTGCTCGTGCACGAGCGTCGGGCTGTTCGTCGTCTGCGGGCGGCCGCTCGTCTCCTTCGCCTGGGCCCGCGAGAGCCCCTCCGCGTCGGCCCACGGCACCACCCGGAAGGACTCGCCGTGCTTGAAGAGCACGAGGTGCACCAGCTTCTCCTCGGGCTTGAGGCCCGAGATCTCGAACCGGTACACGTACCACCAGCCTTCCTTGCCCTGGAGGTGATCGAGCGACGAGGGCAGGGTGCTGCCGTCAACGACGACCTGGCTGGCGGCTTCAGAGACGCGCTCCTTGACCTCCTTCGCCGCGAGCTGGAGCTGCTTACGCCCCGACGCTGCCTTGCCCAGCACCGCGCCGGTGAGCTGCTGCTCGTTCGCCTTGCGCGTCTTGAGCGCCGCCTTCGCGGTCTCGGTCGCGAGCCGCAGCCGCTTGCGCACGTCGCCGTCGAACCGCTCGAGCAACAGCGACCGCGTCTCGGTCATTCGCTGATCGATGCGCGACTCGAGGTCCTTCCGCAGGGCGTCGAAGGCCGCGTTGATGTCCTCCGGCATGCGGCACGACTGGTAGATCTCGAGCACGCGCCGCTCGAAGTCGACGCCGTTCTCGAGCGCCCCGAGGATCTCGTCCGAGGCCCCGAAGACACCGTCGAAGAGGTTCAGCTTCTTCTCGAGCAGCTCGTACAGCCGCGCGTCGGCCGCGTTCGAGCGGTTCAAGAAGTTGAGCACCAGCACGTCGCGGGCCTGGCCGTAGCGGTGACACCGGCCGATGCGCTGCTCGACGCGCTGCGGGTTCCACGGCAGGTCGTAGTTCACGACCAGGTTGCAGAACTGCAGGTTGAGGCCCTCGGCGCCGGCCTCGGTCGACAGGAGGATCTGCGTGCGGTGCTTGAAGTCCTCGACGAGCTCGCGCCGCGCCTCGGGCGTGCCCGCGTCGCCGGTGAGCTTCGAGATCTTCCCCTCGAAGCCGTGCGCCGACAGCAGCTGGGCGAGGTACTCGAGCGTGCGCTTGGACTCGGTGAAGATGACGGCCTTCTCGGGCCACTGGTGCGCGCGGGCCACGGTGAAGACGCGGTCGAGGGCCCGCTTGAGCGCGTCACCCTTGGCGTTGACGCGGATCTGATCGGCCCGGTCGGCGAAGCGCTTGAGCTCCCACACCTCGCGCTTCATCGCGTCGAGCGTGTGCGGCTTCTCGGTGGGGTCGTCCTGCCACTCCTCCTGCTCCTCGACGTACTGCTTCGTCTCGTCGGGTTCGAAGAGGAGCGCCGAGCCGGCCTGGCTCAGCTTCGCGTACTCGAGCCGCTTCTCGAGCGACTCCGCCAGCCGCCGCAGCGTGGGCGCGATGGCGTAGGTCGATGACGCGAGCAGCTTCCGGTACACCATGGTGAGCAGCGTGCGCTTGCCCGGCTCGATGGCGGCGCACTCGTTGCGGCGCAGGTACTCGGACACGTCGTCGTAGAGCGCCTGCTCCTCTGGCAGCGGCGTGAAGTCTTCGACCACCGAGCGGCGGTTGGTGTACCGCACGTACTCGCGCACCTGCCGGCGCAGCGTGCGCTGCACCACCGGCGCCAGGCGCACCTTGATGTCGCGCGAGGCCGCCTCGGTGAGCCCGCCGTGCTCCGGGTCGATGGGAAAGTGCGCGCGAAAGGCCTCTTCGGGGCCGAGGATCTGCTCGTCCAGCAGCGAGATGAGCCCGAAGAGCTCCGAGAGATCGTTCTGCAGCGGCGTCGCCGTGAGCAGCAGCTTGGGTGAGCTGCGCAGGCCCGCCTTGAGCGCCTTGCCCGTCTTGTTGCCCGGCTTGTGCGCATTGCGCAGGCGGTGGGCCTCGTCGATCACCACGAGATCCCACGTGAGCTGGGCGAGCAGCTCGCTGCGGCCCGCCGCGAACGGGTGCGAGGCGATCACCACCGGCGCCGATTGATCGAAGCAGTTGCCCGTCGCGCGCACGGTGCGGCCGTCGACGACAGCCGACTCGATGTCGAACTTCTCTTTCAGCTCGCTTTGCCACTGCGCCCGCAGCGTCGCCGGCGCCAGCACCAGGATGCGCGACTTCCCTTCAGCGACCAGCTGGCTGATGACGATGCCGGCCTCGATCGTCTTCCCCAGGCCCACCTCGTCGGCCAGCATGCAGCCGCCGCGGTTCAACGAGTCGAGGGCAAACACGGCCGCCTCGAGCTGGTGCGGGTTGAGGTCGACCTTCGCCTCCGAGAGCGCCCGCACGACGCGCTGCGAGGCGTCTCCCTGCTTGCCCGTCAGCTCTTCGGCCACCAGGCGCTGGTGGAAGCGCGTGAGGCCGGCCGAGGCTGGCGCGGCGCCCGGCGGAGAGGGCGGGGGAACGACGGGGGCCTCGAGGTCGCGGCCCAGGCCGCGCGCGATCTCAGACATGGAGCCGTGCATTGTGATCGTCGACGCCCCTCTGTAAAGCCAGAGTTCTCCCGAGCCGATTTACCGCCTCGAGCGCGATCGCCCGATCAGGTGTTCCAGCGACGCTGATGTATGACGAAGTGGGCTCGCACCTGCTGCGACACGGAAAAAAACTGGACTTTCAAGGCGTTCGCTCGCCCCGGGCCGGGTAGGGGAAGTGCCGACATCGACCGAGGGCTCGGAGGCAGCACGCGACCAGGCGTGACGAACCGATCAGGGCTCGTCGTAGGTCGGGTGCAGGTACTTGCGCAGCTTCTTGTTCACGTAGTCGCGTGCCCGCGAGGCGAGCCAGGTGCCCGGATCGTGCGCGGTGGCCAGCACCAGGTGGTCCTGCACCACGAAGACCGCGCGAATGTCGATGCCCCAGACGCGACCGGTGAGGAAGACGCGATCGCCGCGCCACTCGCTCTTCACGCCGAAGCGGCGGGCCCAGTAGTCCAGCAGGTAGCCGACGCGCTCCCGCGCTCCTGCGCGGTCGAACAGGTGTCCCACGGTCATCGTCAGGGACGTGTCGGCCTCGAGGGTGAAGGGCTCGGCCCCGGCGGTCTCTTGCGACACGTCGTCCGACCCGGCGAGCGCCGTGGTGGCGAACAGCACGCTGAGGAGCGCGGCTCGAACCATGGAGATGAAACCTATTCTGCCCGTCGACCCAATGCCAACGATCGATAGTGTGACGACTCACTGAAGCGTGGCACGTCCTTCGGGCGACGGTGCCAGAAGTTGATGGCGATGCCGAGCCGGTAGCCCGGCTGGGTGGGCAGTCGCTTGAGCGGCACCTCGTTGCGCGCGTCGAGCACCCCGTGGGTGAGCCGGCCGTCGAAGAACACGAAGCGGTTGGGCCGGGGCTCGACGACCTCGAAGGTCGACGGATCGGGCGCGCACGCCGGGGCCCGCGGGTTGGGCGGCGCGGTCGACACCGCGAGGAGGCCGCCGACGCTGTGCGTCAGGTACAGGAGCGACGACGTCACGGGCGTGACGGTGCGGCCGGTGGCGTCGAAGAGGGCGTTGTCGCGATCGCGGTGGAAGTCGACCTTCACGTTCGAGGTGCGCATGCGCGAGAGCCACCACTCGACGCCGACGACGCCACGCCGCCGGTGCGCCGGGAGGTGCGCTCGCACGACCAGCGCCGCGGCGTCGACGAGGCTCGCGGGCCGCTCGTCGAACGAAAACCAGAAGGTCGTCTGGTAGCTCTCGCGCAGCCGCTCTGCCCCGAGCGCGACGATCCGCTCGAGCAAGCCCTGGAACCGGCGCCGAGGCAGCGCGGCGTCGGTGATGGTGACCAGCGGAGCGCGGCGCCTCACCGGAGCAGCGACAGCACGTCGGGCAGCGCGTGCCCTTCGCAGGAGCCGGGCGCGCCGAGCTCCATCAGCGCGGCCACCGTCGGCGCGACGTCGACCGCCCGCGCAGGCCCGGCCCAGATGCCGGGCTTCACGCCGCGGCCCCAGAGCAGGAGCGGCACCTCGGCGTCGTAGGTGTACGGCGTACCGTGCGAGGTCCCCCGCGCTTCGCTCTCGAGCACGTGGAAGGGCCTGAGCACCATCAGCACGTCGCCGCTGCGCTCCGGGTGGAAGCCGAGCTCGAGCGACCGCGCGAGCCCCTGGGCCGGGGTCGAGGTGAGGTCGTCACGAGAGAGCGCGACCGCGACCTCCGCGCGTGAGCGCAGCAGCTCCGCGACCTGACGTCGCACGGCGGCCACGTCTTGTTTCTTGTCGGTGAGCGCCTTGAGGTCGAGGTACACGTCGGTCTCTTCGATCGCGGCGATCACCTTCTCGACGCCGGTGCGCGCCTTGAGCGCGTCGTTCACGAAGCCCTGCAGCTCCGACGGTGGCACGCGCTTGCCCTCGAGCCCCAGGGCCGCCCACTCCTCGGGGATCGCCGCGCCCCCGTGATCGGCCGACAGCACCACCACCACGTTGCCACGGCCGACGGTGCGATCGAGGTGCGTCAGCAGGTCGCCGAGCGTCTTGTCGAGGCGCAGCACCATGTCCTGCATCTCCCACGAAGACGGGCCGTACAGGTGGTAGGTGCGGTCGAACGACGAGAAGCTCAACGACACGAGGTCGGGCACGTCGTCGCGGCCGAGCTGCTCTCCGTCGATGGCCGCCTTCGCGAAGTCGAGCAGCACGTCGTTCATCATCGGGCTCGAGGCCAGCGCCGAGAACGACGCGCCGCCGGGCGACGGGAGCCCGCCGGAGAGCGGGTGCGGAAACACCCGCGCCATGCCGTACCAGTCCGATTCGAAGGGGCGGTCGTCGTCGCCGAGGTAGTCCTTCACCGGCGCCAGCAGCTCCCACTTCTTCGGGTGGTACGACTCGGCCACCTTCTTGTCGTTGAAGGCCTGCGCCCAGGGCGGCACGGCCTTGCGGTACCAGGTGCCCGTCACGAAGCGGCCCAGGCCCTCGTGGAACCACCACGCCTCGCCCAGCCGCCCGCCCATCGCGATGGCCGCGCGCGCCTTGCCCGAGATGGCCACCGACTTGCCCCGCATCCACGTCGAGGCGCGCAGCCGGTCCGACAGCGTCTCGGCGAGGAGGCGCTCCGGCGAGGCATCGTCGGGCCCCAGCGGCGCTTCGAGCACCGGGTGGTTCGGGTCGACGAAGATGGGCTCGATCTTCCCCGTCGCGCGGTTGAAGATCTTGTTCGAGACGATGCCGTGCCGCCACGGGTGTGCGCCCGTCACCAGGGTGGTGTGGCCGACGGCGGTGACGCACTCGGCCGACTCGTAGCGGACCCCCGGCACGAAGGCGCCCTCGGCGATGAGGCGCGCGAGGCCCCCTTTCAGCCGCGGGCGGTGCCGCTGCAGCACGTCGGTGCCGAGCGCGTCGACGCTGATCATGACGGTCAGGCGCGGCGGCTTCGCGAAGGCCAGCGAGGCAGCGAGCGCGACGGCGACGGCACAGGAGCGTGGCAGGCGGACCAAGGGACCCCTCCGGGGGTGAGGCGCGAAACGAGCGCGGGAGAATGATCGCTTTCGGCGCGAGGGTGAAGCGCGAACGAAGCCGATCGCCTTTGGCGAGCTGCTGTGGAAGGAGCGCGCCATGCCGCTGCCCGCTCCCACGTCGCGCGTCGTCGAAGCGCGCACCCGCGTCATCTACGGCGACACCGATCAGATGGGCGTCGTCTACTACGCGAACTACTTCCGCTACTTCGAGCTGTCGCGCAGCGAGTTCTTCCGCACCCTCGGCGGCAGCTACGTCGAGCTCGAGCGGGAGGGCTACGGGCTGCCCGTCGTCGAGGCGAGCGCGCGCTACCAGGCGCCCGCGAAGTACGACGACGTCATCGTCATCGAGGTGCGCCTCGCCGAGCTGCGCCGGGCCTCGTTGCGCTTCGAGTACGTGGTGCGGCGCGAGGCCTCTGGTGAGGCGCTCGCCACCGGCCACACGGTGCACGCCTGCGTCGGCCCCGGGGGAAAACCGACTGGACTTCCACCAGCGGTGGTGCGACTGCTTTCAGCCCAGCCGGCCTGAGCCCCTCACTGGAGTCACCGCCATGGATCGCAACCTCGCCCTCGAAGTCGTCCGCGTCACCGAGCAGGCCGCCATCGCCTCGGCCCGCCTCATGGGCCGCGGGAACAAGAACGAGTCCGACCAGGCGGCCGTCGACGCCATGCGCCGCGCCTTCGACACGCTCAACATCGACGGCACCGTCGTCATCGGCGAGGGCGAGCGAGACGAGGCCCCCATGCTGTACATCGGCGAGCGCGTCGGCAAGGGCACCACCAGCGCACCGCCCGTCGACATCGCGCTCGACCCGCTCGAGGGCACCAACCTCTGCGCCTACGGCCGGCCCGGCGCCATCTCGGTGGTGGCGCTCGCCGAGAAGGGCAACCTGCTCAACGCCCCCGACACGTACATGGAGAAGATCGCCTGCGGCCCGGGCGCTCGCGGCGCGATCGATCTCGCCAAGTCCCCCACGTGGAACCTCAAGTCCGTCGCCGAGGCGCTCGGCCGCGCCGTCGCGGAGCTCACCGTGGTGATCCTCGACCGCGAGCGCCACCACGAGCTGATCGCCGAGGTCCGCCAGGCCGGCGCGCGCGTGCGCCTCATCGAAGACGGTGACGTGGCCGGCGCGGTGTCGACGTGCTTCGAGTCGAGCGGCGTCGACCTCCTCATGGGCACCGGTGGCGCGCCCGAGGGCGTCATCGCGGCCGCCGCCATTCGCTGCGCCGAGGGTGACTTCCAGGGGCGCCTCAAGTTCCGCAACGCCGAGGAGCGCGCGCGCGCGAAGAAGATGGGCATCGACGACGAGCACCGCGTCTACCGGGCCGACGAGCTCGCGAAGGGCGACGTCATGTTCGCGGCCACCGGCGTCACCTCGAGCGACTTCCTCAAGGGCGTGCGCTTCTTCGCCCACGGCGCCGAGACGCACTCGATCGTCATGCGCTCGAAGACGGGCACCACCCGCTTCGTCACCGCGACGCACCGCTTCGACAAGAAGCCGATGTGATTGCCGGCAGGGCTGGTAGGCTCTCACGCCACTCCCCGCAGGTGACAGGAGCCAACACCCCATGCCCGGCGCCTCCCGCTCCATCGTCTTCAACGCCTCGCCCGAGAAGTGCTTCGAGGTGATCTCGGACTACGAGCGCTACCCCGAGTTCCTCCCCGAGGTCCGGAAGATCCGCACCTCGAATCGCAAGGGGAACGAGGTCGACGTGCAGTACGAGGCCGAGGTCGTGAAGGTGATCAAGTACACGGTGCACATGCGTGAAGAGAAGCCCTCGCGCGTGTCGTGGACCTTCATCGACGGTGAGTTCATGAAGGACAACCGGGGCGGCTGGGTGCTCGAAGACGGCGGCAATGGCACCACGAAGGCCACCTACAACATCGAGGTCACCGTCGGCCCGCTCGTGCCCAAGACGATCCTCAACGCCCTCGTCGACAGCCAGCTGCCGAAGCTGCTCGAGAACTTCAAGAAGCGCATTGAATCCATGAAGTGACGGGGCCCCCGCGGGCACCAGTGAATTCGGGTGGTTGTCTCTTCGTCAGCGCGGGTTGTGGAGGCGGCCGGGCCGGTTACAATTGAGCTGTCGGTTACGGCCGGTGGACGGGAGTACACAATGCTCGACGGGTACATCATCGAAGAGCTGCGCCGCCGCGAAGCCGAGCGTCAACGCCAGGAGCGCCAGCGGCCGCAGGTCGAGGTGCCGCTCCACCGCGATGACGACGACCAGCGCGATCGCCGCTCCGAGCGCGAAGAGCCCTCGGAGTCTGGTGGCAGCGTGGTGACGATCGACTTCTGAGGCCGCGACGCACTCGGCGCGCGACTTCCACAGACGCGGCTTCGGGCCAGCTCGATGATCCCCCAGGCCATTCGCCAGTGGTTCGACCGCGGGGCGCGGCTCAAGGTCTTCTACGACGAGGCCTACCGGCTGCCCTTGTCGGGCGTGGAGTCGGGGCCCCGCCAGCTCGAGACCCGTCGCGCCGACGACGTGGTGCACTACCTCCTCGCGGCCGAGGTGGTGCGGCCCGGCGACGTGCTGACGCCCCAGCCGGCGAGCTACGGCGAGCTGGGCCGGGTGCACGCTGACGAGTACCTCGAGTCGCTGCAGCGGCCAGAGACGCTCGCGCAGATCTTCGCGGTCGACGTCAGTGACGTGTACGCCGACGAGCTCTTGCGGACGATTCGCCTCGCGACGGGCGGCAGCATCGCGGGGGCGCGGCACGCGCTCGAGCACCGCTCCCCCGTGCTCAACCTGTTGGGAGGCTTCCACCACGCGCTCCCGATGCGTGGCGCGGGGTTCTGCGCCGTCAACGACGTCGCCATCACCGTCGCCGCCCTCCGCGCCGACGGCTTTCTCGGGCGCATCGCGGTGCTCGATCTCGACGCCCACCCGCCCGACGGGACGGCGGCCTGCCTGGGGCGCGACGCCTCGGTGTGGCTCGGCTCCATCTCGGGCACCACGTGGGGCCCCCTCGAGGGCGTCGACGAGGTGCACCTGCCAGACGGGGCCAGCGATGACGTCTACCTCGGCGCGCTCGACACGCTGCTCGCTCGCATGCCGGCCGTCGAGTTCGCCATCGTGCTGGCCGGAGGCGACGTGCTGGCCGGCGATCGCCTGGGCACGCTTGGCCTCTCGCTGGCCGGTGCGCGGCGGCGCGACCTGCGTGTCTTCGAGCGCTTCGCCGAGCTGCCCCAGCTCTGGCTCCCCGCCGGTGGCTACACGTCACACGCGTGGAAGGTGCTCGCCGGCTCGGCCCTGGTGTTGGCCCGGCACTCGGACGAGCCGATTCCCAGCGACTTCGACCCGCTCGCCGCGCGCATGAAGGGCATCATGCGCTCGCTCAAGCCCGAGGCGTTGGGCAACGCGCCGCTCCTCACCGAGGCCGACGTCGCCGACGCGCTGGGGTTGCCACGGAGCGGGCCGCCGCGGTTGCTCGACTTCTACACGTCCGAGGGGCTCGAGTTCGCGCTCGAGAAGTACCGGGTGCTCCCGCTGCTGCGCCGGCTCGGCTTCGAGGAGCTGCACGTCGTCATCGATCGCGCCGGGGCGTACGACCGCGCGCGGCTCCACGGCACCGACAGCACGACGCGGACGAAGGTGGTGCTCGTCGAGCTCGAGGTCGAGCGTCGGCGCGTCGGGAGCGGCACGTTCCTCTTCGTCAACTGGCTGTCGCTGCGAAACCCGCGCGCGAAGTTCTCCGCCCTGCGACCACAGCTCCCCGGGCAGGAGGTGCCGGGGCTCGGGCTGGCGAAGGAGATGTCGCAGCTGCTCGCGCTCATGGCGACCCGGCTCGTGCTCGATGGGGTGGCCTTTCGGCCCTCGTGGTTCCACATGGCGTGGGCCGCGCGGCATGACGCCCGCTTCGTCGACTCCCGCCGCCAGGGCCGGTTCGAGGCGCTGTGCCGCGACCTGCGAAACGTGCCGCTGCTCGAGGCCACGCGCGCGGTGGCCGAGGGCCGGGTGCGGCTCAACGGCGAACCCTACGGCTGGGAGCCGGACGAGATGGTGCGCTGGCTCAAGCCGCCGGACGACGAGGCCGATCGCGAGGCCATCGCCGCCGAGCGGGAGCGCTGCCGGTTCTCGCTGCTCGGCGCTACTGCAACGTCGCCGAGAGGCTGAACGAGCCGGGGAACGTGGTGTGGGTATCGACCACGAGCAGGTACGTACCCGCCGCGAGGGACGGGACCGAGAGGGTCGCCACCGATCCCTGCGATGGGGTCGTCACGCACGCCACTTCAGACGCCGCGGTCGAGGGCTGCGTCACGCAGGTCGACGGAGTGACGAGGTAGACCACCGGTCGGTACGAGGAGCTCGGCGTCACCACCACGGTGAGCGCGCGCGTCGAGGTGGTGGTGAACTGGTAGACGCGGTCGTTACCGGAGCCTCCGCAAAGGCCCTGGTGGTCGTGACTCGAGGCCGAGGTGGTCCCGCTCGCCGTGGCGGTGTTTCCGATGAAGCTCAGCGGGGCAGGCGAGCTGCAGGACTCCCCAGAGCCCGTGGGCCCGCCAGACAGGTTCGCCGTCAGGCTGAACGAGCCGCTGCTGCCCGCGGGCGAGTCGACCCACAGGTACCAGGTGCCGGCCGTCAACACGTACGAGGGAATCGACGCCGTCGAACCGATGCTCGTCCCGCTGATGCAGTCGTATTCAGGCGCGCTGCTGCAGGACGTCGACGGGCCGCGCAGCGAGAGGCTCCCGCGGAAGCCGCTGGGAATGAGCGTCGCAGAGAACGTCTGCGAGCCGTTGACCGTGAAGGAGTACACGACGTCGGGACCCGAGAAGTTGGTGGTGGTGCAGAAGCTCGTCGAGCTGTCGTTGAGGCGGCCTGTGACCGACCCAGACACCGTGGCGCTGGTGCCGGAGAAGGTGAGAGGCACAGGGCCGGTGCAGCTCTCGCCAGTTCCACCGCCCGACGTCAGCGACGCGCTGAGGCTGAAGGTGCCCGTCCCCGCGCCAGACACGCTGTCGATCCAGAGAAAGTAGGTGCCAGCGGCGAGCGGGGCGCTGGTGATGGTCGCGGAGCCACCGCTGAACGAGCCCGCGTTGCAGGTCGCCTCGGTCGCTCCCGAGCACGAGCCCGCCGAGTTGAGCGACAGCACCGGCCGCCAGCTCGACATGGGCGAGGTGGGCGTAACGGTGGCCGAGAAGACCTGCCCCGCCGTCGCGGTGAAGCTGTAGACGACGTCGGCGCCCGTCGAGGTGGTACAGCTCGTACCCGAGCGGTCGTTGGAAGCGCCTGACGTCGTTCCGGTCGCCGTGGCGGTGCCCGAGAAGAAGCTCA
The DNA here is from genome assembly GCA_033763395.1 of Myxococcaceae bacterium. Lineage (GTDB taxonomy): Bacteria > Myxococcota > Myxococcia > Myxococcales > Myxococcaceae > Xiheimicrobium. The sequence continues at coordinate 48,573 of JANRKQ010000019.1, forward strand.
AGGGGACGGCCGTGCTGCAGCTGTCTCCCGGAACCGAGACGGTGCTCGTCGAGACGGCCAATGAGAAGGTGCCGTCTCCGCCGCTCAGGTTCTTCACCACGAGGTAATACGTGCCGGCCGAGAGCGCCGAGGCCGTCAGGGTGGTGGCCGCGCCAGGCGAGGTGGCCGTGAAGCAGGTCGTCTCGGTGGCCGACGCGCAGGAGGACGAGGGCCCCAGCAGGTAGAGGCCGCCAAAGCCGGTGAAGGAGGGCGTGAGCGTGGCGGTGAGGTTCGACGTGGACGACAGCGTGAAGCGGTAGAACCGATCGGCGCCGGTGTCAGCGCACGACGCGCTCGAATGATCGTCGCCGTAGCCCGCCGTCGTTCCCGAGGCGCTCGCGGCTCCACCCGTGAGCGTCAGCACCTCGGCGTTGCTGCACGTGTCTCCAGTGAGCGGGGCCGGCGCACTCAGCGTCACGGTGGCGGTGAAGCTGCCCGAGCCGCTCGTCAGCGTGTCGACGACCAGCCGGTAGCTGCCCGGCTGCAGTCGCGTGGGGGTGCCACTCATCGTGCTCGCAAAGCACGCCAGCTCGTCCGCGCAGGTGTCCCGAAGGATGTAGCCGACCGGCATCCCCGAGCCGCCGATGGGGGTGATGGAGAAGCTGACGTCCGAGAGGGTCGCCACGGTGAAGGAGAGGAAGAGGTCGGGGCCCGCGCCACCACACGTGCCGGAGCGGTTGTCCGAAGCGCCGGTCATGCTCGCCGTCGTGGTGAACTGGGTCGAGCTGATCGCCGTCATGGCGATGGGCGCGGCGCAGGTGTCTCCGGGCACCGAGGCGCCACCGCCTCCGAAGCCGCCTGCCGAGCCACCCGCGGCGCCGCCAGCTGAGCCGCCCGCGAAGCCACCCGCCGAGCCGCCCGCGAAGCCGCCGGCCGAACCACCCGCGGCGCCACCAGCCGAACCACCTGCGGAGCCGCCGGCCGAACCACCCGCGAAGCCACCGGCCGAACCACCTCCGAAGCCCCCAGCGTTGCCTCCGCCGGCCGAGCCGCCACCGCCGCTCCCACCCGAGCCGCCGCCCGTCCCGCCGAGGCCTGTGGTGCAGGACCCGAACGAACACGTCTCGCTGATCGAGCACTGCTTGCACGCGCCGCCCCGGTTGCCGCACGCCTGCAGCGACGAGCCGAGCTGGCACATGCCAGTGGCGTCACAGCAGCCTGAGCAGGTGCTGGCATTGCACGGGGGCCGGGTGGGCCCACAGCCGGCCGTCACGAAGCCCACGCCAAGGGTCGCTGCCAGCAGGAAGGGAAGGGTACGCATGGTCTGGTCCTGACCCCACGGCGGGGGATCGTGTGCAACTCGATGACGACGCGCGTCAAAAGGCGACAGGCCGGCCCGCCTGTGCCTCACTGGAAGACTCAAGCACGGAGGTTGAACACATGTCTGCTGGCGTCGAGATGCGGGTGTCACTGAAGGGCCTCGAAGGCTCCCTCACCCATGGGCCGAGCGGCGCCACGCTGCGCACCGTGCCGCCTGTGGACAACGGGGGCGACGGGTCATCGTTCTCGCCGACGGACCTGCTCGGCGCTTCGCTGGCGAGCTGCGCGCTGTCCACGATGGCGCTGGTCGCGGCGAAGGAGGGCCTCACCTTCGGCGACGCGCAGGCGGTGGTGGTGAAGCACATGGTGGGGCCACCGCGCCGGATTGGCGAGCTCACCCTCGAGCTGCACCTGCCGCGTGGGGTTCCGGTGAGCCAGCGGGCGCGCCTCGAAGAGATCGGCCGCGGCTGCCCCGTCGCGCGCAGCCTGCACCCCGACGTGCGGGTGCCGATGACGTTCCGCTGGCCCGACTGACGATCAGGTGCCGGTGCTGCTGCGCGGGCTCGCCCTTGGCGCGACGTCGGTCGGCACGAGGCGGAGCTGGCCGTTGGTGGCGGTGAAGCTCTTCGCGTCGACCTCGCGCTCGAGGTACGTGTAGCCAGCGAGGCCCTGCTCGTAGACCTGCAGCAGCTTGCGCGACTCGTCGAGCGTCAGCTTGCCCTGGCGCAGCGCGTGCTCGGTCTTCGCGCGCATCTTGGCGATGAGGTCGTCCTTGTTGAAGGCGACGTAGTTGAGCACCTCGGTGACGGTGTCTCCTTCGACGACGCGATCGATGAGGTAGCCGCCACCCGGCGCCAGCGACACCTGCACCGCGTGCGTGTCACCAAAGAGGTTGTGCAGATCGCCGAGGATCTCCTGGTACGCCCCCACGAGGAAGATGCCCAGGTAGTACTCGTCGTCGTTCAGCGCGTGGAGCTCGAGGTCGTCCTTCACCTCGCGCTTGTCGATGAACTTCTCGATCTTTCCGTCGGAGTCGCAGGTGATGTCCGCCAGCACGGCGCGGCGGGTGGGGCGCTCGGCGAGCCGGTGAATCGGCATCACCGGGAAGAGCTGATCGATGGCCCACGAGTCGGGCAGCGACTGGAAGAGCGAGAAGTTGCAGAAGTACGTGTCGGAGAGCTGGTGGTCGAGCGCCTCGAGCTCCTCGAACGACTCGCCGGTCTCCTTCGCGATGCGCAAGATCTTCGCGCAGATCGCCCAGAAGAAGTTCTCGGCCAGAACGCGCTCTTCGAGCTTGAGGTGGCCGAGCGAGAACAGCGTCAGCACCTCGTCCTTGTACTCGAGCGCGTCGTGGTAGGTCTCGAGCAGGTTCTTGTTGGTGACGTCACGCAGCGCCGCGTGGAGGTTCTTCACCACCTGGGGCACCTGCGCCGGGAGCGTGTCGGGCACCGGGCCGGACTCGAAGTCGCTGTTGCCCAGCACCTCGGTGATCAGCACGGCGTGGTGGGCGACGACGGCGCGGCCCGACTCGCTCACGAGAATCGGGTGGGGCACCTGGGCGGCGTCGCAGGCCTCCATCACGCTGAAGACGACGTCGTTGGCGTACTCCTCGGTCGAGTAGTTCATCGACGACGAAAAGTTCGTGCGCGAGCCGTCGTAGTCGACGCCCAGGCCGCCGCCGACGTCGAGGTACTTGAGCGGAGCGCCCAGCGCGTGCACCTCGACGTAGAACCGGCCCACCTCGCGCAGCGCGTTCTTCACGTTGCGAATGTTCGAGATCTGCGAGCCGAGGTGGAAGTGGAGCAGCTCGAAGCAGTCGAGCAGCCCCGCCTCACGCATGAAGGCGATCGACTGCATCAGCTCGGCCGCCGACAGCCCGAACTTCGAGCGATCGCCGCCCGAGGCCTCCCACTTGCCAGCGCCGCGGGTCGACAGGCGCACGCGCATGCCGAGCGTGGGCATGATGCCGGTCTTGCGCGACATCTCGGCGATGAGCGGGAGCTCAGACGGCTTCTCGACCACCATCACCACCTTGCGGCCGAGCTTCGAGGCGAACAGCGCCGTCTCGACGTACTCCTCGTCCTTGTAGCCGTTGCAGACGATGATGGCGTCGGGGTCGTCGACCAGCGCCATCACCGCGAGCAGCTCGGGCTTGGACCCCGCCTCGAGGCCGTAGCCGTACGGCTTGCCCGCGTCGACGATCTGCTCGACGACGTAGCGGTGCTGGTTCACCTTGATCGGGTACACGCCCCGGTAGGCGCTCTTGTAGCCGTGCTCGCTGATGGCCTTCTTGAAGGCCTCGTTGAGGTGCACCACGCGGTGCCGGAGCACGTCGGTGAAGCGGATCAGCAGCGGCAGGCTGATGCCGCGGCGGCGCACCTCGTCGACGAGATCCTTCAGATCGAAGCTCGGCGTCTCGGGCCCGCCCGGGTGCACCATGACGTGCCCCTTCTCGTTGATGCCGAAGTACCCGGCGCCCCAGTTGCGGATCGCGTAGGTGTCGAGGGAGTCGCCAATGGTCCAGCGCTGCGGAGTCGTGTTCGCCATTGTGGCGGCGCACTATAGGGATCTGCCGCGCCTTTCCACCATCACCGATGACGTGTGCTGAACGGTGGTGAAAGCGCCGTCACTCCGCCGGGCCGGCGAGCTGGTCGAGGAGCGCGCGCGACTTCCCGTCTTGCAACAACTCCACCGCCTCGTTGTTGCCCAGCAGCGCCCGCACGTCGCCCGTCTCGAGGGCCTTCTGCATCGCCGCGGTGTTGAGCAGGCGGGCGAACCGAGGGTCTTTCGACAACTGCGCCCAGGCGGGGCTCTCTTTGAGCTGGCTCTGGGCCTTCGGGTCCTTCGACCGCCGCGCGGCGCTCAGGAGCTGATCAGCGCCGGCGAACTGCCGCTGCTCGAGCAGGTTGTACTGCCGAACGAGCGCCATCAGCTGCGAGTCCTTCGGGGTGAAGGCGAGCTGCCGGCCGAGGATCGACACGTTCTTCTCGAGGAAGCTCATCGCGCACAGCGCGACGTACATGACGGCCAGCACCTTGCCGCCGCCGAGCACGAAGCCGAAGAGGCGATCGAGCGTACGGCTCGAGGGGTCGCGCCCCGCCAGCAGGCGGCGGATGAGCCAGGTCGCGGCCACCTGCACCACCAGCAGCACGAGCGCGAAGGCCGCCAGCGTCGCCAGCACGGTGCCCACCATCGCCGAGGTGGCGAGCTTCTTCGTGACGAGCGGCCCGAACGCCTGGCCCGCGGGCCCGGCCACCATCCACGCGACGAATTCCGCCAGCAGCGTCGCCAGCTGCTTCGCCGCGCCCGAGAAGAAGCCCCACAGCGCGAAGAAGAGCGCCGCGCCGAGGATGACGAGGTCGAGCGTCACTTGATCCGGAACGAGTCGCCGCTCAGCTTGCGCTGCTCTTCGAGCTTCGCTTGCACGTGGGCGAGCTTCTCCTTGAACTTCGCGTTGCCTGACTCGTACATGAGCGCGCTCTTGAGGCTGCGCTCGGCCGCCTGCCACTGCTGTCGGTCGATCTCCTGGAGCGCCGTCTTGAAGAACTGCCGGCCCTTGGGGGTGGTGCCGAACTCCTCCTCGACCACTTTCTTGGCTTCGGCCTTCAGCTCGGCCTCGGTGGCCTCGGTGTAGCGCAGCCGGTTCGCGCGCTCGGGGCCGGTGATGTCGACGAGGTACTTCTTGCGCTTGGCGTCGTCGCGCAGCACGTAATACGCCTCGGTGATGCGCTTGTAGATCGAGCCGATGTCGCCCTTCACCTTCGCGTCGGCGAGGTGGAAGACGCGATCGGGGTGGTACACGCGGCTGTCACGGTAGAAGGCGCGCTTGATCTCGGTGGCGCTCGCGGTCTGTGGCACCTGCAGGAGCTGGAAGTAGTCCTGCCCGTCGAGCGCGTCGGCGATGATGGCGAGCTGCTGCGCCATCTGGGGCGTGACGGTGTCGACCGCACCGGTGGTCGGCAGGGGGCTGGGGCGCGCTGGAGCGCTGACGGCCGGTGACGCCGTCGGCGTCGAGAGGATGCCCGAGGGCCGGGTGACGGGTGGGGCCGGGGGCACCAGCACCGCGGAGCCCGACGAGGCGGCCGGGGCCACCGGTGGCACCAACACGCGCGGCGCGATGGCCGGCGCGACCGCTGGAGGCTCGCCTCCCGGGGCGATGCTGGGCGCGACCGGCGGCCTGAGCGTGGCCGGGGGAATGGCTGCTGCGACGGCTGGAATCGACGGCGCCGAAGCCCCGCCGGGCCGGGGGGCGCCTGGTGGAACTGGAAACGCGGGCGCGGCCTGCGGAGCCGTGGGGGGCGCGACCATCGGGGTGATCACCGCGGGCGCCGCGCGGGGCGTTGATCCGGGCGCTCCGGGAGGCGCGGGCACCGTACGCGGCGGGCCTCCAGGGGCTCCAGGCGGTGCCGGCACGGGTCGAGGTGCGCCCGGGGGCACCGGGACGGCAGGACGCGCCGCGGCGGGGGTCGATACGGCGCCAGGCGCTCCGGGCGGCGCTGGAATGGCTCGCGGAGCGCCGGGCGGCGCAGGCACGGCCCGGGCGACCGCAGGCACCGCCGGGCTCGAGACGGTCGCCGGCCTCGGCGCCACGGGGGCCACCGCGGGCGCGATGGCCGGGGCGATCGACGGCGTCACGGGCGCGATCGTCGGCATCCCCGAAGGGCGGGCACCGGGTGCCGCGGGGCGCGCCGGGGCGATGGGCGGAATGCCCGGTGGCTTGCGCTGTGGATCGTCAGGAGGCGCCATGGGTCAGGCTCGTCAGGCGCTCGCGGGCAGATCGCGGTGGTTGGCCAGCGGCATGTTGGCGTTCTCCCGCATGGACTTCTGAATGTCGTTCTCCGACAGGCCCGACGAGAGGCTGATCGTCGTCGACGTGCGCTGGCCGGTCTCTTGATCGGTCGCCGACACGTTGACGATGCCGTTCGAGTCGATCTCGAACGTCACGTCGATCTTCACGTCGCCGCGGTAGCCGATGCGGAAGCCCGCGAACTCGAACTCGCCGAGCAGCTCGCACTCCTCGGCCCGGTTCGACTCCCCCTGGTAGACGCGGATCTTCACCTTGTCCTGGCCGTCGCGGCTGGTGGTGAAGGTCTTCGACTTCTCGATGGGAATGGGCGTGTTCTTCTCGATGATCTTCTCGGTGAACCCGCCGACCGTGCCGATCCGGAGCGACAAGGGCGTCACGTCGACGAGGAACGTCTCGGTGCGCTGATCGACCAGCGCGTGCGCCTGGAGCGCCGCGCCGAGCGACACCACCTGGTCCGGGTCGACGCCGGCCATGGGCTCTTTCGAGAAGTAGTGCCGCACCGAGTTGGCGATGATGGGAAGCCTGGTGGGGCCGCCGACGAGGATCACCGCGTCGACGTCGGCCGCCGTCATGCGCGCGCTCTGGAGCGCCTCGTCGCACACCTTGAAGGTGCGCTGCACGAGATCCATCACCATGCGGTTGAAGCCGTCTTGCGTGAGCGTCTGCGTGAGGTCGATGACGTTGCCGTTCACGTCCTGGCAGATGCCGGCGCAGTGAATGGTGGCCACGCCCGCGCCGCCGACGTCGATCTTCGCCTTCTCGGCGGCCTCCTTCAGCATCTGGAGGCAGTACTTGTTCTGGCGCAGATCGAGCTTGTGGCGGCCGAGGAAGTCGTCGGCGAGCCAGTTCATGATGCGATCGTCGAAGTCGTCGCCGCCCAGGTAGGTGTCGCCGGCCGTCGAGAGCACCTCGAAGACGTCTTTTCCGATCTCGAGGATCGAGACGTCGAAGGTGCCGCCGCCGAGGTCGTACACGACGACCCGCTGGTTCATGTCCTTGCCGAACCCGCAGGCGAGGGCCGCCGCGGTGGGCTCGTTCAAGATGCGAAGGATCTCGAGGCCTGCGATGCGGCCGGCGTCCTTCGTGGCCTGGCGCTGGTTGTCGTTGAAGTACGCGGGCACCGTGACGACAGCCTTGGTGACCGGCTGACCGAGGTAGCTCTCGGCGATCGCCTTCATCTCCTTGAGCACCAGCGCCGAGATCTCGGGCAGCGAGAAGGTGCGGCCCTTCACCTGAATGCGCACCGAGTTGTTGGGCCCCTCGACGATCTTGTACGGCATCACCGACTGCGCCTTCTTCACCTCGTCCGAGAAGAAGAAGCGGCCGATGAGGCGCTTGGCCGAGTACACGGTGTTCTCGGCGTTGGTGATGATGTTCTTCTTGGCGGCGTTGCCGACCAGCACCGAGCCGTCGTCGAGGAACGACACCACCGAGGCGTGCGTCAGCTCACCCCACTCGTTGGGCAGCACCGTGGGCTGCCCGTTGATGACGGCCGACACGCAGGAATACGAGGTGCCGAGATCGATACCGACGGCAATTTCCGACATGGGCGAAGACCCTACCACGCGGCCATCGCACCTCCATGTCATCGCAGGTGGTCGCCCACGCAGGCCCATTCGGGCAGGCGCAGGCATGACGAAAGTCGGTCAACGTGACGTCCTGGAAGTTGGCTGCCAGAGTCTCCGTTACAGGGCACTAGGGCCGAGAAGAGGAACGCCGTCATGACCCGCCTGTTCGCCATCGCCACCGCCGACCCCACCTTGCTGCGGTGTGAGCTGTCACGGGCGAGGGATCTCGTCGCGCTCGACGGCGAGGGGCTGGTGCTGGGGCTGGGCGCGTGGGACGACGGGCAGCTCGTGCAGCGGCGCTACGGCGTCTCGGTCACCCGCACCGACATGTGGGACATTCCGGACTGCGAAGCTGCGCTCTACGCCGCGGGGCCACCGCCGGTCGGCCGCCCGCTCGAGGAGGTGGCCCAGCCCTTCCGGTGGCGCCAGTGGCTCTTCGCGCAGAGCGGCGTGGTGCCGGGCGAGGGGGCGACGCGGGAGCGGCTGGTCGAGCAGCTCCCGGACTACCTGCAGCGGCTGTTGCGGGGACCGTCGGTCGAAGAGGCCGGCTTCGTCACCTTCCTGTCGGAGCTTCGCAGCCTCGGCCGAATGGACGACGCCGATCTCGAAGCGCCGCTGGCGGCGCAGCTGCTCGCGCGCACCGCCGCGCACGTCGAGAAGGCCTCGGGCGATGCCCACCGCGTGCCGCTCGCGATGGTGGCGACCAACGGCCGCATCGTCATCGCGACCGCGCGGGGGCCCCAGCCGCTGTTCTACCGGCTCCTCGAGGGCGACGGCGCGTGTGCCCGGTGTGAGCTGACGGGCGACGAGAAGGCCACCACCTCGCTGGTGCGCGATCACCGCCGGCGCCGCTCGGTGCTGATCGCCAACGAGCCACTCAAGCACGACGGGTGGTTGCCGGTGCCGGAGGGCCGCGCGCTCGCCGTGAGCCGCGGGCTGCAGCTCCAGGTGGTCTGACGATCAGCGGCCGAAGAAGCTCGCGTCGAGCACCTGCACCAGCAGGTTCGCCGAGGCGTGGAAGAGCGCCGCGCCTACCACCGAGCCCGAGCGCTCCCGCATCCACCCGAAGAGGAGCGCGGGGAAGAACACCGCCAGCCGCCACACCTCGAAGATGGCGAGGTGGCCGAGCGCGAAGAGCACGGCGGTGAGCCAGAAGGCCGGACCCAGGCGCGCCCCGAGGAAGACGCGGCCCTGCGGCCAGGCGTCGCGCAGGCGCGTCTGCAGGTAGCCCCGGTAGAAGAACTCCTCGGGCAGGGCGACGACGAACGTCTGATCGATGACCCACTCGGCGAAACGATCGGGCAGGCGGAACGAGAAGCGCGGCACCCCGGTGTACGGCGTCACCAGCGACACGAGCCCGGACGGCAGCGACGGGTACAGCGCCACGAAGGCCACATAGGCGCCGATGAAGAGGGGAAAGACGAGCGCGCTCATGGTGAGGAACTGGCGCACGTCGGCGCCGAGCGTTCGCGTCGACAGGCCGAAGTCGCGGTAGTCCTCCCCGCGAACGCCCATCGCGAGGAGCGGCAGGTAGAGGAACCCGACGGTGGCGACGAGCTTGGCGGCGGGGCGGAAGACGAGCCACGCCACGAGGATTCCAGCGAACCCGAGCGCCCACACCACGACGGCCTCGCGGGCAGCGGCGCGGGTGAGCCAGCCCTTCAGGCGGACAGCCGTGTCCACAGCCCCTCGGCGGTGTGAAACGTGAGCGCCACCTGGCCGGCCTTGATCGCCGCGCCGTTCTGCAGCGGCACGGGCCCGCCGGCCTTGAGCTCGGCGCCGTCGACGGTCGTCCCGTTGGTCGAGCCCAGCTCGTCGGCGTGCCAGGCCCCATCGGCGCCCCGCAGCAGCACCAGGTGCATCGAAGACAACGTTCCGTCGTTGATCGACACGTCGGCGTCAGGAGCCCGGCCCACGGTGACGCGCTCCTGCGCGGGCAGGGCGATGGCCAGGGCCTCGGCGCCCTTGAGCGTGCCCTTCGAGACCGAGCGGTAGTCCTTCACCGCGTCGAGCACGAGGGTCTGCGCGCGCGGGGCCTTCCAGCTGCCGGGCTCCCACACCAACCACGCTCCGTCATGCCGGCTCGTCAGCGCCCCGCGACCATTCACGACGAGGGGCTTCAGCGCCGACACGAGGAAGCTCTTCACGTGGGCACCCCCTCGCGCAGGCGCTTGAGCAGCTGAATGCGACGCTGGTGGTAGGCGAGGTTGAGCGGGTCGAGCTGGAGCGCGGCCTCGACGGCGTCGAGGGCCTCCCGCAGCTGGTTCTTCGCTTCGTAGGCCTTCGAGGCGAGCAGCTTCACGTGCGCGCCGCCCTGGGCGCTGGGGTTGGCGGCGAGGTGCGAGGCGCGCAGCCGCTCGAGGTCGAGCACGGTGAGGCCGGCCTGCAGGCAGCGCATCACGCCGCGGTAGTTGCCGCGGTTGGCGTCGAACTCGGCGCGGTGGAGCGGGTTGCCCAGCACGTCGGCGGCCGCCTTGATGCGGGCGACGGCTGCGTCGAGTTGGGTGCGCTGGTTGACGGACAGCGGCTTGAGCTTGAGCTTCTCGAGCGCGGCGACGGCGTCGCGGGCCTTGCTGCGCACCTCGGGCGTGTCTGCGTCGGTGGCCGCCCCCAGCAGGACGTAGTAGTCGCCGTTGATGCGCTGGCGGAACTGCTCGAGCGCTTTCTCGGCGTCCGGGTCGTCGGTCGATGAGATCTGCTGCTTCGGCAGCTGGCTGACCGGCAGGCCCTGGATCAGCCGCGTCACGGTGTCGCGAAGGTGCGGCGTCAGGTCGACGAACTGGAGCCCGAAGCCCGCAGACATGCCCCACGCCTTCGCCTGCTCCGAGGTGACGTGGCGCACGACCTCGCCCATGAGGGCGGCGCTCCCGTTCTCGAGGCTGATCTTCAGCTTCGAGAAGAGCGCGGGCAGGGCGCCGTCACTCGCGAGGAACATGCCGCCCCGCGAGATGTCGGTGCACGTCAACGTGCCGAGCGACTTGCCGTCGAGTGTCGAGACATCAGCGGTGAACTTCGCGACGAAGCGCGGCTGCGCGGGGCCCCTGGCCGGTGAGGTGGTGGTGGGGGGCCCGACCGGCGGGTTCACCTCGGCCTTCGGCGGCACCAGGCGGCCGGGCGTCGAGGCGATCCACTGGAGCATCTCTTCGAGCGCGTGCCCCAGCTCGGCGGCCGACTGGAACCGATCGGCTGGGTCCTTCGCCATCGCCTTCATGATGGCGTCGCTGAAGGGCTTGGGGCACGTCGGGTTCACCTCGTGCGGCGCCTTCGGCATCTGGCTGCGGTGGGCGACGAGGAGATCGGTGAGGCCGCGCTGCGGGAAGGGCAGGCGCGCCGTCGCCATCAGCCACGCGATGCAACCCAGCCCGTAGATGTCGGCGCGCCCGTCGACCGGCGCCGAGTTCGCCTGCTCAGGCGACATGAACTCGGGCGTACCGACGATGAGGCCGGCGGCGGTGTGCTGATCGGCGCGCTCGGTGTCGAGCAGCTTCGCGAGGCCGAAGTCGAGCACCTTGACGAAGTTCTCCTGCTTGCCGCGCCGCATGAGGAAGATGTTCTCGGGCTTGAGGTCGCGGTGCACGATGCCCGCCGCGTGCGCGGCCTGGAGCGCGTCGCAGACCTGCATCAGGATCGGAATCGCGGTGCTGGCCGGAACAGGGGCGGTGAGGAGGTAGTTGAGGGGTTTGCCCTCGAGGTACTCCATCACGAGGTAGTACCGGTTCGGCGGCACCACGTTCATGTCGAAGATGCTGACGATGTTCTCGTGACCGATGAGGTTGACCGCGCGCGCCTCGGCATAGAAGCGCGCCACCAGGCCCTCGTCGCTCGCGAGCCGCTCCATGAGCACCTTGATGGCGACGCGGCTGCCGATGACGGAGTGCTCGCCCAGGTACACCGTGCCCATGCCGCCGCGGCCCAGGATCTTCGTGATGCGGAACGAGCCGATCGTCTGTCCGACGAGGCTTTCGGGGGCGGCCATGCGCGCGGGGGACTGTACCGGACGTCCGCTGGAGGTGGGCGTTTTTCAGTTCCGGCGGAGCGCCCCGAGGAAACCGTCGGCGTCGAGGGCATTGACGACGTCTCCGACACGAGCCCACCCCTTTCGCGCCGAGGCGAGCGCGAAGGGCAGGTGCGCCGACAGCTCGTTGACCGAATGCGCGTCAGTCGAAATGGACAACTTCAGGCCGCGCGCCAGGGCCAGCCGAACGTGCTCCGGCGCCAGGTCCATGCGATCGGGGCAGCCGTTCACCTCGACGATGACGCCCTTCTTCGCGGCCTTGTCGAGGATCTCCTCCATGCGCATCGGCGCGGGCTCGCGCTTGTTGATGAGGCGGCCGGTGGGGTGGCCCCAGATGTGGAAGAAGGGGTTGTCGAAGGCGGCCAGCACGCGCTTCGTCATCTGCGCCTCGTCCTGGCTGTGCCGCTGGTGGATCGAGCCGATGACGACGTCGAGCTGCTCGAGCACCGAGTCCGGGTAGTCCAGCCGCCCGTCTTCGAGGATGTCGCTCTCGATGCCCTTGAGGAGCCGGATGCCCTTCACGGTCTCGTTGACGCGATCGATCTCGTCCCACTGGGCCTTGAGCTTGTCGAGGGTGAGCCCGCCAGCGTAGCCCGAGGTCTGCGAGTGCTCGGTGACGGTGAAGTAGGTGAAGCCCAGGGCCTTCGCGGCGCGCGCCATCTCTTCGAGCGAGTTGGCGCCGTCGCTCCAGGTGGTGTGCGAGTGCACGTTGCCCCGAATGTGCTGGGCGCCGACGAGGTCGATGGGCAGCCGGTGCGCGAGCGCCGCCTCGATCTCACCCCAGTCCTCGCGCAGCTCGGGCGGCACCTCTTGCATGCCCAAGAGCGCGTAGAGGTCGGCCTCGGTGCGCACCGGCAGCTTGGCCTCGGCGCTCTCGTGCCTGGCGACGCCGGCCTGGGCGACGGCGCCGTCCTTCATGCGGAAGACGCCCCACTCGCTGATGGTGAGGCCCTTCTCGAGGGCGAGCCCGCGCAGCTTGATGTGGTGGGCCTTGGAGCCGGTGAAGTGGTGCAGGGCCGAGGCGAAGTCTTCGTCGGGCAGCACGCGCAGGTCAACCTGCAGATCGGTCTCCTTGAGCCGCACCGACGACTTCGACTCGCCAGCGCCCAGCACCTCGGCCACCAGGGGGAACTTCTGGAAGTGCGCGAACACGGGCCCCGCGTCTGGCGCCGAGGCGATGAGATCGACGTCGGCGACGGTCTCTCTCTGGCGTCGCACGGAGCCGCCCAGGCTGGCGCGGATCACCCCCGGGGCCTGCTTCACCCACTCGAGCAGCGCCTCGGCCTGGGGCCGCACGTCGCCGAGCCGCTTGCGTCCGCCGCTCGAGGCGGCGCGGCGGGCGATCTCGAGGCCCGCCAGGAGCTTCTCTTCGGTCTTCTGGCCGAAGCCCTTGAGGCCGCGCACCTTCTGCTCGCGGCAGGCGCGCTCGAGCTCGTCGAGGCTCCCGACGCCGAGCTGATCGAACAGCGCCTTCGCCTTCTTGGGCCCCAGCTCGGGCACCGTCATCAGCTCGAGCATCTTCGGCGGGAACTGCGAGCGAATGGTGTCGAGCGTCTCCATCTTCCCGGTGGTGACGAACTCTTCGATCTTCTTCGCGATGCTCTCGCCGATGCCGGGCAGCGAGGTGAGGCGTTTGTCGGCCACGAGGGGGCCGAGCTCTTCCGACAGGCCGGCGATCCGCTCGGCCGCGATGTCGTAGGCCCGCACCTTGAAGGCGTTCTCTCCGTTGAGCTGAAGGTAGGCGCCGAGATCTCGCAGCGCCTTCACCACCGCGGCTTTGTCCACGCTCTGCATAGGCGCTCCCTACCATTGCTGACGGGCGAACGGCCGCGAAGGTCGCTACAAAGGGCCCGGTATGAGTGAGTCGCGCATCACGCTGGGGCCGGCGACCCTGCAGGAAGGTGAGCTGCGGGGGTACGCGGTGGGGAAGCGGAACGTCCTGATCGCCTGCGTCGGCGGCAAAGTGAAGGCGCTCGACGACTGGTGCAACCACGGGGGGTGTTTGTTGTCGGGCGGGCGCATCGAGAACAACCTCGTCGTCTGCCCCTGCCACGAGGTCGGGTTCGATCTCGACACCGGGGCCAACGCGACCTCACCCGGCGTGTGTGATGATCAGCCGGCGTTCAAGGCCGAGATCGAAGCCGGGCAGATCGTCGTCATCGGGTTCGACCCGAACCCCTGAAGGAAGTCATGGCACACGAAGGACATGATCACTCCCACGAGCACCACCACCACGAGCCGGCGAGCCCGGCGGCTCAGCACCGCGAGAGCGCCCCGGCGAGCGTGGCCTGCTGGGTGATCACCTGCTCCGATTCCCGTGGCCCCGAGACCGACGAAGGGGGGCCGCTCGCGCGGCGGGCCCTCGAGCACGCGGGCCACCAGGTGTTGGGCAGCTCGGTCATTCGCGACGACGCGCACGAGCTCCGGCACGCGCTCGAGCTGGCGAAGGACTCGGGCGTGCGCGCGGTCGTCGTGACCGGCGGCACGGGCTTGTCGTCGCGCGACGTCACCGTCGAGACGCTGCGGCCGATGTTCGCCCGCTCCATCGATGGCTTCGGAGAGCTGTTCCGCGCGCTCTCGTTCCAGCAGATCGGCGCCGCGGCGATGGCCTCGCGTGCCCTCGCGGGCGTGTGGGAGGGGATCGTGGTGTTCGCGCTCCCGGGCTCACCCGCTGCGGTGAAGCTGGCGGTCGACCGCCTCATCGTGCCGGAACTCGGTCACCTCGTGCGCGAAGTGTCGCGCTGACTCGTGCTCTCGTCTGCTCGCGCTGCGCGCCTCAAGCCGCTCCTCGACGACTTCACCGAGACCCGCCCCTGGGCCGAGCGGGTGCGGTTCGATCCAGTCGAGTTCCCGCACCGCTACAGCGACCCGCGAGACATCGAGGTGGTGGCGCTGCTGTCGGCCTCGCTGGCCTACGGCCGCGCCGATCTGTTCAAGCCGAAGATCGCCGCGATCCTCGAGGGGCTGGGGCCCGGCCCGGCGAAGGCGCTGCGCGCGATGGACGTCCCCGCGCTGGGGCCGCTCCTCGAAGGCTTCGTCTACCGGTTCAACCTGCCGGCCGACGTGGGCGTGCTGCTGCTCGGCATGGGCCGCAGCCTCGAGCAGCACGGGACGCTCGAAGACGTGTTCCTGTCGTCGCTCGCGTCAGCCGGCACGTTTCGTGGCGCGGTGTCGCACTTCGCTCAATCGATTCGTGACGCCGCGCCGACGAAGGAGATCGTGCGCGCGCTCGGCCGCACCCGCGGGCTCGATCACCTGCTCCCGACCGGCTCGGGCGCGGCGAAGCGGCTGTCGCTCTACCTGCGGTGGATGGTGCGCGGCCCCGACGCCATCGACTTCGGCGTGTGGACGCGCGTTCGTAAGAGCCAGCTCGTCATTCCACTCGACACGCACCTCGCGCGCCTCGGCGCCTGGCTCGGGCTCACGACGCGGCGCACCCCGGGCTGGGCGATGGCCGAAGAGATCACCGGCTCGCTGCGCAAGCTCGATCCGGATGACCCGGTCCGGTACGACTTTGCGCTCTGTCACTTCGGCATGAGCGGCGCCTGTCCCGCGCGACCGGTCAGGTCGAACTGCCTGAAGTGTCCGCTTCGGGCCGAGTGCCGGGTCGGCCGCCGACTGTCCGGGGAACGTCTCGAGGGTCGCCGCGCGGCCGCGATGCGGTAGAAGGCGCCCACGTCATGCCGCTCTCGTCCGTGAAGTGTCAGGACCGCGCCGTCTCGGCCCTCGAGGCTGCCCTCAAGCGTGGGCAGGTGCACCACGCGTGGCTCTTCAACGGCCCCGACGGCGTCGGCAAGGAGCTGGCGGCCTTCGGGCTCGCGCAGGCGCTCACGTGCCCCGAGCAGCCGAACGTCGGGTGCAGCACCTGCTCGAGCTGCCGGCGCATCGAGAAGCGCAACCACCCCGACGTCACCGTGGTGATGCCCGAGGACGAGCTGGTGCGCCGCGGCCTCGCGGGCCGGAGCGACTTCGATCACACGCCCTCGCGCGACATCCGCATCGAGCAGGTGCGCCAGCTCCAGGAGCGCCTCGCCTTCCGCGCCCTCGAGGCGAAGACGAAGGTCGCCATTCTGGTGA
Organism: Myxococcaceae bacterium; assembly: GCA_033763395.1. Taxonomy (GTDB): domain Bacteria; phylum Myxococcota; class Myxococcia; order Myxococcales; family Myxococcaceae; genus Xiheimicrobium. The sequence goes on from JANRKQ010000019.1 coordinate 64,339, forward strand.
CGGCCCACGCGATGAACCCGCCGGCGCAGAACGCCCTGCTCAAGACGCTCGAGGAGCCCCCGAAGGACACGGTGCTGATCCTCGTCTCGTCGGCGCAGGACAAGCTGTTGCCCACGATTCGTAGCCGGTGCGCGAAGGCGGCCTTCGGCCCGTTGCCCATCGACTTCCTCACCGAGCGGCTCCAGGCCGGGAAGAAGGGCGTCGACGAGGTCACCGCGCGGCAGGCCGCGGCCATGGCCTCGGGCTCGCTCGCGCGCGCTCTCTCGTTCGACGTCGACGCTCTGGCCGAGCGCAAGTCCATCATCGAGCGGTTCGAGGCGCTCGACCCGAAGGACGCGCGGGGCTGGCTGACGCTGGCCGAGTCGCTCGCCGAAGATCGCAGCACCGCCGAGGTCGCGCTCGACGTGCTGCAGGTGTGGCTCCGTGACGTGGCCGCCGCGCACGTGCACGGCGCGAGCCTGGTGAACGGCGATCTCCAGCCGCTCGCGGTGTCAGCGGCGGCGCGCGTGTCGCCCGCCAACCTGCATCGGCGCAGCGTGCTCATCGACGAGGCCCGCAACGCCATCACCCAGCGCAACGGGGCGATTCGTGTGCAGCTCGAGCGAATGTTCGTCGAGATGTTCGCGACCTGAAGCCGATGAGCGAGCGTCGGCTGCCGGCGGCGTGGAAGCTCGGGCTGTTGTCCATGCTCTACTTCGTGCAGGGCGTGCCCTTCGGCTTCCAGTCGAAGGGGCTCAAGCTGCTGCTCGCTGACGATCCCCAGGTGCCGATGACGGCGGTGACGCTGCTCGGCCTGCTCTCGTTGCCGTGGAGCTTCAAGCCGGTCTGGGCGCCGCTCGTCGATCGCTACGGGTCGGAGCGCTTCGGGCGTCGCAAGTCGTGGATCGTGCCCCTCATGGTGCTGCTCGCGCTGACGCTCGCGGCGGCGGGTCTGACACCGTACCCCGAGCTGCTGGTGCCGCTGCTGGGCGTGGTGTTGCTGATGAACGTCTTCGCCTCGATGCAGGACGTGCCGGTCGACGGGCTGGCGGTCGATCTGCTGGGCGAGCAGGAGCTGGGCCTCGGCAACGCCGCGCAGGTGTCGGCGTACAAGATCGGCATGGCAGTGGGCGGGTCGATCTTCATCGGCCTCCTCTTGCCGCGCCTGGGCTGGCTCGGGGGCTTCCTCGGGCTGTCGGCCGTGGCCGTGCTGGCGACGCTCGCGGTGGCGCGGGTCGACGAGCCTCCACACGCGCGGGCCGAGGGGGCGACCGACACGCTCGGGTTCCGTGAGATCGCGAAGCGGGCGTGGCAGCTCGTGGCGAAGCCCGGCGGCGTGTGGCTCGTGCTGTTCGTCGCGACCTACAAGACGGGCGAGGCGCTGAGCGACTCGGTGTTCGAGCCGTACCTGCAGCGGGTGCTGCACTACTCGAAGGAAGACGTGGCCTCGTTCGCGCTCTTGGGCCAGCTCGGCTCGTTGTTCGGCTCGATGGCCGGCGGCCTGGTGGCGACGAGAATGCCCCTGCTGCGCGCGGTCGGCGTGACGTCGGCGATCCGCGCGGTGTCCCTCGTCGCGATGTGGGCGCTCGCCGCGGGCCTGCTGCCGGGGACGCCGGGCGTCATCACCGCGGTGACGGGGCTCGAGCACTTCTTCGCGGGGCTCGTCACCACCTGCATGTTCGCCTTCATGATGTCGCGGGTCGATCGCGAGGTGGGCGCGACGCATTTCACCTTGCTGGCGGCGGTCGAGGTGCTGGGCAAGGCGCCGGCGGGTCTGGCGGCGGGCGCGCTCGTCGATCGGCTCGGCTGGGCACCGCTCTTCCTCGTGGGCGCGGGCCTGTCGTGGGCCTTCCTGGGGTTGTTGGTGCCGTTGTCGCGCGCGGGTCGAGCGGCGGCTCGTTAGCCCGGCGGCTGCCGAGGCGGGCCCGACAGCTCGCCCAACACCCGAACGAGCTCGGAGTACGACACGGGCTTGGCCAGGCACTCGTTCATCCCGGCCCGCCGGCACGCCTCACGATCTTCCGACGAGGCCGAGGCCGTCAGCGCGATGACGGGCGTCTGTGCGAGCGGTGAGTCGAGGCGGCGAATGCGCTCGGTGGCCTCGAAGCCATCCATCACCGGCATGTGACAGTCCATCAGCACGGCGGCGAACGGCGTGCGCTGGAGGGCGTCGAGCGCCTCCTGGCCGTTGGTGACGCTCTGAACCCGGTAGCCGGCGCGCTGGAGGAGGCCCTCGGCGACGCGGCGGTTGACCGCGTTGTCGTCGACGACGAGCACGTCGAGGGGCGTGGTGAGGGCCGGGGGGCGCCACGCGCGCTCAGCCGGCTCCTCGGCCCCGCGCACGTCGAGCTCGAAGCCGAAGGTCGCGCCGCGGCCCGGCACCGAGATCACGGTGAGCTGGCCGCCGAGCAGGGCCACCAGCTGTTTCGAGAGAGCCAGGCCCAGGCCCGTGCCTTCGTAGCGCCGCGTCGTCGAGGGGTCGCCCTGCTCGAAGGCGGTGAAGAGGCGCGGCAGCAACTCCCTCGAGATGCCCACGCCGGTGTCGCGCACCTCGAAGCGGAGCCGCAGCGGCGCGTTCGACGCGCACGTCACCGCGAGGCGGACCTCTCCCTGCTCGGTGAACTTCACCGCATTGTTGACGAGGTTCGTCAGCACCTGCTTGAGGCGCACGCCGTCGACGGCGATCCACTGAGGGGCGTCGTCGGCGACGGTGGCGACGAACGCCAGGCCCTTCTTGTCGGCGAGCGGCTCGAACAGCGCGGCCACGTCTCCAACGAGCTGCCGGAGGTCGGTGGCGGTCGGGAGCAGGCTGAGCTTGCCGGCCTCGATCTTCGACAGATCGAGCAGATCGTTGATGAGCGTCACCAGCTGCTGGCCCGAGCGCTGGATGACGGCGATGCGCTCCTTCGCCGAGGACGGCAGGGCATCGTCGCCGAGCAGCTCGTCGGTCATGCCGAGCACGCCGTGCATCGGCGTGCGGATCTCGTGGCTGATGTTGGCGAGGAAGCGGCTCTTCGTGCGCGCGGCGGCGCGCTGCTCTTCGATCACCCGGGCGCGCATCTGATCGGCCGACTGCGCGAAGACGAGCACGATGATCATCGCGTACACGAAGTTGAGTGTCTGGGTGACGAGGGGGAACTCGTCGCGGTACGGCAGCGAGACGCCCAGGCTGACGAGGAAGAGGGCGCCCACGACGATGCCCGACGCGATCACGAGCCAGGCCCACCCGGCCCGCGTGCCGAGCACGAAGGCGGCCGCCAGCGGAATCACCACCACCACCGTCGGCGCCGTCGGGTCGGGCGGCGTCTGGGTCAGGCCGCTCCCGGCGAAGAGGAGCGTGCCGATCAGGAGCGAGGTGTGGGCGACCAGGTTGAGTCTGCCCGTCACCCGCAGCAGCCAGAGCATGCCGAGGCCGAGGACGAACGCCGCCGACAGCGTCGTCACCATGCCCCACGAGGCCGTGGTGGTGAACCACGCGCCAGCGATGAGGCAGAAGGGGAGGACCGGGAGCCACGCCTTCACGAAGAGGCGCGCACGCGGCAGCTCGTCGGAGCTCATCGATGAGGGCAGCAGCCGCTCGACGAACCCGTCGTACCAGCCCGGCGCCCGGCTGCCGCTCGGTTCGTGCTGCCTCACGTGTCAGCGTGTAGCCCAGGATCGTCACGCCCGTCGCGATTCGGCGACGCAGCGCGGCTCGACGTTTTTGCACCTGCGGCGGGGCGTGGGGGTCGGCTCGCCATGCTCTACGACTCGGCGTCGAAGACGTTGCTCGAGACGGTCGCCCCCGGCCTCATCCGCTCCGACGGGTCCACCCTCACCGAGGCTGGGATCGAGGCGCTCGGCCGAAGCCTTGGCCGCTCGATCGCCGATGGGCCGATCGAGCGCGTCGCGCTGGTCTTCATGATGGAGGAAGAGGCGGGCCGCTTCGTCGACGTCTGCAAACGGTACGGCGTCGGGTGCCGGGCGCTGGTGATGGCGACGGGAGAAGAAGCCACGTTGTTCGAGGGCTCGCGAGTCAGCATGGTGGCGCAGAAGCCGAGCGGGCCGATCGTGCCCGTGCTGCGAGAGGCCGCGTGGCCCCACGTCGCCAGCACGGTGCATCGGCGGCTGCTGAAGAACCTCGACCAGGGGCCGTGGCTCACCTTCGCGCACGACGAAGGGCAGGCGCTCGCCCGCGTGCCGGTGGACGAGCTGAGCCGCCGCTCGTTCGAGGCGCTCGAGGCCGAGGCGCTGGCGAACCTCGACAAGTGCCCTTTTCTGGTCGAGGCGACCCAGCACGGCGCGGCGCAGGTGCTCGACGAGTACGCGCCGGAGTCGTTGTTGCTGAAGCGGGTCTGCGCCGAGGTGTGCCGTGTCGTCGGGGCGCCGCTGTGTCTGGTGGCGACCCGCGAGGGCATGCTGCTGGCGGCCGCGGCCACCAACGTGAACCTCGTCGTCGTGGCCGACAGGATGTTCCGTGAGGCCTCTGGGCGCCGCGTGAGCCCGCTGCCGTTTCTCGTCTCGCCCGAGGGCATTCAGGGCTTCGCCTCGGGGCTGCCGCACGGGGCGTCGCCGACGGAGCGCAGCAAGCCGTGGTGGAAGTTCTGGTAGCCCAACAGCGCGACGTCACTCGGGCCACTTCAACACCACGCGCTCCTGTCGATCGGTGCTCTCCGATTGGCCGTACCATGGCGAGGTGTCGGTCAGCTGAACGACCTCGAAGCGGGCGATGGAGTCGTTCTGTCGGCCGGTGCGGCGCGGGTACGCGAGGATCCAGTCTCTCAAGGGTGTGTGGTACGAGCGGTCGCCCGCGATGCGCGAGAGGTAGTCACACCAGAACGCGTCGTGGCCCAACGGCTCGGTGATGGCCCGAATCCCCGGTGGCGACCTCGGCGAGGCGCGCTCGGACACCGGGTCGACCAGCCGGCCGTCGACGGTGAACGCGCGGACGACGATGGTGGCGTCACCCCGCGGAGACTCCGCGAACATGCCCCAGCCCTGGTAGAGGTGCAGGTACTCGACCGGCCACTGCACCCAGAACGGCGGCGTCGGTCGGAGCGCGGGCGGCGCGTTCTGGGCCGCCGCCTGAATCACGAAGACGACGCCCAGGTACGCCGTCGCGGCGCTCCACGCAGTCCGCTTCGCTCGTCGCACGGCGGCGGCGCGTGGCGGCTCCTCGGGGAGCGGAGCCGGCGAGGTGGAGGCGGTGGCCAGCCCGAAGAACGCCGAGAGCCCCTGTTGCCGCGCCTCCAGCGCGCGCACGGGCCGCGCCGAGATCGGGAGCAGGAAGAGCCACGCGACGGGTCGGAGCAGCGGGAACGTCGCGAGGATCGACGCCAGCGCGGCCGCGCCCACGCGCCTGGTGCCGTTCGCGTCGGTCCACTCGAGTGACGCCGCTTCGGTTGGCGAGCGCTCGGGCGCACGCGCCTCGATCGTGAAGGCCGCCGGCAGCACGCTGACGCGCTGGAGGCAGAGCAGCAGGTGCGCGAACCAGGTGAAGAGCCCGGAGCTCCCATCGAAGGTCACGGTCGCCGGTCGATCGCGCCGGCCTCCGACCAGCCCGAGGACCCGCACGACATCCTCATGAGGGACGAGGAACCACCACATCACCATCATGGTGTACGAGAAGACGCCGAGGTTGAGGAAGGTGGCGAAGCCCAGGTGCAGTGACAGCCCCAGCACGACGGCGAGCCGACGGGTGGTGAGGAAGGGGAGCGCGACGAGCACCGGGAGCGCGCCCTCGGTCAACAGCGCAGCCCTGGTGCCGAACATCGACAGGGCTGGCGTCACGTGCGTCCGCACCATCGCCGCGACGAAGGTCGCGATTCGATCCTGATGGAGCACGTCGAGCACGACCCGCCCTTCGCGCCACCCCGAGCCGTCCTTGTGGATGAAGTTGTAGACGTAGATGACCATCAACTGCGCGACGAGCCCGATGGTCGCCCACTCGAAGCGTGGGCGCGGCGCCTCGAAGAGCTCGCCACGGTGTGGATCCACCACGAGGGTTGCCCGCCGCTCCGGGTCCAGCACCAGCCGGGAGCGCCGCATCATCTCGACCAGCGAATCGACGCTCGCCCACGCGCCGAGCGGCAACAGACACGTCCACGCCAGGAGGATCGACAGGGTGATGTCCCCGCCGTTGAGCAGGTAGTGGATGCGGCAGTTGAGCGACACCTGGGCGAGGAGCGCCAGCACCTGCATGAGCCGCGTCTTCCAGCCCACGAGCAGCAGCACGTAGATGCCGATGGCCACCAGGAGGAAGAACCGCGCCTCGTGCAACTGTGACACCGAGAAGAAGACCGAAAAGCCCAGCTGCGACTGGGGTGCCCACAGCATCGTGTGGTTGGGCATCAACCCGTCGTTCGTGTACCAGACGTCGAGGTCCGGCCATCGGCGCAGCGCGTCTCCGAGGAGCAGCACGGCGAGGATCACCCGGCCCACCCCCAGCGTCACCGGTGAGGTCATGAAGTGCCAGGCGCCAAAGCGGCTGGCCTTGAAGCGACTGAGCCAACTCATCGAGGACTCCCGTTCGAATCGACACGCCCCCCGGCCGGGCCGCGACGCTTCTCGGCGGAGTCGACGCGTTCGTCAACCCGCCCGCACCGATGCGGGGCGAGAGGCACGTGACGTGGTTCTCTGGCCACGGTGACGTTCGTCTCACCCGTGCTTTTCCGCTGGCCCAAAGCATGGCGCGACCCTTGAATCCCCGACGCCGTCGTTCGCCCCGGGGGTCGTTCCCATGTTCGCTTTGTTGGTCGTCGTCACGCTCGCGCAGCCCAGACTCGCGCCCGCGCGCACCGATGGAGTGCCCATCGGCAAGGGCACCACGCTGGCCACCGTGACGTTGTCGAAACCGACGGGCGGCTGGTCGGTCGGCCGCATGCTGAAGGTCGAGGGCCGCGTGAGCGACACCTCGATCGATCCCGTCACCGTCAGCATCAACGGCGATCGCTACCTCATGCGCACCCGTGGCGGCTCGTTCTCACGCGAGTTCCCTGCCGCCGCCGGAAAGAACGTCGTCACCGTGCTCGCCACCAACCAGGCCGGCACCGCGCGAGCGCAGGCGACGACGTACGCCCAGATTCCCCCGGTGCCGATGAAGGTGATCCTCACCAGCGACACCGACGGCGTGTACACGGACCTGCACCTGTACGAGCCCACCGACGAGAGCGAGGCGGACCGTACGCTGACGGCGACGAAGATGGCGCACGTGTACTGGGCGAACACCTCGAGCCCGTCGGGGGGCACCTTCTTCCTCAACGAGCAGCAGGGCGACTTCGATCAGCCGGGCTACGGGCCGTACCTCTACGTGCACCGGGCGCCGCCGCGCGGCACCTACCTCATCGCGGCGAACTACTGGCCCAGCGGCGACAAGGCCCACACCATCGCCACGCTCAACCTCTCGCTCTTCGAGGGCACCCCCAACGAGGTGCGCAAGACGGTGAAGATTCCGCTGGCGACGCCCGGCAGTACGCGGGTGCTCGCGTGGGTGCACGTGCTCGGGCAGGGCCGCGCGCTCGTGTACGTACCCTCGGCCGATCCGAAGCCCACCGACGAGCGGTGGCCGAAGAACCTCGACGAGGCGGCGAAGCAGATGCAGAGCGAAGGTGGCGGCGGAGAAGGGGAGTACTGAGGTGCTGCCGCTGCTGACGCTCGCGCTGGCGGCCGCTCCGACGCCACCGATCGAGCTGCTCCGCCAGGCGATGGCCGAGGTCGCCGTCGCCCAGGTGAAGCGCCTCGACGAGAAGTGGCAGCCCGAGCAGCGCGACTGCGCGGGCCTCGTGCGCTTCTCGCTGCGGCAGGCCTACCGGCGGGTCGACCCGGCCCGGCTGGAGCGCCCGCTCTTCACCGCGCGCACCGGCCCGACCGACTTCGCCGACGCCGAGACGCTCCTGGGCTTCAGCTTCGTCGGGCTGACGAGAGACGTGAGCGCCGTCCGCACCGGCGACGTGCTCGCCTTCCGCCAGCCGCGCGAGTCGGGAGACGTCTTTCACCTCATGCTCGTCGTCGCGCCGGTCGATCGCGCGCACGGCGAGGTGCACGTCGTCTACCACCCGGGTGAGAAGGACGCCCCGGTGCGCGCGGGCCGGCTCTCGGAGCTGACCCGCGACGCGCCCGGCGAATGGCGCCCGGTGCCGCAGAACCCGTCGTTCCTCGGTGTCTTCCGCTTCAAGGAGTGGCTGTCATGAGCGCCAATCAACCACCGCCGTCTCCAGCGCCGTCGAGCCCGCCGCCTCCGGGGGGCGGCCGCGGCGCCATCATCGCCATCATCGGCGTCGTCGCCGTGGTGGGCATCGTCGTCGGTGTGATGGAGGCCCGTCAGAAGGGGGCTTCGACTGGCCCGGGTCCTGCCACGTCACTGGGGACAGGGCCCACCTCAGGCTCGCAGCAGACCGAGGCGCCGCCCACCGGTGCGTTCGACGTCACCGCCCGGCCCGAGCCCGTGTACGCCGCGATGGAGAACGAGCCCGCGCCGGCCGAGACGCCGGAGGTGTTGTGGCTCGACGTCGTCGATCCGAAGGCGACCCACGAGGTGCTGCGCAAGAACGCGTGGCTCGACAAGGCGATGAAGGAGCCCGTCGGTCAGGGCTTCCTCGCGGCGTGGGGCGGCTTCTTCGGCACGCGTGGTGAAGACATCGGCAAGGCCTTCTCGGGCGCCGTCGTCGATCTCGCGCTCGATCAGGTGCTGGCGACGCCGTACCGCATCGTCTGGTACGGCGGTGACGCGGCGAAGGGCGCTCCCGCGGTGGTGGTGCCGGCGCCCGGTGCCCCGGCGAGCGGCGCGTTCGACACCCTGGTGAAGGTGGCGGCGTCGGGCGGCTTCAACCCACCGGCGTGCGTCGGCGCGGCCGAGGCCGATGGCGGCGCCGTGGCCGAGTCGATTCACCGCATCGTGCTGGCCGACAAGATCGTCTTCGCCGCGAAGCTCGGCGATCGGCTCGTCTTCGCGCCGCGGCCGCAGGCCGTGCAGCTCGCGATGTGCAAACCGCTCAAGGCCCTCGAGCCGAAGGCTGGCGTGGCGGTGTCGCTCGGCTTCTCGCTCGATGACGTCGGCCGCGGCACGCAGACGGTGAGCGCGCTGCTGGGGGTCGACGGCCTCGCCGCGCTCGACTTCGGCGCCGAGAATGGAGCCTTCACCCCGAAGGGGCTGTCGGCGACGGCCGAGGGCCAGAGCCGGCTGGTGGCGGCCGATCCCTCGCCCGAGCTCCTCAAGGCGATGCCCGAGCGCAGCGGCGTGGTGCTCTTCCTCGCGGTGAAGCTGCCGAAAGAGCTCAGCGCCGTCTCCCTGCGCGACACGCTCGCCCCGGCCGACGCGAAGATCGACGGCAAGAAGGAGTGGCCCCTCGAGGCCCGGCAGGTCGCTGTGATCTGGAACCCACGGGGCAACCGCTCGACCGAGGTCGCCGTGCTGTGGGGCGCCTCGGGTGACGAGGCCGCCATCGCCGAGGCCATGAAGAGCGGCAACGGCGCGCTCCAGGCGGGCAAGGCATGCACGGTGCTGGCCTACGCGTCGACGAAGCCGCTTCTGGAGGAGCTGCAAGCCACCTGTGCGGGCAAGAAGCCGTCGCTGCTCCAGGCCGCGCCTTCGGTGGTGAAGGGCGTGTCGGCGAAGAACTCGATCATGCTCTCGCTCAACCTCGGGCGCATCGCCTCGCAGCTCACCATCGATGGCTGGTTCTCGGAGCACCCGGCGCCCAACGCCTCGACCGGCCCGCAGGAGATCGAGGCCGCGCGCAAGGTGCTCGAAGAGCTGCCCACGGTCGGCTTCCGCGCCACCATCGACGCCGACGGGAAGATCGTCTCGGGAGGGTTCCGGTCATGAAGCAGCTCACCGTGTTGTTCGCCGCGGTGCTCGCCACCTCGGCCCTCGCCAAGCCGCTCTACGTGACGGTGCCGCGCGCGTATGGCTCGAAGGAAGCGCCGCGCCTCGAGGTGTCCTTCGCCGAGAAGGAGCCGGTCGAGCTGCGCGTGCTGAAGCCGAAGGATCTGTCGGCCTTTCTCAAGGGACAGCAGGCCTTGCGCCGCGCGTACGATCCACCTCCGACGCTCGCGAACCCGGGCCGGGCGCTGTCGCGCGGCTTCAACGCCTCGGGCAACCCCGTCGATCTGCTCCGCTTCTCGCTGGGCGGCCCCTTCCGCAAGGCGGTGCTCCCGGGCCTCGAGGATCCGCCCGCGGTGTCGGCGGGAGATCCGGTGCGGCTCGATCAAGGCCCCGAGCGGCTCGTCGGCGTGCCCGCGAACATGACGCTGGTGCGCAGCCAGTGGCTCAACCTCGATCTCGGCGGCGCCGATCGCGACTTCACGGTGCCGGGCTTCGAGCAGTGGAACTCGAGCGGCGGCTTTCAGGACCGCAGCGTCGTGCTCGATCCGCTCCCGGCCGGGGTCTACGTCGTGCAGCTCGTGCAGGGCTCGGTCGAAGGCCAGGTCGTGCTCGTCGTCACCGATCTCACCGTCGAGGTGAAGCAGACCGACGGCGAGGTGCTCGTGCGCGTCGCTGGCCGCGATCAGCTCGCGAAGGCGAACGTGGCGGTGAAGGTGATGGCCGGCAAGCAGGCCGTCGAAGGCAAGACGAACGACCTGGGCGAGGTGCGGCTGTCGACCACCGAGCCCCGGCTCATCGTCACGGCGTCGCTCAGCGACGACACGGCGCTCGTCGACACAGACTTCTTCTCGACGCTCGCGGTGGTCCCCGACGTCTTCCTCTACTCCGATCGCCCCATCTACAAGCCAGGCGACACCGTGCGCTTCCGCGGCGTCCTGCGGCAGCCCGACAGCGCGCTCGCCCGCCTCTTCAAGCCGCGCAAGGGCGACATCGAGGTGCAGCTCGTCTCGGACGGCCCGGTGGTGAAGGGCAAGGCGAAGGTCGACGAGTTCGGCGCGTTCTCGGGCCAGCTGATCGTGCCGACGGGCCTGCCCACCGGCGTGTTGCGACTCACCGCGAAGGTTGACGGGCCGGAGCACCAGTCGGAAGCGCGCGTGCAGGAGTACGTGAAGCCCACGTTCTTCGTCGAGGTCCTCACCGACGAAGAGACGGTGACGCCCGGCGGGCAGCTCAAGGCGAAGCTGCGGGCGAGGCGGTACGCGGGCGGCGCTCCGAAGGGCACGAAGTACCTCGTCTATCTCTACCGCACGCAGGTCGACTCGCCGGCCTGGGTCGACGACTCGGGCCTCGGCGGGAAGGGCAGCGTCGTCACCTACGGCACGCCGTCCACCACCGAGGGCACGCTCTCGGTGCCGCAGAAGCTGTACAGCTCGGCCGAAGGCTACGGCGACGTGTGGGAGCAGGCGGCGACCTTCGACGACGCCGGCGAAGCGGAGATCACCGTGCCCGTAC
>JANRKQ010000020.1:0-2092 GCA_033763395.1 Myxococcaceae bacterium
CCGCCGCTCTCGCTGGGCAAGCTCGACGCGTACATCGACACGCTCATCGCGATTCTCACCAAGGCCAAGCCCACCTACGTCATCACCTCGAGCAAGGTGCAGACGATTCTGTGGGGCGGCATCTCGAAGGTCGCCAGCATCAAGGGCGTCATCACCACCGAGGAGCTCACCCAGCCCGCGCCCGCCGGTGTGAGCCAGGACAAGGCCGAGGTCACGCAGGACGACCTGTGCTTCCTGCAGTTCACCTCGGGTTCGACCTCGACGCCCAAGGGCGTGTCGGTGACGCACGGGAACCTCCGCGCGAACGCGCACGCCATCATGGTGGACGGGCTGAAGACGGACTCCGCGGTGGACCACGGCGTCTCGTGGCTGCCGCTGTACCACGACATGGGCCTCATCGGCTTCGTCATCGCCCCGATGTTCCACAAGGTGCAGGTGACGTTCATTCCGACGATGGCCTTCGTGCGCCAGGCGACGCTGTGGCTCGAGACCATTCACCGCGTGCGCGGCACCATCACCTTCGCGCCGAACTTCGCCTACGCGCTGGCCACCAAGCGCACCAAGGCCGAGCAGCTCGCGAAGTGGGACCTCTCGTGCGTGAAGGCCTTCGGCTGCGGCGCCGAGCCCATCAACTCGGGCACCATGCGCACCTTCGTCGACACGATGTCGAAGGCGAAGCTCAAGCCCGAGGCGCTGCTCCCCTGCTACGGCATGGCCGAGGCGACGCTGGCCATCAGCTTCATCGGGCTCGACGAGACGCTGTCGACCGACGTCGTCGACACCGAGGCCTACCAGAAGCAGCGCGCGGCCGAGCCGGTGCACGTCTCGAAGCTCGCCGAGGGCAAGGCGCAGGAGTTCGTCAACTGCGGCAAGACCTTCCCCGGCCACGAGGTGGGCATCTTCGACGACCAGGGCAACCGGCTGGGCGAGCGGAAGATTGGTGAGATTCAGGTGCGCGGCCCGAGCGTGGCGAAGGGCTACTTCCGCGACCCCGACGCGACGGAGCGCACGTTCGGTGGCGGGTGGCTCAAGACGGGTGACCTCGGCTACCTCGCGAACGGCAACGTCTACATCGTGGGTCGCAAGAAGGACATCATCATCATCAACGGGCGCAACTACGACCCGCAGCGCATCGAGTGGCTCGTCGACGACGTGGCCGGCGTGCGCAAGGGCTCGTCGGTGGCCTTCTCGAAGCCCGGTGCGTCGAGCGAAGAGCTCATCGTGGTGCTCGAGGCGCGCACGGCGAGTGAGACCGAGCTCGAGGCGCTGAAGGAATCGGTGAAGCAGCGCATCGTCGAGCAGATGCAGCTGACGCCGGCCGACGTGGTGGTGTGCCCGGTCGGGTCGCTGCCGAAGACGTCGAGCGGCAAGCTCCAGCGCTCGAAGACGCGCCAGCAGTACCTCGATGGCACGGTGGGCAAGGAAGGCAACCGCTCGCTGGGCTCGAACGCCGAGAAGGTGGTGCTCGCGCGGCACGTCGCCATGTCGCTCCTCGGCCGCAGCCGGCACCGCGCCCGTCGCATCGCCGAGCACGCGCTCGAGGTGAAGTCGGTCACCGACGCGCTGGGCAAGCTGAAGCTCGCCGGCGACTACGTCTCGAACCGCATCGGCAAGCTGTTCTGATCAACGCCTCCCCTTCTGGCAACACGCAGTCACCTTCCCCGCAGCACCCTCGTTCAAGGACTCCCCTCATGGCGACCGTACACATCCCCACCCTCTTCACGCAGGCGGCGCTCGAAGTGAGCGGCAAGAAGATCGACACCATCACCGGCCAGACGGTCATCGCGAAGCTGGGCCTCGACTCGGTGGCGGTGATGGAGCTCGTCGCGCACTTCGAAGAGAAGCTGAACATCCGCATGCCGGACGAAGACCTGGCGAAGGTGCAGACGGTGGCCGACCTCGGGAACCTGGTGAAGCGGCTCATGCCGCCGGGCTCCGAAGTGACCTGGTGACTGCGGTGCTGGTTCGACTCCCGGCGGGCCTCGCTGTTCCAGCTCCGCCTTCGTCTCACGTGACCTGAGTTGCCCTTCCTGCCCATGACCAAGCCCTCTCCCATCGCAGTCGTCGGCATGGCGTGCCGCTTCCCGCACGC
>JANRKQ010000021.1:0-6115 GCA_033763395.1 Myxococcaceae bacterium
GTCGAGCACCTCGAAGGGCGCCTCCCGCATCGTCGCGCAGCTCAAGCCCGGCGCGGGCGTCGTCACCACGCGCGCGCACGTGCGCTTCGTCGTCACCGAGCACGGCGTGGCCGACCTCTACGGCAAGAACCTGCGGCAGCGCGCGCAGGCCCTCATCGCCATCGCGGCCCCGGCGGCGCGGGACGAGCTGACGCACGCGGCCCGCCTGCGCTTCCACGGTTGACGGCGTTAGTTCTTGTACGTGGTGCCGCCGAGGTAGTCGGTGCCGGCGAACTTCGTGTGGCAGCTGTGGCACATCGCCACGTTGTCGCCCTTCGGAGCGCCCGCCATCTCGGCGCCGTCCTTGCCACGCGCCTCGTAGTTCCAGGTGTCCTTCGACTTCTTCACCATCACGAAGACGCCCGACGGCTGGTTGTTGGCGTCGTACGTCTCCTTGATGGCGACGGTGCCGACGGGCAGGTCGTTGCCGCCGAGCGACTGGCGCACGTTGGCCGAGTACCAGGTGCGCTGCAGCTTGTGCACGAAGGTGGCGGCGTCCATGCCGGAGTTGTCGACGGACTTCGACATCTGGGTGAAGAACGCCTGGTTCGTCTTGAAGTCGGTCGCGAAGGCACCAGGGCCGTTGGCGGGGCCGCAGGCGGTGAGCGAGGCGAAGGCGAGGGCAGAGACGACGACGCGGGTCATGGAAAATCCTTCGAAAAAGGGGAGGAATTGCGGCCCCCCTACGCAGCGCGCCGAAAGAGGTTACGAAGGCGGTAACCGTTTCACGCCGAGGGCGTAGGAGGCCCGTGCGCTGGATCATCCCCACCTTGAGCCTCGTCGCCGTCACGGCGCAGGCCCAATGCACCACCTGAGTGAACCCGGCGCTCCCGGCGGGAGCTGACGGTGTGACGCTCTCTTCCCGCGCTGACGCGTGGGCGGTGACGGCCCAGCTCGTGGCCGGGTGGATTCCGTTTCCCTCTCGTCACGCGAACGGCGCGGCCATCGACGACCCGACGCAGGCCCGGCTCGACCTCGGGCTGGCGACGCTGCTCGCCGGCTTCGGGCGGGGCGAAGGCGTGGGAGCCGAGGTGCAGGTGCCAGTCGGCGTCATCGGCCGCGGCGACGTGGTGAACGGCGCGCAGACCGACGTGGGCTTCGGCGACCTCGAGGCGCGCGGGCGGTACGTCGGGCGGGTGGGCCGCTTCCGGCTCCAGGGCATGCTGGGCCTCGCGCTGCCGACGGGGGCCTATGCGGCGCGCAGCGGCGAAATCGCGATTCTCGAGAACGCGCGCTACCTCACGCTGGGCCGTGGCACGACGTGGGCGCTGGCCGACGTCGACGCGCGGGTGTCGCTCCCGGCCCGGGTGGGGCTCTTCCTCACCAGCACGGCGCGGGTGGCGCTGGCCGACGCGCGAGACGGCCTGCGGTGGGGACCCGAGGTGCGCGGCACCGTCGGCGTCACCTTCGGGCCGCTCGTCGACCGCCTGTCCTTCGCGGTGGGCCTCGAGACGCAGTGGCGCGCGCAGTCGTCCGAGATCGACCCGTTCACCACCGAGCGGCTCGCGTCGGTCAACACGGGAGGCCTCTGGCTCACCGCCACGCCCTCGGTGCAGGTGCGGGTGCTCGACAGCGTCACGCTCTTCGTCGCGAGCCGGGTGCCGGTGTGGCAGCGCACCGAGGGGCTCCAGTTCATTCCGTCAATCGGGGTGTTCGCGGGCTTTGCCGGCTCGTTCGAGGTGCTGCGCCCCGCGCCATCCCTCGCCGAGTCGAAGCCCGCGCCGGGCCGGGTGACGGTGGTGGACTATTGGGCGACGTGGTGCGCACCGTGCCTCAAGCTCAAGCCCGTCATCGACGCGCTCGAGGCGAAGGAGCTCCGGGTGACGGTTCGGCGTGTCGACGCGTCGGACCTCGACGCCGAGGCGCTCGAGGCGATGGTGCCAGGCGCCGCAGGCCTGCCCATCGTCGAGGTGTTCCGCGCGGACGGTTCACTGGCAAAGCGGCTCGTTGGTGATGAGGTGTTCCAGGTCGAAGACGTCGTGAAGGAGGTCCTGCAATGAAGCGATGGCCGATGTTCCAGGGCGTGCTCGCCGCGCTCGTCACCGTGTTGGTGGCGTGCGGCGGGGCGATGATGGAGCCGACAGGCTCGGGCGGAGGCGGCGCGGCGCAGTCAGGCGGCGGCGCGGCCGGAGGTATGGCGGCCGCCGGCGGTGTGGCGCAAGGCGGTGGGGGCGGAGCACAAGGCGGTGGAGGCGGAGCACTCGGTGGCGGCGCGGCGCAAGGTGGTGGCGGCGCGGCGCAAGGTGGTGGCACGGCTGGGGGCGGCATGACGGTGGCCGCGATGTACCCCTCGTGGCAGCTCGTCGACCTGCAGCCTCGGAGCCCGCGCTTCAACCAGAGCTACGGCCTCTCGGAGTTCCAGGGGCAGCCCCTCGTCGTCTACCTGATAGAGGGCTTTTGAACGACGTGTCGGTCCCAGGCTGGGATCGCCGAGTCGTTGTGGACGGAGCTGAAGAACGAAGGCCGGTCGGTGCAGTTCGTCGCGGTGTCTGATTCGAACGCGAGCTGGTTCCTCACGTCGCCGCCCTCACCGGCGCTGACGATGTCGTTGTTCCGAGACCCGAGCGCGGGCCGAAACGCCTGGCGCGAGTTCGACATGAACGCGGTCAAACACGACACGTTCGTCTTCGATGCCAACGGTCAGCGGGTGCTGACCTGGAAGGTGTCGCAGAACAGCCTCTCGCAATGGAGGACGGCCATCGGCGCGGCCGTGCGGCAACTGCCGCCGTGAGGTGGGCGCAGGGTGCTACCTCGAGCCAGCACCTGACCTGCGCGTGGATCTTCCACTTCAGTCATCCCAATCGGCCAACCCAACGAACTTCCTCTGAATTGTGGACGGCACGGGGCCTGCTCAGGCCCCGGCCATGCGGCTCTGGGGAGCACTCGTCGTCGTCGGTCTGGTTGGCTGTGAAGGGGCGCTGCTGGGCATCGGGCCGAGCGCTCCCGCCGTCCGGGGACCGACCGAGGCGGCCACGGTCGCCCCACCCTCGCCAGACGCGCCCGACGCGCCAGCCCCAGGCCCCTCGGTTCCCGACGCGCCGGTCGCGCCGTTCACCTGTCAGCCGGGCCTGACGGCGGCCGAGCCCCTCCAGCGCCTCACGCGCGAGCAGTATCGGCTGGCCCTCTCGAACCTCTTCGATGGGCCGACGCTCGCCCTCGTCGACGCCGAGCTCGCGGCGCTGCCACCAGACATTCTCGGGCAGGCGCTCGAGGCGTCCGACCGCGCGCGCTCGTTCGCGGAGCCGCAGGTGCTGCTCTTCAACGCCATGGCCCGCACGCTGGGGGACGCTGCGGGGGCGGCGCCACACCGCCTCGATGCGTGCCTCGGCGCTCCGAACCCCGACGCCGCCTGCCTCGAGCGCGGGCTGGGGAGCTTCGCGACGAAGGCGTGGCGTCGGCCACTGGGCGCCACCGAGCGGAGCGAGCTCGTCTCGCTCTATCGCCTGGGCGCCACCCGCGCGCTCGGCGTGTCGGCAGCCGTCCGGTACGTGCTGCAGAGCCCTGACTTCCTCTACCGCCTCGAGGCGCTCCCACGGGCCGAACGCCTCGCGCTCCTGCTGTGGGACGCGCCCGCGGACCAGGCCCTCACGGCGGCCGAGGCTCGGCTGGGTGATGCCTCCACGCGGCGCGTCGACGTCGACCGCGCCCTCACCCACCCGCTGGCCCGCCAGAAGCTGGGGCGCTTCTTCACCTTCTGGCTGAAGCTCGAGGGCGCAGGCGCTCCGCCAGCGGGACCGGCGGCGTTCCTCGATGGGGTGGACACGAGCGGCCTGCGCGCCGCGGCCATCACCGAGGCCCTCACCTTCCTCGACGACGTCACCTTCGAGACGCGCGGTGGGTACGCCGAGCTGATGACGTCGCGGCGCAGCTTCGCGGCGCACCCCGGCCTCGCCCGGCTGCACGGGCATGCTCCTGTCGGCGATGGCGGCGTGGCGACGATGGGCGGTGCCCGCCGTGGCGTCCTCATGCGGCTGCCCTTTCTCCTCCACGGAGACGGCGAGACGCACCCCATCACCCGAGGTGCAGCCGTTCGCCGCCGCCTCATGTGCCAGCCCATCGCGCTCCCGGCGCCGGACAACTTCAGCAGCGGGCCCGACGTCAACACGCTCCAGATGCGACAGACGCTGTCGACGCGGCAGCGCACCGACCTCAAGACGGGCACCGGCAGCTGCGCTGGCTGCCACCAGAGCATCAACCCGCTGGGCTTCGCCTTCGAAGGCCTCGACGCGCTCGGGCGGGAGCGCACCACCGAGGTGCAGTACCTCGCCGACGGCGGCGTGCTGGCGAGCCACCGCGTCGACGACCGGGTCGAGCTCATTGGCCCGGCGGGGGCTCCCGTCACCCGCGACGGCGCGGCCGGCCTCTCACAGCACCTCGCCGAGAGCGTCGAGGGCCCCGCCTGCTTCGTGCAGTTCCTCTTCGAGTACTACCGCCAGCGCCCGGCTGGCCCGGCCGACGGCTGCACCCTCGCCGCCATGGACGCCGCGGTGCGCGCTCCCGGCGGAACCCTGCTGTCGGCGCTCGAAGCCCTGGCGGCCGACACCGTGTCCACTCCCTGACGAGGCCCGCCGTGTCCACACGTCTTCTTCTCCATCGCCGAGCCGTGCTGCGGGCGACCGCCGCCGGGTTGTTGCTGCCAGGCCTCGAGTCGTGGTCGAACCGCGCCTTCGCGCAGGCGTCGAGCCGGCCGCCCTTGCGCTTCATCGCGCTGCAGTCACGCGACGGCACCTTCGAGAGCGAGTTCTGGCCAGCCCAGGCGCCGCAGCAGCAGGTGGCGCCCGAGGTGTGGGCGAGCTCTCTGGCGTCGATTTCAGGGCGCTTGTCGCCCCTCTTCGGTCCCGAGTTCGACGGCCTGCGCAACCGCTTCTCGCTCCTGCGTGGCCTCGGCTACACGCACTACGCCTTTCACCGCGCCTGCGGGCCCTTCACCTGCAGTGAGAACCCCTCGGGCAACGAGACGGCGCCGCCCTTCTGGGGCAGCTCGGTGGACTGCATCGTCGAGAACGCGACGGGCTTCTACGCACAGGCCCCTCGCCTCAAAGCGCTGCGGGTCGGCAATGGGCGGGGCTTCTCGTTCTGGCGGCCGCAGGGCGGCAACACGGCCGGGGTGCAGACGCTGCCCTTCGTGGGCTTCGGCGCCGTACAGACGGTGCTCGCGCCGCTCTTCCCGATGATGGCTCCGGCTCCGGCCCAGCAGGTGCCCGAGCGCGCCGTGCTGGACCGGCTCTCGGCCCGCTACGACGCGGTCGCCCGCTCGAGCGCGCTGTCGGCCGAGGACCAGGCCCGGGTGGCCAGCCACGGCCAGTTGATGCGTGAACTGGCCCAGCGCGCCGCGGCGTTGCCACCGCCCACCACCAGCGCCTGCACGTCGCTGGCGGCGCCCTCGGGCACGACGGTGCTCGACCGCCACGAGTACACCTTCGCGGCCGTCACCGCCGCGTTCGCGTGTGACGTCACCCGCATCGCCTGCATCAGCCTCAACGCCTCGGACGACGCCGGGGCCATCGGTGACGACCGGCACCACGCCAACTCGCACGGAGCCCACGGGGACGCGGCGGTGCTGGCCAACTGCCGCGCCTGGGACGGGTGGAAGGCCCGGCGGGTGGCGTCCCTGATGGCGCGCCTGGCGGCGGTGACCGAAGCCGACGGCTCGAGCCTGCTCGACAACACGGTGCTGGTGTGGGCCAACGAAGACGGCGACGGAAACCACCACTCGGCCGAGGGGCTCCCGATTCTCGTCGCGGGCGGTGCGCGCGGCCGGCTGCGCATGGGGCAGTACATCGACTACCGCAGGCGCCCACCGCCGACGGGTTGGTCGGCCACCCAGCCGCACCCGGGCTTCCCCTGGAGCGCTGGGCTGCGCAGCGTGATGACGGCCCTCGGGGTGCCACAGGCCGAGTTCGACCGGCAGGGCAACGAGGGCGCGTTCGGGCAGATCATCCACTCGTATGGAATGACCCAGGCGATGCGGGACGCGGCGAATCGGCGGCGGGCGCTGCTGCCCTACTTCTCGGTGTGAGCCACGGCCCTCGTCGCGAAGCTTCGCATCGGGTTGGGTGAAGCCGACGGTGCGCCA
>JANRKQ010000022.1:0-3202 GCA_033763395.1 Myxococcaceae bacterium
ACGTTGACGCCGAAGCCGCTGACGCGCCCGGTGACGTGCGAGGTGTAGAAGCCGAGGTTCACATAGCCAATGACGTTCACCATGCCGGCGACGGCGGGCAGCGTGCGGGCGAGCGTGAGGTTCTCTTGAAACGAACGTTCCTTGCCTTCGACGGAGAGCGGCATGGGCGTGATGTTCGTCGCTCCCGGCGGGGGGTCAAGCGCTCCAGCACGGCTGACGGGCGTTGTCCGGCGTGGAAAGACGTGTCGCATGGACACCACCGGCCTCACCTTCGCCACCGTCTCGGTCGAGCACCACGTCGCGCACGTCGTCTTGAAGGCGACGGGCAAGGGCAGCCGCATGGGCCCGGACTACTGGCAGCAGATGCCGGTGCTGTTCGGCCGGCTCGACGCGGACGAGGCGGTGCGGGCGGTGGTGCTGTCGGGCGAAGGCGAGCACTTCAGCTTCGGGCTCGACCTCGCCTCGATGTCAGCCGAGCTGGCGCCGGTGCTGCAACCTGACGGCGGCGCGAAGGCCCGGCAGCAGCTGCTGGCCACCATTCGCGCGATGCAGGCGGCGAACACCGCGGTGGCGCGCTGCCGAAAGCCGGTCATCGCGGCCATCAGTGGTTGGTGCATCGGCGGCGGCGTCGACCTGGCGACGGCCTGTGACGTGCGCCTCGCCTCGAAGGACGCGAAGCTGTCGGTGCGCGAGGTGAAGCTGGCGATGGTGGCCGACGTGGGCACGCTGGCGCGGTTGCCGGGCATCGTGGGCGAGGGCGTGGCGCGCGAGCTGGCGCTCACCGGAGACGACGTCGACGCGGCGCGGGCGCTGCGCCTGGGCCTCGTGAACGAGGTGTACGAGACGAAGGCGGCGCTCCTCGAGGCGGCCCTGGGCATGGCCGCGCGCATGGCGAAGCACTCGCCCCTGGTGCTGGGCGGCATCAAAGAGGTGATGAACGCGCGCTCCGAGGCGGTGGCCAGTCAGAGCCTCGCCACGGTGGCGTTGTGGAACTCGGCGTTCCTCCCGTCGAAGGACCTGCTCGAGGCGATGGGCGCGTTCCTCGAGAAGCGCGAGCCGACGTTCACCGGGGAGTGAGTCACGGCAGGGTGAAGCTCGCCACCCGGCGGCCCGCCCCGAGCGCACCACCCGTCGCCATGCTGGGCGTGAACGAGCCGCAATAGAACCGGGTCTGCCCGTTGGCCCGCACCTCGACCTCGTACGGCACCGGCGACGACGCGCTGCAGTTCTGGAAGTAGTTCACCCGCACCACGTAGGTGCCGCTCGTGGGCGTGAGGTTCGGCGAGTAGATGATGTTCTCGACGTTCACGTTGTCGATGCGGCACGCGGCGTTCGAGTCGAGGTCGAGCCAGCCTTTGGCGCCACAGCGGGGCTGCGGCGGAATCGGGAACGGCAGCGGAATCGGCGGAGGCCCCGCGTCGATGTGGGGCTGGCCGTAGAAGATTTCGCAGGTGCCGCCATCGGGGAGCGGCTCCACCACGTAGAGGTCGAGGTCTTCGGCCACGGGGAAGCGCAGCGTCACCTGCACCGGCCCGCTGGAGCCCCGCAGCACGCACTGGCCGCCCTGACAGACGAAGCCCCGCGGGCACTCGGTGGTGCACGCCATGCCGGGCGTCGAGCCACCTGGCAGGCAGCGCGTCGTCACGCCGCCGTCGCTGAAGACGACCGAGCCACTGCCGCCGCCCGCGCCGCCCCCGCCGAAGCCACCGTCGTCCACCACGCAGGAGCGCGTCCCGAAGCTGTCGCAGGTGGTGCCCGGGGTGGTGCAGTCGGCGGCGTTTCGGCAGCCGATGCAGCCCGCGGCCGGCGTGATGGTGACGTCGCAGAAGGGCGTTGGGCCCGAGCAGCCCGAGTTGTCGTCGAGGCACACCTGGCATCGGCCGACGCCGCCCTGCCAGAGGCGGTTGCACACGGGTGTTCCGCCCGAGCAGCCCGCCGTCGCGGTGCAGGCCACGCAGCGGCCCTGCGCGCGGTCGCACACGGGCGTCTGCCCCGCGCACGTCATGGGGCAGTCCAGACCGGCGTCCTGCGCGTCGCCGCCGCCCGTCGAAGCGCCACCCGCCGCGCCGCCGCCTACGCTCGAGCCGCCCGAGCCGCCAGTCGGGCCGATGACCGGCGGGCTCCCGTCGAGCACGCAGCGGCCAGTGGTGGGCTGGCACATGAGCCCCGGGCCACAGCGCGTGCCTTCACAGAGGTTGCCAGGGCCGCACTGACACGCGGCCCAGACGGAGAGGAGGACGACCGGAAGGGCGAGTCGACGCATGTCAGGGCGTATCGCACGAAGTGGGCGACGGTTTCAGCCCCTCGCGGGACCGGCGGTGGTCGCGAGTCAGCCCGGGCCATCACGGCCGCTGCCGGGTGCGCTCCGCCCTGGCCGAAGACGCGCACGTCGAGTTGTGTCGCCGGACGGTGGAGCGCGTTGCCCCGGCCACCACGGAACGAGCTCGTCGCTCCCTGATGCGAAGCTGACAGGACGGTGTCAGGAGGGCCCGCATGAACGTGCTCGTGATTGGTGGCAACCGCTTCCTCGGCGTCGAGCTCGTCGTGCGGCTCCTTGCGCAGGGGCACGAGGTGACGCTGCTGAACCGCGGCTCGCTGGTGGACCCGTTCGGCGCGCAGGTTCAGCGCATCGTCGTCGACCGGGGCGCCGAGGCCTTCGACGCCGCGCTCGGGAACGCGCGCTTCGACGCGGTGGTGGACTTCGCGCTCTTCGACGGCGCGCAGGCCGAGCGGCTCGAGCGGGTGCTGGCCGGCAAGGTGGGCCACCTCATCGCCGTCAGCACCGGCCAGGTGTACCTCGTTCGAACTCCACGCCCTGAGGGGCTCGCGCGCGAACAGGACTACGACGGGCCCGTCCTCTCCGAGGCGCCCACCGCCGACGACTTCGACAACTGGAAGTACGGCGTCGACAAGCGCGCGATGGAGGACGTGCTCGCGCGAGGGGCGCTGCCGTACACCACCTTCCGCCTGCCGATGGTGCACGGGAGCCGCGACTACCACGGGCGTCTGCCCGGGCTCTTCGCGCGCCTGATGCGCCGCGAGGCGATTCTGCTGCGGGCTCCTGCGCAGCCCGTTCGCCACGTCTTCAGCGGCGCCGTCGTCGACCAGCTGCTCGCCGCGCTCACCCGCGGACCGGCTCGGCGGGCGTGGAACCTCGCGTGGGACGAGCCGCTCACCGTCGCCGACTTCGTGCACCGCGCCG
>JANRKQ010000023.1:0-21305 GCA_033763395.1 Myxococcaceae bacterium
GCCTTGCCGAGGATCAGCGTGTGGACCTCGTGCGTGCCCTCGTAGGTGTAGACGCTCTCGAGGTTCAGCATGTGGCGCACCGGCGGGTACTCGTCGCTGATGCCGTTGGCGCCGTAGATGCTGCGCGCGATTCGGGCGATCTCGAGGGCCACCTTCACGTTGTTGCGCTTGCAGAGCGACACCTGCTCCGGGAGCACCTTCTGGCCCGAGTCCGCGAGCTGCGCGAGGCGCAGGGCGAGCAGCTGGCCCTTGACGATCTCGCTCAGCATGTCGGCGAGCTTCTCCTGGGTGAGCTGGAAGGCCGCGATGGGCTTGTTGAACTGCACCCGCGACAGCGCGTACTCGCGGGCGCCCTCGAAGCACGCCACCGCCGCGCCCATCGCCGCGAAGGCGATGCCCATGCGCGCCTTGTTGAGGCACGAGAGCGGCCCACGAAGGCCCTGCACGCCCGGCAGCAGGTTCTTCGCGGGCACCTTCACGTCCTGGAACGACAGCTCGGCCGTGAAGCTCGCGCGCAGCGAGAACTTCCCTTCGATCTCCTTCGCCACGAAGCCCGGCATGCCCTTCTCGACCAGGAAGCCCCGAATCGACTCGGCGCCGCCGTCGTCGACCTTCGCCCAGACGATGGCCACGTCAGCGATGGTGCCGTTGGTGATCCACAGCTTCGAGCCGTTGAGCACGTAGTGGTCGCCCTGCTTCACCGCGCGCGTGCGCATGCCGCCGGGGTCGGAGCCGAAGTCGGGCTCGGTCAGGCCGAAGCAGCCGATGAGCTTCCCCTGCGCCATGCCGGGCAGAAACCGCTCCTTCTGCTCGTCGCTGCCGTAGCTCCAGATGGGGAACATGCAGAGCGACGACTGCACCGAGGCGAAGCTGCGCAGGCCGGAGTCACCGCGCTCGAGCTCCTGCAGGATGAGGCCGTACGCGACGTTCGACAGCCCCGCGCAGCCGTACCCCTTGAGCGTCGCGCCGAAGACGCCGAGATCGGCCAGCTTGGGGATGACGTGGCTGGGGAAGGTGTGATCGCGAAAGTGCTTCCCGACGATGGGCAGGTACTCCTGGTCGACGAAGCGCGCGACGGTGTCGCGAATGGCGCGGTCCTCGGGCGAGAGCAGGTCGTCGATGCGGTAGAGGTCGGTGATGGCAGCGCGGGGCATGGGCAGGCCGTACCAACCCAAGGTCCGACAGGTCAACGCCACCAGGGGAGCGCGCTGCCGCGCTGCGCATGAAACCCATCAGCGACGCCCGCGAATGATGGCGTAGCTGCCCGAGTTCGAGGCTCCGACGAGAAACACCTCGCGCTCCGAGGCGGCGGCGGCGTCGACGACCGACGCCAGCACCGCCGGTGGCTGGTTCGCCATCGGCACCGGGGCCCACTGGGTGCCCTTCCACTCCACGAAGCGGGCGGTGGTCGACGCGCCGCCGGTGAAGCCGGCCGCCAGGAACTCCGACGGGCCCGTCGAGATGACCGCGTTGAGCCGGTCGCCGTAGTTCTGCATGAAGGGGAGCGTCGTCCACCCGCCGCCCTGCGGGTTGCGCCGGGCGTAGCGGTAGCCGGTCATCGTGCCGGGGCTTCCGATGCCACCCACCAGCATACCGACGGCCACCTGCGCGCCGTTGAACACGAGCGCCATGTCGTACCACTCGGCGTTGCCCTGCCCCATGAGGTCGACGTTCTCTTGCGCGAACGAGCCCGCCTCGTACCGGACGACGAAGGTGCGGCCGAGCACGTAGACCTCGCCAGAGGGCCCGACGACACACTTCCGTGGCAACGTGAAGCCCAGGTCGTTCGACACTTTCATCCACGCGTTGTTGACGAACTCGTACAGCTGGGCCTGGTTGGAACCGCCGTTGGTTATGGCGAAGACCTGCTCGCCGGAGCCACAGAGGCCGTCGAAGGTGTCTGATGAACTGTCGGTGAGCAGAGAGACGTAGTTCGCTGCCATCGAACAATCGCCGCTCGCGCAGACCACCGAGTTGTTCGCGCTCGAAACGGCGAACACCTTGCCCATCGGCGTGACGTGAACGTCCTTGAGCGTGCTCAAGCTGAGGCCCATCACCTGGACGAACGGCCCGCCCGTCGAGCGGTAGAGCTTCCCGTCCATGCCCAGCCATGCCTCGCCCACGCGCGCCGAGACCGCCGACGGGGTGCCGAACGACGGCGCGGGCGAGAGCGACATGCTCGCCCAGTTGAAGGCACCGAGCGCGCCGCCGCCGGCGCTTCCACCCGCCGAGCCGCCTGCGCTTCCACCCGCCGAGCCGCCCGCGCTTCCACCCGCCGAGCCACCCGCGCTCCCACCCGCCGAGCCACCCGCGCTCCAACCCGCTGAGCCACCGGCGCTCCCACCCGCTGAGCCACCGGCGAACCCACCCGCCTGGCCACCGCCGACGAGGCTGATGGACCCACCGGCGCTTCCACCACCTGGCCCGGCGTCAGGCCGAACGGGCGTGAGCGGGCCGCACGCAAGACTCCACAGCACCACGAGGCCGAGGGCAGGTCGCATCGACACCGCGCCTAGCACGGGGCGCACGCTTCCCAACAGGCCCAGCCTCAACGCCGCCCGCGGATGATGGCGTAGCTGCTCGCGCTGTCGGCCCCCACCAGAAAGACCTCTCGATCGCTCGTGGCCCAGCCGTCCCTCACCGAAGAGATCGAGCTGGGCGGCTGGGGGACGCTCGGCACCCATGCCGTCCCGTTCCAGGACATGAAGCGTGGCCCTGTCGTCGAGGCCGGAGTGCCCGCCGCCAGGAACTCATCGAGCCCGAACGCGATCACGACGCTCAAGTTCAACCCGGCCGGGTTGGGCGCGAGCGAGGTCCACGACTCGGTGGCCTGGTTTCGGCGCGCGAAGCGGTAGGCCGAGCCGCCGCTGCCGCCCACCGCGAACGCTTCGGTGATGGCGTTGCCCCGAATCGAGAGCGCCAGGCTCGACCAGCTCGCCGCGGGCTGGCCCATCAGATCGATCATCTCGGGCGTGAAGGCGCCCCCCTCGTACTTCCCGATGCCGTCCATGCCGACGACGTACACCTCACCAGACGGGCCGAGCTGGCACCAGCGCGGGCTCGTCACGCCGAGGTTGGCCGACACCTGCATCCACGACCCTCCTGCGAACTGGTACAGCACGCCCGTGCTGCCGTTCCTGAGGCCGAAGGCGAACACCGTCTCGCCGGAGCCGCAGAGGCCCGACCAGGTCTCGAGGGTCGAGGCCGTCATTCCGGTCACGTAGTTCGCGGCGACGCCGCAGTCTCCGGCGGTGCACGAGAGGGCCGACCGCCCGGAGGCGACCGTGTACACCTTGCCCGAGGGAGACACGTAGAGGTCGCGCGGGCTGGGCACCATCAGCCCCGGCACCTCGGCGAAGAGACCTCCGTCAGACCGGTAGAGCCGCCCGTTGTCGAGCGCGACCCACGCCTCGCCGGGCCGGGCGGCGACCGCCACGGCGACACTGGTCGAGCTGGGCGGGGGCGTGACGGCGAGGCTGCTCCAGCGGAACGACGACAGGCCGCCATCAGCCCCCGCCACCCCGCCGCCGCCGGCGCCACCGCCAGGGTTTCCACCCCCCGCGCCACCAGCGGCGCCACCCGCCACTCCGCCCGCCGACCCACCCGCCACGCCACCGGCGCTGCCTCCCGCCACCCCACCTGCCGCGCCACCGGCCGCGCCGCCGCCGTCACCCCCGCCGAACGCCCCGCCTCCGAACGCGCCGCCAGCCGAGCCACCCCCGGCCGGGCCGGCGTCGGGGCGAATCGGCGTCAGGGCACCACAGGCGACGGCGAAGAGAGCACCAGCGGCCAGGAGCACACGCATGGAAAGGCTGCGTACCACACCGATCGGCCCCCGCGCCGACCCGTGCTATGGCGCCCCGCGCGCATGCGAACCGTCGCCGTCACCGGAGCGTCCCGTGGCATCGGGCTGGCCATCGCCGAGGCCTTCGCGACCTCGGGCTGGACGGTGTTCGCCCTGGCGCGCAGCGCGGCCCCGGTCGAGCCCCTCCGCGCAAAGGGTGACGTGCGCTTCGTCTCCTTCGACGCGAGCGCGAACGACAGCGTGGTGGCGGCGGCGAAGTCGGTGCTGGCCGCGGGCGCGCGCCTCGACGCCCTGGTGAACAACGCCGGCATCGCGCTGTCGGCGAGCCTCGGGAAGACGAGCCTCGAGGACTTCTCGCGGATTCAGCAGGTCAACGTCACCGCGCCGTTCCTCCTCACCCGCGAGCTGCTCCCGGCGCTGGTGGCGGCGAAGGGCCGCGTGGTGAACATCTGCTCGACGGCCGCCAAGAAGGGCTTCAAGTACACCAGCGCCTACTGCGCCTCGAAGCACGCGCTGCTGGGGCTCACGCGCTCGCTCGCGGTCGAGCTCGCCAGCAAACACGTCACTGTCAACGCGGTCTCACCGGGCTGGACCGACACCGACATGCTGACGGCCAGCGTCGACCGCATCGCCTCGTCCACCGGGCGCAGCGTGGAGGACGCAAAGGCCACGCTCGAGGCGATGAACCCGCTGAGCCGGGCCGTCAAGCCGAATGAGGTCGCCGCGCTCGTGCACTTCCTCTGCGCGAGCGAGGCCGGCGCGGCCATCACCGGCGCGGACTACACCATCGATGGCGGAGAGACGGTCTAGATGCCTCACACCACGATTCAGCCCGACGGCTGGGTGCCTCCCCGGGGCTATGCGAACGGCGTCGTCGCGAGCGGGCGCATGCTCTTCACCGGCGGCATGGTGGGGTGGGACCCGACGAAGGCCGAGGCGACGTTTCCGGCCACCTTCGACGCGCAGTTCGACCAGGCGCTCGCGAACGTGATGGCGGTGGTGACGAAGGCCGGCGGCGCGGCGACCGACATCGTGCGCATGACGGTCTACGTCACCGACAAGCGCGAGTACCTGGGCGCGCTCAAGGCCATCGGCGTCTCGTGGAAGAAGCACCTGGGCCGGCACTACCCCGCGATGGCGCTCGTGCAGGTGGCCGCGCTGGTGGAAGACGCGGCGAAGGTCGAGATCGAAGCCACCGCGGTGCTCGAGGAGCGCACCACCCCATGAAGCTGCCCACGTCGTTCCGCTTCGAGGTGAAGGAGAAGGTCGGCGTCATCACCTTCACCCGCCCGGACACCCTCAACTCGCTCACCTTCCAGGTGTACCGCGAGCTGACCGATCTGTTCTTCGAGCTCGAGAAGGAGCCCTCGGTGCGCGCCGTGGTGGTGACGGGCGAGGGGCGCGGCTTCTGCTCCGGCGGCGACCAGCACGACATCATCAAGCCGCTGCTCGCGTACGACATGCCCGCGCAGGTCGAGTTCACCCGCATGACGTGCGAGCTCATTCGCAACATGCGCGCCCTGCGCAAGCCCATCGTGGCGGCGCTCAACGGCACGGCGGCTGGTGCAGGAGCCGTCATCGCGCTCGCGTCGGATCTGCGCGTGGCCAGCGAGAAGGCGAAGATCGGCTTCCTCTTCGTGCGCGTGGGCCTCGCCGGCGCCGACATGGGCGCAGCGCACCTGCTCCCGCGGGTGGTGGGGCTGTCGCGCGCGACCGAGCTGCTCATGCTGGGCGACGTCATCGACGCGGCCACCGCCGAGAAGTACGGGCTGTTCAACAAGGTGGTGCCGCCCGAGCAGTGCGTGCCCGAGGCGATGGCGCTCGCCACCAGACTGGCGAACGGGCCCACCTTCGCGCTCGGCATGACGAAGGAGATCCTCAACGCCGAGCTGCACATGGATCTCTTCCAGGCGCTCGACAACGAGGCGCGCGCCCAGGCGGTGTGCATGCAGACCCACGACTTCCGCGAGGCCTCCGATGCCTTCTCGAACAAAAGAACGCCGAACTTCCAGGGCCGCTGAGCCGAAGAAGAAGCCCGTGAAGGGCCCCGACGGGCGGGGCCTCGAGCTGCTCGAGCGCGCGCTCGAGGCGGGCTCGTTCATGCTGCGGCTGTCGGAGACGCTGACGCCCTTCGCCGTGGTGTCCGACGCCGCGGGCAAGCCGGGGCTCGTGTCGATCGACGCGCGCTCGGCCGATGCCGACGAGCTCGAGATGCAGCTGGTGACGGCCCTCCAGGGCGACGCGAAGGACGGCGTCATCTCGGGCGCTGCCTGGGCCTACACCATCGACGTGCGCACCCCCGACTACGACGGCCCTGCCCTCAAGGTGTACGTCGACGTCCAGGGCGAGCGGCCGTTCGTGGCGTACACGCCGTACACGTTCTCGATGGGCGACCCGGCGGAGCTGGGTGAGACGCACGTGCTCGAGGCCGAGGCGAGCGTGCTGTTCCCGAGCGTGACGGCGGCGAAGAGGCCGCGGGTGAAGAAGAAGCCGGCCCCGAAGAAGGGCCGCACGTCGAAGAAGCGCTCACGCTGAAGTCCCCGGTCCGCTTCGACTTTTCGGGACGCGGCGGACCACGTGTCATGTTCACGCCTCCCGGGACCTCGAGGGGGTGCCATGGCCAACCACTTCGCCGAGCGGCTCTTCACCCCGGCCGTGAAGGACCTCCAGTCGCGCGCCGGGAGCCGTCGTGCCTACGCCCGCCGGGACGGCCCCCAGGGTGGCCCGCCGCTCGGCCCCGATGAGCGGGACTTCATCGAAGCGCGTGACAGCCTCTACCTCGCCACCGTCTCGGAGACCGGCTGGCCCTACGTGCAGCACCGCGGCGGCCCACGCGGCTTCGTGAAGGTGCTCGACGACTCGACGCTCGTGCTGCCCGACGTGCGCGGCAACAAACAGTTCATCAGCCTGGGCAACCTGTCGAAGAACGACCGCGCCGCGTTCATCTTCATGGACTACCCGAACCAGACGCGGCTCAAGGTGCTGGGGCACATCGAGGTGGTCGGCGTCGACGCGCTGAGGCCCGTCGAGCGGCCTGCCCTCGACGACCGGCCGGTCGAGCGCTTCCTCAAGGTGCACGTCGAGGGCAGTGACTGGAACTGCC
This sequence comes from Myxococcaceae bacterium, assembly GCA_033763395.1. Classification (GTDB taxonomy): domain Bacteria; phylum Myxococcota; class Myxococcia; order Myxococcales; family Myxococcaceae; genus Xiheimicrobium. The sequence continues at coordinate 6,909 of JANRKQ010000023.1, forward strand.
CGCAGGGCATCACGCCCCGCTTCACGCGCGAGGAGGTGGAGCGCCTGGCGGCTCCCCTGCTCGAACGCCTCGAGCAGGCCGAGGCGCTCCTGGCAGCGAACGGGCTGTCGCTGCCGAAGCGTCGATGAGGCGACCTCAGTTCTTCGGGCGCGCCAGCTCGATGCTGACCGGCACCGCGCGCTGGAGCGTGTGGCCGACCGGCGACGTGCCCACCACCTTGCGATGCAGCGCCTCGAGCTGCTCCGGGGTCGCGTCGGCGTCGAGGTGCACCGTCACCTTCACGTTCTCGTAGCCGGCGTTGCCCTGCGCCAGCCCGAGGAACGTGTGGAGGTCGAGGTTCCCCTCGAGGGACAGCGACAACGATCGAATCGCGATGCCCTGGGCTGACGCGTTCGCCGCGTACCCGACGGCGAGGCAGTTCCCGAGCGCGGCGAGGAGCTGCTCCACCGGGTTCGGCGCTGTGTCGGAGCCGCCCAGCGTGGCGGGCTCGTCCGAGGCGATGGGGGCGAAGCCGCGAATGCGAGCCTTCGAGGTGAACGCGCCCGTCCACTCGACGTCGGCCTTCCAGGTGGTGTTGGCGGCCTGCGGGCGCTGCTGAATGTGACTCGCCAGCGCGGCGACGGCGGTGAGGTTCACGTCATTCAACGAGGTAGTGGGGGTGCTCATGTGCGGCTCCTGAGTGAGAGTGAAGAATCATCCGCTACAACGGATGCGCTTCTGCCACCCCGAAAGCCCGATGTCAAACTGAACGGAAAGTCATCCGCTTCCGCGGACATCCCCGTCATGGCCACGGCGTCCGGAGCGAACTAACGAAGCCGCCATGTCTGCTTCCTTCCTCACGCCAGAGCACCTCGCCTTGAAGGCGCGCGCGGCCGAGTCGTTCCGCGCGCTCGACGCTGGCCAGCTGCACGTCGACGACGAAGGCCTCGCCCGTGCGGTCGCAGCGCAGGGCCTCTACCCCTACCTCGTGCCCGCGACGTTCGGCGGTGCGCGGGCCCAGGTCGAGGTCCTCTCGGTCTGCGTGCTGCGTGAAGAGCTCGCCTTCCGAAACGCCGCCGCGGACTCCCTCTTCGCGGTGCAGGGGCTCGGGAGCCACCCGCTCGTCCTCGCGGGCACCGACGCGCAGCGCCGCGAGCTGCTCCCGAAGGTGGCCCGCGGCGAGGTGCTGTTCGCGTTCGCGCTCACCGAGCCCGAGGCCGGCAGCGACGTCGCGAACCTGTCGACCCGCGCGGCGCGCACCTCGACGGGCTTTCGCCTCTCGGGGCACAAGCGCTTCATCTCGAACGCCGGCGTCGCCACGCACTACACGGTGTTCGCGCGCACCGGCGAAGGCCCCAGGGGGCTGTCGGCGTTCCTCGTTCCGGCCGACGCGCCCGGCTTCCGGGTCTCGCGGCAGATGGAGCTGCTGGGCGAGCACCCCATCGGCGAGCTCGAGCTGAACGACTGCATGCTGCCTGCAGACTCGCTCATCGGCGAAGAAGGCCAGGGCATGAAGCTGGCGCTGTCGACGCTCGACGTCTTTCGCAGCACGGTGGGCGCGGCGGCGGTGGGCATGGCGAGGCGGGCGCTCGAGGAAGCGCTCTCGTACGTGAAGACGCGCAAGCAGTTCGGCGCGCCGCTGGCCGAGCTCTCGGCAGTGCAGGCGTTGCTGGCTGACAGCGCCGTCGAGCTCGAGGCCTCGCGGCTCCTCGTGCACATGGCGGCGACGACGAAGGATCAGGGCCAGGCGCGCATCACCTACGAGGCGGCCGTGTCGAAGCTGTTCGCCACCGAGGCTGCCCAGCGCATCATCGATCGCTGTCTGCAGGTGCACGGCGGGAACGGCGTGGTGAAGGGCTTCGCCGTCGAGCGGCTGTACCGCGACGTCCGCGCGCTGCGCATCTACGAGGGCGCCAGCGAGGTGCAGCGGCTCGTCATCGCGCGACACCTCCTCGCCCAACCGTAAACTCGCTCGTCACGCGGTCGTGACGCAGACTGGCGGCACCGCCGTGGAGACCTCCGAGCCCTACCCTTCGCTGGCCCTCGCGCTCCTCGTCGGGCTGCTCATCGGGCTCGAGCGCGAACACTCGAAGCCGGCGAGCGACAACGGCCGGCGCGGCTTCACCGGCGGGGTGCGCACCTACCCCCTCTTCGCGTTGCTGGGTGCGACGGCGTCGATGATGCAGCCCGCGTACGGCGCCCTGCCCCTCTTCGGGGCGGCGATGGGGCTCAGCCTCTTCCTCGCCATCGGGTACTGGCGGGACGCCGAGCAGGGCCACGTCGGGCTCACCAGCGAAGCGAGCGCGCTGTTGACGTTCTTCCTCGGCGCGCTGTCAGCGTCGCACGGCCTCATCGAGCCGGTGCGCACGCGCATCTTCGTGGTGGCCTCGATCGCGGTTGCGGCGACGTTCCTGCTCTCGCAGAAGACGCAGCTGCGGCAGTTCTCGGCGAAGCTGTCGCGCGACGACGTCATCGCCACGGTGAAGTTCCTCCTCATCGCCGTCGTGGTGCTGCCGGTGCTGCCGAATGAACCGTACGGGCCGTACGGCGCGCTCAACCCGTACCGCATCGGCTTCATGGTGCTGCTCATCGCCGGCATCGGCTTCGTCGGCTACGTGGCCATGCGCCTGTTCGGGCACGGCAAGGGGCTGCTCATCACCGGCGCCATCGGCGGGCTCGTCTCGTCGACGGCGGTGACGCTCGCCTCGGCCGCGCGCGCGAAGCAGACGCCCCAGCTCGCGGCGGTGAGCGCGCTCGCCGTCGTCATCGCCAGCACCATCATGTTCGTCCGCGTGCTCGTCACCGTGGCCGCCGTCGAGGCCTCGCTGCTGCCAAAGCTGGCCGTTCCGCTGGGCGCGATGGCGCTGGTGAGCCTCGTCGCCGTCGGTGTCATGGCGTTCCGCGACCGCGCCCACCGCAACGAGGTGACGAACGTCGAGCTCACCAACCCGTTCGAGCTGCGCAAGGCCGTTCAGTTCGGAGCCTTCTTCGTCTTCATTCTCGTGGCCTCGCGCTGGGCGACGGACACGCTGGGCGAGGCGGGCACGTACCTCACCGGGCTGGTCGCCGGCCTCACCGACGTCGACGCCATCACGCTCACCATGTCGAACCTCGTGAAGAGCGGCGCGCTGGAGCCCGTGGTGGCGACGCGCACCATCGTCATCGCGGTGGCCAGCAACACGGTGGTGAAGGCCGTGATGGCGGTGACGCTGGGCGGCTGGGCCTTCGGCAGACGCATCGTCGAGGTGTCGGGCGCGGCGCTGCTGCTCGGGTTGGGCCTCGCGCTGGCGCTCTGACGAACGTCGGTTGCTCCGACCGGGGCCGACGCGCTAGCAGCCTGACATGCGTCTCGTCGTCTCCGCGCTCGTCGCCGTCGCCGTCGCGTTGTCTCCCGCGCTCGCCCACGCCCAGTGCGGACGACCCGGCGTCAGCGGCTACGCGAACTTCACCTTCCCCGACGGCTCGACGAGCGGAGACACGATTCTCTACTCGAACGTCGGCCTGCTCGGCGGGCAGGCCGTCGACGTGCGGGTGACGCGGCTGTCGACGACGCCGTCGACGGGCTTCACCCACACGCTCCAGGGCATCAACGGCGCCGCGGTGGTGACGTTCGCGAGCGCGATGCCGCCGGGCGCTCCGGGCACGGCCACCTTGCGGCTGCGGTACGAGATCGTCCGCACAGGCACGAACACGCCCGCCTCTGGTGACTTCTCGGCCGAGATCGGCGACCTCGACCGCACCGCGAACTTCACCGAGCGCATCATTCCCACGCTCGGCGGCCTCACCGCCTACGAGCTCGCCCGCACGCCGCCCACGACGGTGCAGGCCGGCGCGCGCGCCACCGAGCTCGTCTTCTCGGGCACCGCCGACAACAACACCGGCGCGGGCGCGGTGGACAACGCCGTGGTGCTCACCTTCCGCAACCGCTCGACGTTCGACATCGCCTACGAGGTCGAGCACGACGGCACGACGTTCAACCGCTTCTTCGCGCTCGACGCCTCGCTGCCGAACTTCATCACGCCCGCGACGTCGACCGTCTGCGTGCCCGTGGTGGACACCGACAACGACACGGTGCCGAACCTCATCGACGTGGACGACGACGGTGACGGGCTCGACGACGCGCTCGAGGGCTCTGGCGACGTCGACCAGGACGGCATTCCGAACGCGCTCGATCTCGACAGCGACGGCGACGGCATCACCGACGTACTCGAGGCGGGCGGCGTGGACGCGAACGTCGACGGGCGGCTCGACGGGTGCCTCCCCGCGCAGGGCAACGGCCGGTGCGCTGGTGGGGGCCTCGCCACGCCCCGGCAGACCGACACCGACGGGCGGCCCGACTTCCTCGACGCCGACTCCGACGACGACGGCGTGCCCGACGCACGCGAGTACGGCTACACCGACGCCAACGGAGACGGTCGCGTCGACAGCGCGCTCGACGCCAACAACGACGGGCTCCTGGACTCGCCGCGCACGAGCGGCACCAACACCGACGGCGATCTGCTGCCCGACCATCGCGACACCGACAGCGACGCCGACGGCGTGACGGACTTCGTCGAGGCCTTCGACACCAACAACGACGGCACGGCCGATCGAGCGAAGGCCAACGCCGACGCCGACGGTGACGGCATCGACAACGCGTTCGACGTGAACTGCACGGTGGCCACGTGTGGGGCCACGGGCCTGGGCGTGACGAGCCCACTGTCGGTGGCACGAGACCGCGACGGCGACGGGCTGCCCAACTGGCAAGACGGCTGCGCCGACGGCTACCTGCGCGGCGGAGAGGCCTGCGACGACGGCAATGGCCAGAACGGCGACGGCTGCTCCTCGACGTGCACGCTCGAGCCCGGCTTCTCGTGCACCGGCGTCACGCCCACGCGCTGCATCCAGGTGACGGCGCCCGTCATTCTCACACCCGCGCAGAACGCCACGGTGGGGCCCAACCCCTCCATCTCGGGCACCGGCGTCGCGGGCGCCCTCGTCACCGTCACGCGCATGGGCGGCGCCAGCGTGTATACGGCCACCGTGAGCGCGAGCGGCGCCTGGAGCTGCATGACGGTGCTGGGCAACGGCACCTACGTCGTGACGGCCTCGCAGACGCTCATGAACGTCACCGGCCCGTCGAGCGCGGCGCGCACCTTCACCGTCTCGGGCACGCTGCCCACCGTCGTCATCGCCATGCCGCCGGCCATCAACGCCATGAACGCCGGCAGCTATGTCGTCAGCGGCACCTGCACCGCCGCCGCCGGGAACGTGTCGCTCACCGTGGGCACCCTCATGTCGATGGTGCCCTGCTCGTCTGGCACGTTCACCACCACCGTCGACACGCGCGGGCTGCCCGATGCGCCGCAGGTGACGCTGAGCGCCTCGCAGACGAACGCGAGCGGCACCGTCATCGACACGAAGTACGCGCTCAAGGACACCCAGGCGCCGGCGGCCCCTCAGGTGACGGCACCCGCGAACCAGGCGCGCCTCACCGACACCCGGCCCGCCATCACCGGCACCGGCGAGCCGAACGCCACCGTCACGGTGACGCTCAATGGCGCCGTCGCAGGCACCGCGCTCGTCGATGGCGCCGGCCAGTGGACCTTCACGCCCACGATGCCGCTCACGCCGGGGCCGAACACCGTCAGCGCCACCCAGACCGACGTGGCCGGCAACACGAGCCCGTCGAGCCCGACGAACACCTTCACCATCGAGGCGGCGAACCCGCCACCGGTCATCACCGCTCCGCAGGACGGCGCGATGCTGTCGACGCGCTCGCCGCCCATCTCGGGCACCGCGACGGCGGGCACCACCGTCACCGTTCGCCTCAACGGCACGGCGCTGGGCACGACGACGGCGACGCCGCAGGGCACCTTCAGCGTGACACCGCCGATGCCGCTGGCGCCCGGCACCTACTCGGCCGTAGCGACCGCGACGAATGGCAGCGGCTCGGTCAGCGCGAACAGCAACACGGTCGTCTTCACCATCTCGGCCGGCATGCTCGACGCGCCCACCGTCACCGCGCCGGCCAACGGCGCCGTCACCCGCGACACCACGCCCGACGTCGAGGGCACCGCGACGCCCGGCGCCAGCGTCACCGTCATCCTCGACGGGCAGGACGTCGGCACGGTGACCGCCGACATGAATGGCCGCTGGAGCTTCACGCCCACGATGCCGCTCACCGAGGGCCCACATGACGTGCGCGCGCGGCAGAGCGTCAACGGCTCTACCAGCGGCGACAGCGCCTCGAACCGCTTCGTCGTCGACACGCGCGGGCCTCCGACGACGCTGGCCGTGACGCCGGCCGACAGCAGCGAGGGCACCACCGTCACGGCGTCAGGCGTCACCGAGCCGAACGCGCGCGTCACGGTGTTCGTCGGCATGGCGCCGGTGGGAATGGTGACCGCCGACGCGAACGGGTTGTGGCAACTGCCGCTCCCCGCCGCTGCGATTCCGCCGGGCGAGTACGAGGTCTCGGCCGAAGCGACGGACCCGGCAGGCAACACCGGGCCGAGGAGTCAGGTCGTTCGGGTGATCATCCGGCGGTCCGACAGCCAGTGGGGCGGCGGCGGCTTCGGCGGGCTCGGCGGCTGTACCTCCGTGCCGGGGAGCGCGCTCTTCGCGCTGGCCCTCGTGCTTCGTCGACGTCGGGCTCGTTGATGCGCGCACCTGCGACGGGCGCCAGGTTCAGGCCGGGGCGCGCTGGACGCCGCTGCCCCTTCCTGCCGTCAGCCCTCGCGCGGGTGGTCTTCTCCGCCGGGGTTGCGCTCGCGTCCACGTCCGCGGCCGCGCCCGAGGTGTCGCTCAGCGTCGGCGGCGCCGCCTTCCCCGCGTCGAAGCCAGCGGCCCGCCTCGACGCGTCGATCGTCGACGTCACCGGTGAGCGCTGGGACCTCTCTCGTGACGTCTCCGCGGGCCTCGTCGCCCCCGGCCTGTCACTCGGGCTGCGCCTTCGTTTCGGCTCGTTCACGGCGGCGCTCGAGGCCGCCCTCGCCTTCGCCAGCTTCGCGAACGAGTCCGGGAAGACGGGGCAGCTCTACGGTGCGACCCTCGCCCTTCCGCTCGGAGTGCACCGACACCTGGGCCCCTTCGAGGTGACGGCCTTCGTCGGGCCTCTCGTCGTGTTCGGCGGGTTCGGCCTCGGCACCCTGTCGCGCCGGGAGGACCGGCCCATCGACTTCGGCAGCGTGCGCTACTTCGACGACGAGACGGCGCTCCATCTGGTGGACACGAGTGTGGGACTCGTCGCGGGCGGCGAGGTGCGCGTGCCGCTGCGGGGTGCGCTGTCGGCTTTCGTGCAGGTGGGTGGGCAGCTCGCCTGGTGGACGGCGCGGTCCTTCAACCTCGCCGGCTACACCGACGAAGCGCAGAGCCGCGTCGAGTGGAGCCCGCGGCCGTTGAATGACTCGGCCATCAGCTCACGTCTCGGTGGCCGCTCCCTCGATGACGTACAGGCCCTCAGCTTCTCGGGGCCGCGACTGTCGGCGGGCCTCGCGTTCACCTGGTGAGGCCAGGGCCCTGCGTCTGACGCCCGGCGAACTCCCGGCGCTGACGCCGGAACAGCCACGCGAGGTTGACAAAGAGCATCAGGTTTCCCAGCGAGCCGAAGAGATCGCGCGAGGCCGGCCACCGCCACGCCAGGGTCGCGAAGACGAAGTAGCCGATGACGGCCGGCCACACCGGCGGGAGCACGGTGCTGGCGATGACGCCCGCGAGGAGGCCCCAGTAGCCGAGCAGCAACGCGCTGCCCTTGTCTCCGACCTGCACGTCGAGCACCACCAGCAACACGAGGGCCGCGACGATCTGGAACGACATGCCGAACAGCAGCAGGCGGGCAATCTGTTGATTCAGGGGCGTGCGGTGCTCGGGGCGCGTGCGCCGCGAGACGATGATGATGACGACGACCGATAGCGCGGCGATGGGAATGGCCGCCAGCACGTCGTTCGCGATCAGCACCCTCGGCCCCATCAGGAAACGCAGCCCCGGGGCGATCACCCACAACACGCCGAGGCTCAGGCCGACGAAGAAGCGGCGCTGAAACCCGGTGAGCGGGTCGAGGCTCTCGGCCATGCGCTGGAGCCGCTCGAGCTCCTTCGCCTTCTCGGCCTCGGCGGCCTCGGCGCGCTCCACGTCGGCGACGAGCGCGGGTGGCGGCTGCGGGAGATCCACCAGCAGGGCACGCGCCGCGCTCACCGCCCCCCGCCCGAGCTCGACGCGCACCATGCGCTCGATGACCCGCGCGAGCCCCTCGGAGGCCACCACGTTGCCCGCCCAGCTCCGCAAGGCCTGCTGAAACCCGAAGCGACACTCGGAGAACAGCCGCGCGACCTGCGTGGTGTTGACGTTCGGGCCGAGGAGCGCAGCCTCGAACTCCTTCGCGCGCTCGGCCGACTGGGCCGCGAGCTCACGAGAGCCCTGGTGCTCGAGGAAGGCCTCGAGCGCGAGCCGGACCTCGAGCGCCGACCCCGGCCGCGCCTCGGGCCGCTGCGCCATGCAGGAGCGGATGAGCGCCCCCAGCTCGTCGGGGACGTCTTCGGGCAGCGTAGGCGCCGACGCGAGCACGCTGGCCACCATCTCCTTGATGGAGCCCTTCAGGTGCGGTGGCTGCCCAGTCGCCACCTCGAAGAGCACGCTGCCCAGCAGGTACACGTCGGTTCGCGGCGAGAGCGTAGCCCCTTCTCCGCCCAGCATCTCGGGCGCCATGTACGCGGGGGTTCCAGCGAACTGGCTCGTCGGGCCCTCGTTCGTCGCGATGCCCCAGTCGACCAGGTACACCTCTCCGAAGCGGCCGAGCATGACGTTCTCGGGCTTGAGATCGCGGTGCACGACGCCGCGGGCGTTCGCGAAGTGCACCGCGTTGCACACCTGCATGGCGACGCGGAGGTGCGACTCGAGGCGGGTGCGACCCGGCGCGAAGGTGGCGCGCTCGTCGTCGTTCGCGAGCAGGTGCGCCCAGGTGATGCCCTCGATGTGCTTCATCACGAGCTGCGGCTGGCCATCGGTCCCCAGCGCCAGGGCGTAGATGGGCAAGATGCCGGGGTGCTCGAGCGAGCCCGCGAGCCACGCCTCGGACAACAGCGCCTCGACGTCGTCGGGCGAGCGGTTCTTCTTGAGGGTCTTCACCGCGACCGCGCGGTCCAGCGCCACCTGGCGGGCACGCGTGACGACGCCCATCGCGCCCTGGCCGAGCACGGACTCCTCGACGAGCGCGCGGGGGTCGTGCGTGAGGCCGCGGAGCACCTCGAGCGCCCGCCGGCCCGTCTTCGCGTCACGCGGTGGCTCGACGGTCGACCGGGGCCGCCGCACCACTGTCTCGGCGAACGAGCCCAGGGTCGACATCACGTCCGCGAGGCGCGGGTCTGACGGGTGGGTGCTCATCGACCGGCTGCCAGCATCCTAGCCCCGAGTATGGTGGCCCCATGCGGACTTCCATCATCGCGCTGGGCCTCTGGCTCCTGGCCTGCCCGGGTCGCGACTTCACGCCGCGCGACGGAGGCTTCGTGTTGCCCGACGCCGGGCGGCTGCCCGATGGTGGCCAGCGGGTCGAGCTCCGCCGGTGCCCCACGACGGGCCAGGGCGCGATGGAAGGCGACGTCTGCTTCGTGGTGACGCCCGCAGAGGCTGGTCTCGAGGCGTCGGGCACCAACGCCACGGTCGATCAGTATGCCTTGCGGCCACAGACGACTGCGCGCGGCACCCTGCTCGTCTTCTTCAACGGCAGCGGCGGGTCTCCGCGCGCGGGCACCGGGTCGGCGGCGGGCAGCCTCTACGGTGTCGCGCGGGCGCAGGGGCTGCACGTGCTGGCGGTGAGCTACTCGAGCGACACGACGGTCGCGCAGCTCTGCGAGGGCCGCGACGCGTGCTTCGAACCGACGCGCGCGAGCATTCTGCTGGGTGACCCGCAGCCTGGCGCCGCCGACGCGGTGAACGACCTGTCGCCCGACGAAGGCGCCTTCGAGCGCCTCGCGAAGACGCTGCTCCACCTGGCCGAGGGCGACCCGACGGGCGGGTGGGAGGCGTTCGTCGATCGCACGAAGCTGCCTGACGCAGAGGCTGCGATTCGGTGGGAGTCCGTCTTCGTGGCGGGCCATTCCCAGGGTGGTGGGCACGCGGCCCTGGTGGCGAAGCGGCAGCGTGTCGGGCGCGCTGTGCTGCTGGCGTCTCCGTGTGATGGCGACGCGATGACACCGGCGAGCTGGCTGTCGTCGACGGCTGGCTGGAAGACCGAGCCCGGGCGCATGCGCGGGCTGTGGTCGATGGGCGACACGACGTGTCGCCGAGCGCCCGAGGTGTGGACAGGGCTCGGTCTGCTCCCGGCCAACCGCACCGACGACGCCCCGGTGTGCGCAGGAGAGACGCCTCACGCCGCGCCGCTCCGCTGTGCGACGAACGCCGCGCGCTGGGCCGAGTTCTTCGCGCCCTAGTGCGCCGAATCACGACCGGCTCAGCGCGACGAGTTGCGAGCCGACCGAGCTGCTGGAGCAACGAGGGAATGCGACGCACATCGTCGCACTCACGACGGGAGGCACCCTGTACGGCGCGCTTAAGCGACCGTCACCTCGTCCCACGCGACGCCCTTCTTCTCGGCCGCGGCCGCGAGCTGCGCGTCGAGGGTCGACAGCATCACCCGGTTGCCGTCCTGCAGGTACCCCGAGAGCGCCTTCTGGCAGTCGGGCACGCGCTCGAGGAACTTCGTGATGACGTCACCCTCGAGCGACTTCGCGTACAGGCCGTAGTTGAGCTTCTCGAGGTACAGCGCGTTGAGCACCTGCTCGAACTGGCCGCCGATGGGCACCGAGAGCATCGGCTTGTGCAGGTACACCGCCTCGCTCATGAGCGTGTAGCCGCCGCCGCCCACCACCCCACGGCACGTGCGCAGGTCGTCGATGAAGCCGGCCTCGGAGAACGGGCGGAAGAGCAGGTTCCCCTCGCGCACGTCCGAGGTGAGGTCTCGGCGGTAGCCGTAGATGCGGCACTCGCGGCCGCAGCGGCGCAGGTCGTCGATGAGCTGCGTGTTGCTCGTCATCGTCTGGTACACGAGCAGGTGGTCGCCGGCCTCGGGCTTCGCCGCGAGGATCTCGGGGCGCAGAATCGACGGCACCAGCGTCGTCCGCTCCTTGCGCACGCGCGGGTGGAAGAACGTGGTGACGAGGTAGTGGAAGCAGCCCGGCGCCTTGGCCTTCACGATGCCGCGGGTCAGCTCGAAGGACTCCTCGAAGCCGGCGAGCAGCTCGGGCTCGTGCGCGCACCGGTTGATGATCTGCATGTTGTCGACGCTGATGACGGGGAGCCGGTGGTTCTTCCCGTACAGGTAGCTGAAGGACTCGAAGTCGCTGATGACGACGTCGGGCTCGAAGGAGTCGACGAGGTCGAAGTACGTCTTCACGTTCTGCGGCCAGCCGGTGACGGCGCCCTTGAGGTTCTGCAGCACGGTCTGCCACTTCGAGACCGAGTTGCCCTCGTAGCTGATGGTGAAGCCCCAGATGTTGTGCACGTTCTCGAAGCGCTTGGCGAGGTAGTCGCGCGCGCGGCCCGAGACGACGATGTGCACGTCGTGGCGTTTGGTGAGGTGCTCCAGCACGACGCGCGAGCGGGTCGCGTGGCCCATGCCTTCACCGACGACGCCGTAGAGGATCTTCATGTGGTCTCCCGTGATGTGCCAGCGTAGCGGCTTGCAGGGCGAAGGCCCGCGAGGAAAGACGCGAAGGCGCTCGGGTGTTGAAAGCGACAGCTGCGCAGAAGGCTGCGCAAGAGGTGCGCACGTACGATGGAGACCGTGAGCAGGCGGCTGGGGCGGGCAGCGGCGTTCGGCCTCGTCGGTGGGCTCGTGTGCGGAGCGGTGGTGCTACTCACCCTGGCGGTGGTGCGCCTGCAGGTCGACTGCACGGGCCTGGGCCCCGAGGAGTGCACGTTCGAAGAGCAGCTGGCCTCGTCCATCGCGCGGCTGCAGACGTTGGCGGCGGTGGGCTGCGCGGCGGTGGCGGCGGGCGGGTGGCTCTGGCTGCGGCGGCGGTAACACGGCACGTCACGGCGAGACGACAGCGGGCTCCAGCGGAGGGCCCTTCGGGTACCTTCCGCGCCCGTCATGACGCTCGATCCCTTCCAGCTGCCGGAGTCGCTCAACCTCGCCGAGGTGTTCCTCTTCACGCAGGCGCGACAGCAGCCCCAGGCGCCGGCGCTGTACTTCGAGGGTGAGGTCATCACGTACGGCCAACTGGCGGACGCGACGAACCGCGCGACGGCGGTGCTGAAGGGCCTGGGGCTCGAGCTGGAGCAGCGGGTGCTGCTGATGCTGCCCGACGTGCCGCAGTTCGCCTCGGCGTGGTTCGCGGCGGTGAAGGCCGGCGGCGTGGTGAGCGCGGTGAACCCGCAGCTGAAACCCGACGAGGTGACGTACTACCTGAACTACACGCGCGCGAAGGTGCTGGTGACCGACGAGGCGACGGTGCCGACGGTCGACGCGGTGCGCGCGCAGTGCCCGCACTTGAGGCACGTGCTGGTGGTGGGACGCCCGGGGAGGCACCTGTCGTACGACGCCGAGCTCGCGAAGGTGACGCCCGACGAGTCGTTCGCGCCGACGCATCGTGATGATCCGGGTGTGTGGTTGTACACGTCGGGCTCGACGGGGTTTCCCAAGGGCGCGGTGCACAAACAGCACGACTTCGTCTTCAACGCGCTGACGTATGGGCTCCCGGTGCTGGGGCTGGGCCCGAAGGACGTGGGGCTGTCGGTGCCGCGGCTCGCGTTCGGGTACGCGCTGGGCACGAACCTGCTGTTCCCGCTGCTGGCGGGTGGCTCGGCGGTGCTGTTCAAGGAGAAGCCGACGCCCGAGGCGCTGTTTCCGCTCATTCAGAAGCACCGGCCGACGGTGCTGACGGCGGTGCCGACGGCGCTCAACCAGATCTTGAACGCGCCCGGCGTGGAGCAGGTCGACTTCTCGTCGTTCCGTCTGGCGATCAGCGCGGGTGAAGCGCTCCCGGCGGAGCTGTACGCGAAGTGGAAGAAGGTGACGGGGGTCGAGATTCTCGACGGCATCGGCTCGGCCGAGATGTTCCACATCTTCATCACCAACCGGCTGGGCGACGTGAAGCTGGGCTCGCTGGGCAAGGTGGTGAACGGGTACCGGGCGAAGGTGTGTGACGACGAGGGGCGCGAGCTGCCGCGCGGTGAAGTCGGCACGCTGTGGGTGTCGGGCGACTCGATGGCGCTGGAGTATTGGCAGCAGCACGAGAAGTCGAAGGCGACGTTCCGCGGAGAATGGTGCGTGTCGGCGGACAAGTTCCAGCACGACGAAGACGGGTACTTCTTCTTCTGCGGGCGTGGCGACGACATGCTGAAGGTGGGCGGGAAGTGGTTGTCGCCGGTCGAGGTCGAGAACGCCCTGCTCCAGCACCCGGCGGTGCGTGAGGCGGCGGTGATCGGGTTCAAGGACGCCGACGGGCTCGAGAAGCCGAAGGCGTTCGTGGCGGTGCACCCGGGCCAGGTGGCGGACGACGCGCTGGCCGAGGCGCTGAAGGCCCACGTGCGCTCGAGCCTGGCGGCGTTCAAGGCGCCGCGCGCGGTGGTGTTCGTCGAGGCGTTGCCGCGGAGCGATCGGGGCAAGGTGCTGAAGACGGCCCTGCGCGGTTAGCGCGTGCGGCGCAGGACGGCGGCGAAGAAGCCGTCGGTGCCGTGGAGGTGTGGCGCGAGGCGGAGGCAGCCATCGGCCCCGCGGAGCGGTGAGGCGACGGGCTCGAGGGCGAGGCGGGCGTCTTCGGCGAGGAAGCGCGAGAGGACGACGTCGTTCTCGTCGGCCGTGAGGGTGCAGGTGGCGTAGGTGATCGATCCACCGGGGAGCACGAGGCGCGCGGCGGTGTGGAGGAGCCCGCGCTGCACCGCAGCCCAGTGGGTGACGGCGTCGGGCGAGAGGCGCCAGCGCAGGTCCGGACCGCGTCGGAGCGCGCCGAGCTCGGAGCACGGGGCGTCGACGAGCACGTGGTGGACGCGCAAGTCCTCCGGCAGCTCGAGGTGGAGGTGGACGTGGGCGTCCGCTCGGCTGGCGCGGGTGCGCAGGCGGGCGAGGCGCTCCCGGTCGGTGTCGAAGGCGTGGAGCGTCGCGGCCGGGAGCCGGGAGGCGAGCGCGAGCGTCTTGCCGCCGGCGCCAGCGCAGAGATCGAGCACGGAGTCGCCGTCACGCGCGGGCACGGCCTCGGCGAGGAGCTGGCTGCCTTCGTCCTGAACCTCGAACCAGCCACGCTGCCAGGCGGTGGTGGCGGTGAGGTTGGCGGGCCGGGTGGCGACGTGGAGCGCGTCGGGCGCGAAGCGGGCGGGCCCGGTGGCGCGGCCTTCGTCGGCGAGGGCGCGCGCGAGGTGGTCGCGGGTGGTGAAGCGGCGGTTGGCGCGAAGCGTGACGGGGCCCGGACGGCAGAGGGCTTCGGCGGCGAGGGGCGCGTCGGG
>JANRKQ010000024.1:0-43907 GCA_033763395.1 Myxococcaceae bacterium
CAGGTGGCCTCGGCGAAGTCGTGGCTCAGCCACCCGGGCGTCGACCGCCGCGCGAAGATCCTCCCCTGGCAGGCGCCGCCCGACGTGACGAAGGTGTCTCCGGTCGAGGCTGGCGCGCGGGTGCTCGAGCACCTCGCCCACGCGTGGAACAAGCAGTTCGGCAAGAAGGCGCCGCTGTCGGAGCAGCAGGTCGTCGTGACGGTGCCCGCGTCCTTCGACGCCGCCGCGAAGGACCTCACCCTCGAAGCGGCGAAGCAGGCCGGCCTCGAGCGCGTGACGCTGCTCGAAGAGCCGCAGGCGGCCGTCTATGCGTGGCTCGAGGCGATGGGCCGTGGCTGGCGCGATCACCTCAAGGCAGGCGACGTGCTCCTCGTCGTCGACGTCGGCGGCGGCACGTCGGACTTTTCGCTCCTGCGGGTTGGCGAGGCCGCGGGGGAGCTGTCGCTTGAGCGGCTCGCGGTGGGCGATCACATTCTCCTCGGCGGCGACAACATGGATCTCGCGCTCGCCTTCTCGGTGAACGAGCGCTTCAAGGCCCAGGGCAAGACGCTCGACGCCTGGCAGCTCGCCGCGCTGACCCAGTCGTGCCGGGTGGCCAAGGAGCAGCTCTTCTCGAACGACACGCTCGAGAAGGCGCCCGTCACGGTGCCCGGCCGGGGCAGCTCACTGGTTGGCGGCACGCTCAAGGCCGAGGTGACCCGCGAGGAGCTGACGCGCCTGCTCACCGACGGCTTCTTCCCGAAGTGCGCGGTGACCGACCTGCCCGCCTCGCAGCGGCGCTCGGGCCTCGCCCAGGTGGGTCTGCCCTACGCCCAGGACGCCGGCGTCACCCGGCACCTCGCGGCGTTCTTGTCGCGGCAGGCGCAGTCGCTCCAGCTGGCGACCGGCTTCGCGCAGCCCACGGCCGTGCTCTTCAACGGCGGCGTCTTCAAGGCGCAGGCGCTCAAGGCGCGGGTGCTCGAGGTGCTCTCGGGCTGGCTCGTGCAGGCAGGGGCGAAGCCGGTGAAGGAGCTGCCCGGCGCCGATCTCGACCTCGCGGTGGCGCGCGGCGCGGCGTCGTACGGCTGGGTGAAGAGCGGCCACGGCATTCGGATTCGCGGCGGCACCGCGCGCAGCTACTACGTGGGCGTCGAGGCCGCGATGCTGGCCGTGCCCGGCTACGTGCCGCCGGTGAAGGCGCTGTGCGTGGCGCCCTTCGGCATGGAAGAGGGCACCCAGGCCGACGTGCCGCCTCAGGAGTTCGGCCTCGTGGTGGGCGAGGCCACGCGCTTCCGCTTCTTCTCGTCGTCGACGCGCCGGGAAGACGTGGTGGGCGCGATGGTGGACGACGCCGAGCGCGCAGCCGATCTCGAGGAGCTGGTGCCCATCGAGACGACGCTCGCCGGAGACGCCGTCGGACAGCTGGTGCCGGTCAACCTGCAGGCCGCGGTGACCGAGCTCGGCGCGCTCGAGGTGCGCTGCCTCGAGCGGAACGGCAAGGGCCGCTGGAAGCTCGAGCTCAACGTGCGTGAGAAGGGGCCCTGAGAGGGAGCACCGATGGCGTTCATCATCGGCATCGATCTGGGCACCTCGAACTGCGCCGTCGCCTTCACCGATCCAAAGGGCGGGGCCGCGGCGCCGGTCGTCGACTTCCCGGTGCCTCAGCTGGCACGGCCCGGCGAGCACGTCGCGCGCGCTCTCTACCCGTCGGTCGTCTACCTGCCCTTCGAGGGTGAGTTCCCCGCCGGGTCGACCGCGATGCCCTGGAGCGACGGCGCCCGCGTCACCGGCGAGTTCGCGCGCTGGCAGGCGGGCCGGGTGCCCCATCGCGCGGTGGCGTCGGCGAAGTCGTGGCTCATTCATCCTGGCGTCGACCGGCAGGCGCCGATCCTCCCGTGGGGCGCGCCCGCCGACGTGCCGCGGCTGTCTCCAGTGGCGGCGCAGGCCGAGCTGTTGTCGCACCTCGCCCAGGCGTGGAACCGCGCGCACCCCGACGCGCCGCTCGCCGAGCAGGACGTGGTGCTGACGATCCCCGCGTCGTTCGACGAAGCGGCGCGCGCGCTGACGCTGCAGGCCGCGCGAGACGCTGGGATCCCGCTCGCCCGCCTCACCTTGCTCGAGGAGCCGCAGGCAGCCTTCTACGACTTCACCTCGCGCCATCGCAGCGCGCTCGCACAGGCGCTCTCGGGGGTGCGGCTGGTGCTGGTGGTCGACGTCGGCGGAGGCACCACCGACTTCTCGCTCGTCCAGGTGGCGATGCTGCCGGAAGGGCCTGCGCTCCAGCGGCTCGCGGTGGGCGACCACCTGTTGCTGGGCGGCGACAACATGGACGCCGCGCTGGCGAAGCGGCTCGAGACGAAGCTGCTGGGTGACGGGCGCACCTTCTCGGCCCCGCAGTGGGCGCAGGCCGTGCAACAGGCCCGGACCGCCAAAGAGGCCCTGCTGGCGGCGAACGGGGCAGAGCAGCACGCGGTGTCGATCGTCGCGCAGGGCAGCAAGCTCATCGGCGGCACGCTCTCGTCGTCGCTGAGCCGCGCCGAGGTGCTCGAGACCGTGGTGCAGGGCTTCTTCCCCGTCGTCCCGCCCGACGCGACGCCAGCCTCGACACCTCGCGGCGGCGTGGTGGAGCTCGGCCTGCCCTACGCGAAGGATCCCGCTATCACCCGCCACCTGGTGGCCTTTCTGCGAGCGCACGCCGAGGCGGGCTTCAAGGCGTTGGGGCAGCCGGCCGAAAGCGGGCTCCCCCGGCCCGACGCGATTCTGCTCAACGGCGGCGTCTTCAACTCGCCTGCGCTCGCCGACGCGCTCGTGGCCGCGGTCTCGGCGCTGTTCCCCGCGCAGCCGAAGGTGCCCCTGCTGCCGCACGACTCGCTCGACCTCGCGGTGGCGCGCGGCGCGGCGTACTCGGGCCTCGCCCGTCGGGCGCTGGGCAAAAAGATCGGCGGCGGCGCGCCCCGGGCCTTCTACGCCCTCGTCTCGGACGGCACCGGTGGCAGGCAGGGGGTCTGCCTGGTGCCTCGCGGCCTCGAAGAGGGCTCCACGGTCGAGCTCCAGGACCGGACCTTTCAGCTCACGCTGGGCCGCCCGGTGCAGTTCCAGCTCTATTCGACGACCGCCGACAGGCTCGACGCGCCTGGCGCGCTGGTGCCGCTCGACGACGAGGTCTTCAAGCCGCTGCCCCCCATCCACACCATCCTCGCGGGCGCGAAGGGCTCGACCATCGGCGTGCACCTCGTCTCGATGTTGTCGGAAGTGGGCACGCTCGCCCTGTCGTGCGTCGCCGGTGAGCAGCGCTGGCGGCTCGAGTTCGAGCTCAAGGGCGCGGCCAAGAGCCAGGGCGTCAGCATCACCGAGGCGATGCCGGCCCGGTTCGCCGACGCGACGGTGGAGATCGACCGCGTCTTCGGCACCAGACCGCTCCCGGTGAAGCCGCAGGACGTCAAGCAGCTCTTCAAGACGCTCGAGCGGCTGCTGGGGCCGCGTGACACGTGGGGCCTGCCGGTGCTGCGCGAGCTGTGGACGGCGCTCCTCGCCGGAGCCTCGAAGCGCCGCCGCTCGGTCGATCACGAGAAGGTGATGTTCCAGCTGCTCGGCTACTCGCTGCGGCCGGGCGTCGGGTACCCGCTCGACGGGTGGCGCTGCGAGCAGACCTTCGGCCTCTTCAAGGAGCTCGTCACCCACCACGGCGAGCAGGCCGTGTGGTCCGAGTTCTGGGTGCTGTGGCGGCGCATCGCAGGTGGGCTGAGCGATAGCGCGCAGCAGGCCATCTACGCCGCGATGGAGCCCCAGCTCGCGCGCCGCGTGCCCGTGGGCCTGCCGGTGCCGAAGGACAAACTCAAGGGCGTGCAGCCGCAGGGCCTCGACGAGATGGTGCGGTGCGCGGCCTCGCTCGAGCTGCTGCCCGTGGCGAAGAAGGCCGAGCTCGGCGCGTGGGTCGCTTCCCGGCTGGCGTCACCCGAGACGACGGGAGGTCCGTGGGCCTGGGCCCTGGGCCGCCTGGGCGCGCGCGTTCCAGTCCATGGCGCCGCGCACCGTGTGCTGTCGGCGGAGACGGCCGAAGCGTGGGCCGGCCAGCTCTTGAGCCTCGACCCTGCCCGTCATGACACCGCCGCCTTCGCGCTGGCGCTGCTGGCAAGGCGAACGGGAGACCGGGTGCGCGACGTCGACGAGGCGACCCGGACGAAGGTGCTGGAGCACTTCAGCCGCCACCAGGTGCCGGCGTCATGGCACCAGCTCGTCGCCGAGGTGGTGCAGCTCTCGGCGGCCGACGAAGCCCGCGCCCTCGGCGACACGCTGCCGGTGGGCCTCAGCCTGTAGGAGCGAGACGGATTCGAAGGGCACCGCCCAACGACAGGGCATGCTCACCGTCCTCACCTGCGCGCTGCTCTCCATCAGCCCTTCGACGTCGTCGGCCCGGCTCCTCGACGAGCCCACCCTGCTCGCCCAGAGCAACTTCTTCCCGCCAAGCTCGGGCAACCCGCGCGTCGACGAGCTCGAGGCGGAGATCTTCCGCATCAACCAGGACCTCAACCAGCTCAAGTCCTTCTGGCCCGTCGGCACCATGGCGATGTGCATCGCCGGCGGCATCCTCGCGCCGCTGGCGCTGTTCGGCCTGGTGACGATCTTCGTTCCGTTCATCGGCCTTCCGCTGCTGGTGCTGGGCGGCGGAGGCATCGCGCTCCTCGTCTACGGCCTCATGACGGGCTTCAAACACGACGAGCAGGTGAAGCGCCGCCGGGCCGAGCTGACGGAGCGTCGCACCGAGCTGGAGCGCGAGGTGAGGGACCTCAAGCTCCGCGCGTCGGGGGCGACGGAGGCTCCGATGCTCGTGACGCTGGCGACCTTCTGACGCCTGTCGCCATGGGAGCGCGATGGGCCCTCGACGGTCCACCCCGGCGCGGTTACACCCCGCGCTCATGACCATTCGCACCACCAAGCGCGTCGAGACCCTGCTGTCGAACAAGACCATCAACAACGAGAAGAACGACTACCGCTCGTACGGTCGCACCTTCCCGGGGTCGGGCTTTCCCGCGCCGCTGTTCGGCCAGCAGTACAAGTTCGGCAAGGCCGAGGCGGTGAAGCTCACGAAGGCCATCGTCGCGAACTACGAGCCCGCGGCGCAGAAGCGGGTACTCAAGGAGATCCACGCGCGCTCGTCGACGGACCGCATGGCGAAGGGCACCGTCGCCCTCACCCGTGACGCGGCGGCCGAGCTCAACAAGCTCGCCCGTCAGCTCGGCGTCAACGTGACGTTCACCAGCGGCCAGCCGCGCCCGATCCACCCGGTCGGCTGAACCCATGGCAAAGGCTCCGAAGCCGAAGTCGCTCGACACCGACGAAGCGGTGCAGGCCGCCGTCGAGGAGCTGCTCGGTGCGTTCGCGGCGCCAGCGGGCGTGGAGCCGGACGATACGGGCTTCGGTGAGGCGCCGAAGACGCTGAAGAACGGGGACGAGGGCCCGAAGACGGCGCCCTCGGCCGAGGCAGACGCCCTGTGGGGCACCCGGCGCAAGAAGTGACGACGATTCCGC
The DNA here is from genome assembly GCA_033763395.1 of Myxococcaceae bacterium. GTDB lineage: Bacteria > Myxococcota > Myxococcia > Myxococcales > Myxococcaceae > Xiheimicrobium. The sequence continues at coordinate 5,509 of JANRKQ010000024.1, forward strand.
TCGAGCCGGGCCCCGTCGAGTGGCGGAGGCTGAGACGTGCGCAGGCGACCCGAAGCCGTCGGGTGCTGCACGCCCTGCCCGAGGGCGCGCTCCCCCACTCCGACGCCGCGCGCCGCTTCTGGTCTCGCCGGACGTGGAGCGAGCTGGCGGCGGTGCCCGCGGTCTCGCAGGTGGTGCTGGCGCTCGTGCGTGAAGGCGCGCCGCTCGACACGCTGGGGAGCTACACCGCCATCGCCCAGGACGAAGCCCGCCACGCCGAGCTGTCCCGCGCGGTGGCCGAGCGCCTGGGCGGCTACGACGCCGACGTGCCCGACGGCCTCGACTACGAGCCCGGCCGCCTGGCGCAGCCGTCAGACGTGCCGTTCGCCGTGTGGGCGCTGGCGAACGGGTGCTTCAGCGAAACCGTGTCGCTCGAGCTCATCCGCGCGCGCTACGCCGTCACCCGGCAGCCGCTCATTCGCGCCGTGCTGGCCGAGACGCTGAAGGACGAGGCGCTCCATGTGCGCGCGGCGTGGCTGGCCGCCGGGGAGGTGCTGCCCAACCTCTCGACCGCGCGGCGCCGCGAGCTGAAAGCGTATGGAGCAGCGCTGGCCGAGATGCTGCGGCGAACGTTCGGCACCTCCGGCCTCTCACCGAAGCTGCGCCGAATCGAGGCCCGGTTGCGTGACGACACGGCCGCGGCCGGGCTTGGGGCCGTATCTGCGGCGAAGGAAGACGCCATCGTCGACGCGGCGCTCGAGGCCATCAGCTCGCGGCTGCGACGGCTAGGAATCACCTGAACCACCCGCGTCGGATCCGCGCGCGAGCTGACGCCTGCTCGACCGACACCGGCGCGGGCGACGGCGAAACGCCTCACGGGGACCCGGGCGCAGCGCCGGCCGGTTCGCCCGGCTTTGTCTGGGCCACCGTCGCCGCCAGCCGCTCGCGCATTCGTTTCTGCGCCTCACGCTCGACGTTCTTGTACGTGTCGGTGACGCCCTTCTCGTTCCCCATGTTCGCCGCGAAGGCAGGCACCCACCCGCCGGGATCGACCGCGAACTTGTGCACCAGCCACGTCTTGCCGTTCTCGCGCGCCGTCGCCAGCCACATGCCGTCGTTCGTCTTGAGGCGAATGACGCCGGCGCGCTCGGGCGTGTGCGTCGGCCGCGCCACCCACTTCGCCTCGAAGGTGCCGGTGCCGTCGGGCTTCACCACCTGCGGCTGCCAGAGCTGTGTGACGTAGTCGCGCTTGCCGACGATGGGCAGGTCGATGAGCGTGTAGATGAAGACGCTCTGATCCTCGGGCCGCTCACCGATGATCCGCGCGTCCTTCATGTAGGGCATGAACGTCTTGAGCCGCGGCACGTTCATCAGCGCGTCCTGCACGTCGAGGAGCGGCGCGTCGATCTCACCTTCGGCCCACACCTCTTTGATCGGCGTCCCGGCCAGCGCCCGGTTCTTCACCGTCACCGGGCCCGTCACCACCGTCGTCCAGGCCTCCTCGGCGAGGCACACGTCGGCCCACACGACGGCAACGACAGCGATGGCGGACAGACGCGTCATGGGTCTTCTGGCACCGGTGTCAGAGTGTAGCGCTGCCGATACGTGCGTGCTACGCGCGCCCCTTCCCAACGGTTTTGAAGGGTTGGAGCCTCTCTGATGTCGCCTGACTCTCGCACCGGGCATCTGCTGACGCGGCTGGCGACGTTCAGCTTCCAGCGGCCTGCCGTCGTCTTCATGGTGCTGCTGACCCTGGGGGGCACCTTCGCATTCATCGCCAGCCGGCTCGGCTTTCGGGGCGACTTCATCGAGCTGCTGCCGGACTCGACGCGCGAGGTGCAGGACCTCAAGGTCGTCCAGGAGATGGCGGGCGGCGGCGGCTACTTCGTGGTGCGCGTGCGCGGCTCCACCACCGAGGGCCGCAGAGCGTTCGCGAGCGCCTTCGCCCAACGCCTCGAGCAGGAACCGGCGCTGGTGTCGTACGTCGAGTACCGCTTCGACGCGTCCTTCTTCAAGAACCGGGCGTTGTGGTTGCTTTCGGCCGAGAAGCTGAACGCCCTGGCCGACGACGTCGACGCGCGCATCACGTGGGAGAAACAACGCGCGCTCCCGGGCTTCGTCGACCTGCTCGACGAGGCCCCGCCACCGACGCTCGAGGAGATCGAGAAGAAGTACGCCAGCCAGGCCCGGCAGAGCGAGTACATCGAGGGGCGCACGGCTCCCGAGCTGTACCTCTTCATCAAGCCGACGAAGCAGGCCGGCGACCTCGACTTCAACCGGCAGATCCTCGCGAAGGTGACCGAGGTGGCGCAGGCGCTGACGGCCCAACACCCGGGCATCGAGACGGACTTCACCGGCGCCTACGTGGCGCGCGTCGAAGAAGACGACGTGATGCGGGAGGACCTGGGCCGCGCGGGGCTCGTCTCGTCGGTGCTCGCGCTCACCATCATCCTCTTGTCGACACGGCGGCTCACCGCGCTGCTCGTGGTGGCGCTGCCGGTGGCGCTCGGCATCTCGGCGACGTTCGCCTTCGCGTACTTCACCATCGGGCACCTGAACCCGGTGACGGGCTTCCTCGGCGCGATTCTCGTGGGCCTGGGGCTCGAGTACGGCACGCACCTCGCGATGCGCTACTGGGAGGAGCGCCGCGACCACGACGTGCTCCCCGCGCTGCGCACGACGGTCTTGAGCACCTTCCCCGGCGCCATCACCAGCGCGCTCACGAACTCGGTCGCCTTCCTCGTGCTGCTCGCCAGCCGCTTCGACGCCTTCAAGCAGTTCGGCGGCATCGCCGGCTTCGGCGTGATGGCCACCGTCATCTCGGCCTACGTCATGGCGCCGGCCATTCTGCGGCTCGCCGAGGCGGTGCGCCCATTCAAGGCCCGCCCCGTCTCCCTCGACGCGCAGGGCCAGCCCGTCACGGGTCCGCGCGTGCCCACCCCGGTGCTGGTGGCCCTCATCGTCGGCATCACCGCCGTGGCGGCCGTCTCGGCGACGTACGCCCCGAAGGCCTCGTTCGAGAAGGACCTGAAGCGCCTCAAAGGCAAGTCGCCGGCCACCGAGCTCGACGAGGCCATCAACGAGCAGCTCGGCATCATCATGACGCCGGCGATCGTCGCGGTGCGCTCGCTCGACGAGGCCCAGACGCTGGCGGCCCTGTCGCGCCGCTTCAAGGACGAGAAGGGCGCCGCCTCGGCCATTCAAGACGTCGCGAGCCTCAACGACTTCTACCCGCCACCCGCCGAGGTTCCCGCGCGCCAGGCGGGGCTCGACCGCCTCCGCCAGGTGCTGGGCCGGGTGCCCGAGTCGATTCGCACCGGGAAGGACCGCGAGCGCTTCGAGCAGCTCACCACCATGCTCGACGCGAAGCCGTGGGGCCCCAGCGAGGTGCCGCAGGAGCTGCGCCGCCGCTTCCAGCCGATTCGGGGCGAGGGCACCTTCGTGCTCATCTTCCCCGCCCTCACCGGGTACAACGCCGACTCGCTCGATCGCTGGGCGGCCGACCTCGACGAGGTGTCGGCGCGGGGCATGGCGGCGGGCCTCGACCCGCGCGTCCTCGACACCAACCGCATCGCCTCACGCATCTTCACCATCGTGCGGCAAGACGGGCCCTTCATCATGCTGGCCGCCGGCGTGGTGGTCTTCCTGATGATCCTCGTGAGCCTGCGCTCGCTCCAGCGCACGGTGCTGGTGACGGTGCCCTTGTACATCGGCATCACCTGCCTCTTCGGCGCGATGCAGCTGTTCGACGTGAAGCTGAACTTCCTCAACGTGGTGGTGCTGCCGAACCTGCTCACCATCGCCGTCGACAACTCCGTGCACCTGTACCACCGCTACCTGGAAGAGGGCCGGGGCTCCATCGGGCACGCGCTCAAGCACACCGGCTTCGCCAGCCTCGTCGCCACGTGCAGCAACGCCGCCGGCTACGCGGCCCTCTTCGTGGCGCGGCACGAGGGCCTTCGCAGCATCGCGTGGCTGGCCGTGCTGGGCGTCATCTGCAGCTTCCTCGGCACCACCGTGCTGTTCCCCGCCCTGCTCGAGCTGGTCGAGCGGCTGACGGTCAAGCCGAAGTCCGAGCCTGAGACGGCCACCAAGTAGTCACTCGGCGAGCTCCGGCCGGCCCTGCACCACCATCATCGTCCCGGTGAGCGTCGTGCAGAGCGTCTCGTTGCCGCCGTCGAGGGCGAAGACGTCACCCTGCACCACCGAGATGGTGCGCCCGGCCTTCACCACCCGGCCCTTCGCGACGATGGCGTCTCCGCGCGCCGGGGCGAGCAGGTTCACCTTGAACTCGATGGACAACACGCCCGCGCCTTCCGGCATCAGCGTCAGCGCCGCCCAGCCGCACGCGCTGTCGGCGACGGTGGCGATGACGCCCGCGTGGAAGAAGCCGTGCTGTTGGGTGAGGTCGGCCCGGAAGGGCAGGCGCAGGTCGACCTCGCCGGGCGCCACGCGGAGCAGCTCGACGCCGAACGTCGCCATCACGCGCTGGCGCTCGAAGCTGCGGCGAACGCGCGCCTCGGGGCTCACAACAGCTTCTTCATCTCGAGGTGCGGCATGCCGGCCTCTTCGAAGACGGCGCCGTGCGCCTCGTACCCATGGCGCTTGTAGAACTCCATCGCCGAGAGCTGCGCGTGCAGCAGGATGCCGCGCAGGCCACGCTTCCTCGCCTCGGCCTCGAGCGCCTCGAGGAGCTTTGCCCCCACGCCCGACTGGCGATCGCTCGACAGCACCGCCATGCGGCCCACGCGGCCCCACGGGCCCTGCTCTCCGCCTGGAGCCGCAGGCAGGACCCAGAGCCGGCCGGTGCCCACCGCGTGCTTGCCCTTCATCGCCAGCACGTGGAAGGCCGTGGCGTCTTCAGCGTCGCGCTCGAGCGACTCCGGCACGCTCTGCTCTTCGATGAAGACGACCTCACGAATGGCGAGGGCCTGGAAGAGCTCGCCCTCGTTCTGCACCGGGACGATGACGATGGGCGTTGCGGTGTCCGACATCGCGGCGCGTGATAGGGCACTTCGCAGGTGATGGCAAACGCCCGCAGCCTCGTCGTCTTCTACCTGCTCTTCTTCATGTTCGTGGGCGTGACGCTGCCGTTCCTGCCCGTGTATTATCAATCGCTTGATATCAAACCATCCGACATCGGGCTCCTGTTGTCCGTCGGGCCGGTGTTCTCGCTGGTGGCGCCGCCGCTGTGGGGCCAGCTCGCCGATCGTTCGGGCCGGCCGGGGGTGGTGCTGCTGGCGCTCTCGACGGGGAGCCTCTTCGGCTTCGGGCTGCTGCTCTCGGTGACGTCGTTCGGGGGCGTGCTCCTGGCCCTCGCCGTCTTCGCCAGCTTCAACGCCGCCACCACCACGGTGCTCGACTCGCTCGCGCTGGCCCACGTCGAGCGGCACGGGGGCACCTTCGCGCGCCTGCGCACCTTCGGCTCGGTGGGCTTCGTGGCCTCGACGCTGGCCTTCGGCTTCGGGGTGGACGTCGTCGATCGCCGGGTGGTGGTGGTGGCCCTTTCGCTCATCGGCGCCTACACGGCCTGGGCGTTCCTGACGCTGGCGCGGGCTCCGGCGACGCGGCGCGAGGGCCCGAAGGCCGACGTGGCGGGCGCCGTCTCGCTGCTCAAGAACCCGCAGGTGGCCTGGCTCCTCGTGGCGAGCGCGGCGCACTGGGTGGCGAGCGCGCCCTACCACGGGAGCCTCGGCCTCCACTTCACCTCGCTCGGGTTTCCGCCCTCGACGCTGAGCCTGTCGGCCAGCATCGCCGTCACCAGTGAGGTGCTCGTCTTCGCGACGTGGCCGCGGTGGTCGCACCGGGTGCGGCCTCGCGCGCTGCTCCTCGTCGCGTTCGGCGTGAGCGCGCTCCGGTGGGGCGCCATGGGCCTGACGACCTCTCCCGCGCTCCTGGTGGCCCTGGCCGCCCTCCACGGCCTGAGCTTCGGAGCGTTCTACGTCGCCAGCATCTCGTGGGTGGCCGACCGCGCGCCGGGCAGCTTGCGCGCGACGGGCCAGTCTCTCTTCGTCGCGGCCACCTTCGGCCTCGGAGGCCTGGTGGGGTTCACTGGCGCCGGGCGGCTCTACGACGACGTGGGCGGGCAGCGGCTGTTCCAGCTGGCCGCGCTCGCCGAGCTGCTCCCGGCGTTGGTGGTGTGGTGGCGCCTGCGTGACGCGCCTGCGGCCGAACCACGGCGCGCTTGAGCGTCGACCGTCGTGCGCCCAGACTCGGGCGTCATGGACTTTGACGACGACGCCCCGACGACGCTCGACCTGCGCCTCGTCGGCAACCGCCACTCCATCGAGAACGTGCGCCTGCTGCTCGGCTTCCTCGAGGGCTGTTCCCGCTTCGGTACGACCCAGCGCGTCGAGCTGCTCGTCGATGGCGACGGCGACTTCCGCTTCACCCTGGAGCAGGCGGGCGAGCCGGTGCGGCTCTCGGACGCCGAGGAGACGTTCCTCTTCGCCGAGCCCGAGGCCGCTTCCGCACCCCCTCCGGCCCTGGCGCGCCTCTTCATCAGCCGGACCCGCACAGCAGACGGAGACGCCGTGCTCTCGATGGAGCTCGTCTGACGCCCCTCCAGAATACCCGGCCGCCCCGCTCGTCCCCTTGCACGCTCTGCTACCGTCCAGTCCCGTCATGAGAGTCCTCACCTTCACCGTCGCCTGTCTCGTCGCGCTGCCCGCCCTCGCCCAGAAGGACGAGCTCTTCGGCACCGGCAAGCCGCCCGTCTTCCGCGAAGAGACGATGGACCGGCGCTTCGCCAAGTCGAAGCTGGCGCGCATGCTGAAGGAGGGGTCGGCCGAGCCCGGCTGCGTGATGTTGATGGGCGCGCTCTTCACCGCGCTCGCCGAGATCGGGCCGTCGCTCCACAAGCGCGACGAGAACTTCGGGCTCGACCCCAACCTGCAGGCCGCCATGCAGACGCAGGTGACGACGCCGAACTTCCCGGCGATGGCCTACCTCGTCTCGATGGTGCGCCGGGTGCTCATCGACAACCGGCTCCCCGACGAGTGGCTCGAGACGGCGAAGAACCTCAACACGGTGGTGAAGATCATCGACGTCGGCAAGCTCAAGATGATGAACGAGGGCATCACCTTCGTCGACTCGGCGGCCTTTCAGCTGCCCGTCTTGCGCTCGCGCTACTACACCGACGTCATCGGCGCGAACTCGGCCGTCACCACCGACGTGGTGGGCACCTTCCGCGACACCTTCCTCGACCGCGCGGTGGCGTGGGGCGGCGCCACCATGCTCGACACCGGCTCGAACGCGCCGAAGAAGGGCAAGAAGGGCCCGAAGAAGTACACGGCCGTCGAGTTCGGCGAGCTCGTGTCGATCCTCCAGTGGGTGCCGCCCGACCCGCGCCTGCAGGAGATCGACCTCTACGGCTCGAGCGCGAAGCAGCCGCCGCCTCCGCCGATTCGCATCATCGCGAAGCTGGCGCCCAAGCAGTTCATCGACCTCGAGAAGGTCTTCAAGGGCCAGCGCATGCTGGTGCGCGGCCAGTTCTGGGAGATGAACCGGAACGTCACCGAGGTCGAGGTGCGCGACGCCGTGCTCTTCGAGGACCGTGACTGGTACGGCGCGGTGCTCGCCGACCCGAACGTCATCGCCACCTGCCCGGCCGCCATCAACGAGCTGACGGGCATCGCGCCCACGCAGCCGGGCGGCTTCAAGCACTGACGACGCCCGTCAGTCCCGGAAGACGCGCGCGAAGATGGCGTCGAGGTGCCGCAGGTGGTGCCCGGTGCTGAAGCAGGCCTCGATGTCGGCCGCCGAGAGGTGCCGGGCGAGGTCCGCGTCGGCCAGGAGCGCAGCCTTGAAGGGCGTGCCCGTCTCGAAGAAGCGCATCGCGTTGCGCTGCACGTACACGTAGGCCTCCTGCCGATCGACGCCGCGCCGCGCGAGCTCGAGCAGCACCCGCTGCGAGTTCACCACCCCGCCCAGCAGGTCGAGGTTCTTCTGCATGTTCTCCGGGTAGACGGTCAGGTGCTCCATCAGGCCGGCGAAGCGGTGCAGCATGAAGTCGGCGACCACGGTCGCGTCGGGGCCGATGACGCGCTCGACGGACTAGTGCGAGATGTCACGCTCGTGCCAGAGCGGCACGTTCTCCCACGCCGTCATCGCGTAGCCGCGCAGCAGGCGCGCCAGGCCCGTGAGGTTCTCGGACAGAATCGGGTTGCGCTTGTGCGGCATCGCCGAGCTGCCCTTCTGCCCCGCGGTGAAGGCCTCTTCGGCCTCGCGCACCTCGGTGCGCTGCAGGTGGCGGATCTCGACGGCGAACTTCTCGATGGAGTTGCCCAGCATCGCCAGCGCCCCGAAGAACTCTGCGTGGCGGTCGCGCTGCAGCACCTGGCTCGAGGCGGGCGCGGGTGACAGGCCGAGCAGGCCCATCGCGTGCTCTTCGACCGCCGGCGGGAAGTGGGCGAAGGTGCCGACGGCGCCGGAGATCTTCCCCACGGCGATCGTCGCGCGCGCCGCCTCGAGGCGCGTCTTCGCCCGGCCGAGCTCGTCGTACCAGATGGCCAGCTTGTGCCCGAACGAGATGGGCTCGGCGTGGATGCCGTGGCTGCGGCCCACCATCGGCGTGTACTGGTGCTCGAACGCGCGCTTCTTCACCGCGGCGCGCGCCCGCTCGAGGCCCGCGAGGATCCGATCCATCGCGTCACGAAGGAGCAGCGACAGCGAGGTGTCGAGCACGTCGCTCGACGTCATGCCCCAGTGGAGCCAGCGCGCCTCGGGCCCGATGCGCTTCTCCATGAAGGTGAGGAAGGCGATGACGTCGTGCTTCGTCGTCTTTTCGATCTCGTCGATGGCCGCCACGTCGTCGGCGGTGAAGTCACCGGCCTTCGCGCGGCAGGTCGCCAGCGCTTCCCGGGGCGCCAGGCCCGCGTGGACCAGGCCGTCCAGGGCGGCGAGCTCGACGTCTCGCCAGCGGCGCAGGCGCTCCTCGGGCGTCCACAGCGCGGTCATCTCGGCACGGGCGTAGCGAGGGATCATTCCGGGCCCTCTACACCGGCCCTTCGGCTGCCGTCACTCGAGGGGTTTTCGGCCAGGCCCTCCAGCGAGCCCCTGCCCGGCAGGCGCTCGGCACTCGCCCGGGATCCTCCGCAGCCTCGCTGCACTTTGGAGCGTTCCTCGACGGCTGAGGCACCTCGCCAGGAGCGGCCTTGACGCAGCTCCGCACGCGCGTCGGCGCTCGTTACTCGACGGCTTTGACTGCGAGGCCCTGGCGCGCCGCAAAGACGAGCACCTCGCCCGCGAAGCCGTCCGGAAGGCCCAGCCGCTTCGCCACGCCGAGGTTGACGTGCAGCTCGACCCCCTCGGGAGGGGCCACCGCGAGCGCTCCGGGGTCGACCTTCTCGACGACGATGCGGTTGGCGATGCGCCCGGCCTGCAAGCCGATGGAGAGCGGCGCCGGCGCCAGCGCGAAGAGCGCCCCCTGCTTCACCTGCCCGGGCGCCAGCCCGACGACCGGCAGCCCCTCGTCACGGGCGAAGGTGAGCAGGCGCTCGACGACCGCCGCGTTGGCCACCGTCTTGTCCGACACCACCGCGAGCGCGTCGATGCGCCCCTTCGCGCCCGCCAGCGCCTTGTCGAGCTTGGTGGGGTTGTCGATCTCGATGGGCACCAACGAGAGCCCGCGCGACTGGGCGAGCTGGGTCGCCTCGTCGACGAAGGCCTTCGAGTACCGGGGATCGACGACGACGCCGATGCGCTTCGCCTTCGGGAGCAGCGCGCGCGCGGCCGTCAGCTCGAGTGACAGATCGCTCGTGAGCGCGATGCCGGTGGTGTTGGCGCCCTCGAGGTCGTACTTCTGGAAGTACGGCACCATCGCGAAGACGACCGGCACGTCAGAGAACTGCCGACGGGCGTTGACGGCCGCGGCGGGGCCGACCGCGAGGACGAGGGCCGGCGGCTGCTCGGCCACCTTCTTCAGCGCCTTCTGCGCGGCGTCCGCGCCCTCTTCGAGCAGCACGTCGCTGACGTCGGCCTTCACCTCGGCCGAGAAGCCGGCCGTCACCTGGGCATACGGCGCCAGCTCAGCGGAGCGGATGACGACCACCTTCGGCCTCGCCAGCGCCACCACCGGGCCGAGCACCAGCACGGCGAGCAGCGCGCGCGTCACTTCGCGTCGGCGCAGCACCGGAAGCCCACCTCGCCCGATTTGTTGAAGTTCGCCCCGGGCTTCCGCGCAGCGCAGCGCACGGCGTAGTCACCGCTCGCGTACGAGCCACCCTTGATGATGCGGTCGCTCGTCCACTCGGCCACGTTGCCCGACTGATCGGCCGTGCCGTACCCGCTGCGACACTTGCCGAAGCGCCCAGCCGGAGCCAGGGAGCGCGCCTCACCTGCGTCGTCTTCGGTGTTGCAGGCGTTCGCGTCGAAGGCGTTGCCGAAGGGCCACTTCGCGCTGCCGGGGCCCTTGCAGGCCTTCTCCCACTCGGGCTCGCTGCACAGCCGCTTGCCCTGGGCCTCGCACAGCCGCTTGGCGTCCTGGAACGAGACGGACACCATCGGCGCCGCGCCCTTCTTGTTCGGGTACTCGAAGGCGTCGATGCAGAAGGCAGGCACCTCCATCGCGGTGAGCACCTTCTCGTCGAAGCCCATCATCGGGTCGTCGCGTGAGGTGCCCATGCGGAAGACGCCGGCCGACACGGCACGCATGCCGTCGGGGCACCCATCACCAGCGGCGGGCTTGACGGGCGCGGCGGCTGCGGCGGCGGCAGCCTTCTCCTTCGCGGCCTTGTCCGCGGCAGCCTTCTCGGCGGCGAGGCGATCCTTCTCGGCCTTGTCGGCGGCGGCCTTCTCGGCGGCCAGGCGATCCTTCTCGGCCTTCTCCGCGGCCCTCTCGGCAGCGAGGCGCTCCTTCTCGGCCTTCTCGGCTGCGAGCTTCTCGGCCGCAGAGGCCTTGTCGAGCGCGGCCGCCTTCTCTGCCGCGGCTTTGTCCGCGGCCGCCTTCTCTGCAGCAGCCTTCTCGGCGGCCAGCTTGTCAGCCGCAGCCTTCTCAGCTGCGGCCTTCTCGACGGCGGTGTCGACCGCGGGCGTCACGGTGGGCGGGGCGTCGGGCTGGGCGGCGCCACCGGCGGCGGCCGCCTGCGCGGCCTTGAGCTCGGCTTCGCGGCGGGCGGCCTCTTCGCGCTGCCGCGCCTCGTCGGCCAGGCGCTTCTGCTCCTCGGTGGCCGCCTTCTGCCGTTGAATCAAATAGAAGCCGCCGCCCGCGCCGAGGCCGACGCCCAGCACGACGAGGAGCAGCACCAGGAGCCACGTCTTGCCTTCAGAGACCGGCTCGATGGCCTCTGGCGGAGGCGCGACCGTCTCGACCTGCGCGCGGGTCTCGGCGTGATCGTCGGGATCGAGCGAGGCCAGCACCTGGCCCGAGTCGATGACGGCCGTCTCTTCCCGGTTCTCGGGGTTGTCAGGCGTCGGGCCCGGCCCCTTGAGCGCCGCCTCGAGCCGCTCGGGATCGACCGGCTGGGTCGCGTCCGGGAGCAACGACTCACCGCTCGTCGGCGGTGGAGGCGGCGGCAGCGGCATCGACGGAACCGGCGGAGGCGGCTTCTCGCGCCGGGGCTGCAGCTGCAGCATGCCCGTCGTCGTCCGGGGCCGCAGCGGGGGCGGCGCTCCGGTGGCCGGCTCGGGGCGGGCCGGCAGCGGCGGCGGGGGCGCGCTGGCCTTCGCGAGGCTGGTGAACTCGGCGAAGAGCTCTCCCGCCGTCTTGAAGCGCGCGTTGGGGTTGGAGTTGACGGCCTTGCGGTACAGCCCCTCGACCGCCTGCGGCACGTTGGGGTTTCGCCGATGCAGCTCGGGCACGGAGCCGTCGGGCGTGAGCCCCGAGAGCATCTCACCCAGGATGACGCCCACCGAGTACACGTCGGTGCGGCCGTCGACCTCGCCGCCGTCGACCATCTCGGGCGACAGGTACCGGTCGGATTTGCGCGACTTCATCGCCTGCACGTACGGCAGCCGGGGCAGCGCGAGCCCCAGGCCGAAGTCCGTCACCTTGAGCAGGTCGGGCAGCACCAGCACGTTGTCGGGCTTGATGCTGGTGTGCGGCCCCACCTTGTGCGCGCCATCGAGCGCCGAGCAGACCTGGCTCAAGATCGGCTCGATCTCGTGGAGCGCGAAGAACTGCCCCTTCTGCAGGCGCAGATCGATGATCTTCCGCAGCGTCAGGCCGTCGAGGAACTGCGAGGTGAAGAAGGGCCGGTCTTGATCTTCGCCCTCCTCGTAGACGCGCACGAGGTTCGGGTGCGAGAGCTTGCGCGCCAGGCGCAGCTGCTTGGCGAACGTGCGCCGCTCGTCGGCCGTCTGGCAGAGCCGCGCGTTCACCACCTTCAGCGCGACCTCGACGTCGACCTCTTTGTCGTGCGCGCGGAAGACGAAGCCCAGCGGGCCAGAGCCGACGATGTCTTTGACGAGGTAGCGGTTGGCGACGAGATCTTGCGGCCGGTACGGAGCCCCTTCGATGACCTGCGAGGTGGCGCGCCGCCGCGAGAAGGTGCCCGTCGCCTGCCGCAGCCCACCGCCCGAGAGCTTCTGGCCGCACGTGGGACACGTGTCGACGGTGTCGGCGACGTGGCTGCCACAGCGGTAACAAAGCACCGGAAGACGCTCCTCGAACGCGGCGGCCCGCAACGCCACCGTAACACGCGAATCAGACTGGCTTTTTACCTGAGAAGTGACGCTTCAGCAACGGTCGGGGTTCCTCTAGACACCGGTCGAGCCAAACCCTGCGGATCCTCTTGCGCTCTCCGACAGCGTCTCGACCTCGACGAGGGCAGCGCGGCTGACGGGCGCGACGACGAGCTGGGCGATGCGCTCGCCGCGCGCGAGCGTGACGGGAGTGCCCGAGAGGTTGACCAGAATCACCTTCACCTCGCCGCGGTAGTCGGCGTCGATGGTGCCCGGCGAGTTGAGGCAGGTCAGGCCGTGCTTCGCGGCCAGCCCGCTCCGGGGCCGCACCTGGGCTTCGAAGCCTGGCGGCAGCTCGAGCGACAGCCCGGTCGGCACCAGCGCGCGCTCGAGCGACCCGAGCGTCACCGGGGCGTCGAGATCGGCCAGCAGATCGAGCCCGGCCGACAGCTCCGTCTGGTACCGCGGCAGGGGCAGATCGTGGTTGGCCCGCACGCGCACCACCTTGACCGTCACGTGACTCATCTGGTGGCCCATAGCGCATTTTCGCTGAAGCCTGGCCCGCGGCTGTTGTAGCGAGGCGCGCATGAGCGCTATCGAAGTGAGGCAGGTCGACCTGGCCAGCAAGAAGGACGTCGAGACCTTCATCAACGTGCCGTGGGACGTCGGCATGACGAACGAGAAGCACTGGGTGCCGCCGCTCAAGGACGACTACCGCAAGCAGCTCGACCCCAAGAAGAGCGTGTTCCTCGCCCACGGAGAGCTCGCCGCGTGGACCGCCTTCCGCGACGGCAAGCCCGTCGGCCGCATCTCGGCGCAGCTCGACTTCGACTACGACAAGACCTGGCCCGACGAGCCGAAGACCTGCTTCTTCGGCTTCTTCGAGTGCCTCGACGATCAGGCCATCGCGAAGGCGCTCTTCGAGAAGGCCGAGGCCTGGGCGAAGTCGAAGGGGCGCGTGCGGCTGCGTGGGCCCATCACCCTCGACACCAAGGGCGAGGTCGGCATCCTCGTCGAGGGCTTCGACGTGCCCAACATGATCGGCACCACCTGGAACCGCCCCTTCATGGACCCGCTCATCCAGGCGTGCGGCTACGGCAAGGCGAAGGACTTCTACGGCTGGCTCTACAGCGCCACCACGCCGATGGACGAGTTCACCAAGAAGGTGGCCGACAAGACGCGCGCGCTGCCGAACGTGAAGATCCGCCTCATGGAGCTCGCCAACATTCGCCGCGAGGCCGGCATCATCAAGGACATCTACAACGAGGCCTGGCGCCAGAACTGGAACTTCACGCCCTTCACGGACCTGGAGCTCGAGGTCATCGCCAACGAGTACAAGATGTTCATCGACGAGCAGCTCGCCTACGTGGCCGAGGTCGACGGCAAGCCGGCCGCGATGCTCTTCGCGATCCCCGACGTCAATGAGCTCGTGCGCGACTTCAACGGCGAGCTGATGAAGAACCCCATCAACCTCATCAAGCTGTTGTGGCGCCTCAAGTTCAACCGGCCGAAGAAGGCACGGCTCATCATGCTGGGCGTGCACCACGACTACCGCGCCTCGCGGAAGTACGGCGCGCTGGTCGCGGTGCTCTACGAAGAGATTGCCGTGCGCGGGAAGGCCGCCGGCTACGAGGCGGGCGAGCTGTCGTGGACGCTGGAGGACAACGACGGCATCAACCGCGGCATCGAGCGCATGGGCGCCAGGCTCTACAAGCGCTGGCGCGTGTACGAGCGCGGGCTCTGAGGCGACGGCCTACGCGGCGCGCGCCCCTCAGGGCGGCGCCTCGGTGCCTTCGGGCGGCAGCGCCACCTTCTCGAACGCGGCCTTGAGTGACTTCGACGGCCCGGGCGGCTTCGGCGCCGTGGGCGCGGGCGGCAGCTCGACCACCACGGCCTTGCGCCCGCGGAAGAGGAAGGGGTCGACGGGGCGCCGCCCGAGCTCGAGCTGGTAGTGCAGGTGGGGGCCGGTGCTTCGGCCGGTGCTGCCCGACTCCGAGATGACATCGCCCGCGCGCACCGCCTGGCCGGTCGTCACGAGCAGCCGCGAGTTGTGGCAGTACGCCGTCGTCACGCCGCGGCCGTGGTCGATGATGACGACCTTCCCGTTGACGGCGTCTTCGCTCGCGCGCTTCACCACCCCGTCGGCGACGACCTTCACCGCCGTGCCCTCGGGCACCGAGAGATCGACGCCGGTGTGGAGCTGCTGCGTCCCCAGCGTCGGGTGCGTGCGCAGGCCGAAGGGCGAGGTGACGCGGGTGCCGGGCGTGACCGGCCATGACAGGCCGTACGCGGTGCCGAACATCAGCACCTGCGAGGTCGACTCGATGGCCGACACGCGCCCCGGCGGGAGCTGACGCGCCAGCGCCTCGAGCGTCGGAGGTTCTCCCTCACCGCGCGCGCGCGAGACGGCGTACCGCGCCAGCTCGGGGCCCGCGAAGAGCGCCAACACCGCGGCGTCGTCACTGCCGAACTCGGCGCGGGCGCGCTCGAGCAACGCCGAGGCCGCGTCGGGCGAATCGACCACAGCGACGCCGAAGCGGGCGCGCAGCGCCTCGACCTCGCTCGCCACTCCGGGCCGGGCCAGCACCGCCCACGCCCCACGGCCCAGGGAAGCGCCCGGCGACGCCAGCGGCAGCTCGACCGATGGCAGATCGTCGGGCAGCACCGTCGTCGGCACCGGCACCTCGACGTCGCGCGCGTCGTAGAGCCCCCCGCTGAAGTACGCGAGCAGCGGCCGGGCCGTCGACTTCGAGCCCGCCACCTTCGCCACGGCGCTGCGCGTCAGCGCGCCCACCGGCGTGTGCCAGGCGGCGGCCCACAGGCAGAGCGCCGCGGCGAGGAAGTCGAGCAGGCCACGTGGTGAGGTGCGGAACATCGGTCACCGAACCAGGGCCAGCAGCGACTGCGCCTCGAGCGTGAGGGCCACCGCGAGCGGAAAGGACAACACCGAGCCCCACACCCCCACCGGCCAGGGCGACTTCGCGCGCTTCACCCGCTCCTCGCAGGCGGCGTCGGCGTGCTCCAGCGCCCGCAGCACCGCCCGCCAGCCCAGGCGCCACGACACCAGCACCAGCGCCACCCACCCCAACCCGCGCGCCACCACCTCGGCCACCGCCGGTGACGCCACGTCCGTCTCGAGGGCGACGAAGAGCGTCGACTCTACCAGCCGCGCCACCGCGTAGGCCCCGCCTGCCGCGAAGACCGCCGTCACCAGCGGCCGCACCAGCCGCATCGGCGTGGGCGCGCGGTTGAGCCGGGCGAGCAGCGTGCGCCAGGTCTCCTTCACGAGGGTGAAGCGCCGCTCGGCCTCGTCCTGCTCGCCGTACCCGAGCTGCGGGAGCACGACGAGCAGGTCGACCGACAGCTCCCAGGTGAGCGCCAGCGCCCGCGCGATGACGGTGCGCTGGAGCGGCCCCACCCGGTCGACCCACCCCGCCGTCGCCTCGCGCGCTGCCAGCACCCCATCGGCCCAGGCATCGAGCGCGTCGACGAGCGTGAGGAGCCGGTCGTCCACCACGTCGGCCGCGGCGTGCACCCCGACCGCCACCAGCGCGAAGAGCCCAAGCGGCATGAAGCCACCTCGGAAAAACCCGAAGAAGCCACTCACCCGCGCCAGTCGGAGGTCCGTCGCCACGGTCGTCTCGAAAGTCTACGAACGAACGGGCCGCCCGCTGGATCTGTCAACACACCTGACAGGCGAGGGCGTGGGGCTGACATGGGAGACAGAGAGGCGGTCACCATGGGAGTGGCTCCAGCGACCCATGGGATCTGGACGCACTGCATCATGGGAGGCCATGGGAACGCCCGATTTCTCAAAGAGCCATGCACTCGCTGACCCGTATCGGTGAAACTGTGCAGCAACTTCGGAATTCGCAGTGCAGGAGATCAGCATGCGCTTGCTCGTCGTGGATGATGACCCGCACGTTCGACGAGGCGTGAGCGACGTGCTGATCCCCACGCGGCAGGTGTCCATCGTCGGCTCGTGCGCCACGGCGGCCGAGGCGCTCGACGCGGTGGCGAGAGGCCTCGAGTTCGAGGTGGCATTGGTCGACCTCAACTTGCCCGACAAGCCAGGCACCGAGGTGCTGCGCTCGCTGCACCGGAGCCGGCCGAACGCGGTGCTCCTCGCCTTCACGCAGTTCGACGACGCCGACTCGGTCTTCACCGCGCTCGAGAGCGGCGCCACCGGGTACCTCCTCAAGACGACGAGCCCGACGCGGCTGTTGCGCTCCCTCGTCGAGGCCCGAGATGGCGGCGCGCCCATGACTCCGTCGATCGCCCGCAAGGTGGTCGAGAGCTTCCGCCAGCGCCGTCGACGCCCCGCGGCCTTCGCCCTGAGCGAGCGCGAGGCCGAGGTGCTCAAGCTGCTGGCCCAGGGCACCAGCTATGCCGACACCGGCACCCAGCTCGGCATCGGCCTGGGCACCGTGCAGACACACGTGAAGAACATCTACCGGAAGCTCGAGGTGAACTCGCGCGAAGAGGCCGCCGACTGGGCCGCCGCGCACGGGCTCATCGACGGGCCGCGAGGCTAGGCGTCCCCATGGGCGAGCGGGGGGCCGATTGGGAGAGCGTCAACCAGCGCTACGTGCGCAGCGCGCCCGCGACGGCCGTCGTCGTCATCGTCTTCTTCGTCTTCGCCCTCTCGCCGCTCTCTGACGGGCTCGCGGCCCGCCTAGGCTACGGGCTCAGCATCAGCCTCCCGACCGCGCTGGTGTCGAGCCTGTGGACGGTCGTCACCGCGCTGGCCTTCCACCGGGGCGGGCTGCACGACCGGCGCTACCGCTGGCTCAACCGGGGCGAGCGGGTGCTGTTCGGCGCGCTCACCACCTTCGTCATCTGCGCCTCGGCCAACCCGGTGAGCCCGCTGTGGCTGCTGCACCTGGTGCACGTGGTGACGTCGGGCATGTCGGGCGCCGAGCGGACGTTCAACCTGCGCGTCTTCGCCGTGGTGCCCCTCGCCGCGGTGCTCTTCTTCGGCGTGACGCAGGGGCCGGCCTCGGGCGCCCTGGTCGCGGCCATCGCCGCGACGTCGCTCTACGCATACGTGGCGATGGCGAAGCTGCGCGAGCACCTGACCGAGACCATCGCCCAGCGCGACCGCCTCCAGGACAAGCTGACCTCGCTGAGCGTGTCCGAGGAGCGGGCCCGCATCGCGCGCGATCTCCACGACGGCGTGGGAACCGAGCTGTCGAGCCTCTTCTGGCAGCTCCAGTCCCTCAAGCGGTCGGCCGCCCCCGACGTGCAGGCGTCACTCGACTCGCTGACCCAGCGCATCACCCAGAGCACCGACGAGCTGCGCAACGTGGTGTGGGAGCTCCGCGCTACCTCGCTCGAGTGGCCCGACCTGGTGGCGCACCTGCGCACGCGCTGCCTCGACCTGGCCGGCGACGAGGCCACCGTGACGTTGAGCAGCTCTGGCCGCGAGGCGATCGCGTGTTCGGGCGATCTGCGAATGAACGTCGCCCGCATCGTGCAGGAAGCGGTGCGCAACGCGATTCACCACGGGCACGCACGAAAGGTCGACCTTCGGCTCGCGGTGAACGAGGCCCTCGTCATCGAGATAGACGACGACGGCGACGGCATCGCCCCCGACGCGGCGAGGCGGAGCGTGGGCGGTATTCGCAACATCCAGGTGCGGGTGGCGAACCAGCGCGGCACCCTGGCGGTGTCTCGCCGAGAAGGCGGTGGAACGGCCCTGCGCATCGTGCTGCCGCTCGAGGAGCAGGGGACCAACAGCCGCTCCGGCTGAAAGGCTCGGCCCACGACCAGCCCCCGAAGTGGAGGGCCAGCCGCGGGCCGAAGGGCCTGCGCGAGCGCTGAAACTCAGGCCTGCGTGGTGGGCTTGGCCTCGGTGGCCTCGGCCGGAGGCGGCGTGCCACCAGCGGCAGCGGCGCGGTCGGCCAGCGCCTGCTTGCGCGACAGGCGAATCTTCCCGCTGCCGTCGATGCTGATGACCTTCACCAGCACCTCGTCGCCCTCCTTCACCACCTCGGTGACGGTCTTGACGCGCTTGTCAGCCAGCTCCGAGATGTGGATGAGACCGTCGGTGCCCGGGAAGAGCTCGACGAAGGCGCCGAACTCGACGACGCGGCGCACGGTGCCCAGGTACACCTGGCCCACCTCGGCCTCACGGGTGAGCGCCTGGATCATCGCGATGGCCTGCTTCACGCCCTCGGCGTCGGCCGAAGCGATCTCGACCTTGCCCGAGTCCTCGATGTTGATGGAGCAGCCGGTCCTCGCGATGATGTCGCGAATCACCTTCCCGCCCGGACCGATGACGTTCTTGATGTACTCGGTGCGGATCATGATGGTGTGGATGCGGGGCGCGAGCGGGCTGATCTCCTTGCGCGGCGCGGCGATCGTCTTCTCCATCGCGTCGAGGATCTGCATGCGGCCGCGGCGGGCCTGCTCCATGGCGCGCAGCATCAGCTCGGTCGTGATGCCGGTGATCTTGATGTCCATCTGCACCGCGGTGATGCCCTTGCGGGTGCCGCACACCTTGAAGTCCATGTCGCCGAGGTGATCTTCGTCACCGAGGATGTCGGTGAGGATCGCCACCTTGTCGCCTTCCTTCACCAGGCCCATGGCGATGCCGGCCGCCGGCGCCTTGAGCGGCACGCCTGCGTCCATCATCGCGAGCGCGCCACCGCACACCGACGCCATCGACGACGAGCCGTTCGACTCGAGAATGTCCGAGACGATGCGCACCGTGTAGGGGAACGCCTCCTTCGAGGGGACGAGGCCCTTGAGCGCGCGCTCGGCGAGGGCGCCATGGCCGATCTCACGCCGGCCGGGACCGCGCAGCGGCTTGGTCTCGTTCACCGAGAACGGCGGGAAGTTGTAGTGGAGCATGAAGCGCTTGACCTGCTCACCCAGCAGGTACTCGATGCGCTGCTCCGAGTCGGCGGTGCCCATGGTGGCGGTGACGAGGGCCTGCGTCTCGCCGCGCTGGAAGATGGCCGAGCCGTGCGCGCGGGGCAGCACGCCGACCTCGAGGGCGAGGGCGCGCACCTCTTCGTGCGAGCGGCCACCGATGCGGCCTCCCGTCACCGTCATCTCGCGCATGTACTCGTACTTGAGCTCCTCGTAGATCGCCTTGATCTGCCCCAGCTTCTTGGCGAACGCTTCGTCGCCGAGCTCGGCCTTGAGCTTCTCCTGCAGGTTCTTCGACACCGCCTTGAGCGCCGAGTAGCGGTCGAGCTTGTCGTTGATGGTGTAGCCCTGCTTGATGCCGTCCCAGGTGAGGGCCTTCGCCTTCTCCTTCAGCTCGGGGTCGAACTTCTGGGCCTTGTCGTACTCGCGGGTCTTCGCGCCCGACTCGGCGCGCATCTCGTTGATGACCGCGATGATCTTCCGGCACGCCGCGTGGGCCACGTCGAGGGCCTGCACCATCTCGGCCTCGGAGACCTCGTTCGCGCCGCCCTCGACCATGACGATGGCCGCCTCGCTGCACGACACCACGAGGTCGACGTCGCTCGTCTCGCGCTGCTTGTAGGTCGGGAAGAGCACCCACTGCCCGTCGATGCGGCCGACGCGCACGCACGCGAGCGGGCCACCGAACGGAATGTCGCTGCACGCCAGCGCCGCCGAGACGCCGTTGAGTGCGAGCACGTCGGGGTCGTTGTTGCGGTCGGCCGAGATGACGTTGACGATGATCTGCGTGTCGTACGGGTAGCCGTCGGGGAACAGCGGGCGGCACGAGCGGTCGACGATGCGACAGGTGAGCGTCTCTTTCTCGGTCAGCTTGCCCTCCCGGCGGAAGTACCCACCGGGGATGCGGCCCGCCGCGTAGAAGTTCTCCTTGTACTCGACGGTGAGGGGCAAGAAGTCGACGTCGCGCTTGTCCTTGGCGCTGACGGCGGTGGCGAGCAGCACGGTGTCGCCGAAGCGCACGGTGGCCGAGCCGTCGGCCTGCTTGGCCAGCTTGCCGGTCTCGAGCACGAGCTCGCCGGTGCCGATCTGAATCTTCCTGGTGATGACTGCCATGGGTTCTGGCTCCTTGATGAGGGCGCCCCGACAGGTGAGGCGCTCGAGTGGGGTTGGGTCCAGTCGCCGTTGGCGGTCCGTCGTCTTGATCCCTGATCGCAGGCGCCGAAGGGGCTTCAGCGACTCCGAACAGAAAACCAAAACGAAGGAAGTCCACCCGCCAATCGCGTGCCGAACAGGGGTGAAACGACAGAGGGCGTCGGACCACCCGACGCCCTCCGATGCTGCTTCGTTACTTGCGGATGCCGAGACCGTCGATCAGCTTCTTGTACCGGTCGGGGCTCTTGCCCTTGAGGTAGTCGAGCAGCCGGCGGCGCTGGCCGACGAGCTTGAGGAGCCCGCGGCGGCTGTGGTGGTCGTTCTTGTTCGTCTTGAAGTGCTCCGTGAGGTGGCTGATGCGCTCGGACAGCAGCGCGACCTGCACCTCGGGCGACCCCGTGTCCTTCTCGTGGGTCCGGTACTTCGAGACCAGCTCCAGCTTCTTCTCTGCCTGCACCGACATGATGACTCGCTTCGTCCCGCTCCGGGGAAACGACGGGTCCACCAGTCGTCCGCGGAGGGGTGCAGACGGGGTGGGCTTGGCGCCTGACTGGCGAAAGCGAAGCGGCACATATGCCGCGACCTCTCCCGGGTCAACAGCGCGACTGGGGCGGCTCACGAGGCGCGCCGGCCGTTGGACGACGAGGGGCCGCCCCCCGGCCAACGCCGTGCGCAGCGTCGGGAAAGGCACGCCCATCTCGAACTCCGGCCTGGTGGCCTTTCAAGTGCCGGCTTCGGCAAGAGGTGCAGGTCGAACAGCATGCGCGTCAGCTCGAGCCACCAGACACGCCGCCATGACGCACGGAGGACCGCCCCCCCGGCCACGGCGTCGCGCTGAAGGCGCCCGTCTCGGCTGCCCCGACGCCCAACGCACCGAGGCGTGAGTGAACCCGGTGCCCCAGGAGGTCGGCCACCTGCTCGGCCTCGATGAGGATGAGCCGTACCCGCGCGGGCTGAATGGAGCGGGGCGGCCGTTCGCCGTCGGATGCGACCAGCGAAAACACGCGGCCTCGTGGGTCGGCTGCGCCCCTCGCAGCGCGGGCTTCGCGCTGGTGCAGCGGCCGGCCTCCTCAGCGCACCGCGACGACGGCCGGCGTGGCGAGGCGGCAGAAGGTGATGCGCTCGACGGGGTGCACACGGGGGCCCGACACGCCCCGGGGGTGCGTCCAGCGCGGCGCGGTGGTGTGGAACTCTTCGTCGCCGGCCTTCACCGTCACCGAGACGCCACCGGGCAGGTGCGCCGCGAAGCCGACGACGTCGGTCGAGGTCTCGTCCGGCACGTTCCACTCGGCGAATGCCACCTCGGCGCCTCCCACGTCGACCGTCAGGGGCAGCGCCCCCAGCCGGGCCCCCTCGACGGTGGTGCAGCTCACCGTCGGTGCCGCGACCGGCGCGCTCACCACCACCGGCTCCGAGGCCACCCGGCTGCAGCCAACCACCGAGAGTGACACGACGATGAGGACGCGCATGGGAACCTCCGCGGGAGACCAGCCACGCTTCGATGCAGCCGCCGGGTGGCTTGTGCATCGAGCGGGCCTGCCCGGAGGTGCTGGAAAACCGACGAGTTGGAGAGGCGTTGGCCGCCGACTGAGGCCACCTGTCCGCTCCACGTGCCACCTCGGGTGGTCAGCCACACTCGGTCAGGCCGCAGTTTCGAGAGGTTCCGCAGGCGAAGCGGCCGTGACGCGGTGGCCACCGGAGCCCTACTCGGCTGGAACGTCCTTCACCTTGCGGGGCGGAGACGGGCGCGACGGCCTCGCGGGCAACGGCGCCTCGCCGAGGGCCGCCGCGTCGTCCCGCGCGTAGGCCTTGATGACCTCGGCCACCACCGGGTGGCGCACCACGTCGACGTCGGTGAAGTGCGCGAAGGCGACGCCCTCGACGCCCTTCAAGATGCGCGCGGCGTGCACGAGGCCCGACTGCTTGCCGGCCGGGAGGTCGACCTGGGTCGCGTCTCCCGTCACCACCGCGCGCGAGTGGTACCCGATGCGGGTCAAGAACATCTTCATCTGCTCGACGGTGGTGTTCTGCGCCTCGTCCAGGATGGCGAAGCAGTCGTTGAGCGTTCGCCCGCGCATGAAGGCGAGCGGCGCGACCTCGATGACGCCCTGCTCGAGCAGCGCGGTGGCGCGCTCCGGGTCCATCATGTCGTGGAGCGCGTCGTACAGCGGCCGAAGGTACGGGTTCACCTTCTCGGCGAGATCGCCCGGCAGGAAGCCCAGCTTCTCGCCCGCCTCGACCGCCGGCCGCGCGAGGACGATGCGCTTCACCTTGCGCTCCGTCAGCGCCTGCACCGCCATCGCCATCGCGAGGTACGTCTTGCCGGTGCCGGCGGGGCCCATGCCGAAGACGACGTCATTGGAGCGGATGAGATCGACGTACTTCTGCTGCGCGAGGCTGCGCGGCGTGACGTGCCGGCCGCTGCGCTGCGTGAGAATGGGCGACAGCGTGAGCGCGCGCAGGTTCTCGTCACCGCCCTGCCCCATCGCCTTGAGCGCCTGCTCGACGTCTTCCCGGTAGACCGACCGCCCGCTCTTGAGCGCCGAGGCGAGGCCCTCGAAGAGCTTCACCGCGCTCGAGACGGCGGCCTCGGGGCCGGTGAGGTGCAGCTCGGTGCCGCGCTGGCCGACGCGCACACCCAGGCGCCGCTCGACCAGCTTCAGGTTCTCGTTCTGGGCCCCGGCCAGCATTCGCGCGACGTCGGTGTCGGCGAGGTCGACATGCATGGACTTCGATTCGATGGCGGGGCTCCGGTCGAGAGGCAGAGTCGACGGGTAACGCATCGGCTCGGGTGCGCGCAAGTCGGGCATGGCACGCCTGACGCGACGGTGGACCCGGCCTGACGCCTCAACGCAGCGGCGGCAGCAGCACGTACGTCGAGCCGTCGCGCCGGTAGTAGTAGTCGTCACGCCACGGGTAGCGCACGTCGTCGGCGGTGACGATGCCCGCCTCGACGAGCTGGCCGAGCGAGTCTGGCAGCTGGCCCTTCTCGAGCCGGAACACCTCGAGCGCCGTGGTGAGCCGCGACATCTGCGAGACGGCCGCGAAGCGCTGGGCCGCGGGGTCGGTGTAGGTGGTGCCGCCCGAGCTGCCGAGCCGGAAGGCGCCGAAGTCGACGCGGGTGAAGACGACGAGGAGCGCGCCGACGATCAGCATCGACACCGCGATGCGGCCAAACGCCTGGAGCGCCGACTTCAGCCGCGAGGGCGTGCCGGTCGCCTCGGCCTCGCCGCTCGCCGCGACGCCCTTCGTGTACTCGAGGTTGATGAGGTTGCAGAGCGCCTTCGAGGTCTCGAACTCGCCCAGCATCGACAGCTCGATGATGCGGCTCACCGTGCGGCCCGGGCCGATGAGCTCGTAGACCCGCCGCTCGTTGTCGCCCACCGACTGGAACTCGCCCTTGTTGATCTCCTTCTTCTCCTCGGCGAAGGCGTCGTCGAGGGCGCTGTCGAAGTCGTCCTTCTCGAGGGCGGGCGGGGGCAGCTCCTTCACCTTCTCGAACGTCATCGCGTCCGAGGTGATGCGCTTCTTCACCACCGGCCACTCGTCGACGCGGCGGAAGCCCTCCATCAGCACCGACTCGGCGCGCAGCGGCGGGAAGGCCCCGTCGACCTCGACCTCGTGCACCTCGAAGGCATAGGTGCCCGACTTCCAGCTGAACAGCTTGTAGAGCGTCTCGCTCGTCTGCAGCGCCACCATCGACTTGAACTTCTCGCCGGTGACGCTGCCCTGGGCGACCAACACGTCGCCCAGACGCTGGAGCGTGCGCTTCTGGGTCTCGAGCGCGAACTCGAGCTGGCTCTCGGTGATGAGGTTCGCCGCCACCAGCATGGTGCCGATGAGATCCTTGCGGTTGCGCGAGGTGGACTCGGCGCGAACGATGTTGCCGTCCTTGAACGAGACGTTGACGCTCTCGCCCTTGTTCGTGAGCGAAAGAATGCCCGTCTTCTGCTGCTGCCCGATGAGCTGGAGGATGTCGGCGATGCCGAAGTCCTTGAGGGTGCCTTTGAGCGCCATGGGCTAGCCCGTCCCCTGCTTCTTGCGCAGCCCGCGCAGGGTGAGCACGTAGACCAGCACCAGGCACAGCCCCACGGGGATCATCCGCACCACGAGCGGCAGCGGCTCGAAGGGCGGCCGCAGCACGCCGTTGCGCAAGACCGCGCCGATGAGCAGCGCGATGAACAAGAAGCCGTAGAACGCGCCGCGCGCCGGAAAGCCCGCGAAGACGTGGCCCATGCCGGAGCAGAGGAAGCCCAGGATCGACCCGGTGCGCTCGATGCGGCTCTGGTAGCGCGCCACCACGAGCTGCTTGCGCACCTTGAGCGACGGCGCCGCCACGTTCTTGCGCGCGAAGACGTTGACGCACTGGGTGCACATGAGGCTGCCGACCGAGACGTCGGGGTCGCCGCGCTTGCTGACCGGCCGGCCGCACTTGTTGCAGACCTTCGCGGCGTGCACCGTCGTCGACAGCGCCCCGAAGCCCAGGACCAGCAGCGCGAGCAGGCCGGGGTACACGAGCGCCAGCGTCTCGTTGACGTCGCCGGTGAGGAGCTGCTGCACTTGGCTCTTCACGCGGCGCGCGGCGTCGGGCGCCTTCGCCTCACCGATGAACTCGTTGAGGGGGAGCGGCACCGACTGCAGGTACACGTTGGCGGCCATCGAGCGCGGCGTGCCGTCGGCGTCCTTCGACAATGACTTGTACGAGGGGTCGAGCGTGCGGGCCTGGAAGAGCGCGCTCGCGATGCGGTCGACCTCTCCGGCCACCTTGTCGCCCATGACCGCCAGGCGCCGCTGCGTGAGCCGGCCGAGGTTGTACGGGGCCTGCGCGAGGGACGGCGCGGCCTTGCCCGCCTCTTCGAAGAGCGCGCGGGGGTTCTCGAGATCGCCGGCGATCACCATCGCCATGCCGAGGTTGATGCGGGCGGGCGGATCATCGGGGCGAATGGTGAGCGCCTTGCGGAAGCTCTTGATGGCGGCGTCGATGCGGCCGCGGCGCAGGTCGTACCGGCCCAGCGCCATGAGCTCGGTGTACGAGGCCTTGTCTTCGCTCGCGAGGCGGGTGAGCTCGGCGGCGAAGCCCTCGGAGCCGGTGCCCCCGCGCTCGAGCGCGAAGAGGGCCTCGGCCCGGGTGCCGGCAAAGGCGAGCTTGTCGACCACGAGGCTCGAGAGCGTCGGCACCAGGCCAAGCAGCCCGATGAGCACCGCGACCACGACGCGCTCGGCGAGGGTCAGGTACAGCGCCAGCGCGAAGAAGAGCACGAGCAGCACCGGCACCAGCCCGAGGCGGAAGACGATGGGGAGCGACAGCAGCACCACCGCCAGCGCCCCGGTCTGCCACCGCGAGGCGACCCGCGGGAAGAGGAAGTGGAAGTCGTAGAGCGCGTAGAAGCCGCGGCGCACCGCGAGCACGAGCAGCAGCACCACCGCGGTGAGCACGAGCGCGAAGAGGAGCGTGGTGGCGAAGTCGGCGAGCGCCGCGCGCGCGTAGCGGGGGTCGCTCGCCTGCGCGACGATGGCGTTCTTCAGGGCCCCCAGGTAGCGCCCGAAGTCCGAGGGGTCGCCGAAGAAGTACACGCGCGCCAGCCCGACCCAGGTCGCTGGAAGGTCGGGCGCAAGCTGGGTGGCGGTGAGCGCGATCTCGACCGCTCCACCCGAGTCACCCTTCTCTTCGTGGGCTTCGGCGGCCCGCAACAGGCCAACGGCCCAGGTCTCGAGGTTCGTCGCCCCGATCTCGTCCTTGAACTCGACGAGGCGCTGGCGGGCCACCTGCTCGCCCTTGATGTCGCTCGAGGACTTCTCGTTCGCGGCCCGCCAGACCTGCCAGGCGAGGTCGAGGTCGGCGTCGGTGACGACCCGGGTCGCGATGGGCGGCGGCGGCGGCCGCTCGATGGTGGGCTTCGCCTCGAGGGGCTTGAGGTCCTTCAGCTTCTCCTTCAGGTCCTTCACGCCGGCGTCGGCGCTCTTTCGCGCGGTGCCGGGCTGGATGACGGGCGTGTCGTCTTCCTCTTCGTCGGGCGTGGCCGCGGGGTCGGCCTCATCGAGCGAGGGCTTCCTGGGCGGGCGCGCGCCCGGCGCGTCGGGATCGACGAGCTCGACCTGGGCCAGGGCGCTGCCACCGAGCAGCATGATGCAGGCGCACGCGAAGGTTCTCATGCGGACGGAGGCGAATGTAGCCCAGCCCCTCCAAACCTCTGCGTATTTCGACGCCAGCGGAGCGTGCTACAGGCCGCGCCCCATGTCGGACATTGGCGCAGCGGTGGAGCGGCTGGTCGAGGTGATGCGGCGCCTGCGGGCGCCCGATGGCTGCCCGTGGGACAAAGAGCAGGACCTGCGGAGCCTGCGGCCCTACCTCGTCGAGGAGACCTACGAGGTGCTGGACGAGATGGATCGGGTGACCGACGGCGGCCCGTGGCGCCCGCTCGCGGAGGAGCTGGGCGACCTGCTCTTCCAGATCGTCTTCCACGCGCACCTGGCGTCCGAGAAGGGTGAGTTCACCCTGGCCGACGTGGCGACGGCCATCTCGGACAAGCTCGAGCGGCGCCACCCGCACGTCTTCGGCAAGGACCGCGTCGAGGGCGCCGAGCAGGTGCTGCAGAACTGGGCGAAGCTCAAAGCCGAAGAGCGCAAGGCGAAGACCGGCCGGGCTGGCAGCGTGCTCGACGGCGTGCCGAGCGGAGCGCCGGCCCTCCAGCGGGCCGAGCGGCTCACCGAGAAGGCCTCGCGCATCGGCTTCGACTGGCCCGACGTGTCAGGGGCGCGCGCGAAGGTCGACGAAGAACTCGCCGAGCTCGACGAGGCCATCGCCGCGAAGGACCGCGCGGCCATCGAACACGAGCTGGGCGACGTGCTCTTCGCGCTGGCCAACGTGGGCCGCAAGCTGAACAGCCCTCCGGAAGACGCCCTGCGCGGCACCAACAAGCGCTTCACGGCGCGCTTCCACCGGGTGGAAGAGAAGCTCGCCGCGGCCGGCATTCCCTTCGGCGACGCCACCCTCGAGCAGATGGACGCCTTCTGGGACGAGGCCAAGGCCGAGGAGAAGGCAGCGAAGGCGGCCGGGAGCCCTTGACCGGCCCCGGCGTGGCGGGTAAGGGCGCGCCTCTCCATTTTTGTGAAGGAGCAGTTCCGTGGCCAACACCGTTTCTGCCGCCAAGCGGCACCGCCAGTCGCTCAAGCGCAAGCTGCGCAACACCTATGTCAAGGCCGAGTTCCGCGCGGCCATCAAGGTGGCCCGCGAGGCCACCGCGTCGGGTGACGCCGCCAAGGCGAAGGAGGCCGTGAAGGCCGCCACCCGCCTCATCGACCGCGCCGCGTCGAAGGGCGTGCTGCACGCCAAGACGGCTTCGCGCCTGGTGGGCCGCCTCGGCCACAACCTGGACACGAAGAAGCCGGCCGCCGCCGCGAAGTAACCTCGCGCTGACGAGCGTCCTCTTCGGCCGACGAGTTGCTCCCGAGGTCGGGGTGACTCGCCGGCCGTCGTGTTTTCCGGGGTCGTCTTCTGCACGTATGCGTGACGCGCGCACCACCCGGTTCCCGGAGCGCCTCGAGCGTCGGCGGCGAACGCTGGCCGAAGAGGTCGAAGACGACGTGGCGCCGCTGCGAGGGCTCTCGACGGAGGAACGGGGCCAGATCCTGGCCTCGGTGTGCCGCGACGCGATGGCGATTCTCCGGGCGCGGCCAGACGGTGCCGCGGTGCTGTCCGCGCCTGCGGAGCGCAGCCCGCACTGGGACGAGCTGATCGCGAGGTACCGGTCCCGTGGACGCGACTGAAGCCGCCGGGCACTTCGCGAAGGCGCTCGAGGCAGCCGGCGTTCCCTGCGCCATCGCCGTTCGGCACATCGCCATCGGAGCGGGAATCAGGCGGCGGGGAACCAGCGGAGCAGTCGGGTTCGGATGAGGGACGCATCGAGTGGTCGTCTCGCCGACGAGCGTGTCGCCACCGCGCGGGGACTCGCGGGCGCTCACCAGCCGGTCGCGAGGCGCTCGGCCCCTTCGCGCATGAGGCTCTCAGCCAGCCGCCGGAGCGCTGCGCCGCGGTTCGTCTCGGACGACAGCACGTCAGCGCCGGCGGGGTAGTCCTCTCCGCCGGCGACCTGCACCGTGTTCACCGCGACGCCGTCCTTGAACAGGACGAGGACGACGGTGGCCTGAAACCGGTAGTTCGGCAGCCGGCCTGGGCTCGCGACCAGCGGCCCCGACGACACTGCGACGAGCGTCCCGTCTATGCGGCCGGGCGCGCCGTCATTCCCGAGCCGGCCCGCGCGCAGGTACTGCTCCCGGAGCGCCTGGGTGAAGAAGGCCTCGGCGCCGGGCTCGCTCGTGGCGTTCGAGAACACCGGCACGTGCACCGACGAGAGCCCCGCGGGCAGCTCGCTCGCGGGCGCGCGGAACCGGTAGCCGCAGCTGGCCGCGATGGAGAGAACGCCGACCGTCAAGACCAGCCGGCGTCCCATCACGGGTCAACCCACCACGAAGTTGACGAGCCGCTTCGGCACGAAGACGAACTTCTTCACCGTCTTCCCTTCGAGCCACGGCTTCACCTTCGGGTCGGCCTCGGCGAGCGCCCGCACCTCGGCCTCGGTGGCCGCGATGGGCGCCTGCAGCTCGGAGCGCAGCTTGCCCAGCACCTGCACCGCGTAGGTGACGGTGTTCTCGGCCACCAGCGCCGGGTCGAACTTCGGCCACGGCGCGATGGAGACCAGGCCCTCGCCCCCCAACCGGCTCCAGAGCTCTTCGGCGAGGTGCGGCGCGTACGGAGCGAGCACCGTCATGAAGGTGCGGGTGATGGACTTCGGGAGCGTCTTCGCACCCGTCGCCTCGTTCGCGAACGTCATCATGTGGCTGATGGCCGTGTTGAAGCGCATCGCCAGCGTGTCGCGCTCGACGAGCTGAATGCACTTGTGCAGCGCCTTGTTGAGCTCGGGCTCGGTGTCGGCCGGTGCGTCAGACAGCTTCGCCGTGGGCGCGCCCGTCTCGACGTCGACGACGAGGCGCCACACGCGCTCGAGGAAGCGCAGGCAGCCCTGCACGTTCTTCATCTCCCAGGGCTTCACCTGCTCGAGCGGGCCCATGAAGAGCTCGTAGAGCCGCAGCGTGTCGGCGCCGTAGTCGCGAATGACGTCGTCGGGCGACACCACGTTGAAGCGGCTCTTCGACATCTTCTCGATCTGCTTCTTCACCTTCTCGCCCGTGGCCTTCACGAACGAGCCGTCTTCGCGGTCGTCGATGTCGCCGGGCGAGTAGTACTTCCCGCGCTCGTCCTGGAACGAATACGCGAGGATCATTCCCTGGTTGAAGAGCTTCTGGAACGGCTCCTTCGTGGACACCAGCCCGCAGTCGAACAGCACCTTGTGCCAGAAGCGCGCGTACAAGAGGTGCAGCACGGCGTGCTCGACGCCGCCGACGTAGAGGTCGACGGGCATCCAGTACTTCTCGATCTCCGGGTCCCACGCCTTCGTCTCGTTCTTCGCGTCGAGGTAGCGCAGGTAGTACCAGCACGAGCCGGCCCACTGCGGCATGGTGTTCACCTCGCGCACGCCCTTTCGCCCATCGGGGAGCGTGACACCGAGCCAGGCATCTCCCGCGCGCGCGAGCGGCGGGCGGCCATCGGCGGTGGGCTTGAACTCGTCGACGTGGGGGAGCTCCACCGGCAGCTGCGCCTCGGGCACCGTGGCGATCGACCCGTCTTCGAGGTGAACGATGGGGAACGGCTCGCCCCAGTAGCGCTGGCGCGAGAAGAGCCAGTCGCGCAGCTGGTACTGCACCCGCTTCGTGCCCAGCCCCTTCTCTTCGAGCCAGGCCGTCATCTTCTTCTTGGCCTCGGCCGTGGGCAGCCCGTCGAGCAGGCCCGAGTTCACCGCCACGCCCGGCGCGGTGAAGGCCTCGGCCTGCACGTCGTCGCCGCCCTCCACCACCTCGATGATGGGCAGGCCGAACGTCTTCGCGAACTCGTGGTCGCGCTCGTCGTGGCCCGGCACCGCCATGATGGCGCCCGTGCCGTAGCTCGCGAGCACGTAGTCGGCGATCCACACCGGCACCGGCTTTCCGGTCGCGGGGTTCACTGCGTGCGCTCCGGTGAAGACGCCGGTCTTCGTCTTGGCGTCCTCTTTGCGGGCGAGCTCGCTCTTGTTCTTCGCCTCGGTGACGTACGCCTCGACGGCGGCCTTCTGCCCGGGCGTGGTGATGGTCGACACGAGCGGGTGCTCGGGCGCGAGCACGCAGTAGGTGGCGCCGAAGAGCGTGTCGGGCCGCGTGGTGAAGACGGTGAAGGACTCGCCGCGGCCGTCGATCGAAAAGCGCACCTCGGCCCCTTCGGACTTGCCGATCCAGTTGCGCTGCATTTCCTTGATGCCCTCGGGCCAGTCGAGGCCATCGAGGTCTTCGAGCAGGCGATCGCCGTACGCGGTGATCTTCAGCATCCACTGCTTCATCAGCCGGCGCTCCACCGCGTCACCGGTCTCGACGTACTTGCCGTCCTTCACCTCTTCGTTGGCGAGCACCGTGCCGAGCGCCGGGCACCAGTTCACCGGCACCTCGGCCATGTACGCGAGGCCCTTCTCGTAGAGCTTGAGGAAGATCCACTGCGTCCAGCGGTAGTAGTCGGCCGCCGAGGTGTCGACCTCGCGGTCCCAGTCGTAGGAGAAGCCCAGCCGCTTGATCTGCCGGCGGAAGTTGTCGACGTTCCGCTTCGTGATGATGGCGGGGTGAATGCCCTCGCGCACCGCCGCGCGCTCGGCGGGCAGGCCGAACGCGTCCCAGCCCATGGGGTGGAGCACGTGGAAGCCCTGCTGCCGCTTGAGCCGCGCGACGACGTCGGTAGCGGTGTAGCCCTCGGGGTGCCCGACGTGCAGACCCGCGCCCGAGGGGTACGGGAACATGTCGAGCACGTAATACTTGGGCTTCTTCTTCAGCTCGACGAGCTCGGTGGGCGTCTTGAAGGGACGCTTCGTTTCCCACTGGTCCTGCCACTTCGGTTCGATGACGGACGGATCGTAGCGAGACATGCGCGCGCGGGCTTGTAGGGGACGGAGTGGCCCTGCGCAAATGACTCGTGGCGGCTGTGCGGCCTGACCGTCACTTCCCGCCGAAGAGCTCCTTCACCTTGCCGAAGAAGCTCTTCGACTGCGGGTGCGCCTCGTCGTGGTCGAGCGCGGCGAAGTCTTCGAGCAGCTTGCGCTGCTTCGAGGTGAGGTTCGTGGGCGTCTCGACCACCACCTTGACGTGCTGGTCGCCGCGCCCGCCGCCGTGGAGCGACGGAATGCCCTTGCCCTTGAGGCGGAACACCTTGTCGGTCTGCGTGCCCTCGGGCACCTTCATCTTCACGACGCCGTCGAGCGTGGGGACGTCGATCTGAGCGCCGAGCGCCGCCTGCACGAAGCTCACCGGCACCACCACGAAGACGTCCTGATCCTCTCGATGGAAGAGCGCGTGCTCCTTGACGTGCACCACCACGTAGAGATCGCCCGGCGGCCCGCCGTGCTCGCCCGGCTCACCTTCGCCGGCCAGGCGAACGCGCGTGCCGGTGTCGACGCCCGGAGGGATCTTCACCGTCAGCTCGCTGGTCGCTTCCTGCTTGCCGGTGCCGCCGCACGACTTGCAGGGGTCGCTCACCACCTGGCCCGAGCCGCCGCACTGTCCGCACGTGCGCGAGACGGCGAAGAAGCCCTGGGTGAAGCGCACCTCTCCGGCGCCGCCGCACTGGGGGCAGGTGCGCATCTGCTTCGACTTCGACCCGGTGCCCTCGCAGGGCTCGCAGCGCTTGGGCCGCGGCAGCTTCACCGTCACCTCGGCGCCGAAGGCCGCCTCTTCGAAGGACAGCTCGAGGTTGTAGCGAAGGTCGGCGCCCCGGTTGCGCTGCCGGCGCTGGCGGCCGGCGCCTCCGAAGAAGTCGCCGAAGATCTCGCCGAAGATGTCGTTGATGTTCGCGCCCGCGAAGCCCTCGGACGGGTTGAAGCCGCCCATGCCGGCGTGGCCGAAGCGATCGAAACGCGCGCGCTTGTCCGGGTCGGAGAGCACCTCGTAGGCCTCCGAGATCTCTTTGAACTTCTCCTCGGCGGCCTTGTCGCCCGGGTTGCGGTCGGGGTGGAACTCCATGGCCAGCTTGCGGAAGGCCTTCTTGAGGGCGTCCGCGTCTGCGTTGCGGTCAACGCCCAGCACTTCGTAGTAGTCGCGCTTCGAGCCAGCCGGCATGGCGGCGCCTATAACGCAGGACTGGTCCCACGCAATCGACGGCCTTTCGATGACAGCCCGGGTGAAACCACCGCTGAGCGTCGGGCTGACCACCTGGTGGCGGCTCGTGGGCTTCGTGAGCCCCCAGAAGGGGCAGGTCGCCCTCGCCACCCTCGCAGGGCTCGTCGCCGCGCTCGCCACCGCCGCCTGGGCCCGGCTGTTGGGCCCGCTGCTCGAGGCCGTGCTCAAGGGCGGCTCCGTCACCCTCGCCGGCCTCACCTTCGAGCCGACGGATCTCGCGCTCAAGCTGCCGCTGGCCGTGGTGGGCATGGCGGCGCTCAAGGCGGTGTCGACGTGGGTGCACTCGGGCCTGATGACGTCGGTGGCCCAGCACGGCCTCGCCCGGCTGCGGCGCGCGCTCTACGACCGGGTCTTGAGCCTGCCGCCCTCGTGGTTCGAGCGCCGCCACTCGGGCGAGCTGCTCTCGCGCTTCACCGCCGACGTCGCGCAGGTCGAGTTCGCGGTGGGCACCTCGCTGTCCTCGTGGCTGAAAGACACGCTGCAGACGCTCGCGCTCCTGGGCGTCTGCGCCAGCATCGACGGGCGGCTGTTCCTCCTCACGTTCCTCGTCATCCCCGGCATGGTGCTGCCGGTGAGCCGCTTCGCCCGGAGCGCGCGGAAGGCGGCGACGAAAGGCCAGGCCTCACTCGGCGCCCTCACCAAGCTCGCGTCCGAGCACCTCGCTGCGCTCCCGGTGGTGCAGGCCTTCCGCCTCGAGCCCCGGGCGCTGTCGGCCTTCGACGCCGAGCAGGAGCGCTACCTCGCGGTGATGCGGCGCTCCCTCTTCGTGCGCGGCGCCTTCACCCCCACCACCGAGTTCCTCGGCATCGTCGGCGTGGCGGTGGCGCTGGTGTTCGGCGCGCGGCAGGTGGCGCTCGAGCCCACCCTCGCCGGCCACCTCGTGTCGTTCCTCGCGGCGGCGCTCCTCATGTACCAGCCCATCAAGGCGCTCTCGGGCAACTTCTCGCAGGTGGTGGTGGGGCTCGGCGCGGCCCAGCGGCTGTTCGAGGTGCTCGACGCCCCGCTCGAGCCCGACGCGGGCGACGAGGCAGGCCCCCTCGACGCGCTCACCTTCGACGACGTGCGCTTCTCGTACGGCGACGGCCGCGAGGCGCTGCAGGGCGTGTCGTTCTCGGTGCGCGCAGGCGAGCACGTGGCGCTGGTGGGGGCGTCGGGCGCCGGCAAGTCGACGGTGGTGTCGCTCCTGCTCGGCTTCGGGAGGCCCTCGAGCGGGACGATTCGGTGGAACGGCCACCCGCTGACCGAGCTGGCGCGGCGCTCCGTGCGCAACCACCTCGCCTGGGTGCCGCAGGAGCCGGTGCTGCTGTCGGGCACGGTGAAGGAGAACCTCCAGCTCGCGCGGGAAGACGCCACCGACGCCGACTGCCGGCTCGCGCTCACCCGGGCGCACGCGAGCGGCTTCGTCGACGCCCTGCCCCGGGGCCTCGACGAGCGCGTGGGAGAGCGTGGCGCCTCGCTCTCAGGTGGACAACGACAGCGCCTCGCCATCGCCCGCGCCTTCTTGAAAGGGCCCAGCCTGCTGGTGCTCGACGAGCCCACCAGCGCGCTCGACGCCGAGACCGAGACCGAGGTGCAGGCCGGCCTCGCCGAGCTGATGCAGGGCCGCGCGGTGCTCGTCATCGCCCACCGCCTCGCCACCGTGCGCGCGGCCGACCGCATCGTGGTGCTGGAAGACGGGCGCGTCGTCGAGCAGGGCACCTGGGACGAGCTGCTGGCGAAGCACGGCGCGTTCACGGCGCTGGTGTCGCGGGGGCTCCGTGGCTGACGCGGCCTCGGGGAATAGGCAGGCGGCCGCCCCGGTTGCGCGACGTCTCGATGGCCGTGCGCCGGGAAGCGGGTACATTGCGAGTCATGGTGTTCTCTCGACGTCACGTCTTCTTCGCCGCGCTCAGCGCGACCGTCACGGGCCTGTTCGCTGGCGCCTGCGGCCAGTCGAACCCGTGCTTCCGGATCCTCTGTGAGTCGCCGCGCGTGTGTAACCCGCAGCTCGGCGCGTGCGAGCTCCCCGCCGGCTTCGATGGAGGCACCCGCCGCGACGCCGGCATCGACTGCTCGCCGGAGTGCGCCACGGGCGAGTTCTGCGATCGTTCGGCGGGGCGCTGCGTGCAGTGCCTGGTGAACGCCGACTGCCGTTGCCCGACGCCCGCGTGCGTCGACGGCCGGTGCACGCCCGACACCACCACGGTGCAGGCCGTGCCCGCGGGCGATACCTGCGCGACCGCGCCGTCGTTCATCGCGTGTGGGCCCAAGACGTTCACCGTCGACACCAACCTCACCACTGCCAGCCCCTCGGTGCAGGCCTCGTGCGCGGTCCGCGACGCGGGCGCCGGTGACGTCATGTTCAACATCGTGCTGGGCACCCCGTCGGATCTGCGCGTGTCGGTGGCGGCCAACGGCGGGGGCGCGCAGCCCGTCATCGCCGTGCGGCAACGGTGTGAGGCCGACGTCGATCTCGCGTGCCGCTCGAGCCAGGGCATCAACACCACCTACCGCGTGCGGCGCCTGCCCGAGGGGGCGTACACCGTGGTGATCCAGGGTTACGATCGCGCCGGCTCCGGCCCCGCGCTCGCGACGGTGGCGGTCGAAGCGCCGAGCGGCTCGAGCAACGAGACCTGTCCCCTGGCTGAGCGGCTCCCGCTCGACGGCGGCACGGTGCGGCCCGAGCTGGTGGGCGCCGACGACGACGCGGCCTTGAGCTGCAACACCGGTGGAGGCCCGGAGCTCTTCTACCGCTTCGCCCTCACCGAGCTGTCCGACGTCACCGTCACCGCGACGAGCACCGACCCGCTTCGCCCGGCGCTCGCGCTGTACTCGTCGTGCGAGGCCGGCACCGCTCCGCTCGCGTGCGCGACGACGTCCACGGCGAACGGGCGCCTGGTGGCCCGCCGACTGGGCGCGGGCGAGTACGTGCTCGCGGTCGAGAACCAGGGCCAGGCCACCATGGGCCGCCTCGAGCTCTCGGCCACCACCGAGCCGGCCCGGCCGCCACCCAGCAACGACACCTGCGCCATTCCCGCCGACCTCACCTTCGCCGGC
Source organism: Myxococcaceae bacterium (assembly GCA_033763395.1). Lineage (GTDB taxonomy): Bacteria > Myxococcota > Myxococcia > Myxococcales > Myxococcaceae > Xiheimicrobium. The sequence goes on from JANRKQ010000024.1 coordinate 41,419, forward strand.
AACGAGGCCACGGTACTGGCCGACTCGAGCCGCGGCACCGACGACACGACCGCGTCCTGTGGCGGCGGCGGCAGCCCCGACCTCGTCTACCGCTTCAGCGTGCCCGCGACGGCCACCTACACCATTACCGCGACGCCTCAGGCCGGCTCGGGTGCAGCCCCGGTGCTGTCGCTGCGAAAGAACCAGTGCGGCGCCGCCCCCGATGGCGGCTCGAGCGAGGTCGCCTGCCAGCCGCCCCCGGCCGTGGGGCAGCCCGTCACCCTCACCGCCCTCCTCACGCCCGACACGTATTACCTCTGGGTCGACTCCACGCAGGCCTCGACGGCCGGCGCGGTGACGCTCACCGTGCGTCGGTAGCTGGAGCCAAAGATGGCGGCCGCCTTGACGAGCCTTTCGCGGGCGGATCCGCGGGCGCCGTACACCGAGGTGTTGCTGGGGCCCAACCGCGTGGCCCTCTTGCGCGATGGGTACCAGGCGTACCCGGCGATGCTCGACGCCATCGGCAAGGCCACGAGCACCATCTGCCTCGAGACGTACATTCTGCGCGACGACGCCACCGGCCGCCGCTTCCTCGACGCGCTCGCCGCGCGGGCCCGGGCTGGCGTCGAGGTGCTCGTCATCTACGACGACTGGGGCTCGAGCGTGTCCGAGGCCTCGCTCAACGCCCTCGCCGAAGCAGGCGTGAAGGTGCTGCCCTTCCTCCCGGCGCGCTTCTCGTTCGGCCTCAAGACGGTGCTGGCCCGGCTGCGCCGCCGAAACCACCGCAAGAGCCTCGTCATCGACGGGTGGGTGGGCTTCACCGGCGGCCTCAACATCAGCGACGAGTACGCGGCCACCGAAGATGGCGGGCACGGCTGGCGCGACACCCACCTGCGCCTCGAGGGGCCCGGCGCGCTCGAGCTCGAAGGCCTCTTCCTGTCCACCTGGCGCCGCCAGAAGGGGCCACGCTTCGACGACTCGCGCTTCGCCCGCGGGCGCCACGTGGCCTGCGCCCAGCTGCGGGTCGTCGGCAACGAGTTCGCGCTCCATCAGAAGGCCATTCGCAAGGCCTACGTCGACGCCATCGGCCGGGCGTCGTCGCGCATCTTCCTCACCCACGCGTACTTCCTGCCGCCGCGGCGGATCCTCAAGTCGCTCTACAAGGCCGCGCGCCGGGGCGCCCGGGTGGCCGTCATCGTCGCCGCCACCACCGACGTGAAGCTCGTGCTGTGGGGCGCGCGCGGGCTGTACCCGAAGCTCCTGAAGAACGGCGTCGAGGTGTACGAGTGGCAGGGGCGCGTGCTGCACGCCAAGACGGCCGTCATCGACGGCACCTGGGCCACCGTCGGCAGCTCGAACCTCGACGCGTTGTCCCTGCGGCAGAACCTCGAGGTGAACGCCGTCGTCGTCGACCGCGCCTTCGGCCACGCGATGGAGCAGCTGTTCCTCGAAGATCTGCTGCACTGCGAGCGCGTCACGCTCGAGACGGTGACGGGCTACGGCTTTGTGCGGCGCCTGGCGTCGTGGCTCGCCTGGCAGCTGCGGCACTGGCTGTGACGGTCTTCGTCACTGGATCTCGACCGGCACCAGACACTCGATGGTCGTCTCGATGCGGAAGTTCGACTGGCTCGTGTGCCGCTCGGCGTGGAAGACGTCGAGCGGGTAGCTCTGGCCGGGCGTGATGCCGAGGGCCTGGGCCCGCTGGTCGAAGTTGATGGTGCCCGACTCGGGCCCATGCACCCCGCCGAGGTCGAGCGCGAGGCGCCCGTTGACGAAGACGAAGACGTCGTCGTCGCCCCGGAAGGTGAAGACTTCTCCGCCGCGGTAGGTGAAGCGCCCGTGAATCTCGGTGGTGAAGTGGAAGTTGTGCGGGTTGCCCTCGTTGCCGAACCCGCGCCCGTCGAGGAGGAAGAACTGCGGGTTGTCGTAGACGAAGCGGCCGGGTTGGGACTGCGTGAGGGCCAGCGTCTCGCGGAACGTCTGGTTGACGCCGCTGACGTCGCGGTACCACTGGTCGAAGTTGGCCTGCGTCGAGGTGACAATGGGCGAGGTGCGGGGCTCCGGGCCGTAGACGGGCTTGCTGTCGGCGCCGAGGCGGTCCTGCACGATGCCGCGCTTGGTGCCGAGGAAGTCTTCGAAGTCGGGGTGATCTTCGCGGAAGTCGCGCAGCGTCGCCACGATGGCCGGCACACACCCCGCGTCGGCCTCTCCGCCGCCCGACGCACCGCCGCCGCTGCCACCCGCCGCGCCGCCGCCAGCGCTCCCAGCGGCCCCACCTCCGGCCCCGCTCCCGCCAGCGGCGCCCCCGTCTCCGGCCAGGCCCGCGTCTCGACCCGGCATGATGACGATGGACGAGTCACCGCAGTTGCAGGCCGACGACCCGAGGGCCACGACGACGACGACGACGACGACCGGTTCCCAGAGCCGCATGGAGACACTGTACATGGCCACGCGCCGTTGCGGATGAGGCCGGACCGCTGCTGAGTGGCGTCACCGGCGCCCCTGGTGCC
>JANRKQ010000025.1:0-1557 GCA_033763395.1 Myxococcaceae bacterium
TGGCGGCTCGGCAGGCGGCGTCGGAGGCGGCTCAGCCGGTGGTGGCCCTGACGCCGGCGTGCCCAGCCTGTCCGTCACCCCGCTCACCGCAACGACCTGGTTCGGCGGCGCCAATGTGTCGCTCCAGGCGACCCTCGTGAATTCGACGGAAGTCGTCTCGTGGCAGCTCTCGGGTCCCGGTAGTCTGAGCGCATCGACGGGGCTGACGGTGGCGTATCAACCTCCGGCGAGCGGTACGTTCTCCAGTCAGGCCGTCATCCAGGCCAACACCGCGTCGGGGCTGATGGCCCAGTCGGTGGTGACCGTGGGCCTGACACCCGTGCTCAGTGTGTCTCCGACGAACGCGGCGGCCACCATCGGCGGAGGCCCCGTGACGTTGACGGCGACGACGGCGAACTTCCCGTCGATACCGACGCTGACGTGGACGCTCGCGGGTGCGGGCACGCTCTCAGCAACCACGGGTGCTTCGGTGCAGTGGACCCCGCCCACCGCTGGCCTGGCCGGCATGTCGATGGTGGTCGTCAGCGCTCCGGGCGGTTTCATGGCCGTCGCCACGTTGTCCTACTCGACGGCCCCGACGCTCGTTCTCAACTGCGGTCCCGGGCGAGCGCTCGCCGGCGGCTTCGACCTCCCCTTGACGGCTACCGTGAGCGGCTCGACGGCTCCCGTCACGTGGGCGAGCCCTGCGGTCGGGTCATTGCTGAACGCATCGGGCGCGATGACCTCGTACCGACCACCGACGACGGTGACGGACTCGCAGGGCTTCCAGGACGTCGTCGTGACGGCGAGCGCGGGGAGCCTCATGGGGTCCTGCACCGTCCGCGTCTACACGGTGACGCTCAACGCTCCGGGCCGGGTCTTCATCTCGAGCCCGCCGGTCCCGGTGACGGCGACCGTTCGGGGCGCGCCGCTCGGAGGCACCTGGACCCTCATGAGCGGGAGCCCGGGCTCGCTGTCGAACCCCCGGGGATTGTCGGTCGACTACGTTCCGCCCCACGACCCGGCTCAGACCGGGCTCGCCACCCTCGCCTTCTCCACACCGGAAGGCGTGACGCGGGTGGCGGTGGACGTCGACGACCGGCTCAACCGCGGCCTCACCGTCGTGGCCTGGGGCTTCGTCCCTGTGCTGTCGTCGAGCACCCCCGCCACGCTCTCGCCAACGACTTCATTCGTTTCGACGGGCCCCAACTCTGTCATCACCGCCACCCGCCTGGCTGCGGGCCGGGTTCGTGTGCTGGTGGACGGCCTGAGCGTCTCGGCCCGAGCCACGACCATCGAAACGACTGGCTACCAGGGGCGCTTCTGTTCGGTCGAAGACGCGAGCCTCAACACCTTCACCGTTCAGTGCAACGACGCACCTGGCGCGGCCGCCGACTCGGCGTTCAACTTCCGCGTCGTTCAGGACAACTTGTCCGCAGGTGGCGCCATTCTGGCGTATGGCGTCGTGCCGGGCACCACCGTCTTCCCGGCGTCGCTCTCGTCGACCGAAGGCTGGAGTGCGACGGGCTCCCTTCAGGTGACGAACCCCCAGGTCGGCACGTATCTGGTCTCGCTGGG
>JANRKQ010000026.1:0-4692 GCA_033763395.1 Myxococcaceae bacterium
ACCTGCACCGGCCGCGACAACAGCACCCCGGCGTCGGGGCTGGCCGCGAGGAGGAGCGATACGAGGACGGGCATCGGGCGGAGCTTGTACCCGAAGTCGGACGCCGCTTCGTGCCCTGCGCGCGACCCGGGGCCGGAGCTCGGGCGATGCATCGGCGCGCACCGATACCCGACGGAGCGCTCCGCCTCGCCAGCAGCCGGCGGCGCCTTCGCGCACCTGGAGGAACCGTAGAACCAGCTTGCTAGACGAGCAGGTCGGTGCGCGAGCAAGCGTGGGTGGTTCTTCTGGAGGGGCCGTCGCTCCACGACGGTCGAGGCTCCCCCGGTGGGCTCGGTGGCCGAGCCTCTGGGCTCAGTGGCGGCCGGCCGCTCGAACTGGCCAGCGAGTCTGGAAGGCGACCGGAGGCGTGTCGGGGCTCGAGCACCATCCGCAGCCGCAGGTCGCGCGCCGGAAGAAGCGAGCGCCGGTCACTCCTTCGTCGTCGTCACCGGCTGGTCGAAGGTGACTCGCTGCTCGGCGAAGTCGGCGACGAAGCCGGTCGCCCGCTGCGTGAAGCGTGGGTGCTCGATGACGACACCGGCATCGGAGGTCGCGCCGCCCTCGGGGCCCAGGGCGCGGTCCCACGTGGCGGTCGACGTGACGCCCACGGTGCCGTCGGTGCCGATGAAGCGAACGCCGTCGCTCCCGGTGGCCACCTGCGAGGTGCCATTGCCCGTGGCCGTCGTTGCCAGCACCTTCACGCCGGTGCGCACGAGCGTCACGCTGGCGTCGGCAGCGCTGAAGTCGTTGGTGGCGCGCATGAGCTCGACGACGGGGGCGGTCGCCTCCATCTGCAGCGTGCTGCCCCGGTACTGCCGCACCGTCACGTCGCGCACCGTCACGTCGGCCTTCGGCGTGGCCGCGACCGGCACCACGACGGGCGTCACGGGCTTCGCGCAGCCGGCGAGGGCGAGGAGGGCGACGAGGTGCTTCAGAAGCGCACTCCTAAGCGGCCGAGCAGCAGGGGCGCGGGCTGGAGCCACCCGGCCTCGATGGAGACCGAGAAGATGCGACCAAAGGTGACGCCGAACTCTCCGCCGAGGTGCGCGCGGAGCACGTCGTTGTCGTTGAAGTGGAACCAGGGGCCTCCGACGACGGCGAAGAAGACGCGGCTGACGTGCAGCGCGAGCGTGAGGTCGACGGGAATGCCGATTCGGGTTCCGGCCGTGTTCCAGAACACCCCGGCGTTGAGCCCGAGCACGAGGCGCGAGCTCGTGCCGAATTTCGTGAGCTGCTGGTTGATGCCGAGGCGCCCCTGGAATTGCGGCGTGCCGGCGAACCAGTAGCCACCCGCCACGTCGATCTCGACGCCAACCGCGAGGGCCTTCGGAGCGACGAGGCAGAGCACCAGAGCGAGCGCACGCATGAGGACGCGAACCCTACCGCGAAAAAGACCGACGCCGTGGCGGGGGAGAGTTCGCCACGGCGTCGGAGGTTGAGACGTGCTGCAAGAACCAGAATCGGGTCGACGCGCGTCAGGCGCGGCCAGCCTCGGCAGCCGCGTGGAGCTTCATCGCCCGGCGGCTGAACTCGGCGAGGCGGTACAGCACCGTGCGCCGCGAGCAGCCCAGCGTCTCGGCCACCTTCGCCTGCTCCATGCCACGCGCGTGGTACAGCACGGCGGGGGCCTTGATGGCCTCGGGCGCGCTCTCGAGCACCTTCTGCGCGAAGTTCTTCGTCACCACGCTGTCCTCGAACTCGTCGTCCACCAGCTCGGGCACCTCTTCGACCGGCGCCGCGCGGCGCTTCGAGTCACGAATGACGTTGAGGCAGTGGTTCGTGACGATGCGGTGGATCCACGGCAGCACCGCGTCTTCGCTCGGCGCCGCCTCGATGTGCTTCATCAGCTTGATGAAGATGTCTTGCGTCGCGTCTTCCGCCGCCACCGGGTCCTTCAAGAGCCGCCGGCAGCGTGCGTAGATGGTGGGCCCGTACTTCCCGTACAGCGTCTCGATGTTCAGGTCCTTCGCCATGGTGTCTCTCCCCTTCGGTGCAGCAGTGTGCGCTGCTTTGCCTACATCGTCGCACCAGGGTGCGGCGCGGTTGCGCCAGATGGTTCTCAGAGTGTTTTGTTTCTTTCCGTTCTTTAGAATTTGGTCGTGAATCAAATTGATTAGGAGGCATCGATTCTGAATAAGAAGAAGTCACTGTCTGAAAAACATGTCTAATCTGTTGTTCCTCGACCGATCACGACAGCCGACGTCACCAAGAACGACAGCAGCAAGTGCATGAAAGATGCGGCGCTTGTCGGTTCTCAGGGTGAAATCGCAGTTAAAGTCTTGACGACTCTTTTGGTGGTTTGTAGAACTCTCTTGCGAGGTGGCCGATGGGTGCCGAACTGCTGATCACCGACGGGTACAAGTTCTCGATGGCTGAGGCCGGCTGGCCGCTGCGCGAGGAGACGTTCTCGAGCACGCACCGTCGAGGCGGCCTCCAGGTGGTGCCCTTCGATCTCGAGGCTGAGCTGAGGTCGATCCTCCCCATCGCCACGGCGGCTGATTGGGCCTTCCTCGCGTCGACCGAGTACGAGATGGGCGCGGGCTTCAAGGCCGCCATCGACCAGGCCTCGCGCGTGCGGGTGCGGGCACTCCCGAAGTTCTCGGTCTTTCACGACCGCGAGCCCCTCTTCACCGTCACCGGGCCGTCGGCCGTCGTCTCGTGGCTCGAGCCCCTCGTGTTGATGTGGAGCTACCGAATCCAGGTGGCGACGGTGGCGTGCCTGCGGCCCGAGGAGCTGGCGGCGGCGGTCGGCACCGTCACCTGCGAGCGGCAGCGGGCGCTGGTGCTCGAGACGCTCGACGCCGTTGGCGTGAAGGCTCCGCCCGTCACGGTCGACAGCGAAGGCTACGTCGCGCGCGTCACCGCGCGGGTGAAGGAGCTCGTCGAGGTGGTGGGGACGCCGGCGCGGCTGTTCGAGGTCGGCTTACGCGCGGCGAGCTGCGTCGAGCAGCACCTGCTCGCGCTCGAGGGCTGCAAGGCCGCGGGGCTCACCCGGACGTCGAACGTCGCTGGCGCGAAGGCGCTGGGGCTGACGCCGGTGGGCACAATGGGCCATGAGCACGTGCAGCGGTACGGCTCTGACGAGGCGGCTTTCCGCGCGATGGTCGACCGGCGGCCGAACCGCTCGAGCTTCCTCCTCGACACGTTCGACACCATTCGTTCCGGCATCCCCACCGCGTACCGCATCATCGCGGAGCGGCCGGGAGCGCGAGACTCCATTCGCTTCGACTCGGGCGACAAAGAGGCGCAATACCGCCACGCGGTGACGGCGGCACGTGAGCAGGGCCTGACGCCGGTGATGATCCTCGAGGACGGCTTCGACACCGCGCAGACGCGCCGCTTCGAGGCGCTGCGTGCCGAGGTGGGCTGGCCGGCTGAAGCGCAGGTCTATGGCTACGGAGGCTTCCTCGTCGCCCAGACCGCCGCGACGCCGCTCACGCGCGATCGCGTCTCGGCCGTCTACAAGCTCACCCAGACGAGCGCTCGGCCGTGCATGAAGTTCGGCAACGAAGCGGGCGCGGGCAAGCAGAGCATTCCCGGGCAGCCCGTCGTGTGGCGCAAGCGCGCGGGCGCAGCGGGGCCCTTCGGCATCATCGCGCAGCACGGCGAGGCCGTGCCCGATGGGTACGCGCTGCTGACGGGCGCCGAGCCGGGGAAGGCGGTCGACGTCGAGGCTGCGCGCTCCGTCCGGGCCGACGAACTGCGGCTCGTCCATTCGCCCGCGACGCAGGCGCTCATCGACCAGCTGAAGCGGGAGGCGTTCGGATGATCGCGCGCACCAGAGTCCAGAGCGTGACGTCGATGCGCGTGTTGGGCGTCACGGCTGAAGCCTCCGCTGCGACCCAGGAGCGTCCGTGAGTCTTTCGTACGTCACCCACGCCCGCACCGCGACCGTCACCGGCCGTGAGCACGTCCGCCTCGGGCGAAACAACCAGGACGGCGCGTTCGTCGCGATGAAGGGCGACACGTGGGTGGCGGTGGTGGCCGATGGCTGCTCGAGTGAGCCGTTCTCCGAGGTGGGGGCGCGCCTGGGGGCGCGCGCGCTCGCCGTGATGACGGCGTCGCTCGCGCACGTGCCGCTCGCCGAGGTGCCCCACGTCGCGCTCGATCACCTGACGGCGTGGTTGTCGCGCCTCGTGCACGGCGTCGAGGTCGACGACGGCCGCGCGGTGCTGCACGCCTACGGGTTGTTCACGGTGCTCTGCGCCGTTCAGCGCGGTGCAGAGGCGGTGGTGTTCGGGAGCGGTGATGGCGCCATCGTCGTCGATGGCCGGGTGACACGGCTCTCGTCGGGTGACGACAACGCGCCTGCCTACGTGGGCTACCGGCTCCTGGGCGAGACCGTTCCGGTGCGCGTTCATCACCTGGGCCCGGCGCGGCAGGTGGCGCTCTGCACCGACGGGCTCGATGGCTTCGTGAGTTCGGGCGGCATCGCCGCGCTCTTCGACGACGCGCTGGTGTGGAAGAACCCTGCGCACCTGCAGCGCCGGCTCAACGTCGTGCACGCAGCCCAGCGCTTCGCCGACGACGCGACGCTCGCGCTCCTCTCGACGGAGAGGCCCTGACATGGACGTCTACCTCTCCAGCGGGCGGGTGCGCCTCGGCGATGCCGACCTCGTCGGCGAGGGTGGAGAGGCGCGCGTCTTTCGCCAC
>JANRKQ010000027.1:0-6506 GCA_033763395.1 Myxococcaceae bacterium
TCACACCAGCCGCATCTGCGACGGGTGCCGGGGCCACGGAGACACGGGCTCGACCACCACCGACGGGCCGAGCGCGTTGAGCCGCCCCGCCGCCGCGAGCCCGCTCAGCCACGCGGCCTCGATGGTGTCACCCAGGCACCAGTCGCCGCAGGCGACGACCTTCCCCGAGTCGTGCAGCACACAGGGCTCGCCCAGAGGCTTCGTCACCAGCGCGTACCGCCAGCGATGGGCCATCGCCACCGTCGTCGGAGCTCGCGTCGCTCCCGTCGTCGCGAAGAAGGCGTCGACGAGCTGGGGCAGCACCGTCTCGGGGGACTCGTCCACGTGGGCGAGGCTCCAGGCATCGCTCGCGTGCAACACCCAGCGCTCGCTCTCGCGGCGGTCGGGCTTCGAGGCCTCGCGCCCCAGCCACCCGAGCGGCCCCACCCGCACCACCGCCTCGTCGAAGTCGAGCCCCAACGAGTCGGCGAAGCCCAGCATCACCGCCCACCGCGGCGCCATCACCACCTCACGCAGCCGGGAGGCGAACGAGAACGAGAGCGGGTCGACCAGCGTCGCAGCCTGGGGCGCGGGGAGCGCGACCACCACCGCGTCGAACTCTCCGAGCGGCGCGCCACCTTCTCCGGTGAGGCCGAAGCGCTCGTCGCGTCTCGCCAACCCGTCGACGCGCGTGCCGAAGCGCACGTCGAGCCCCTGCTGCATGCGCTCGAGCAGCGCGTTCATGCCGGGCGTCGCCACCAGCCGCACGGGCGGCTTGTCAGGCCGTCGCTGGGCCTCTTCGGCGCCCTGCAGCACCCGCTCAGCGCGTCGGCCGAACGTGCCCGGTGTCGGCACCCCGGACTCCGTCGCACGGCCGTCGAAGCCTTGCCTCGCGCCCTCGGCCACAAACAGGCCGGGCCTTGCCCTTGACGGCGTCTCAGCGCGCCCCGACTCCGCGAGTGGAACCTCTGACTGAGTCGACTCCGTCTGCCGTTCCTCTCGCGAGCCCGCCCCCAGCGTCACCGTGCGCGGCTTCCACTCAGCGAGCACGCGCTCCTGCCACCACGCGCGCGCCCACCGCGCGAAGCGCTCGTCCGTCACCATGAAGCTGGGCGCGCCGTGGTCGAAGGTAAGCTCGCCCTCCTTCCGCGTCGACGCGCGCCCGCCGGGCCCGCGGCCCTTGTCGAACACCGTCACGGCGTGGCCCGCGTCGGCCAGGGTGCGCGCCGCCGCCGAGCCCGCCACGCCAGCGCCCACCACCGCCACCACCAGCGGCTGCCCGCGCGACGGCCGGTGCATGCGGCGCTCGTACTCGGCGACGTCGAAGCGCCTGGCCTGCTCGTCGGGCCAGCGGGGCCGCACGCTGCCGAAGAACTTCGTCTCGGGCGTGAAGGGCCGGTCGAGCGCGCCCAGACACCAGAGGATGCCGCCGTACGAGCCCGGGTCTCTCCCGTCGAGCGCGTAGCGGTGGTTCAGGTCGAGGAGCCAGGCCAGCGCCTCCTTCGCGTTGCGCGTCCACGGGATGAGGGCCTTCCCCCACGTCATGCGCACGTTGTTGTGCAGCTCGCCGTGCGTGAGGAGCGACCGCTGGCACGCGTCCCACAGCGGGTGCCCCGTCTGCGCGCGCGCGAGCTGCTCGTACGAGGGCAGAAACGCACGCCCGTCACGCTCGTGCCGCGCCAGCGTCTCCCGCGCCCAGGCCGGCAGCACGTCGATGGAGTCATGCTCGGGGTGGTGCCAGCAGAAGTGCCACGCGAGCTCGCGCCAGACGAGCAGCTCGTCGAGGAACTTGTCGGCGCCCTCGGTGCGGTGCTGCGCGCAGTCACGCGCCACGCGGAACGGCGAGAGGTGCCCGAAGTGCAGGTACGCCGAGATGCGGCTCGTCCCCTCGCGCACCGGGTCGTTGCGGTCCTTCGCGTAGCGCGACAGGCCCTGGCCCACGAAGCGCGTCCACCGGGCGAGGCCGGCGCTCGTGCCACCGCGGGTGTGGAACACCGGCGCCACCGAGTGGTCGATGTCACAGCTGGCCACCAGCGAGGGCAGGTCTGCGTTCGACAGGTCGAGCGAGTCGAACTCGGGCACGAAGGGCGGGCTGTGCGGCTCGACGTCGACCCACGGCGCCGTGAGGCGGGTGTTCCACAGCGGCTGGGCGGCCTTGCGGAACTCGAAGGCGCGGTCCATCGCGCGGGGAAACGCCCACAGCGGCGCCAGGCAGGATGCGTCGACGCGCCACAGCGGGGCCACCGCCTCCACTGCGTCGTCCCACTTCAACATCGGCTGCACCGGCATGAAGTCGGTCACCACGAGCGCCGCGCCCTTCGCCAGCTCGAGCAGGTGGGGCCGGCGGTCGCCTTCGCGCTGCAGGTGGAAGACGGCGCCGATGCCGCGCGCGGCCAGGTCGCGCTGCAGGTCGCTCGCGCCCTCGAGAATGAACGTGTGCAGCCGGTCGGAGGCGTAGCGGTAGCGCTCCGAGAGTGCGTGGTAGACGAAACAGGGCAGCCCGAGGTGCTTCGCCACGGTGAGGGCGACGTCGAGCGCCGGGTTCTCGGTGGCGCGCGCGGCGATGCGCGTCCAGTACACGACGTAGCGACCTTCACGCGGCGGCGGTGCGCCGGGCTTCACCCGCTCGGCGAGGTGCGGCGGCAGGACGGACGACGACATGGGCGCGTGCGTAACGAGCGGCGCCCGAGATTGCGAGGGTCGGGCGCGCCGGGCTCAGGGACCCAGGTTGACGTTGTCGACGGTGATGGAGGCCGAGGCGTTGCCCGGCTGCTGCGGGTATGAGGCCTCGACACGGAGCACCAGCGCGTCCAGCGCCTCGGCGTGCAGCACCGTCTGCACCGTGGTGAACGAGGTGGTGAAGGCCGTTCGGAAGCGCACCTGCCCGCCCGACTCCTCGATGCGCAGGGAGCGCGGCCAGTTCGCCGTGGGCACCGCCAGCACCGACGAGCCCGTTCCACCATCGGACAAGCGCCACGCGGCGACGAGGCCCCGAGAGTCCATCTCGAAGCGGAACGTCGGGGCGACGCCGATGGCGGGCTGCAGGCCGATGAAGCCGGCGAAGTTGTCACCCAGGTTCGGCTTCGCCGTCAGCTCCACGCTCACGCCACAGCCGCGCAGGGGGAGCGCCGACGTCGTCTGCGCCGAGGCGAGGTCAGGGGCGTTGTTGCGGCTGCGCACGGGCACCTCGAGCTCGTTCAGCGCGGTCGCTCCAAGCAGGGTCCACTGCGGAGCGCCCAGCGTGAAGGCGTCGGTGAAGCCCGACCAGCAGCGCTGGCAGGTGCTCTGCGGCGTGCAGGTGGAGCCCATCGCACAGCCGCCGTCAGCGCCAGCGCACGAGGTGGGGCACGTCGTCTGCGAGCCATTGCACACGTATGGCCCGCACACCGTCCCCGCCGGAGCCACGACACAGCGGCCGCGCGACGCCGAGAGGTTGCAGACGTCGCACGCCCCGGTGCACGCGTTCTCACAACAGACGCCATCGGCGCAGCTGAGGCCCGACTGGCACGTCGTCGAGGTGAGGCACGCGCCGCCCAACGGGGTGCCCGCGTCGACGGAGCCACCACCGCTCCCACCGTCACGCCCGCCGCCTGTCCCTCCACCGGCTGCGCCACCCGCTGTTCCGCCCGACGAGCCTCCCGCGACACCACCGGACGCGCCGCCTCCAGTACCACCTGCGCTGCCGCCCGCGGTGCCTCCCGCCCGGCCGCCCGCGACACCGCCGGCCGCTCCGCCCGAGGAGCCGCCTGCCTCTCCACCCGCGGCGCCTCCCGCCATTCCGCCGGCGTCGCCGCCTCCCGCAGCACTCTGGGCACACTGCCCCTCGACGCACGCGAAGCCGTCAGCGCACTCCCCCGCCGACATGCAGGAGAAGGGTACGTCGACGAAGGTTGGCGTCCGCTGGCACGCCCACGTCGCCGCGACGAGCAGCGCCGCCACGCCGAGGCGAGTGCGAAGCCCAGAGCGGGGGTGGCGCGCCTGCTGCGACGGGGTCCAGGTGGTGGTGCCAGCCAGCGACGGGACGCCCACGCCCGCCTCGACGGTGGCCGTCATTGGCTCGGTGCGCACGACCAGCTCGGCCACCGTGGCGCCGATGACGGCCGCATCGGTGGAGCTGCCAACCTGGTGCGGGAGGCGATGCTCGAGGCCTTCGCGACGTCGAATCTCGGGCTCGGCGTCGATGGAGCCACCCACCCTGCGGGAGCGACCGCTCATCGCGACACCTCCGCGAAGCCGAAGTGTGCATCGAGCGGCACGGTGAGGCTCGTGCCCGTGGGCCCGGCGGACACCCGCACCCGGTCGATGATGAAGAGCGACGCCCCGGCGGCCGCGGCGACACCTCCCACCGCGAGCAGCACGCCACCCGTCTCGAACGAGCGCTGGGCCGCGGCGTCGAGCGCGAAGGCGTCGCGCTGGGTGAGCGAGGTGATGCGGCCTTCGGCGTCACGCGTGGCACCGGCGAGCACCTGCGCGGGGCGGTTCGCGTCGGCGAGCAGGGCCGCGCCCACGCCCACCGCCACCAGGCCCGCGCCGCCGAGCACGAGGCCCGTCACCCCGAGGGCGCCTGGCCCGTTTGCGGACGTGGGAGCCGACCCGCTGGTTCCCGTCGACGCCACCGCGGCCGCGCCGAGCAGGTTCGGTGTCTCGGCCGAGCCCCACGTCGCCACCACGGACTGACCGGGCCCGAGCACGACGCCCCACGCCTCGATGCGCCCGCTGGAGGGCCACGGCGGTTCGAGCGTCGCCGCCGCTGGCACCGTCGTCGTGCCGCCCACGCCGTCAGCCCGCCACGACAGCTTCACCGACTCGACGAGCCCCGTGCCCAGCCCCGTCACCGAGAGCGCTCCACCTTCCATCGAGAGCCCGGGCGTGCCCGCGCGCGCGGCGGCGTCCTTCGCCTCGGCAACGAGCGTGCGCACCTTCGGGCCGAACTGATCCGGCAACACGAAGCCCGGCTCGAGTGAGAACACCTTGCGGAAGAGCGGCGCGGCCTCGTCAAAGCGCTTCACCGACGCGAGGGCCAACGCCCGGAGCGACAAGGCCTGCACCACCTGCGCGCGGCTGAACTGTTGCCACTCCGAAGGCGCCGGGGTCAGCGCCAACACCTGGTCGAACTGCAGCTCGTCGTACGCCACCTGCGCCCGGGCGAGCCGCTCAGCGGGCGTTGCAGAGAGGACCGCCACGACGAGCCAACCGAGCATCACGCTCACAGCATAGCGCTCCGAGTGCGTCGATCGAGCCTGCGCGCCGCCATGGGATGGCACCGGACCGGGACTTGACGGGTGCAGGGAGTCTCCCGAAAGTGCCGCCGTGGGCTTCACGACGTGGTCTCCCGGTCAACGCGTCGGCCCCTACACGCTCGCGCGCGTCGTCGCGTCCGGAGGCATGGCCGAGGTGTGGGAAGCCCGGCTCGATGGCCCCGTGGGCTTCGCCAAGCGCGTGGCGGTGAAGCGGCTGATGTCGTCGCTCGCCGACGAGCCACAGTTCGTCAACCTCTTCCTCGATGAAGCGCGGCTGATGGCTGGCCTCACCCACCCGCACATCTGCCAGGTGCTCGAGCTGGGCGAGTTCGAAGGCAGCTGGTGGGTGGCGATGGAGTTCCTCGCCGGCCACACCGCCTACCAGGTGATGCGCGAGACGGTGAAGCGCGGGTGGCGGCTGCCGCTCGAGCTGGCGGTGCTCATCGCGCGCGACACCGCCGAGGCGCTCGCCTACGCGCACGGCAAGCACGACGAGAGCGGCCAGCCGCTCGGCATCATCCACCGCGACGTGTCTCCGCAGAACGTGATGGTGACGTACGAGGGCGTGGTGAAGCTGGTCGACTTCGGCATCGCGAAGGCGGCCACGCGCACGGTGCACACCGAGACGGGGCAGCTGCGGGGGAAGATGGCGTACATGCCGCCGGAGCAGGCGCGCGGCGAGCCGCTCGACGCCCGGGCTGATCAGTTCTCGCTCGGCGCGACGCTGTTCGAGTTGGCCACGCACACGCGGCTGTACGGCAACCTGAAGGAGATGGACCTCTTCCGCGAGGTGGCGACGAACCCAGAGCCGCTCCCACGGGGCAGGAGCCGCCTCCCAGAGCTGCCCGAGGCCCTCGACGCCATCATCGCGCGCATGCTGGAGCGCGACCGCGACAAGCGCTACCCGACGATGACCGAGGTGCGCGATACGTTGACCGCGTACCTCAACGACAACTCCAACTCGTTGCCCACCACCGAGGCGCTCAAGAAGTACATGACGGCGTGCTTCCCGCCCGAGGAGCGCCCGGCCATGGGCCTCCTCACCGGCAGCACGCCGTCGTCGTTCCAGAGCCAGAGCAAGCCCCTTGACACGGCGATGGGGAAGGCACTGAGGCGAGACCGCCGGCCGATGCTCGCGGGGGCGGCCGTGTTGGCGCTCCTCGTCGCTGGCGCCTTCTTTCTGATGCGGACGCCCGCCGAAGCCGTGCAACCGCCGCCGGCGCCTCCGACGCGGACCGTCGAGGCCCCGCCCGCCGTGGTGCCACCCCCTCCGGTCGAGCCGCCGCC
>JANRKQ010000028.1:0-2622 GCA_033763395.1 Myxococcaceae bacterium
CGGTGCCTGTGCCTGGGTGTCGCACGCCTGGAAGAGCGGTGTGCCCGCGGCGACGTTGATGCCGATGGGCCAGCTCGCGCCCATGGAGGTGAACGTGAGCAGGTTCTGGTCGGCCGGCTGGCCCGTCGCGCCGGACGACGAGAGGAAGACGACCTGGTCGTTGTAGGCGCTGCACACGTACTCGGGGTACTCGAGGCTGTAGAAGCGGGCCTGCACCTCGAAGGCGCGCGCGGTGGTGGGGGCCTCGAGGGTGAGGCGCAGCATGACCGAGTCGAACGCGCGAACGTCGGCGCTGCCGGCCTGACACATGGGCGCCGAGGGCAGGCGGCCCGGGCTCTTGAGCGAGCCGTTGCTGGCGTTGAGCCAGTCGTCGAGGCAGCCCGGGCCCTTGCAGACGTTGAGTGGCAGGGCCGAGCCCGAGGCGGTGCCGATGAGGCCCGGCTGGTTCGCGCGCCCGCTCGTCAGCACCAGCAGGCGGCTCCCGGCGGAGGGCCCGAGTGGTCCCAGGCGCTCCTGAACGCCGATGCCGAGCGGCGGGGTGGAGAAGGGGCTGCCATCGCCGCGCACCACGTCGGCCTCGACGAGCCCGACGCAGAGGTCCATCGCGCGCGCGTAGTCACCGGCGTCGGCGGCGCTCCCGAGGGTGAGGCCGTCGTCACAGCCACCGTCCCGGCGCACGACGTCGACGCGGCCGTCGCAGTCGTCGTCGATGCCGTTGCCCAGCACCTCGGGCCGCCCGGGAGACACGCGGAACGGCATCGGGCACTGGGCGGTCGTCTCGCAGCAATCGCCCGTGAGCACGGTGAAGCCGTCGCCGTCGAGGTCGGGCGGGGCGGCGCACACGCCGGCGTCACAGGCCTCGGTGGCGCTGCAGGTCTGGTTGCAGCCGCCGCAGTGCTGGCGGCTCGTGCGGGGGTTGATGCAGATGCGGTCGCACGGGGTGAGCCCGGCCGCGCAGACGAGCCGGCAGGTGCCCGCGACGCAGCTCTCGCCGGGAGCGCAGCGCGTCTGACACATGCCGCAGTGGAGCGGGCTCGTCGCGAGGTCGAAGCAGCCGCCGGGGCAGGCGGTGAGCGAC
Organism: Myxococcaceae bacterium; assembly: GCA_033763395.1. Classification (GTDB taxonomy): domain Bacteria; phylum Myxococcota; class Myxococcia; order Myxococcales; family Myxococcaceae; genus Xiheimicrobium. Next base: position 1,079 of record JANRKQ010000028.1, read on the forward strand.
GCGGCGCACTGGCAGACGCCTGAGGCGCAGGTGCCGTTCTGACAGCGCGCCCCGCAGCTGCCGCAGTTGAAGCCGTCGGAGGCGAGGGTGACGCAGCGGTTGAAGCAGGCCGTCTCCTGGTCGCCGCAGGTGGTGCACTGGCCGGCCGCGCAGATGGTCTCCGCCTCGCAGACCTGGTCGCAGGCGCCGCAGTGACGGCGGTTCGTGCGGGGGTCGACGCAGAGGTCTCCGCAGAGGAGCTGGTTCTCGCGACAGGTGAGCGGCTCCTCGGGTTGACAGGTGGAGCAGCCCGCCGCCGCGGCGAGCGCCAGCAGGACGAGCTGGTGGGTCGCGCTCGTCCACCAGGTGTTTCGCAAGGGCTGCTGGCTCACGGTGAGGGGGACGTCGGGATGGACGGTAGCACCTCTCGGTTGCCGCTGGCCCGCTGCTCTGCCCAGGCGCCGGAGGTGAATGGTGAAGCCGATGTCCCGACGCCGCGGTTCGCGTCAGGCGCGCTGGATCGATCGGCTCAGGTGCATCGCGTTGCTCTCGTGACGTGGCTGCTCGGGGCCTTGTGTGGGCCGCGGATGGTGGCCGTGTGCCGTCGCCCGAGCGGGGCTCGAAGGGAGTCAGGGGATGAAGGACATCGCTGCGAAGCCTCGAGTGAGACAGGTGGGCGACGGAATCTGACGGGTCCGTGCCGCGATGACCCGTGGCGGGAATGCTCAGAAGCGGCGGCCGGCCCGAGTCGACACCCCTGGCGTGATGAGCGTCGCCGAGACCCTCACGCCGGAATGCACGGCCGAGCCAGCCCTCGGATTGCGGGGGGTGTAAACAAGGTGACGCCTACCGTCACCCAGGGTGACGTCAACCAGGTGACGATTCGCGTCACCTTGTTTACACCCCCCAGAAATCGAACGGCCCCTCGGCCTCGTCAGGTCGTCTCGCACGGGCGTCGCTCGATTCCGCGGTCCACTCGCCCCTCGAGGCCTCGGAGCGCCCTCTTCGCCGCCGCCTTCCCTTGAAGCCTGCCTCGAGGGTTGGTTCACCCCTCCCGTGTCAGCACTTCGCGGCGCCGGACGGCCGGGCCACGCTGCGTCCCCATCGTGTTCCTGAAAAACGAGCGACACGCTTTCGACGAGCTTCATGTCGCAGTCCACCGGCGCGCCCGAAGTCGACCTCGACCGGACGAGCCGCGGATCAACCCGGCGGTGCGAGCGCACGGACGCAAGGCCACGCAGGGACTCCGTCACCGGTGATGCTCCCTCACCAGCGGCCAGCAGGGCCATCAGCGCCACGCGAACCACCTTCGCCTTGCGTGGGCCCACACTTCATGTCGTTCGGATGGCCACCCGTGAAGGGTTTCCTCGGTTCTTGGAACGGCGGTCCCGCGTCCGTCCTCCTCGCGCCCTCAGCGAGGCCTGGAGGAGGGCTTGATCAACGGCCGCTCCGCCGTGCTGCCCTGGGCCACCAGCCACCCCTCGAGCACCCGGCCGAGCAGTCGCTTCGTGTCGACCGGGTTCGCGTCGACGGCCTCGAGCCCGATGCCCTCGCGGTACAGAAAC
>JANRKQ010000029.1:0-65013 GCA_033763395.1 Myxococcaceae bacterium
GCCTGCACCGCCTGCGACGCCGCCGCCTGCACCGCCTGCGACGCCGCCGCCTGCACCGCCTGCGACGCCGCCGCCTGCACCGCCTGCGACGCCGCCGCCTGCACCGCCTGCACCGCCGCCGCCTGCACCGCCTGCGACGCCGCCGCCGGCGCCACCGGCGTCTCCGCCACCCGCCCCGCCTCCGATGCCGCCCGCGACACCGCCTCCGGCCGCGCCGCCACCGTCATCGGGCAGCGCGCCCAGCACGATGTCACCGAGCTCGATGGGCCCGCTCGTCACCACGAGGTTGGGCAGCACCGCGCTCCCGCGGCCGGGGCTCGAGACCGTCAGGGTGAAGACGCCCTGCGGCAGCTCGTCGAGGAGAAAACGACCGTCCTCCCCGGAGCGCACGTCGCGCATCGCCGTCCCCCGCAGCACCACGGTCGCGCTCTGAACCGCCGCCCCGTCGACCGACACCACCCGACCGCTCACCCTGCCCCGTCGGGACGCGGCGTCAGGGTCGGGCTCCAGGCGCACGGTGGCGAGCGCCCGCTCCTCACCCGACGTGAGGCTGATGTCGAACGCTTTGGGGAAGTAGCCGACGCGCACGAAGCTGACGGTGACGTCGCCGGCGGGCAACCCCTCGAGCACGAAGCGACCGTTCGCCGCCGTCGAGACACTCACCGGCAGGTCGGGGGCCACCACCAGGCTGCCGGCGTGGTTGGTCGGCGAGGGCTCGTCGGCGCGCAGCACCTGGCCCGTCACCGTCGCGGGCGGACTGAGGAGGAGCTCTCCAAGCGCGACGTCACGGCCGGGGCCCGCGCGGAAGACGTCGATGTCCACCAGGCGCAGCAATGGCTGGCCCGCTCCGTCTTGTCCCCGCAGGAGGAGCCGGCGCGCCGGCGCGGCGAGCCCGCCGAGGGTGAAGCGCCCTTCGGCGTCACTGACCGTGCGCAGCCCCGAGCCGAGCACCTCGACGCGGCCGTTCGTGACGGGCAGCCGTTGCGTCCGGCCAGGATCCACCCGCACGAGCGTTCCCGAGAGCGAGCCGGGCTTCGGGGCTCCGGGCCGTGGTGGCAGCGTGACGTCAAGACACGCGACGGAGAACAGCGCGAGCAGAACGAGCGAGGAGCGCATTGCGCGGGCGAGCGTACCTCGACCTCGGGGCGTGACCTCCGTCTCAGGCGACCAGGGTGGACGGCGGCCGCCAACCGTCGAGGGGTTCGCGTGGAGGTGCACGACTCAGCGTCGTTGATGCCGGCGGGCAGGCCACGTCGCGACACACCCTGGCGGCGTCCACCAGGTTCGGGTCCGTCACGGGCGCGGACCTGCATGAGCTGAAGCGCCAGCCACGAGGCGGCTACTCAGCCGCGGTCGACGCTGGCGCGCCACTGCGCACGCCTTCACCGAACGAGCGCGTCGAGGGGCACCGGGTTCTGGTTCGACAGGTGGCCGAACGACAGGCCCATCGACTTGAGCAGCGTCGCGTGCACGTCGGGCGGGCGAATGAGGCTGCCGCCGGTGGCGTCGAGCGCGCCGGTGCGGAAGTTCCACTTCGTCACGCCCATGCCCTGGTTCGTCGACGCGCCGAACACCGTGTTGCCCCTGATGCCGGGGCCGGCGAGCAGCGCGCTCGAGGTGAGGTGGTGGTCTCGGCCCGCGCGGGTGTTGATGAGCGGCGTGCGCGCGAACTCGCTGAACACCATGAGGCTGGTGCACTGCCACACGCTCTTCGTGGTGCCCGGGGCCTGCTTCGTCTTGAGGTACGCGATGAGGCGGCCCAGCGCGTCGAAGCCCGCGCGCAGCGAGGCCGGCTGCTCGCCGGCCCAGTCGAAGTGGTCGTCGAGGTTGTCTCCCAACGTCACCGCCACCACCTGCGAGACGCCGTTCGCGAGCGCCTGGCCTGCGACCGCCGCCCGGCCCTTCGCGTTGGTGAGGTCGGCCGTCGTGGTGATGCCGAACGCCGAGTAGAGGTCCATCATCGCGGGCGTCGTCGCCGGGAGGCGGAAGTCGAAGAGCGCCGCCTTCGTGGGGTTCATCAGCCCGCGGCCGAGGGTGCGCGAGTCCTTGAAGGCGTCGACGAGGCCCGCGGCGTTGAAGCCGTGGGTAGTGCACGAGTCGGGGGCCTCCTCGTAGACGCCGATGGCCGTGTTCGACGCCGCCGGGAGCGTCGCGCCGGCCTGCGGCTGCATCACCGTCAAGAGGTCGCGGTAGCTGCCCACCGACACCGCGCTCGCCGAGGCCGCCAGGCCCTCGTTGTACGTCTCGACGTTCATCGAGAGGTTCGGCACGTCGGTGCGCACGCCCGTCTGCGCGGCGAACTGGGTGTTGAGGCTCGAGCCCGAGGCGACGAGGCCGCGGGGGAACTTGCCGGTGATGAGGTAGCGGCGGCCCACCTCGTGCGTCAGCGTGTCCATCTGCATGCCGCGCACGAGGGCGAAGTCGCTCGCGTGCTGGAGCAGCGTCTGCGGCACCGCCGGCCCGAAGGTGAGCGCGCCCGCCGTCTGCACGCCCGAGCCTCCGGTGGCCGTCATCACCTGCGCGACGCCCGGGTCTTCCGCGGCCGCCAGGTCGTACGCGGGCTGAATGCGCGTGGTGGGCGCCCGGCCGGCGATGACCTGGAACTGCGGGTCGTTCTGCGGGCGCGGGTCGAGAGCGAGCAGCTGGTCCCACCCGCCGGCGAAGTAGACGACGAGCAGGTACTTCGGGTCGCCCATGGGCTGGGCGAGGGCTGAAGCGCCGAGCGACGACTGCTGCACGAGCAGGCCGCCACCGGCCACGCCGAGGACTTCGAGGAAGGAGCGACGGGAGAGAGTGGGCTTCATGACGTGTCGTCTCGCTTGCTCAGTACAGGTGGTACTCGGGGGCCATCAGCAGGGCGACGCACACCGCGCGCCACCCTTCCCGCACGTGGGCGGCCGTGGGTGTCGCCGTGCCGGCGGCGCCCTTCACCGCGTCGTCGAACAGCTTGCGCAGCGGCGCGAGGGTCGCCTCGTCACCAGCGGCCACCTTGATGCCGTGGAAGCGCAGCTTGAGGTAACCGAGGTTCTGGTCGACGCCCGCGCGGTTCGACGCCACGGTGTCGGTGAGGCCCACCGTCTTGTAGAGGACCCGCTGGTTCGCCGCGCGCGTCTGGTCGGCCGTCGTCGCCCGCGAGCAGCCGTCCTTGGCGGCGTCGTCCATGAACTTGAGGAACAGCGCCGAGGGCTCGAGGTTCTCGTCAACCACGGCGATGTAGTCGGGCTCGCCGAGGGTGCGCGTGCGGGCGTCGAAGCCGTTGGTGCTGCCCACCATCCACACCGAGCCGCCGAGCACCGTCTCCATCGACTTCGCGAGCTGCCGCGTCGAGAGGCGCCGCGAGCCCGCCGAGGCCGGGCCCGCCACCACCGCGCCACCGCCGCTGCCGCCAGCCGAGCCTCCGCCCGCGGCGCCGCCGCCGTCACCACCGGCCGAGCCACCGCCGAGGAGCGGCGGGTGGTCGAACGGCAACGACGGGCCATCGCGGGTGACGACGAGCGAGGGGTCGGTCGGCGTCGGCGTGGGCACCGGGGCCTCGGTGCAGGCCGACACGAAGACGAAGACGAAGACGAGGACGACGAACGACGAGGTGAGCGCGCGCATCAGCGGACCCTCCGGTACTGGGGCTGCGTGACGAGCTGCTCCATGAGCCACGGCAGGCTGTAGTTGTTGGTGCGGAACCCGGTCGCCAGGGTGTCGAGCAGGTCGAGCTCATCGGCGTCGGGCCCCGAGAGCCGCAGGTCGCGCTTCATCACCGCGCTCCACGCCTTGCGCACGGTGCAGCGGGCGAAGGTGCCGTTGGCGAGGGACTCGTTGACGCGCTTGCGCGGCCCCCCGGCGAGCGCCTGGGTGATGTCGGGGTGCTGGGCGTCGGCGTACTGGTACGGCAGGAACGCGCCCGGGTTATCGGCGTCGTCGTTCGTCACGTAGAACCGCTGGCAGATGGCGTTGTTGCTGCCGACGCAGGTGGGGCGCATTCGCGGCCAGTCGGTGGTGTTCGTCATCAGCGTGGTGCCCGACTCGGCGAGCTGCCCCCAGTGCGAGGCCAGCGGCTCGAGCCCCCGGTGGCAGCCCCGGCAGGTGCAGCGCTTCGTGAGGTCGTCGCTGGTGGCGCTGCAGCCGTCGGCGGGCGTCTCGAGGCGCGAGGGCGGCGCGTAGGTCTCGCACTCGAAGTCCTGGCGATAGCGGTTGCCGCGCGCGCGGTTGGTCTGGAACCGAATGAGGTAGGCCGCCGACGTCAAGACGCCGGCGTGGAGGTCGCTGCCGCGGTCGACGTCGATCCACACCGCGTCGCTGAAGGGGCGCGTCGGGAGCGGCTCGTTCGGGTCGGGCATCGACCAGATGCGGCTGGTGGAGAGGTTCGAGGCGAGGTTCTTCTTCCAGAAGGCGAGCGCGCCGTTCACCGGCACCGTGCGCGAGAGCACGAGGTCGGTGTACGGGCGGCCGCCGGTCGAGACGCGGTCGACCATGCGGCCCAGCTGCTCGCGCACCGAGTTGGCGATGACGGTGCGCACGTTCGCGGTGGGGCCGAAGCAGAACTTGAGGCCGGCGCCGCAGCCGCAGCTCTTCTGGCCGTTCGTCTCGTAGTGGCCGCACGAGAGCGTGCGCGCGGCGGTGCCGGTGCCGAGGGTGACGGTCTCGGTCTCCTGCGCGTCATAGGCGCACACCTTGATGGGCGTGGTGGACCAGTACGGCGTCACCCAGCGCCACCCCTCCTGGGTGACGGTGCGGGTGCCGACGGTGGTGGTGCGCAGCCCGGCCGCCGCGGGGCGGAAGCCACCGCCGGGCTCGAACTGCGTCTGCTCGAAGTCACCGCACTGGAGGCCGTGGGTGGTGTTGGCGTCGGGCACCCCGCGGTAGGTGCTGCGGCGGCCCGTCGACGAGAGCGACCAGACGTCGGTGGGGTTGCCGCCCGTGGTGAGCTGCGAGTTGACGTTGTTGAGGGCGACGTTGGTGATGTTCGGCCAGAAGAGGTCTTCGTGGTACCGGCGCATCACGACGCGGAAGTCGTCGCTGGCGAGGTAGTCACGAATGACGCTCACCGGCACGGAGGACTGGGCGTCGAGGGCCTCGTACTCGGCCACGTCGGGCACGCGCCCACGCAGGTCGAGCGAGAGCCGCCGCAGCAGCTGGTACTTGTCGATGTCGCGCGGCTGCTGGCACTGGGCCGCGGGCTGCGCGAGGGCCGTCGCCGACAGCGCGGCGACGACGGTGAACAGGACGTGTTTCATGCAACCTCCACGGGGCATCTTCACGGCAGCAGTCCTCCGGCCACCCAGCGCTCCAGCACCTGGTACTGGCTGGGGCGCAGCAGGCCCGACGAGGCCGGCGGCATCGGCATGTCGACGTTCTTCACCCGGGCCAGCGAGCGCTGGGCCCAGGTGCGCGCGACCGCGAGGTTCGTCAGGTCGAACACCGGCGCGTAGTTCGCGCCCGAGGTGTGGCAGCTCGTGCAGTGCGCGGTGAAGAACAGGCGAACGTCGGCGAAGGTGACGGGCGTCTCGGTCGGCGCGGCGAGGCGCTTGAGCGAGGCGCCGTCGAGCACGAAGAGGGCACCCGTGGCGTCTCGCACCAGGCCCGAGGGCTGCGGCGAGGCGACGTCTCCGAGGGTGGTGAGGGTGTCGACGAGGAGCGACGAGAGGGCGCCGTTCGACGTCACGAGCGCGGCGTCGCCATCAGCCCAGACGTCGCGCACCGCGCTCTGCGCGCCCAGCGTCAGGAGCGTCACCTCGTTCGACGGCGAGACGCGCAGCAGGCCGGCGTCGGTGGCGAACAACACGGTGCCGTCTTCGAGGCGGGCCGAGGCCGAGATGGCGCCCACGCCGCGCGCCAGCGCCGTCACTTTCGGCTCGGCGACGTCGATGAGATACAGGCGCTCGCCGCGCACGACGAGCGCTGAGCTCGTGTCGCGCCCGACGACGGCCTTGATGGACCCGCCGCCCCGGGGGTCATCGAGCGACACCACGTCGACGCCGGCAGACGTCGCGCGCTGAAGGCCCGTATCCGTTCGAAGCCACCAGGCCTCGGTCGGCCCGGCGCCGACGACGTCGAGCCCCTTCGCCGAGGTGAGCTGCAGCCCGTCGGACAAGGGCGAGCGCAGCAGGCGGCCCTGTCGCTCGAGGAAGACACCCGTCGAGGTGAGCACCAACGAGCCAGGGCCCCGGCGGGCGAGGGCCCGCACGGTGCCGAGCGCCTCATCGCCGATGGCGCCGACCGGGACCGGCGAGAGGTTCGCTCCGCTGCGCGTGGACACCGTGTCGAGGGTGGCGACGGCGACCTGACCCGCGATGAGCGTGAGGCCGAAGGCGCCCGTCGTCACCATCACCTCCGAGGCCACGGGCCGCGTCCCGCTCACCGGCGTGAGCGCGAGCGGCGAGAGGGCCGGCGGCTCCACCGGAGCGGGCGGCGGCATGACGATGACACCCGGGGTGCAGGCGGCAGCGAGGACGGCAGCGCAGACGAAGCCGAGACGGCACATGGGGGTGCGCTTGAGCAAGCGGTCGGCCAGCGAAGAGCGACGTCAAATCATGAACTTGCTGGCCCTCGCGCCCCCAGCCGCTTCTGCACTGGAGCGAGCGTGTTCGGTCGCCTGTCCTCTGGGGCAGGACAACATCGAGCCGGGCTCCGGCCGGTGGTCAAGGTGGTGACGGTGGCGCAGCCGGTGGAAACCACCAGAGGTGCAGCGGCTCGACGTGCGGGCGACGCGGCCGACAGGTCACCAGGGAGAGACACACTGCCTGGGGCGCGGGCATCGGCGACTTCGAGCCGACCCCTGAAGTTGCGACTGCCGCACGCCCAAATCCAGGGGTGGGCCCTCGGGCCCACGCTGGACCAACCGGACGTCGTGCGCCTCTTTCGCAGCCCACACCCGACGCGACCCGCAGCCTTCCACCAGGTGTCACTTCAGAGATACAGTCCCCATCATGGCGGAGCTCGACCTCGAAGCGCTTTCGCGACACCCGGTGGTGCGCAAGCTGACGGAGAAGGTGAAGGACAGCCTGGGGCTGACCTTCCTCTTCGTGACGCCGAAGGCGCGGGTGGTGGGCATTCCGCCGGGGCAGTTCATGCCGACGAACAACGCGCTGTGTACGCGCATCTGCACGGACCGAAAGAAAGGCATGAAGGCGTGCCTGTCGGCGGGCACGGGGCTGTTCGCGACGAAGCAGCTGAGCCAGGGCGACTTCACGCAGAAGCCCTGCCACATCGGCCTGCAGACGCTGGGCGCGCCCATCGTGGTCGACGGGAAGATGCTGGGGCTCATCGCGACGTGTGGCTTCACGCGGGCCGAGCACGTCTTCGAAGAGGAGCAGGCGGTGGCGCACCGGGCGGCGAGGCAGGGGTGGGCGCCGGGGTTCGATGAGGCGCTCTCGCAGCTGCGGCAGACGCCGAGCCTCAACGTGCGCGAGGTGCGCATCGCCGCCGACCTGATGCAGCTCCTCATCGAGCAGCTCATCCACTTCTCGAGGTCGAGCGAGGCTGACGCCGAGGCGCTCCAGCGCGCGTGGCAGGCGCTCGAGGTGTCGTGCCCGCCGTCGCCGCTGGTGGGCGCGGGCGGCGGGCTGCGGGCGGTGGCGGCGGTGGTGGAGCGCTCGGCCTCGAAGCGCCTGCCGACCCTCATCACCGGGCCCTCGGGCGCGGGCCACTCGCACCTCGCGCGGCACGTGCATCGCCGGGGCGGGTTCTTGCGAACGCCCTTCGTGCAGATCGAAGCGAGAGAAGGGCTGTCGCTGGTGAAGGGGCTGGCGAAGAGGCCGGGCTTCGGGGGCACGGTGGTGGTGGACCACCTCGAGCAGGCGTCGGTGTCGATTCAGGACGAGCTGGCCGAGCTGGTGCGTGAGAGCCCCGACGTGTTCTGGATCTGTACGGCCCGCGCGCCGCTCGACCCGGCGGTGGTGGCGACGGTGGGCGTGGTGCAGCTGGCGCTCCCGCCGCTGGCCGAGCGGCTCGACGACGTCGACGACCTGGTGGCGCACCTCCTCTCGTCGATGGGCGTGGCGACGCCGGCCCCCGCGCCCGTGCTGTCGGCGCTGGAGCGGTACACCTGGCCGGGTAACGTGGCCGAGCTCGAGGCGGTGCTGCGGCGCGCGGTGTCGCTCGGTGGCCTCTCGCTCGCCCACCTGCCCCGCGACGTGGCGATGCTGTCGACGGCGAAGCGCAAGCGCGCCGGGTTCCATGACGAGGTGCTGCAGTTCAAGACCGAGCTGGTGGCCGAGACGCTGTCCCGCACGAACGGCAACGTGAGCCAGGCGGCGCGGGAGCTGGGGTTGCAGCGCACGTACCTGCACCGGTTGATGAACGAGCTGGGGGTGCACCCGCAGCGCAAGACGGGCGAGCCCGCGGCGTGAGGTGGGGCGTCAGGCCCGAATGGCGCTCCAGGCGATGGCCTCGCCATCGAGGAGCGGGCCGAGCTCGGTCACCTTCAGTCGTCTGACGGAGCGCTTGAACGACGCGAGGAAGATGCCTCGCACGACCTCGGCCAGGTGCTCTGGGCTCCCTTCGCGAACGACTCTGGTGCGCTGGCCGCGGACCAGCACGGGGACGAGCGGCTCGAGGGGGGAGCGTCGCAGCAGGCTCGCAGTCGACGGCTCGAGCGGCAGTGCGTGCTGACGCAGCTCGAGGAGCACGAGCGCGGGGGTGTTGAACTGACCGAAGTCGCGGAAGCGGTTCCACACCACATGGAGGACGTCTTCTGGCCCGCGTCGGGTGTCAACGTGGCTCCAGAGGGCGTCGTCGAGGGCCTGGCGCTGGTCGCGCAGCACGGTGTTGAAGAGCGCTTCCTTGCTGTCGACGTGGCGATAGACGGTGGCCGCGCCGATGCCTGCGGCGCGACCGAGCTCCGGCAGGGTGACGCCGAAGAAGCCCCTCGCTGCGAACTGTTCGATGGCGGCGCGCTGGAGCGCTCGTCGGGTGTGGTCGCCTGCCGTGGTCATCGCCGCGCTCTCCAGAGCCCCGAGTCAAACGCGAATGCGCATTCGCATCATCACCAGGGGCCAAAACACCAGTCCCTCCGGGAGCTTATAGCGAAATTCGCGATGCGAATGCCCATTCGCATTCAATCCGGGGGTCCGGAGAGCGCGGCCCGCCCCGCCTGGCCTTCGACCGGCCTGCGTGAAAAGCCCAGGACCGCCCTCGCATCCTCACAGTGTCCTGAAGAACTCCGCCGCGGGCGGCACGAGCGCGATGAGCTGCCCGACGACGAGCCGCGGTTCCCTCGCCAGCGGGCGCTGCCGCCGCGACGCCTCGAGGGCGGCCGCCACGGTGAAGAAGAGCACCACCACCTCGAGCAGCCCGCCGAAGAACGGCAGGAATGACAACCACGACGGCCCGGCCTCGGCGCCCAGCACGTAGCCCTTCGACACCGCCCACAGCCGCAGGCCGTACGTCGCGAGGGTGAAGACCCCGAGCGCGAAGACGACGCGGCCCTCGGGCAGCGGCGCCCCGGGGGCCGGCCGGTCCAGGCCCTCGAGACGCCAGTGCCTCCGCAGCGCCGCGGTGGCCGCGACGGCGAGGGCGACCGCGACGAGCGCCACCAGCACCGCGCCCGTCTCGAAGCGCGCCCGCGTCATGACCTGCCCCGGCCCGACGGCCTGCGTGCCGTAGGCCACCAGGGGCATCAGGTCGTTCTGCTCGAGCACGCGCGGCGTCAGCGACAAGAGCGCGGCCCACAACACGGTCGCGATCGCTGCCGTCTGCACGCCGGCCACGGCCAGAATCCAGTATCGCTCGTCGACGGGGAGCGACGTCGGCACCGACAGCGCCGCCTCGAGCGCCTGCATGTCGGGGAAGCGGTCGCCGGGCCGGGAGGCCATCGCCTGGCGCACGACGCGCTCGAGGCCGAGGGGCAGCGGCTCGACCTCGCCCACCGGCGGCCGGCCCGTCAGCAGGGCGCGGAGCAGCGCGCCCGTCGAGTACACGTCCATCGTCGGAGCGGGCGCCGCGCCCTCGAGGACCTCGGGCGCCATGAAGCCGACGCTCCCGACGGCGACCTCGGGGCGCGTGACGGTCCACGAGCGGCCGTCGACTCCGACGAGGCGCGCGATGCCGAAGTCTCCCAGCTTCACGTCGCCCTTCGCGTCGACGAGCACGTTCTCGGGCTTCACGTCGCGGTGGATGACGCCGCGGGCATGCGCGTACGAGAGCGCCTGGCACACCTGCCGTGTCATGCGCAGCGCCTCGTCGACGGGCAGGGGGAGCCGCTTCGAGACGGGCCCGCCGTCGACCAGCTCCATCACCACATAGGGGTCTTCGTCTTCCACGCCCGCGTCGAAAATGCGCACGATGTGGGGGTGGTCGAGGCGCGCCAGCGCGTGGGCCTCGCGGGAAAAGCGTGCGCGCACATCGGCGTCCTGCGCGACCTCGGGGGCGAGCACCTTCACCGCCACGTCGCGGCCGAGCGCGCGGTGGTGCGCGCGGAAGACGGTGCCCATGCCGCCGCGGCCCAGCTCCTCCCCCAGCGAAAGGCCCGCGAACTCGACCGCGCCGGAGTCGTCGAGGAGGCACGACGGGCAGATTCCCCCCGGGGGAAGCGGCCTGCCGCACCGTGCACAGCCAGCCGTCACGTCAGCTCCGGCGCCAGCACGTCGCGCACCTCGGCGGCGCGTTCGGACTCGTGCAGCACGGTCTCACCCACCTCGGCCTCGACGAGCTGGCGGAAGCGCTCGCGCGAGCGGTGGAGGAACGACTTGAGCTGCGGCACCGACATCTGATGGCGGGCGGCGACGTCGCGGTACGAGGGCGGCGTGGCGGCGCCGAAGAAGAGCTTCACCACCTCGAAGGGGCCGCTGCGCTCGCCGCGCGCGAACTCCTGCGCGAGGGTCTCGAGGGCGCGCTCCATCACGGCCTGCGCCCACGCGCGCTCGAAGGCCGCCTCGGGCGAGAGGCCGTCGTCGACGAGGAGCCGCTCGGCCATCACCTCGTCGATGGCGACGGTGGCCGCGCCCGCGCCCCGCTTCACCGCGGTGGCGGCTTCGTGGCGCGTGTTGAGCCAGTTCTGCGCCACGGTGCGCAGGTACGCGCGCAGCCGTCCTTTCTCGGGCGTCACCCGCTCGAGCACGTCGCGCTCGAGCAGCTGCGTCATCACGTCCTGCACGCCGTCTTGTGCGGCGGTGGCGTCGAGGCCCTTGCGGCGCAAGAAGACGTAGAGCGGCTTCCAGTACGTCGTCATGAGGCTCGTCCACGCCGCGCGCCGCGCCTCGGGCGACGACTTCGCCGCGAGAATGAGCGTCCAGCGGGTGGTGGGGAACGAGGCCGGGCCCTCCATGCGGAGCGCGACGCTACCGGCCCGGTGCGCGGGCGTCGACCACAACGAGGGCGACGAGCGAAGCGTAAGCGGCACAGCGTTGACCGCCCGCCCGACGAGGAACAGCCTGCTGCATGCTCGCGACGCTGCTCACGCTGGCCATGAACGCTGCGCCCTGTGAGGCCAGGACCGACGAGGCCTCGGCCGTGACCTGCGGTGAACTCTTCGGCCAGGCGACGCGGCTCGTCGCACAAGGCCCCATCGGCACCGTCCAGGCGCCCCGGCGCATCGACGAAGTGACAGCGAGGCGCGTCGTCCTCACTTCTCTGCGCACGACGAACCGGCGAGAGTGAGTGCCCGTGGGCCTCGCCCTGCTCCTCTGCCTCGCGCAGCTTTCGCCGCCGCCGCTGTTCCCCAGCGACGTGCCGCTCGAGGCGCCCCCGCCGCCAGCGCCAGCCCCGAAGAAGCCCCTCACCGAGGCCGACCCGACGACGGCGCTCCACTTCGCGCCCTTGAGCCTCTTCGCCACGCACCTGTCCTTCGAGGTGGAGCGCGCGGTGACGCGCACGGTGACGCTCTTCGGCGCCATCGGCGGGAGCCTCATTCTCCAGGCTGGCCTCGAGCTCGGTGGGCGGGTCTACCTCGGCGAGCGCGCCCTCGACGGCCCGTTCCTCTCGCTGCAGGGCACGGTGTTCTACTTCTCGCAGACGGGCACGCTCCTCGTCGGCCCGGCGGGCCTCTTCGGCTACACCTTCTCGCCGCGCGGGCGCTTCGTGCTGTCCGTCGGCGCGGGCCTTCAGCTGTGGTACCAGCCGACGACCGACCAGGGCGCGACGTTCCTCGGGGTGGCGCCCCACGCCGACGTGGTGTTCCTGCCCGGCATGCAGCGGCCGACGAGCCAGGGCTGGGCGCCGCAGCCCGTCGTGCGCTTCACCGTCGGGCCGGCGTTCTGAAGAGAGCGCCCGTCAGCTCCCCGACTGCTTGAACACGAAGGGGTACGACACCGTGAAGCCCGCGTCGGCCCGCTTCGCCGCGGGGAAGCGCCAGGTGCGTACCCGGCCGGCGAGGCACTGGCCAAGCTCCGGGTGCGGCGTCGAGACGACCTCGGACGCGTCCACCGCGCCCGCGCCCGTCACGTGCCACTTCACCACCACGCGGCCTTCCAGCGAGGGGTGCCGAGAGAGCAGCGACTCGTAACAGAAGCGCACCTGGGCCAGGTGGTCGCGCACCACCTTGCGAATGAGCTCCTTGTCGAGGCAGCCCACCGCGGCGCAGGTGATGACGGGCGGCGACTCGTCGAACCGGGGCCCCTCGGAGCCGCCCTTCACCAGCTTCACGTCGCGCACGCCTCCGGGCCCGAGCGGGGTGCGGCCGATGGAGCCGATGCGCTCCGGCCCACTGACGTCGCCGCCCCCGCCGGCGCCCCGCAGCGTGAGGCCGCCCAGCCCGTTTCCGACGCCGACGACGTTCCCCATCGCGCGCGTCAGCTCGTTCGACAGCCCGCCGTTGCCCAGCACGCCCTGCCCGCCGAGGCCCGCGAAGAGGTTCTTCACCGCCGACGTGGGCAGGGGCACGCCACCGGTCCCGCGCGTCACCGGCGTGGGCTTCGGCCTGGGAGCGCCGGCCGACGCAGCCTGCTGGCCCGGCTTCTTGTCCGGCGCCTCGACGGGCGCGCTGCGCCGCTCTGGCGTCGGCGCCGTGACGAGGACGCGGCGCATCGTCACCGCCGCCGTCGACAGCCCGCCTTCTTCGAAGGCGTCACCTTCCATCGAGGTGAGCTCGAAGCGCAGCACCACGAGGAGGCCCAGCATGAGCGTCACCAACAGCACGTTGAGCCACTGGTAGTCCCACGCCTCGCGCAGCCGCGACACCATCGTTGGCGCCTTCACCGGCCACGCCTCGACGGCGAGCTCGCCGAACTCGAGCAGCACGCCGTCGCGCCGGCCGAGCGGCAGCGACCACCCGTCGTCGGCTTCGACGGCCAGCCCGCGGTGGATGACGTCACTCATCGCCAGCGCCGTCTCGCCGTTGCGCAGCACCTCACCGCGCACGCCGTCGGTGAAGTCGACGCGCGGCGCCTCGCCCTCGAAGCGGAACACCGCCTTCCCGGCGCGCGGCACGGCCACGTCGGCGCTGGCGCCGGTGCCGAGCGAGAAGGCCGCTCCCGTGCCGCGGCGCAGGAGCGTCGACTCGATGAGGCGGTCTCCCCAACGAACGGAGATGGCGAGCGCGGCGGTCGTCATGGGCTTCCTTTGGGGGCGGTGGACGAGCGCTCGACACCGGCCCGCCGAACGGGTTCCCAACGCAGGCGCGGCGGCACGCGGGCGAGCGTCCGTCGCGCGCCGACCTGCGTGCTGAGCCGACATCGACCCCGGGTTGCACACCGAGCGGGCCGCGACGAACGACCGCGGGCGTGAAGGACCTCTCGACCACCGTCAGGACGGAGAGAGCGGTGACGTCTCCGGCCGCCGTGACCGCTCCAGACGTGCATCGCGACGCCTTCCTCGCCCTGCGCGCGCAGGGGAACGCCATCACCCTCGAGTTGACCGAGTCGATTCGCTCGGCGCGACCGGGTCGGTTCGTGGCCTATACCGAGCATGGCAGCTTCGACCCGTTCGAGTTTCAGCAGGGGCGCCAGTGCGACCTCGTGCCGGTGCCCGGGGCGCCGTGCGTGGTCGCCTGGACGCGCACCGAGAGCCGCGTCGACGTGTGGCGGTACGGCCGCTTCGGCTGGTTCGAGCTGGCGTGGCAGGGCAGCCGCTTCGAGGTGGTGGTCGCGCAGGTGGGGGCAGGCGGGGCCTGCCCCGAGACCGCCTGGTGGATCATCGCGGACGACGAGGGAGCGGCGAAGCGGCTCTTCCTCGAGGTCACCCGCTTCTGTGAAGACGTTCGTGGCCAGGTGCTCGTCTTTTCCAACGGCCACTTCGAGAAGAGCGTGGAGCTGCACCAGGCCGTCAAGCAGGCGCGCTGGGACGACCTGGTGCTCCCGGGCGACCTCGCGGCCGAGGTGCGGGGCGATGCCCAGCGGTTCTTCGCGCGCCGGGCCTTCTTCGAGCAACACCGCCTGCCCTGGAAGCGAGGGGTGCTCTTCATCGGGCCACCGGGCAACGGCAAGTCGCACGCCGTTCGAGCGCTGGTGAACGAGCTCGATCGCCCGACGCTCGTCGTGCGTGGGTTCGAGGGCCGGAACGAGAGCGCCGCCGGCGGCATCAAGAAGGTCTTCGACCGCGCGCGCCACAACGCGCCGACCGTCATCGTTCTCGAGGACCTCGACTGCCTCGTCGACGACCGAACCCGCTCGCACCTGCTCAACGAGCTCGATGGCTTCGCCCTCAACACGGGGCTCTTCGTCATCGCCACCACGAACCACCCCGAGAAGATCGACCGCTCCCTGCTCGACCGGCCGAGCCGCTTCGACCGCAAGTTCCACTTTCCACTCCCAGACGCCGCGACGCGGCGGGCGTTCCTCACGAGGCTCGACTCGGAGTCGACGGTGGGCCTGCGGCTGTCGGGCGAGGGCCTGGCCGCGCTCGTCGAGCGCACGCAGGGCTTCACGTTCGCCTACCTCAAGGAACTGCACCTCAGCGCGTCCCTCCGGTGGGCCGACGAAGAGGGCTCGCGCTGCTTCGATGCGGTGATGGGCGAGACCGCCGAGGCGCTGGGGCGCGACCTCAAGACGGCGTCTCAGGTGCTTGGCCCCCTGCCGTCGGGGCGGCCCATGGGCTTCGGTGAAGCCTCAGCGTGAAGGCGCACGACGACGGGGCCGCCGATGGTGCTGGCCCGTGCGACCGGTGATGGGGCGGCGCTGTCCTGGAAAGTGGCGTCGGGCCGAGGGCGAACTACACCGTTGCGACATGCGCTGGTGGTGGGCGGGTCTCGCGGCGTTTCAGGTGGCCTGCAAGACGGCCGCGCCCGCGCCTGACCCGTCTCCCGCGGCGCCGCCTCCGCCGACCCGGCCCGTGGCGAAGGCCAACGCCGTGCGGGCCCGGGCGACCCCCTTCGACGTCGCGGCCTGCAGCACGCTGAGCGCCCCGGTGCCCCTGACGAACGAGACGCTGCGCGCCTGGCTGGAGGTGGAGCGGCCCCGCTTCGAGCAGTGCCTCGCGCCTACGGCCGCCCGCACGCGCGCGCAGGCCAGCGCGCGCCTCACCCTCACCAGCGCCAGCAGCGGCGCGCGCGTCGAGGTGACGCCCGAGGGCCTCGCGCCGGGCGCCGTCGCGTGTCTCGAGGCGAGCGCGCGCGCCCTGCCGCTCCCGTCGGCCGGGGACCTCGAGGCCCGGCTCACCGTCGTCGCGCCGGTGGGAAGCGCTGAGCCCGGCGCGAGCGTGGTGCCCGACGCCGAGGCGCTCCGGGAGCGCGTCACCAGCGCCTGCGCGTGCTTCGGCGCCCTGGGCCTCAACGCGCCACCGCAGCTCGTCGTGCACGCGCGCCCGGGCCTGCCGCTCGAGGTGGTGACGACGACCGACGTCATCGCCGAGCGGCTCGAGCGCTGCCTCGAGGCGAGCGTCGCCGCGCCCGACAGCCCGCTCGAGGTGACCCTCGACCTGCCGCTGCTCAACGGCGACTCGAATCAGTCGAGCCCCGACGCGAGCTCCGACGTGGTGGCCGCGCAGGACGTGGCGATGGCCCGGCGGCACCTCGGGCGGCTGGAGCTGCTCCTGGCCCGACGCGCGGCGCTGGCCCAGCAGGTGGCGGCCCTGGCGACGTCGCTGAAACGAAAGCCCACGCCGGCGCTCCGACAGCGGCGCGCCAGCCTCTGCGCTGCGCTCTTCGAGGTGGACGACGAGCTGCCCCTCGAGGCGCGCACGGCCGCCGACGCCGCCACCCGCGCGAAGCTCCCACGCCCGGCGACGCCGGCCCTCACCCTCGAGCCGGTGCAGGCCTGCGCCGCGGTCAAGCCCGCCGAGGAGTGACGTGGAGGTCGGGGCCGACCCGGCCTCCGGGAGTCACCTCGGGCTGACCGTCGCAACTCGCCGTCCCCGCGTGGCGGCGTGGTGGATCCACCGTTGCAACGACCCTTGCCGACCCCGGGGGGAGCGGGAGCGCGACATGGACTTCGGGCGGACGATTCTCGACGTGAAGAACGACAAGGGCCACGTGCGGCTGTACCGGCCGAAGCACGAGCTCGTGGTGGCGGTGAGCGAGGGCTTCATCACGCGTGACCTCTGGCCGCCGCAGCAGCCCGTCTACGAGCAGATTCTGGCCGAGGTGCCCAGGCTGTCGCTGTACCGCGACGCGTGGAACGTACGCTCGGTCGAAGGCGAGTACCGCGAGGCGTCCCAAGGCTTCGTGAAGCAGCACCGCGAACGCTTCGGCGAGATTCTCTTCCTCCAGCGCTCGGCCGTCATCGCGCTGGCCATCAACGCCGCGGCCCTCTTCACCCGCGCGCCCCTCTCGGCCGTCGACCAGCGCACCTTCGAGGCGAAGCTGAGCCAGGCGCTGGGGCGCAAGGCCGCCTGACGCGAGCCCTCGCCCGACACCTCGTCGTGTCGTCGGCGACACGCGAGCGGGTTGCGGCCGACAGGCGAGGCCCGTACTTCCATGGCACATGTCAACCAGCACCAGCACCTCGCTCTCGACCCTCTCGGACACGGCGAACGCGGTTCGTTCGGCGTGGGCCTCGGCCCGCGCGCAGCTGCCGGGAGCGCCGCTCCTCGTGGTGGCCTTCGTCGGGCCAGACCGGGACCTCGGCGTCGTCCACCGCGAGCTCACTGCGCTGGCGCCGGGAGCGACGGTGCTGGGCTGCCACACCGCGGGTGAGTTCACTGAGCGCGGCCTCGAGCACGGGAGCGTCGCCGTGATGCTCGTCTGGTCTGACGAGCTGCTGGTGGGCGGCGCGCTGGGAACGGGCGCCCGGGCCGACGCAGCCGCCCTCGCCGCGACGCTCGCGCAGCCGTGGAAGTCACTCGTCGCCGAGGCCACCCGCCGGGGCTTGAGCGCCGCCAGCTCGATTCTCCTCGTCGACGGGCTCGCGGGCAGCGGCGACCGCGTGGTGAAGGCCTACCAGGCCAACACCCGCGTGGTGCAGCAGATCGTCGGAGGCGCCGCGGGAGACGAGGGGCGCTTCGCCTCGACGGGCGTCTTCGGGCCCGAGGGCGCCACGGCCGACGGCGCGGCGGCGGCGCAGGTCTTCGGGAAAAAGCCGCTCGGGGTCGGCACCGGCCACGGGCTGGCTCCGGCGTCGCGGCGCATGCGCGTCACCCGGGCGAGTGACAGCACGCTCTACGAGCTCGACGGCCGGCCGGCCTTCGAGGCCTGGCGCGAGCACGCGGCGAGCCGGGGCGTCACGCTGACCGAGGCCAACCGGGGCCGGTACCTCATCGGCAACGAGCTGGGCGTCTTCTTCCTCGACTCGCTCCACCACGCCCGGGCGCCGGTGGGCGTCAACCGACGACGGGAGCGTGAAGCTCGTCGCCGACCTCGCCCAGGGTGCGTCGGTGTGCATTCTCGATGGGCAACCCGACGCGATGGTGGCCGCCTGCGGCGCCGCCGCGCGGGAGGCGAAGCAGGCCCTCGGGTCGACGCCAGCCGCGGGCGTGCTCGTCTTCGACTGCGTGTGCCGGGGCATGATTCTTGGAGACGACTTCGGCCGCGAAATCGAGGCGGTGCGCCGCGAGTTCCCCGACGTGCCGGTGCTGGGGTTCCTCACCTACGGCGAGATTGCGCGCTCCGGCGGTCGGCTGGATGGCTGGCACAACACCACCTCGGTCGTGGTGGCGATTCCGGCGTGACGGCGCCCGGCCTGGCCGTGGGGCCTTTCGTCGTTTCCAGGTAGAGTCGACCGGCGGTGATGACCTTCTACGCCCGGCTCCAGCAGCTGCTCGAGGCGAACGAGCCCTTCGTGCTGTGCACCGTCACCGCCTCGCACGGGTCGACGCCCCAGAAGCCCGGCAGCAAGCTGGTGGTGAGGGCCGATGGTGGCCTCATCGGCACCGTGGGTGGCGGCGCCATCGAGCAGCAGATCGTCGACGCGGCGCTCGCGCTCCTGGCCGATGACCGCGCGACGACGCGCACGCTCGACACGCACCTCACCCACGAGCTGGGCATGTGCTGCGGCGGGCGGATGACCGTGTTCCTCGAGAAGCACGTCGTCGCGCCGTCGCTGGTGGTCTTCGGCGCAGGGCACGTCGCGAAGGAGCTCGCCGCCCTCGCCCTCGCCACCGGCTTTCGCGTGACGGTGGTGGACGAGCGCCCCGAGTGGGCGAACGCCGAGCGCTTCCCCGGCTGCGAGCTGCGCCTGACGCCCTGTGACGACGTGGCCCGCGCGCACGAGGGCGGCGCCGACACGTATTACTGTGTCACCACGCACGACCATGGGCTCGACCAGCGCTGTGTCGAGGCGCTCCTCGAGACCCCCTCGGCCTACCTGGGCGTCATCGGCTCCAGGCGCAAGGCCGAGCGCTTCAAGCAGCGGCTGCGGGCCGCCGGCTTCGACGAGGCGCACATCGAGCGGCTCGAGTGCCCCATGGGCGTCGACATCGGCGCGCTGACGCCAGTCGAAATCGGCGTCTCGATCGTGGCGCGGCTGGTGGCGGTGCGGCGCGCAGCACGGACGGCGGCGAAGCGGCTCACGCTCCTCACCACCCCTTCGCCGGGTTGAGGTCGACGCTTCGCCCAGCCACCGTTCCGGCGCGCGGGCAGAAGCTGGGGTCCTCCCCGTGCTGGTCGTCCACAGCGAACGACGCCTACTCGAGCGCCTTGCCCGCGATGGCGACGTGCTTGCCTTCGTCGAACCACGCCGCCGCCTCGGGAGCGATGCGCGCCAGCGCGGCGCGGTCGTTCTTCCAGAGCGAGAAACACTCGGCGAAGTGCTCGGCCGGCCGCGAGCGCCCATACGGCGTGGGGGAGCGCTGCTGCGGCAGCACCACCAGAAAGTCGCGCTCGACGGGCCGCCCCTGCCGGTTCGCCGCGTCGAAGGCCAGCAAGCGCCGCACGGCCTTGTCGGCCTTCTCGAACTCCGCGTCGGCGGGTTGTCCCGCGGCCTTCTTCTGCTCGTACGCTCGGCGCAGCGCGAGGTTCGCAAGTCCCAGCTCCCGCATGCGCGCATCGGCGAGGGCGTGGCCGAGCTCGTGGACGAGGGCCGTCAAGATGAAGGGCCGCGGCGCTTCGGGGGCGCCGACGAACTGCTCTCCGTCGAGCTGGAAGGCGGCGTCGTACAGCTCGATGGTGTTGGTGTCGTCGCCGCGCTGGTACAGGGCGAGGCGCTCCTGCCCCCGGCCGCCCCGCTGCGTGCCCTGGCTGAGCCGCCGAAAGCCGAGGCCCGACACGAGCGCGAGCTCCTCCGGCGAGAGGGACTGGAGCGCCGCGGCCACCAGCGAGAGGGCCCTGGCGTCCCAGGGGCGGTCGCCCTCGGTGAAGGCGCCCACCTTGAAGCGCGCCTGCACGTCCTTCACCGTGACGTCCCCCGGCGCCGGCGGCGTCCACGCAGGGCCCGAGGCGAAGGTGACGAGGTCGACCGCCTCCCAGATGACGCTGACGGGCACGAAGGCGCCGGCCCCCTGCGGCACCAGCAGGTCGAACTCGGCGCCGCGCGCCTGCCGCCCCATCAACGACAGCAGCGCCACCCGCTCGGCCTTCGACACGCCCTCGAGCGCATCGGTCGCCGGGTCGCTCGCGGACCAGACGACCCCCGCGCCGCGCCGCTCGATGGACTTCACCTTGTAGCCCTTCGCGCAGGCGAGCACCTGCTTGAGGAGCACGTCGTCGGGCGTGGCCGCGAGCTTCTCGAGCCCTTGTGGGCCCGTGCCCCACGTCATGTCGAGCGGCGCGGCGGCGACCAGGGACACCACGAGGAGCGACCAGGCCATGACGACCTCCCAGAGCGAGAGAGATGCACGCAGTGCAGCACATCGGCGTGGCGGATGCGCACAGGGAACTGCGGGAGAATCGGACGCCTCGGCCCTCGTCGTGTCAGAAGCGTATCGGGTGAGCCCCTTTCATTCCGACCTCTGGTTCGGCCGCTTCCTGCCCGGCTTCTCGTTCGGCCCGAAGACGGTGGCCTTCATTCGTCGCAACACGCGGCGCGGGCGCCTCCCCGTGGTGGAGGGCGTCACAGTGGAAGATGTCGACGTTCCAGCCGACGGAGCCGCCCCACCCGTGTCCCTGCGGCTGTACCGGCCGAGCACCCAGCAGCCTGGCCTCAGGCCCGCGCTGTACTGGATGCACGGCGGCGGCTTCATCATCGGCAGCCCCGAGCAGGACCAGGCCGCGCTGCTCGAGCTCGTGCGGACGTTGGGCCTCACCGTCGCGGCCGTGCGCTACCGCCTCGCGCCCGAGCACCCCGCCCCTGCCGCCGTGGAAGACGCCCATGCCGGGCTGAGGTGGCTCGCGGGGCAGGCCGAGCGGCTCCACGTCGACCCGACGCGCATCGCCCTCGGTGGGGTGAGCGCTGGCGGTGGCCTCGCGGCGACGCTGGCGGGCGTCGCGCTCGACCGGGGTGAGGTGAAGCCGGCCTTCCAGCTGCTCATCTACCCGATGCTCGACGACCGCACCGTCACGCGCACCGACCTCGACGCTCGCCATGCGCGGGTGTGGACGGCCGAGAGCAACGCGTTCGCCTGGCGCGCCTACCTCGGCCATGCGCCCGGGCTCCCCACCGCGTCTGCGCTCGCGGCGGCGGCCCGGCGCGAGAACCTGGCCGGCCTGCCCCCCGCGTGGCTGGGCGTGGGGACGCTCGACCTCTTCCACGACGAAGACGTGGCCTACGCCCAGCGCCTCGAGCGCAGCGGCGTGCGGTCCCAGCTGCACGTCGTGCCCGGCGCCTTCCACGGGTTCGACGCCGTCTTCCCGTGGACCGCCGTCTCGAAGGCCTTCCGGCACGAATGGACGAAGGTGCTGCGCGAGGCCCTGTTCCATCCGAGTCGTTAGAACGGCTCGAGCGTCGTGCCGCCGTGCTCCCTCACCAGCCAGTCGACGATGGCGAGCCCCAGGTCCCGTCCTTCCTGGTGGTGAAGAGCGGCTCGAACAGCCGCGCGCGGGTCGCCTCGTCGCGGCCGTCTTCGTCGACAGCGTCGACGCCACCGCTTCGGACAGCGCGGCAGACCGACCCGGCGCGAGAGGTGCTGACGTGCCTCACGCCGCGCGCGACGCGAGGACCTTCCCCAGGCAGGCGCGCAGCTCGGGCTCGGTGTACGGCTTGGGCAACACGGCCGCCGCCCCGGCCGCGAACAGACGCCGCTCCGTCTCGTCCGTCGCCATGCCCGTGACCACCACCACCGGGAGCGGCCGCTCCATGCCCCGCACGCGGACGACCAGGTCTTCACCGCTCAGCATCGGCATCGACAGGTCGGTGAGGATGACGTCGAGCGCCTGCCCCGCGTCGAGGAGGGCGCAGGCGCGCTCGACGCCGTCGGCCTCCACCACCACGCACTTGAGCCGATGCAGCACCCGCGCCGAGGCGCGCCTCACCCGCTCGTCGTCGTCGACCAACAGCACGCGCACGCCGGTGAACGACGCCGGTTCGGCCGCCGGCGCGGGCTGGGTGACCGGTCGTGGGCGCCGCGTCACGGGCACCAGGAAGCGCACCGTCGTGCCGAGGCCGGGGGCCGAGTCGAGCGACACCTGCACTCCGTGCGCCTGCGCCACCGCGTGCACGTGCGCGAGGCCCAGGCCGGTGCCCGCGCCGGGGCCCTTCGTGGTGAAGAAGGGCTCGAAGGCCTGCCGTTGCACCTCGGCCGACATGCCCGGGCCCGTGTCACGGACGCTGAGGCTGACGCCGCGGCCAGCCTCGGCCATCACCACCCGCAAGACGCCCCCATCGGGCATCGCGTCGCGGGCGTTGATGCAGACGTTGAGGAGCGCCTGCACCCACTGCCCCTCGTCTCCGTCGAACTCGTCGGCGTCGGTGGAGAAGTCGGTCTCGAGGCGAATCGACGCCGGGAACGAGCGCCGCGCCAGCGCCAGGGCCTCGCGGCAGACGACCGACAGCCGCATCGGCGCCTTCTGCTCGAGCTTGAGGCGGGCGAGCGTCAGGAGGCGCGCCGTCAGCTCCCGACCGCGCAGCGCCGCGCGGCGCAGGTCCATCAGGTGGGGCTCATCGGGAGGGAAGTGGGGCTCGAGCCCCTGCTCGCAGCTCAACACGACGGTGAGCAGGTTGTTGAAGTCGTGCGCGACGCCCGCCGCGAGCTGGCCAATCGCCTCGAGCTGCTGGGAGCGCAGCGCCGCGGCCTCGAGCTCGGCGCGCCGTCTGGCGAGCACGACCCTCTCGCTGACGTCGCGCGCCACCATCCACAGGAGCGGGCCTCCGGCCTCGTCGAGGAAGCCCGTGAGCACCTCGACGTCGACGACCCGCCCGTCCGTCGAGACGAGCTGGGTGGCCACGGGCTCGCTGCCCGGCGCCTTCGCGAGCGCCTCGAGCGTCAGCATCGACACCGCCGCCCGCGCCGGAGGGAAGAGGCTCGCCAGGCTGAGCGAGGGGAGCGCGAGCGCATCGAGGCCGAGCAGGCGCGCCATCGACGGGTTGACCTGCTCGACGATGCCCGTCTGCCAGCGCGCGAAGAGCACCCCGTCGCTCATGGCGCCGACCAGCCGCTCGAGCCGGCTGGTGGCCTCCTTCGCGCGCGTCGAGGCCGCGGCCAGGGCCGAGACGTCGAGGAACACCACCAGCCAGCCTGCCTCGCCCACGCCGTCAGCGGCGCGCCGCGTCACCATCGCCCGCACGACGATGCGCTGGCCCCCGACGGCCCGCACCACCAGCTCGCGCGTCAGCGGCCGGCTCCCGGCTTCGCCCAGCATCGCCTGCCAGTCGCCGTGCGAACCGGAGTCGACGAGCCAGTCGACCGACTGGTTCACCGAGCGCGGGCTCAAGTTGAGCAGCAGCGCGGCCTCGTCGTTGTACTGTTCGAGGTGTCGCTGGCTGTCGATGTTGAGGATGGCCACCGGCGCGCCGCGGAACAGCTGCTCCCAGGCGGTGGCCTGCCGCTGCGCCCGCCGCTCCGAGGCCAGCAGCTCGTCGTGCTGCATCGCCAGCTCGGTGTTGAGCACCCGCAGCTCGTGCACCAGCTGCTTGACGTCCATCGCCACCGACGGCGCGCTCGAGTCTTCTCGCAGCAGCGCGCTCGCCCGTTCCCGCAGCGCCTCGAGCCGGTGGCGGCGGTCGCTCGCGTCGCTCATTCCCGGGCTCCTTCGGCGAGCTTCCTCGCGGTGATGTCGATGTGGCTCACCACGGCCCCGCTGCCGTCGGCGAGGCGCCCCACGTGCATGAGGAACCAGCGCCGCGCCGCGGGCGAGTGACAGGGGTACTCGTACGAGAAGGACTCCCGTCGCCCGGCGATGACCTCGAGGAGCGCGTCGCGCACGGCGGGCGCCCCGGCGCTCGCACCGAGGTAGCTCGCCCCGACGCCCACGCGCGCGTCGAGCGCGTCGGCGCCGTTGCTCCGCGCGAAGGTGGCCCAGGCCGAGTTGACGAACTGGATGACGCCCTGGGGGTCGACCACCGCGACGTGCTCGGGCAACGAGTCGATGAGGAGCTGCAGCCGCTTCCTCGAGTCCTCGGCGCGCTGCACGTCGGTGATGTCGACGAAGGTGACGACGACGCCGCGAATCTGCTTCTGCGCGGTGAGGTACGGCGTCATGCGCATGAGGAAGCGCCGCTGCGTCTCGCGCGTCATCACCTCGGCCTCCCGGTGCCCACCGGTGTCGAGCACCCGCTTGAGCTCCTTCATGAAGCCGGCGTCGTCGAAGCTGGCGGCGAAGTGCTCGATGGGGCGGCCGATGTCGCGCTCGAGCAGCGACATGAGCGGGGCGAGCGACGCGGTGAAGCGCCGCACCTTGAGGTACTCGTCGAGGAAGAGCGTCGCCGCCGCCGACGACTGGAAGAGGTTGTCGAGGTCTTCGTGGGCCCGCGTCAGCTCGCCGATGCGGGCCTGGTGCTCGACGTTCACCGACGACAGCTCTTCGTTCACCGACTGCAGCTCCTCGTTGGTGCTCTGGAGCTCCTCGTTCGCGGCGAGCAGCTCCTCGTTGGTGGCCTGCAGCTCTTCGTTCGAGGTCTCGAGCTGCTCGATGGTGGCCTGCAGGCTGTCCCGCACCGACGACAGCTCGCGCTGCAGCTCGCCGACGTAGCCCGAGTCGGAGGCGCTGATGGCGACCGCGGCGCTCGACTGGGCGCTGCGCTCGAAGGACACCACGACGTAGCGATGGCCCAGCGGCAACGTCAGCGGCACGGCGCGCACCGCGGCGACGCCCAGGCGCACCTCGGGGGGAATGAGGGTGACCTCGGTGTTCGCCGACAGCGCCCGGTGAATGGCGAGCGTCGTGGTGGTGTGGAGCTCGGAGGGCAGCATCGCCCCGAGGTCGAACGAGGTGAGGCCGAGCGGCACGGTCAACAGGCCCGAGGCGTTGCCGAAGACGCTGACCAACTGCTGGTGCTCGGTGACGAGCACGCTGGTGGGCGCCACCTTCTCCATCAGCACACGAAAGGCCGCCTCGGTGGCCATCTGCTCCTGGCTGCGCACCGGGGCCTGCGACACCGACTCCCGCAGGGTGCTGAGCCCCGGCACCGGCAACGAGCGGCCGGGGAGCCGCTGGTAGAGCTTCCACTGGCCATCGACGGTGCGGAAGCGGTCGCTGGCGGCGCCCAGAGACTCGCTGGGGCCCAGCATGAGGAAGCCATCGGGCCGCAGCGCGAAGGCGAAGGTGTCGAGCACCCGGCGCTGCAGCGGCAGCGACAGGTAGATGAGCAGGTTGCGGCAGGAGACGAGGTCGAGGCGGGTGAACGGCGCGTCGCGCGCGATGTTGTGGGGCGCGAACACGATGCGGCTGCGCAGCTCGCGGCTCACCGAGGCGCCGCGCTCGTCGGCCACGAAGAAGCGCTCCAGGCGGGCCGGCGAGACGCCCTCGAGCTCGGCCTGCGAGTAGTGGCCCGCGGCGGCGGTCTGCAGGGCTGCGCCGTCGACGTCGCTGGCGAAGACCTTGAAGTCGCGGCCCGGCAGCCCCTCGGTCAACAGCATCGCGATGGAGTACGCCTCTTGCCCACTCGCGCAGGCCGGCACCCACACCCGCAGCAGCCCGGAACCCCGGGCGAGCTGGGGGATGACGAGGCGCTCGAGCGTGTCCCACGCGGGGGCGTCGCGAAAGAAGCGGGTGACGTTGATGAGCAGGTCGTCGGCCAGCTTGCGGGCCTCGTCCTCGTGGAGCTCGGCGCGCTCCAGGTACTCGGCGAACGAGCCGACGCCCAGCGTCTGCTGCCGGTGCGCCACCCGGCGCATGACGGTGGCTGGCTTGTACTCAGCGAAGTTGATGGTGCTCGACTTCTCGAGCAACCGGTAGAGGCGCTGCAGCTCGTCCGTCGAGGGCAGCTCGAGCGGCGCCGACTCGACCTGCCGCTGAATCTCGCCGGGAATGCGCTCGGCTGGCACCACCGCGTCGACGAGGCCGGTGCCGATGGCGGCCTGGGGCATGCCGTCGAAGCGCGCGCCCGCCGGGTCCTGCACGATGACGAGGCCGCCCGCCTGCTTGATGGCCTCGACCCCCGCGCGGCCATCGCTCCCCGTGCCAGACAGCACGACGCCGACGGCCTCTTCGCCCCGAGTCTCGGCCAGCGACCGGAAGAGCACGTCGACTGGCAGGTTGAGCGCGTGGCCGATGGAGCGGTCGACGAGGCGCACCACGTCGCGGTCGATGGCGACGTTGGCGTGCGAGGGCGCGAGGTAGACCCGGCCGCCCTCGAGCACGTCACCATCGCGCGCCTCTTGCACGGGCAGGGCGGTGCGCTTGGTGAGGATTTCGGCCATCAGGCTCTTGTGGTCGGGCGCGAGGTGCTGCACGACGACCCACGCCCACGGCGCCGACGCGTCGATGCCTGACAGCAGCCGCTCGAGCGCCTCGAGCCCACCGGCCGAAGCGCCGACACCTATCACCTGAAACTTCGCCGTCACCCGAGCCTCCCCGCACGAAGCCACCCGCTTCGCCTCTCCAGGAAGAACGCACACCGCATCGGGCACGGCAAGCTGCAAGGCCGCCCCGACGCAGCGTGGTCACGAATGACTCACCATGCCGTTCCAGCCCGGGTGGACGCGGGGGCGCTCAGGCGGAGCGGGGCAGCGGCGAACGACCGCTGGCCACTTCGATGGTGAAGGTGGTCCCCTGGCCGACGACGGACTCGAGCGTGAGCGTGCCGCCGTGCTGCTTCACCAGCGACTCGACGATGGCGAGGCCCAGGCCGGTCCCGTCCTTCTTGGTGGTGAAGAGGGGCTCGAACAGCCGCGCGCGGGTGACCTCGTCGATGCCGCTGCCGTCGTCGCGCACCGAGAGCGCGATGCGGTCGTTGGCCTTCACCGCCCGGACCTCGACGTGGCCGGCGCGGCCTTCGGGCACGGCCTCGCAGGCGTTCTGAACGAGGTTCACCAGCACCTGGCGGAACCGGTCGCGCTCGAGCTCGGCGGAGAGGTCGCTGGCGACGTCGACCGACACCTGCACCTCGGGGCGCCGCCGCACCAGGCTGACGGCCTCGTCGACGAGCGGCTTGAGCGGGGTTGGCTCGAGGGCGAGCGTCGACTCGCGGGCGTAGTCGAGGAGGTCGCTGACGATGCGCTGGCTCGCGCGAATCTCGCGCTCGGCGAGGGCGAGGGCCTCGGCGGCCTTGTCGTCCAACGGGGCGCCGGCCTTCTCGAGGCGGCGGCGGAGCGAGAACAGGGCGGTCGCAGTAGCGGCGAGGGGGTTGCGCAGGTCGTGCCCGACGGCCGCCGAGAGCTGCCCCAGCGCGGCCAGCTTGACCTGCCGTGACGAGGCCACCAGCAGCTCCCGGAGCCGGCTGCCGGAGTACGCGACGAGAAACCCCGCCACGGCCATCACCGCGACGGCCGACACCTGCCCGCCCACGCTGACGTTCGCCTCGCGCTGGAGCGCCACCTCGAAGGCGGCGCCAACGGTGGCGGCGAGCGCGACCTGCCAGCGGGCCAGCGAGAGCATCGCGAGGATGAGGAGCATCACGAAGAGGCCCAGCGAGAAGCCGGCCACCGCGCCCGGCACCGGCGTCGTCGGGAGCGTCGCGCGCTGCACCACGTAGATGAACGGCATGTCGAGGAAGACGGGCGCGAGCGTGAGCCACGTCGCCACGCCTTCCTTCCAGCGCGACAGCGCCACCACCAGCGCGGCGCCGCACCAGTAGGCGCCGAGCGCCGAGAAGTCCGTCGACCACGTGCGGTCGCCCTGCACGACGGCCAACAGGAGGAAGAGGCCGAAGAAGAACGTCACCGCGACGAAGCGCACGAGGTGGGTGCGCTGGGCGTTGAAGCGCTGCTCCTGCTGGAGCGCCGCGCGAATCGACTGGGCCTCTCGCGTCGGCATCGGGCGCCCTGGGCGTGAGGTGTCAGTTCGCCGCGATGACGCCCCGGCGAATGAGGCCCAGGCGGCCCACCTGCGTCACCATGCGCAACAGCCGGTCGGGCTCGAAGGGCTTGGCCAGCACCATCACCAGGTCTTGCCCGCCGGGTGTGGTGTGCGTCACCGACTGCGGCGTGCCCGTCAGCATGAGGATGTAGGGCGTCGGCTTCACCTGCTCCTTCACCGCGTGGGCGAACTCGCCGCCCGTCATGTGGGGCATCTTGAAGTCGGTGACGATGACGTCGAAGGGCTGCGAGGTGGCGAGCGTCAGCGCCGTCCTGGGAGAGTCGACACAGATGACGTCGCAGTCGTCTTCGAGCAGCAGCTTGAGGCTGTGGAGGACCCCGGGGTCGTCGTCGACGACGAGCACGCGGGGGGCCTGCGAATCGGTCTGCATGGCGCCCCTCGTAACGACGAGCCGGAGCTGGCGCAGCAGGGGGAGCAGAGGCACCTGCTTTCGCGCGGTTGCTGTGAAGAACCGGGCCTCGATTTGCGTCATCGGGGGGCACCGCTCGCGGTAGACGAGCGCTTGCCATGCGTCCGCTCGCCGTCGCCGTCGTCGGGGCCGTCTTCGCCTGCAGCCCGCCCATCACGATTCCCGACGGCTCGGCGCTGACGCCGCGTGGGTCGCCGGGGCGCACCGTCGAGGTGTGTGTGCTCATGCAGGAGCACTCGGTGCGGGCGCGCGCGATGGGTGTCGCCGAGGCGTCGCTGGCGCCATGGGAGTACGGCATCGCCTCCATCCTCGTTCGGCACCCGGCCGGCCTCGTCGTCATCGACCCGGCGTTCGGCGTGAACGTGGAGAAGGACCTGCTGCTGGGGCCGAAGCTCTTCGCGCTGGCGATGGGGCCTGCGCGCGACAAGCGCCCGCTCGTCGAGGTGATGCACGCGGCGAAGGTCGACCCGGCCGAGGTGCGCTTCGCGCTGGCGACGCACGTGCATTGGGATCACGTCGGCGCGCTGGGCGACGTCCCGAACGCGAAGGTGCTCCTGGCGCGCGCGGAGCTCGAGTGGGCGCGCACGCTGAGCCGCTCGCTCGACGAGGGCGTGATGCCGCACCACCTCGCGCGCGCGAAGGCGCGGCTGCACCGCTACGACTTCACGGGCCCTGCGCGCGACGGCTTCTCGGCGTCCTTCGACGTCTTCGGTGACGGCGCCATCGTGGCGGTGCCGCTGCCGGGCCACACCCCGGGGAGCACCGCGTTCTTCGTCTCGCTCCCCGACGGCCGGCAGGCGCTCTTCACCGGCGACACCTCGTGGACGATGCGGGGCGTCGAGGCGCCGGCCCACAAGAACCCCCTCGCACGGCTCGACCGCGACGTCGACCGGACGGGGCAGGCGCTGGGGTTGCTGCACGCCCTCCACACGAACCGGCCAGACGTGCTCATCATCCCCGCGCACGACGCGGCAGCGCTCGAGCAGCTCCCGCCGTGCGGTGGAGCGAAGGCATGGTGAGCGCGCCCCTCGCTCGAGTGCGCGGCCGTCGCCCACCAGCACTCGCCGCGCGGCGCGACGACAGCGTGGGTGGGCTCCGCCTCGGCCCTCGAGCAGCGTTCATCGCTTCCTTCGACGGCATCAGGGCGGGAGTCCTGGCCCACGACGCACCCGAGCGCGGTCTCTCTCATGGAGCCCCAGGGCCGTGCTGAGCGCGCTCGTCACCGTCACGCTCGCCACCGCGCCGCTCACCGTCGGCGTCACGCTCCACCCGTACTATTCGTGGGCTGCCAACGTCACCGAGGGCCTTCCGGTCGAGGTGGTGCCGGTCATTCCCGGAGACGTCGACGTCGGCAGCTACCAGCCCCGCCCGCAGGACGTGGCGGCCCTCTCGCGACTCGACGTGCTGGTGGTGAACGGGCTGGGCCACGACGCCTTCATCGACGAGATGGTGACGGCCTCGGGCAACTCGCGCGTGAAGGTGGTGCGCCTCAACGAGGGCACGCCGGTGCTGCTGTCCCACGGCGGAGCTGGAGCGAACTCGCACACGTTCCTCTCCTTCGGCAACGCGATGACACAGACGTTCGTGCTCGCGAGGGCCCTGGCCGAGCTGCGACCCGAGTGGCGCGCCACCCTCGAGGCGAACGCGGCCAGGTACTCGAGACAGCTGCGAGCCCTTCGCGCAGCCGCGGTGACGAAGCTGGCGCGCGTGAAGCAACGCCGCGTCATCACCGTGCACGACGGCTACTCGTATCTCCTTCAGGAGCTGGGCCTCGACCTGGCAGCGGTCGTCGAGCCGGCGCACGGGCTGCTGCCGACCGCCCAGGAGCTGGAGGCCGTGGTGGGGCTGGTGAAGCGCAACGAGGCCCGCGTGGTGCTGTCGGAAGAGACGTTTCCCCCCGCGATGGCGTCGGTGCTGCGGGAGGCGGGCGCCGAGGTGGTGGTGGTGAGCCACGTCGCCACGGGCGCCTTCACGGCGCGCCGCTTCGAGGAGGAGCTGTCGGCGAGCATCGCCACGCTGGTGGGAGCGCTGACGCGATGACGCCGCTCAACGTGAGGGGTGCGAGCCCTTCCCCCTCCTGCGACCACCTCGAGCTGACGAATCCAGGCGCCGGCGTCGTGCCGGGGCCGGCCCTCATCACCTCGCGAGCGGGAGGGCTGACCTGATGAGCCTGCTCCGGGCCGCGGGCGTGACGGTGCGGGGTCGGCTGGCTCCGGTGTCGCTCGAGCTCTCGGCAGGAATGCTGGTGGCGCTGGTGGGGCCCAACGGCGCGGGCAAGTCGACCTTCCTCGACTGCGTGCTGGGACTGGTGCCCTTCGAGGGGGCGCTCGAGCTGTCTCCTGGGACGCCGCTCGCGCTCGTGCCCCAGCGCCTCGAGCCGCCGGCGCTGCCGGTGACGGTGAACGAGTTCCTCGCCTCCTCGCGCACCGCTCGTCCGGCCTGGCTGGGCACGTCGCGCGCCGTGCAGACGCAGGTGTCGACGGCCCTCGAGCGCGTGGGCCTCACGGCGCTGGGGGAGCGACCGCTTGGAAGCCTGTCAGGCGGAGAGCTGCGTCGAGTGCTGCTCGCCGACGCGCTCTCGGGGCCGCCCGGTGTGTTGCTGCTCGACGAGCCCGAAGCGGGCCTCGATGCCACGTCGGTCTCGCGACTCCACGAGGCGCTCGGCGCGGCCACGCGCGCGGGACACGCCGTACTCTGGGTCTCGCACGACGCCGCGGCCGTGCAGCGCCTCGCCACCCACGTCCACACGCTGCAGGTGCCTGGCCATGACTGAGCTGCTGGGCCTGCCCTTCGTGCAGCGGGCGTTGTTGGCGGTCGCGCTGGCGGCGCCGTTGCTCGGGCTGTTGTCCCCGCTGGTGCTCGCGCGAAGGCTCGCCTTCTTCTCCGCGGCGTTGGGACAAGCGGTGCTCACGGGGGTGGCGCTCGGCGTGCTCCTCGGAGAGCCCATCGATGCGCCGTGGGCGAGCGTGCTGGGCTTCTCGCTCCTGTGTGGCGTGGGGCTCGTCTTCGTTCGACGCCGCTCGCGGCTCCCGCCCGACACGCTCGTGGGCGTCCTGTTGGCCGTCACGCTCGGCCTCGGCGTGCTGCTGCTGACGGTGGTGACGAAGCGCTTCAACGTGCACCAGCTCGAGGCGGCGATGTTCGGCTCGGTGCTCACCACCACGACGCTCGACCTCGTCCTGCTCGCAGTGACGCTCGCGCTCGTCGTCGCGGGGCTGTTGCGCTTCCACAACGCGCTGCTGCTGGACACGGTGGACGCGCGGCTGTCGGCGGCCCGGAGGCTGCCCGCGGCCCACCTCGAGTACGGCTTCGTGGTGTTGCTCACGCTGGCCATCGTCGCGTCGGTGAAGGTGATGGGCGCGTTGATGGTCGAGGCGATGCTGCTGGTCCCCGCGGCCGCCGGGCGGAGCGTCGCGCGCAGCGTCTTCGGCGTCACCTGGGTGAGCGTCGGCGTGGCGGCCTTCGGCGGCGTCGGAGGCGTGCTGGTGTCGACGCGGCTCAACGCGCCCTCGGGCGCCGCCATCGTGTTGATGCTGGCGCTGGCCTTCGGCGTGCTCGCGCTCATCGGCCGTCGGCGCTGAACGAAAGCGCATCAGCCGTCCGCGCGCCCCGCCTCAACCCCTCCAACCGTCGAAAGCCATGGCGTCGCTCAGCGCCGGCGTCTCCGCGTGAGTCGTCAGCAGGGTGTGGAGGGAGTGTGGAGGAAGCTGGCGCTTCGTCACGCAGGACCTCCAGCGCACGGTGCCTTGCCCAGCGATGGTGCGCCGTGACGTGAAGTGCCAGCCCAGGGCCTCGAGGTCGACAGACCCGGGCTTCGATGTGTCCCATCGGCTCGCCCGACCGGCGCGGCACCACTGCGTCAAGTCGCTCTCCGAGGCTCTCCGGGTCGGCCGCGCCGGGAGAACTTCGGATGGCCCGTTGAACCACCCGCAACAAGGAGCACGGAGTTCCTCATGGTCCCTCTCGCACGCGTCGTCCCCCTCGTTGCACTCCTGAGCCTGAACGCCTTCGCGCAGGGCTTCCGTGACCCGTCCCCGGAGTCGGCGCCGCCGGAGCGAAAGAGCCGGCTTCGCGCCGGGTTCACGGTCGGCGCCGGCAGCGTGTTCGGGAACTTCAACAACTTCATCCTCTCTGCTGGGGCGATCTTCAACGTCTCGGCGCGCCTGGGCATCCAGATTGGCAAGCCGTTCGCCCTGATGCTGCAGACCATGCCCAACCTCTACGTCCTCGTTCCCCCGGGCGGGGCGACGGCGACGGGCGTTGGCATCAACAACGCGATTCTGGCCGAGCTCACCCTGGGCGACCGCCTCCAGCTCGGTGCGGGCCCCTCGATCGACTACCTGGGCGGCGCGGGCTGCAACAGCACCGGGTGCTACAGCGCAGAAGGCGTTGGGTTCGGAGGGCACTTCCGTGCAGCGCTGGTGCTTGGCGACCGGAATCCGAGGAACGGCAGGCGCGGGCTGTCGCTCGCGGTGAACGCCCACCCGATCTTCCTCCCGAACCGGACGCTCTTCGTCGCCACCTTCGGGGTGGGCGCCGAGTGGTTCTAAAGGAGGCCAGCAGGACCGCGCGTCGGTGCTCGAGAGCGCTGCGACCTCGACGGCTCGAACCAACCCGCTCTGGCAGCATCATCACGGCCTCCACGCGTGCCGGGCCGTCAGCCATGGACCTGTCCTCCGTGCTCGAGACCTCCTTCACCGGCTGTTCGAACGACGGCAGCAGCGGCCAGCTGCGCAACTTCAACTGGCAGTGTCGCGCCGCGCTGGCGACACCATTCACCCTGCAGTGAGCCGACGACTCAGGCCGGGCCCTCGTCACGGCGCAGCCCCACGGCGCTGTCGAGCAGCCGCTCGCG
This sequence comes from Myxococcaceae bacterium, assembly GCA_033763395.1. GTDB lineage: Bacteria > Myxococcota > Myxococcia > Myxococcales > Myxococcaceae > Xiheimicrobium. Next base: position 32,851 of record JANRKQ010000029.1, read on the forward strand.
CACCTGGCCGGCCCGGTCGCGCGCCACCGGCACCGAGAGCGGCGGCTCCGCGTCGCCCACCGACAGCGTCGTCTCCCCACCGTCGCGGAGAATGCCGCGCACCTCGTCGACGGCGACCAACCAGTTGCGGTGCACCCGCAAGAAGGCGCTCCCCAGCACCGCCTCGAGCGAGGTGAGCGAGAGGTCGACGTCGAGCCGGCCCTCGGCGGCGTGCACGAAGCACAACCGGCCCTCGGCCTCGAAGGCCCACACCTCGTTCGCCTCGAGGAAGACGATGCGCTTGCCCTTGCGCGCCGCGATGCGCGCCGGGCGTCTTGCGGGTTCGGACCGTGGCGGCACGCGCGCCTTGAAGCGCGCCAACGTCGCCTTCACCCGGTCGAGGGTGAAGGGCTTGAGCAGGTAGTCGACCACGCCCAACTCGAACGCCTTGAGCGCGTGCTCCTTCGAGGCGGTGGTGATGACGACCTGCGGTGCCGACGGCACCGTGCGGAGCCCATCGACCCAGAGGAGGCCGCCCGTCGACGCGGTGCCGCCCTCGAAGGGCTCTCCTGCGAGGTTGACGTCGACGAAGGCCACGTCGATGGGCACCGGGCTGCTCGACAGCGCCGACGTCGCCAGGCTCGTCGAAGGCACCGCCGCCACCACCTCGGCGAGGCCGCTCGCCTCGAGCAACTGCACGAGGAAGTTGCGTGCGGGCCACTCGTCCTCCAGCACCAGCACCCGGAGCTTGGGGTCAGGCAGCACGCGTCACCTCCAGCGGCGCCATCGGGAACACCACGCGGGCCACGGTCTCGTCGCCAACGCGCTGAAGTGAGAAAGCCGACGGCGCCGCCCCTTCGAGCGCCAGGCGCCGCTCGACGATGGCCACGCCCTTGCCGCCGGGCCGCCGCGCTCCGAGCGCCGGGCCGTTGTCGCGCACCTCGAGCACCACCGACTCACCCTCGCGCGCCGCCGACACCACCAGCCGGCCCGCCGCCGCTCGCAGGGCGCCGTGCATGATGGCGTTCTCGACGAGGGGCTGCATCACGAGCGCGGGACACCGGAAGGGGCGCACCGCGTCGTCGACGCGCCACTCGACCGAGAGCGCGTCGGGGTGCCGCGACTGGTGCACCGCCACGTAGCGCGACAGCCAGCGCAGCTCGTCGTCGACCGAGTGGTAGGCCGAGAAGCTCGCGGCGTCACGGAAGAGGTCTCCCAGCAGGGCCAGCAGCTCCTGCGCGCGCGGCGGGTCTTCGCTCGTCAGCCCGGCGACGGCGTTGAGCGTGTTGAGCACGAAGTGCGGCTCGAGGTGGCTGCGCAGGCGCAGGAGGTCGGCCTCACGCCGCACCAGCTCGAGCTCGCGCTCCCGGGCGAGGCTCGCCTGCACCGCCGCGGGGACGAAGAGCAACCCCACCAGCAGCACGAGGAGCGGCATCGAGTCACCCAGCCCCGCCGCCACCTGGAAGGCCAGCGTCTTGGGTTCGGTCGGGTCGAGGACTGCCCACTGCGGCACCAGCTGCGCGAACGCCCACAGGGCCATGTAGTCGAGCACGAGAATGGGCACCGCCGGCAGCAGGGCCAGCGCGCCCGCCACGCGGAGCGAGAAGCCGCGTCGCTCCGCTGCCTCGAAGACCCACACGCTCACCACCATGCAGACCGCCAGCTCGAAGGCGATGCTCACGAGCGTCGACACGAAGTACTGCCCGGGAATGAGCCCGAAGGCGTAGCGCACCGCCATGGGCACGTTGAGCGAGAGGAAGCCCAGCGCGAAGCCGAGCCGTGCCATGCGGCGCACCGGGAGCAGCTTCACCGCGCCTCCAGCCACACGGCCTTACGCTTCGCCCACGCCTCGCGCAGCCGCTCGACCAGCTCGTGCAACACCGGCGTCGCCACCAGCGTCAGCAGCAGGGACAACGTCTGCCCGCCCATCACCCCCACGGCGATGGCGCGGTTCGTGCCCGCGCCGGGGCCCGACGAGACCACCAGCGGCACCAGGCCGGCGACGAAGGCCAGCGTCGTCATGAGAATGGGCCGCAGCCGCTCGAGGCTGCCCCGTACCAACGCCTCGAGGCGAGGCAGGCCAGCGCGCTCGAGCGACAGCGCGTGGTCGACCTGCAGAATCGCGTTCTTCTTGACGATGCCGAACAGCACCAGCACGCCCAGGAGCGACAGCACGTTGACGGTCTGGCCGAACACGAGGAGCGACAGCATGGCGAAGGGGACGGTCAGCGGCAACGACGCGAGGATGACGAGGGGGTGCAGCCAGCTCTCGAACTGCGCGGCCAGCACCAGGTACATGAAGAGCAGCGAGAGCACGATGGCCTCGAGGAAGGCCTCGAGCGAGCGCTCGAGCTCCTTCGCGTTGCCCAGCACCTCGACGCGCACGCCCGGTGGCAGACCGAGCCGCGCCGAGGCCTCGTCGAGCGCCTCCACCACGCCGGCCTCCGAGACGCCCGGCGCGACGTTCATCGACAGCGTCACCTGCCGCGAGCGCCCGACGCGACGAATCTGCGCAGGGCCCGGCTCGGTCGACAGGCTGGCCAGGGAGCCCAACGCCAGCCGCTCTCCCGTCGCGCTGCGCACCGTGAGCCGGCGCACGGTGGCCTCGGGTGACTCCAGCGGCAGCTCGACCCCGAAGCGCACCTCGAGGGCCTGACCGGCGCTGTCGTCGATGGAGCCGAGCGCGAGCCCCTCTCGCGAGGCCAGCACGAGCGCGTCTCCGATGGCGGCGTGGCTCACCTGGGCCTCCTGGGCCAGCGCCCGGTCGACGCGCACGGCAAGCTGCGTGGCAGGCCGGGGCCGCGAGGTGGAGTGGTCCGTCGTGCCCGGAATGCGGCGCGCCTCGTCGAGGAGCCTTTGCGCGAACGCATCGAGCACGGTGAGGTCTGGCCCACTCAGCACGTACTGCACCGGCGCGCCGTCGGGGCCTGCGCTCCCGAGGTCGTTCACGGCGCCGACGAACACGGTCGCCCCGAGCTGCTCCGCGGGCCCCGCGAGGAGCGCGCGCGCCGCCTCCATCGTCTCGGCCTGCCTCCCGGAGCCCCGCAGCGTGACGTACAGCGTCGCCTCGTGGGGGCCCCGTCCCGAGGCATCGCCGCGCGGGCTGCCCACCGTCTCCACCGTGCGCTCGACCCCATCGAGGGTGCGCAGCGCCGTGCTGAGCCGCTGCACCTCCAGCACCGTCGCCTCGAGGCTGGTGCCCTCGGGCAGGCGGACGAAGACCTCGAAGCGCCCCTCGTCCTCGGTGGGGAGGAACGTCTTTGGCACCACCACGAGCAAGGGCACGGTCGACAGCACGGTGACGGCCGCCGCCGCCAGCACCCAGCCCGGCCGCCCGAGCGCCCACCGCAAGACGCGCTCGTACCCACGCTCGAGCACACCGGGCGCGTGGTGCTTCGGCACGTCGGCCTCGCGCAGCCACCGCGCACACAGCATCGGCGTCAACGTGAAGGCCACGCCCATCGACAACAGAATCGACACCGACATGGTGAGGCCGAAGGCGGCGAGGAACTTGCCCACCACGCCCGTCATCAAGCCGACCGGCAGGAAGACCGCCACCAGCGACAGCGTCGTGGCCAGCACCGCGAGGGCGATCTCACGCGTCGCCTCGAGCGCCGCCGTCTTCCCATCGCCGCGCCGCTCACCCATCACCCGCGCGATGTTCTCGAGCACCACGATGGCGTCGTCGATGACGATGCCCACGGCCAACGTGAGGCCCAGCAGCGTCATCATGTTGAGCGTCAGGCCGAGCGCTTTCACCGCGGCGAAGGTGCCGATGACCGAGGTAGGAATGGCCAGCGCGGCGATGAGGGTGGCCCGCCAGCTCCGCAGGAAGACGAGCACCACCGCAGCCGCGAAGACGGCGCCCAGCACCAGGTGCTCCTCGACCGCGTGGAGCGAGGCCCGCACCGGAAGGCTCTCGTCTCGCACCACCTCGAGCACCGCGCCGGTCGGGAGCCGCGCCTGCAGGTCGGCCACGGCTTCCTGCACGGCGTCGGCGACGGCCACGGTGTTTGCGCCCGACTGCTTGAGCACCGCGAGCAGCAGCGCGGGCTCACCTGACACCGAGGCGGCGCTGTCGGGCACCGCGCTCGTCGTCTCGAGGGTGGCCACGTCACCGAGGCGCACCACCCGCTGGCCCCGCTGGGCGATGGCGATGGCGGCGAGCTCCTTCGGGGTACGGGCGCGCGCGTCGAGGCGCAGCATCACCGTCTTCCGCCCCGCCACCACGTCGCCACCCGGCGCGTCGAGGTTCTCGCGCAGCAGCGCGTCGCGCACCTCGGCGGCGGTGAGGTCGAAGGCGTCGAGCTGCTCCGGCGACACCGACACGCGGAGCTGCGGCCGTCGCTCGCCCAACAGCCGCACCTCGCCCACGCCGCTGACCGTCTGCAGCCCGCGGCGCAGCTCCTTCCTCGCGAGCGACGACAACGTTTCGAGGTCGGGCCCGCCGGCCGACGAACGGAGCGCGAGCAGCACGACGGGTGAAGCGTTGGGGTTGAAGGCCTCGACCTGGGGCGGGCGCGCTGAGGGCGGCAGCTCCGAGACGATGCGCGCCACCCGGTCTCTCACGTCCTGCGCGGCGGCGCTGGCGGGCCGCGACAGCTCGAACTCGGCGAGCACGATGGACAGGCCTTCCTGGCTCGTCGAGTCCAGCCGGCGCAGCCCGGCGATGGAGCCCAGCGCGTTCTCGAGGCGCTGCGACACCTCGCGCTCGACCTGAGAGGCCGACAGGCCGGGGCTCAGGGTGGTGACGGTGACGTACGGCATGTTGACGTCGGGGTAGCGCTCGAGGCCCAGGCCACGGAACGCAGCGACGCCCAGCACGATGACGGCGAACGAGAGGACCCAGGTGAAGACCGGGCGGCGAACGGCGACGGCGGCGAGGGTGTGCATGGGACCTTTCAGAGACGACCGGACAACAGCTCGAGCCGCGCGAGGTCGACGAGCGCCTCGGCCGCGACGGACAACGCCTCGAGGCGCGCGCGCGCCAGCTCGGTCTCGGCCGTGACGACGTCGAGGGCGACGCCGACGCCTGCGCGCAGCTCGTCACGACGCGCGGCCACGACCGCCTCGGCGGCGACGACCCGCCGCTCGAGCGCGACGAGGCGGCCTTCCTGGCGAACCAGCCGTGCCGACGTCACCGCGAGCGCCGTCGCCTGCCGTTGCCGCGCGTCGTTCGCCAGCGCCTCGAGCGAGCGCGCGTCGGCCTCGGCCTGGCGCACCGTCGACAGCCCCACCAACAGCCGATGGAACGACCACTCGAGCTGCACGCTCGCGTCCCACGTCGTCATGGGCTGGAGCGTGCTGACGGCGAAGGCGCGCGGGTGAGGTGCTCCGAGGTCGGCCCCGAACACGAGGGACAGCGATGGGACGAGCGCGAGGGCTTCGGCGGTGGCGCGCGACTTCTGCGCGGCGGCCTGGTGCCGCACCTGGCTCACCTCCGGGCCTTCGGTGTCGGTGGCCGGCCGTACGAGGGCGAGGCGCGCGCGCACGGCTTCGTTCGACGGGAGGACTCCATCACACGCCACGCGCGCGGCGAGCGACGCGGGCAGCATCGCGCGCAGCAAGGCCGACGCCTCGTCCACGCGCCCCCGCTCGGCTTCGAGCTGCGCCATGGCAGCCTCGCGCGCCGACGTCACCGCCGCGAGGTGGGCCGCAGGCGACGCACCGACGGCCACCCGGCTCGCGACGTCGGCCACCACCTGCGCCTGGGCCTGGGCGAGGTGCTGCGCGACGTCGCGGCTGGCGCACGCTGTCTGGAGCGAGACGAGGGCCGCGCGGGCCTCGAAGGCCAGCCGGGCCCGGGAGAGCTCGGCCCCCGATTCCGAGGCCGCGACGGTGTTCGTCCAGGCCTCATCGAGCGCGGCGCCCCGGAGGAGGGACTCGGACACGGGCAGAGACACCGTCGCGCGCGCGAAGGCGTTGTCGAGCAACTGCGGCAGCACCAGCGGAGGCACGCCCGGGTCGAGCTCGAGCGAACGGAACCGCTCCGGGAGTGAGCTGAGCCGGGTGTACCGGGCTGACACGGCGAGCTCGGGCCAACGGGCCATTCTCGCCGCGGTGGCCTGCGCTTTCGCCGCTTCGGTCGCCTCGCGGGCAGCCGCTACCAGGGGGCTTCGCTCGAGCGCCGCTTCGACCACCTCACGCTCGTCGAGCGGCTGCCCGTGAGCCACGGTGGCGAGGAGCACGGCCACGACGGCGAGGCTCCGCGCCCGGGTCAACCAGCCGGACGCGCTCGCGCCTGCCGTCCCCACTCGTGTTGGCGCGTCCACGACGGTGAGGCTCCGCGCCGGCATCACTGCGCCGAACGTGCCTGCCGACCTGGACACCACTCGTGCCGACGTGTCCACGACGGTGGGACTCCGCGCGTACATTACGCCGCCAGACAGGCTCGCCGGTGACCCCACTCGCGCCGGCGCCGCCACGACGGTGGCACTCCGCGCCTGCATCACGCCGCCAGACAGGCTCGCCGCTGACCCCACTCGCGCCGGCGCGGTCACGTCGTTCGCAGGAACGAGAGAGCACCGCTGGCTCCGTGACGTCGGCGAGACGCCTGACACCGCGTCGAGACCGGCCTTCATGGCGTCACCTGCTGGCCAGCAGCGAGCTGGGTGGGCCGCACGGCGACGCGCTCTCCTTCGCGAAGGCCACCGCGTACCAGGAGCGCCCCACCTTCCTCCACCCGCACGACCTCGAGCAGGCGCGCGTCGAGTCCGCCGGCGGTCGCCACCTGCACGAAGGCCGCGCCCTGACGGCTGTCCACCGCCGGCGCCGGGACGCGCCAGAGCGCCTCGAGCTCAGTCGTCTCGACGTCCACCCGCACCCGCTCTCCCACGAAGAAGGGCGTCTGGGGCGCGACGTCGGCCTCCACGGTGCGCAGCTGGACGGCGCCAGCAAAGCCCGGCGCCCAGCGGCTCAACCGTGCCTCGAACCGTCGGCCGCCGGCGCCCTGAATCCACACCCGGGCGGAAGGCTCGACGCGCGCAGCCTCGTCGCGCGTGAGGTCGAGGCGCACGCGAAGCGTTTCAGGGTCGACGAGGCGCACGAGCGGAGCCCCGGCCAGCACCACGTCTCCCGCGCTCACGAGCCGCTCGAAGACGACCCCGTCGAAGGGTGCGCGCAGCGTGGCCTCGCGTTGGGCCGCGCGGCGCTGAGACACCACCACCCTCGCCTCGTGCACCTGGGCCACCAACGCGCGCGCGTCGGCGACCGCGGCGTCGAGGCTGGCTCGCGCCGAGGCTTCGGCAGCACGAGCGCGCAAGAGGTCCTGCTGACTGACAGAGCCCCGCTCGGCCAGCGCCTCGGCCCGGCGCAGCGCGTCGGCTGACACCTCGAAGGCCGTGCGCGCCGCGACGACGGCAGGCACGGTCTCGGGCCGCTCCGCACCAGCCAGCCGCGAGGACAACTGGCGCAGCTGCGCGTCGGCGGCGGCGTGCGCGAAGTCGAGGTCTTCGATGCGCAGCACCGCGAGCACGTCACCCGCGCGCACCACCTGGCCCCGCTCGACGGCGACGAGCGCGACACGCCCGGACACGGTGGCGCTCACCGCGACGTCCCGGGCCGACACGATGGCGCCGCGCCGCTCGAGCGTGACGGGCACCTGGGCCGCTTCGACCGGCAGCGTCCGCGGAGGCACAGGGGGCGGCGGTGACACTGAGGGTGCAACTGGCGGCGCCTCACACGCGAGGGCACCGCACGCGACGATGACGAAGAGGGAGCGTTTCATGGGGCTGACGATGCAGCCCCGGTCGCGCTGCCGCCGGTGGGTTCCGACGAGCCGCCCAGCGCCGCGGACGAGCCGGGGGCCGCGAGGGACGAGCCGAGGCCCCGCATCGCGTGCGCGACCGACTCGATGACGCGACGAACGCCCGCGGCGTCAGACTCCCGGAGCTGGCCGTGCGCGTCGAAGGCCTCGTGCGCCCGCCCGACAGCCCAGGCCGCCGGCGACACCCAGCACCCGAGCGTCCACAGCAGGTGGAGCAGCGGCGTGTGCGCGCGCAACCCACCCACGGCGCCGGGTGAGGCGCTCAGGACGCCCACCACCTTGCCGCGCGTAGCGCGCGTTCCATCGGCCCACACCGGGTGTCCGCGCACGGGGCTCGAGACCCAGTCGAAGACGTTCTTGAGGAGGGGCGGGTAGCTCCCGTTGTACTCGGGCGACACCACGAGCCAGCCGGGGGCCGCGGCGAACAGGGCCTTGAGCGTCAGCACGTCGGCGGGCGTGCCGCTCGCCTCGAGGTCGGCGTCGTAGAGGGGCACGTCGAAGACCGAGAGCTCGAGCACCGTCGGCTCGAGGCCAGCGGCCGTCGCGAGCCTCGCCGCAGCCCGGGCCAGCTGCCGGTTGAGGGACGCGCGCCGGGTGCTGCCTGGAATGATGAGGAGGTGCATGGCCTGAAGCATGTCGGCCCAGGCGGTCCGTGCTCCCACAGGCAGACGAAGGGGGCCTTTGCGCTGACGAACCGGTGGGGCCCGGCTCGTCACCCGAAACCGACGGCTCGTCCGTTCCGCCCGTCACCGGGGCGGGCTCGCCGTCATGGTGTCTCGCGCAGCGTTGGTGCTGCACGACCGGAGTCACCCATGCCTGAGTCCCTCACGACCTCTCTCGAACGCATCGAGCAGCACCTGGAGCTGCTCACGTCCATCTTCTTCGTCGTCATCCTCGTCGACGCCTTCCTCGACTGGCGCTCGCGCCGGAAGCGGGACTTCAAGGACACGGCAGCGAACCTCGCGGTGGGGCTCGGGCAAGACGTACTGGGCCGCCTGGTGGGTGCGCCCATTGCCCTCTTCGCGCTGTCGTTCTTCACGCCGCTGGCGCCGTGGAAGGTGCCGCTGACGTGGTGGTCGTGGCCGCTCGGCCTCGTGCTGGCCGACTTCTTCTATTACTGGACACACCGGCTCGAGCACCGCTCGCGGCTGTTCTGGGCGCACCACAGCGTGCACCACAGCTCCGAGGGCTTCGACTTCTCGACGGCGGGCCGCATCGCGTGGGCCGAGCCGTTCCTCGCCTGGTACGGCCTGGTGCCGATGGTGCTGCTGGGCTTCGAGCCGCTGCAGGTGCTCGTCTTCTCGTCGATGCTGCTGCTGTACCAGACGTGGATTCACACCCAGAAGATTGGCCGCGTGAGCCTGCTCGAGGGCGTCCTCAACACGCCCAGCGCGCACCGCGTGCACCACGGCAGCAACCCCGAGTACCTCGACGCCAACTACGGCGCGGTGTTGATGGTGTGGGACCGGTTGTTCGGCACGTACGTCGAGGAGCAGGCGCCCGTTCGTTTTGGCCTCACCACGCCCGTCGGCACGTACAACCCGCTGCGCATCAACGTGCACGAGTACGTCTTCATCGCGCGGCAGCTGTGGGCCCGCGCGCGCTCATGGCGGGACGCGGCGCTGTGGGTGTTCGGCCCGCCCGAGTGGTCGCCCGAGAAGGGACTGAGCGAGACGCGCGCCACCTCGTGGTGGCATCGGCTGCTCCCGGCACCGACCGGCTCACCACCAGCCCTCAAGGTGAAGGCCTGACGGTAGAAGACCCGCTCGAGCAGGTCTGCACGCGGTCAGCGCAGCGCGCCAGCCGTGCCGCCGACGCCACCCCGAAAGCAACTCCCGGCCCGCTCACACCACTCCCGAACCGTACACAGGAGCGGTCACGACCATGACAGGTCCCCGGCCTGCGTCGAGGCGTGGTGTTGCACGCCCCGCGACGGTGCAGCTCGTGCCGACCGGGTGCCAGGGCTCGACATGCCGGCCACTCAGGGCCGACAGCTCTTGAACGGCGTCCCCGAGCAGGTCCAACCCACTTGCACGCCCGCCGGCGCCGCCTCCCTTGGCCAAACCACCAACCTCCCCCCGCCGCTGGCCCGACCGCTATTCGACACCTGTCGGCGCAAGCGACAGCGCGCCGGCCCCTCGCAAGGTGCTGAGAAGGTGTGGAGCGCTCGTTCGCGCGCGCCTCCACGAACGCTCAACACATCATGGGTTCGTAGGGGAAATGGCGCGGCACTTCGCCGGGCCCCTCGTGGAGCGGTCATGTTGAGTGATGCCTCGATTCCGACGTTCGTCCAGGGACTCGCGGCGGCCGTACACGGCGATCAGCTCACCCTCGCCGTGTTGTTCCTGTTCCTTGCCGCCGCAGCCGCCGAGTGGCGGTGGTCCAGGGCCACGGGGAGGAAGATCTACGACGCGAAAGAGACGTCTCGAACCTCGTCATCTTCGTGGGAATGCGGGTGTCGAAGGCGCTGCTGTTCGGCTACGGCGCCTTCCTCTTCTCGCTGGCGGGGAGGTTCCGCATCGCCACCGCCGAGAAAAACGCCGTCGTCTTCGTGGTGACGTTCCTCGCGACGGACCTCGTCTATTACGTGTACCACCGGGCCATGCACGAGGTGCGGGCGCTGTGGTGCTTTCACCTGGTGCACTACTCGAGTCCGTGGATGAACCTGACCACGGCCGGCCGGCTCAACTGGCTCAGCCCGTTGATTTCCCCGTTCTTCTACCTGCCGCTGGTCCTCGTGGGACTGCCGGCCGAGTTCGTCGTCGCCTGCACTGGGCTCAACCTGCTGTTCCAGTACTTCCTGCACACCGAGGCGGTCGGCCGCGTGCCGCTCCTCGAGGGGATCGTGAACACCCCCTCGGCCCATCGCGTCCACCACGCCAGCAACGAGCAGTACATCGACAAGAACTACGGCGGCGTCCTGATGGTGTGGGACCGCTTGTTCGGCACCTACGCCGCTGAGGCAGGCCCCCTTCGCTACGGGGTGACCACCGGCTTCGAAGGCCACAACCCGCTGTGGCTGGTGTTCGGCGGCTTCGTGAACTTCGCCCGCGGCCGGTTGTCGTCGAAGGGCTGAGAAGCATGACGTCGTCAAACAAGGAGAGCACCTGATGAAACCTGGAATGTGTGTACTTGCGTTGTGTGTCGTTCCCCTGACGGTCGCGGCGTCGCCCGGTGACATCGACACCGGTCTCGTCGGCGTGTGGACCATGGACCCAGTCCGCTCCGGCGACCCGGGGCCGATGATGGAGCTCCTCGGCGTCCCGCCGATGGCCCGCCGGTTCGCGCCCAGGAAGCCCGTCCAGGAGGTCAAGCTCAGCGGGCAGGGCTTGACCGTCACCACCGAAGGACAGCCGGCGGCGACGCAGACGCTGACCGTCGATGGCAAGACCGAGTCGCGCGTCGAGGTCATGGGGAAGCCTGCGTCCCTCGTGGCGCGAGCCGAGGCCGGCGCGGGATCGTCACCGGGACCATCTCCGTCAACGGAGGCTCGCTGCCGTTCGAGAGCACGCGGCGCCGCGAGGGAGACGTGATGACCGTCGACACCGTCGTGGGAACGGGCGCGCAGGCTGTCCGGCTCACCCGGGTGTTCGTGCGCGGTCGCTGAACGCACGGGCCCCACCATCTCGAAACTCAAGGCACGCCTCGCTCCACCCCGGCGCTCGAGTCGAGGTGGAGCCCTGGCCCGGCTGAGCCGTCATCAGCGGGCCGACGACCGTGGACCGGGCCGAGCCCGCCGCTGTAGGGTGCCCCTCGCGTCATGGCCGGCAAGCGCATCATCGTCATCACGGGCATGTCGGGCGCCGGCAAGTCGACGGCCATCCGGGCGCTCGAAGACTCGGGCTTCACCTGCATCGACAACCTGCCGGCGCCGCTGCTCATGAAGGTGACCGAGCTGGGCGACCCGACGCAGCGCCTGGCCTTCGTCATCGACGCGCGCGAGGGAGAGTTCCTCAAGGACGCGCCCCGGGCCATCGACGAGGCCCGGCGTGCAGGCCACGAGGTGCAGGTGCTCTTCCTCGACGCCTCCGACGACGCCATCGCGCGCCGGTTCAGCGAGACACGGAGAAGACACCCGCTCTCAGAGCGCGGCACGGTGGCCGACGGCCTGGCGAAGGAGCGCGGCCTGCTCGCCGAGCTGCGCGAGGCCGCCGAGCACGTGCTCGACACCTCGACGATGACGGTGCACGAGCTGCGGCGCCAGGTGACGGCGCGCTTCGGCGTCACCAGCAGCAGTGAGCTCGCCATCACGGTGATGAGCTTCGGCTTCAAGTACGGCGTGCCCAGCAACGCCGACCTCGTGCTCGACGTGCGCTTCCTGCCCAACCCGTTCTTCGTGCCCGAGCTCAAGGCCTTCACCGGAAAAGACCCGCGCGTCTCGCAGTTCGTGCTCGCGCAGGAAGGCGTGGCCGAGTTCATCTTGCGCGTCGAGGGACTGCTCGCCTTCCTGCTCCCGCGCTACCAGAAGGAAGGCAAGTCGTACCTCACCGTCGCCATCGGCTGCACCGGCGGCAAGCACCGCTCGGTCGCGCTCGCGCAGGTGCTGGCTGACCGGCTGCGCGCGATGCCCGGCGGGGCCACCGCGCAGCTGTGGGACCGCGACGTCGAGAAGGAGTGACGGCCCGCGACGGCGCCCGGGGGCGTGACGTGCGCTACACGCCTCCGCGCAGCGCCTCGACGAGGACGTCTCGAAACGCCGTCACCTTGCGGGGCGTCTGGCCGCTCGATGGGTAGAGCATGACGAGCTCACCGCCCATCGCCGGCAATCCGGTCACCGAGACCTCTTCCAGCAGGCCCTCACGCACGTACGCGCGCGCCACGAAGGTCGGCAGCACGCCGACGCCCACGCCGTCACGCAAGAGGTCTCGCGCGAGCAGGAAGTCGTCGACGAAGAAGTGAACGGACTCGGCTGGTGTCTTGACGAGCCGGGTGAACGCGCGATGCAGCACCCACGAATGCCGCTCGTCACCGAGCTGCCTGGGCCGCCCCCGGCGCGCGACGTACGAAGGCGCCGCGTAGAATGACGCCACGCCCCTGCCGAGCCGACGCACGGTCAACGTCGAGTCCTTGAGCGGCCTGGTCACGACCCGAAGGGCGAGGTCGTAGCCGTCCTTCACGAGGTCGACCTGCTGGCCGCTCAGTCGCACGTCGAATCGAACGGCGGGGAACCGGCGCGAGAAGGCCGAGAGCACCGGCGGCAGCACGATGGCTCCAAAGTCGGGCGCGGCCGCCAGGCGCAGGAGCCCGGCCGGGGCCTCTTCTCGCTCCGGCAGGTCGACGACGGCCGAGCGCAGCGCGCTGAGGTGCCCCTGCGTCCGCTCATGGAGCGCAGCCCCCGCCGTCGACAACGACACGTGGTGCGTCGTGCGGTGGAGCAACTCGACCCCGAGGAGCGCTTCGAGCTGCGCGATGGACCGACTCACCGTGCCCTTGGCCACGCCGAGCGTCGCCGCCGCCTTCGAGAAGCTCGACTGTTCGGCCACCGCCGAGAACACCGCCAGCAGCTGCAGGTCGACATTTGTTTCCATGGGAGAACACTGTGTTCAAATTCACCCTGCTGTTCAATGGGCGGAACGCCACTACCATGCGCTCACCAACCCGCAGCACGTGCGTCGCTCGAACGCCTTCGACGAGTGGTTCCGGCACGCGGCCGCAGCGCCGCACGAGACGCGAGACCGCATGCTCACCAACTGGACCGAAGCGCCCCACGCGCGCGCGGGGCACCCCCACGAGGAGCACCTCTTGCCCATGATGGTCGCCGCCGGTGCGGCGGGGAGCGACGTCGGCCACATCGCGTGGACCGGCAGCCTGATGGGAATTCGGCTCAGCGCCGTTCACTTCGGGCAGACGTCGCCGGGCTGAGGCATGCGCGCCTGCCGCACGGCGTGGGTGGGGGTCGGCGTCTTCTGCCTGGCCCTCGCCTGCTCGAAGAAGGGACCAGCCCCCATGAGCGAAGACGCTCCCTCCAGACCGGCCGTGGACTCGACGCGCGTGCTCCGCCTCGCGCCGCGCGCGCCGGGGCGCAGGTTGTTCGTGTACCTCCATGGGTACGGGGCACGTGCGGAAAACCTGCACGGGGTGGCCGAGGACCTCGCGGCGGCGTTCCCCGACTCGGAGAGCCTGCTGCCCGACGGCTTCGAACCGACCGCCACTGGTGCGGGGCGGCACTGGTGGAGCGTCGCAGACATGACGGACGAGAACCGCGCTCGACGCATCGCCGCGGCCACCGACGCCTTCGAGCCCTGGCTGGACCGCGAGCTGGAAGCCCGGTCGCTCGGCTCGAGTGACGTCACCCTCGTCGGCTTCTCGCAGGGCGCCGCGCTCGCCGTGAGTTTGGGCACGCGGCGCGAACTCGATGGGGTCGTCTCGTTCTGCGGCCGGCCCACGGACCCGCGCGGGACGTCCGTGCGCACGCGGATGCTGCTCGTCCAGGGCACGCAGGACCCGTTCATCTCCGCCGCCGACGCGACCCGGTTCGAAGCGGCGCTTCGGTCGCAGGGGGCCCACGTCGAGCTGCGGCTCCTCGAGGGCCTCGGGCATGGCATCAACCGCGAGGCAGTCGACCTCGCTCGCAGATTCATGGCGGCGTCGCCGCGCGCCTCGCCATGAGGGCCACGGTGCGACGGCTTCCCACACCGCCAGGCACTCGAATTTCCCCCCCATTTCCGGTCGCCGGAAGCGCCTGAAACCACGACGAATGCCCGAAGTTCGCGAGCCGGTGTCTAAGGACTCGTGACTGCGACCCCGGCGGCCTCGGAGCTGTACCAACGCTACGGCGTGCTGGTGCTCCGCCGCGCACGTGCGCTGCTCAACGACGAGCAGGCGGCGCGCGACGCGACCCACGACGTCTTCGTCAAGGTGCTCTCGGCCCTCGAGGACTTCCGCCAGGAGTCCTCGCCGGTGACGTGGCTGTACCGCGCGACGACCAACCACTGCCTCAACGTGCTGCGAACCCAATCGCGTCAGGGCCGGGTGATTCCGCTGCTCCGCGCCGACACGCACCAGACGCCGGTGTCGCTCGACGCGCGCCTGTCGTTGACGACGGTGCTCTCGCGCGTGCCCGACGACCTGCGGGAAATCGCCGTGTACTACTACCTCGACCAGATGAGTCACGACGAGATCGCCCGCGTCACGGGCCTCTCGCGCCGCACCATCGGCAACCGCCTGGTCGAGTTCCACGCCGCCGCCCGCCTCGCTGCCGGCACCCTGGAGGAGCTCGCCCGATGAACGTCGCCCTGAGCCGTCGCAGCGTGGGCTGCGTGTCAGACCTCACCATCGACCGCTGGTTGCTCGGCGAGACCCCGGGCTCGGACGAGGCGCGCAGGCTCGAGCAGCACCTCGAGACGTGTCGGGTGTGCGCGGCGCGCCTCGGCTCGTTGCGCAGCCTGTACTCGAGCCAGCCCGAGCAGACGCCGCCGGCCACCGCCCACGTGCTGGACTCGCCTCCGCGCCAGAGCCCCAGCGAGTCCGGTGTGGTCCAGGTCATCGTGATGCGTGACGGCCTGCTGGTCGGAACCGAGTACTTCACGCCGGGCCAGTGGACGGTCGGCAGCGCCCAGGGCTGCGACCTCTCGCTCGTCGACGGCCCCGCGACGAAGCACGCCGCCCTCGTCTTCCACGCCGGCACCGTGGCCATCGAGGCCCGCGAAGGCCCGGTGTTCGTCAACGGCGTGCGGCTGGCCCGCGCCGAGGTGCGGCCCATCGACGAGGTGTGGGTCGGGCCGTACGCGCTGCGCGTGCGCGTCATCACCGAGCGCTGGAGCTGGCCGGCGATGATGACGTCGCCCCAGCCCGCCGCCGAGCGCACCACCGTCATCGAAGCGCCGGTGGTGAAGGACACGCACCTCCACGTGGCGCTGTGGTGGTCCGACGCGCGGCTGGCGACCGTCGCGGTGCAGGGCGCGCTGACGACGAACCAGGTGCGCGACCTCGGCTTCGAGCAGACGGTGAGCGCGAGCCGTGACGCCCGCGGCCGGTGGGTGGTGGAGACGCCGACGGGCCCGTTGACGCTCTCGGTGAACGAAGCGACGTCCATCGAGGCGGGGCCGCTGCGGCTGGTGCTCTCGGTCGCCGCGAAGCCTGGAGCGCTCGAGCGCGCGCGTACCACGGAGCGGCTCTTTCCCGCGGTGCTCGTCTGCGTGTCGGTCGTGGCCAGCGCGCTGCTGGTGTCGATGCCCGAACCGTCCGAAGAGGACTTCGTGCCGCGGCCCATGCCGGTGGTGAAGGTGCACGTCACGCCGCCGATGTTGAAGCCCCCGACGCCCGCCACGCCAGCCTCGGCGCCCACCGTCGCCCCGGTGGCCACGGCGCAGACGCCATCACGCAGGCCCCAGCGCGCGTCGCCTCCGCCCCCACGCAACCGCTTCGAGGCGCTCGACCGCATCATGAACTCGGCGAGCTCGATGTCGGCCGCCCTGTCTGCGCGAGGCTCGCCCTCGAAGACGAAGCGGCCCCAGGGCCCGCTGCTGGCGATGCCTGGCGTGGGCGCGCCGAACTTCCACCTCGGCGTCGCGACCGACGCAGCGAGCATCGGGCGACGCGGCGCCGGGAAGGGCGGTGAGATGCGGGGCGGCGGCTATGGCGTGGAAGGGAAGATTGGCGGCATCGTCGTCGACCGCGTTCGCCCGTCGGGCCTCGGCGTGCCCCCGAAGAAGGCGGGGGGCTCGATCGACCGTGACGCGGTCGCAAAGGTCATCAACGAACACTTGCAGGAAGTGCAGCGCTGCTACGAGGCGAGCCTCTTGATGGAAGGCAGCGCGGGCGGGCGGCTCGCCGTCGAGTGGACCATCAGCACCTCGGGCGCCGTGACCAACGCGAAGGTGCAGTCGACGACGGTGCGGCAGGCCTCCGTGCCGCAGTGCGTGCTGGCGGCCCTGCGGCGATGGCCGTTCCCGCCGGCGAAGGGCGGCCACGTCGTCGTCAGCTACCCGTTCGTGTTCCAGTCGTCGTCGTACCGGAACTGACTCCACGCTTGCTCAACACCCCGCTGGTGGAGTGGGGGCATGAAAACAGCGCTCCTCACCCTCGGTGGTGTCCTCTGCCTCTCCTGCGCCGCGCCCCGCAACAGCGCGCGGTCCATCGGTGACATCGACCCGCTCCCGCCGCTGCCTGACTGCGTGAGCGTCGACTCCTCCGTCCCCGTGCTGAAGACCGCCTCGGGCCTCGAGTACGTGCGCACGCCCGAGAGCGCCTTCGACGCCACGCGCGCGGCGTTCCCCTTTCAGCCGAACTACGTCGAGGTCGAGGGCCTTCGCCTCGCCTACTACGAGGCCGGCGCCAACAGCACGGGCGAGACCATCGTGCTGCTCCACGGCCAGCCCGACTGGGCCTACCTCTACCGGAAGATGATGCCGCCGCTCGCAGCCGCCGGGCACCGCGTCATCGCCGTCGATTTGATGGGCTTCGGCCACTCTGACAAGCCCCTCGCCCAGAAGGTGCACACCTATGAGCAGCACGTCGCGTGGGTGAAGGCGCTCTTCGCCTCGCTCGACCTGCAGAACGTCACGCTCTTCTGCCAGGACTGGGGCGGCCTCATCGGGCTGCGCATCGTCGGAGACGAGCCCCAGCGCTTCGCCCGCGTCGTCGCGGCGAACACGACCATTCCCCTCTTCGTGCCGCCCGCCGAGAACCCCTACTTCCTGCCGGCGAGCGTGGCGGTGGACTGCAAGGCGACCGACCTCAGGGGCGCGCTGGGCCCGGCGATGCTGGGCGGCAACGTGTCGATGTTCAACGCGTGGATTCAGTTCAGCCTCACCTCACCCACCTTCAAGCCCAGCGACGTCATGTCGGTGCAGATTCCCAACCTGCCGCCCGAAGACGCCGCCGCCTACGACGCCCCGTTCCCCTCGTTCATCTACAAAGCGGGCGTTCGCACGCTGCCGTCGATGATCGCCGCCGTCACCACCAACAACCAGGCCGCGTGGGATTCGCTGGGCCGCTTCGAGAAGCCCTTCCTCGTGCTGTCCGGAGAGCGCGACCAACTGCTCGGCCGCAAAGAGGTCGCCGACCGCCTCATCAACCAGGTGCCCGGGGCGAAGGGCCAGAAGCACGCGCGCTTCGACGCGGGCCACTTCATTCAGGACGAGATTGGCGACACGATGGCCGCCACCCTCAATGCCTTCATCGCCGAAAACCCGCGGAAGTGACCGACGCGTGCGGTTGCTGGTTGCCGAAGACGACGCCGCCGTCGCCGCGAGCCTGGTGACGGGCCTCAAGGCGCGGGGCTTCGACGTCACCCTCGCCACCAGCGGCACCCAGGCCCGCGAAGAGCTGGTCCGCGACGAGGTCGAGCTGGTCGTGCTCGACCTCATGCTGCCGGGCGTGAGCGGGCTCGAGCTGCTGGAAGAGCTCTCCACCCGGCCGCACGCGCCCGTCATCGTCCTCACCGCGCGCACCGACCTCGAGGAGCGCGTGCGCTGCTTCGAGCTGGGCGCCGTCGACTACGTGCCCAAGCCCTTCTTCCTCGAGGAGCTGGTGCTGCGCATCCGCGCCCGGCTCGACCTGCGGGAAGAGGCGCCGCGTCGGGTGTTGACCTTCGGCCTCCTCGACGTCGACCTCGACCTGCGCGAGGTGCGGCTCTCGGGAGCGCCCGTCACCTTCACCCGCCACGAGTTCGACGTGCTGGCCTACCTCGCCCAGCGGCCCGACCGGCCGGTCAGCCGCGACGACCTCGCCACGCACGCGCTGTCGGGCTTCGACGCGCCCGAGCCGCGCACCATCGACTCGCACGTCGCCCGCGTGCGCAAGAAGCTGGGCGCCGAAGCCTCCCGCATCGAGACCGTGTGGGGCATCGGCTACCGCTTCGTGGTGGGCGCGCCGTGAAGCTCGTTCGGCGGCTCTCGCAGCAGGTGATGCTCACCACCATCGTGACGGGCGTCATCGGCGCCGCGGTGGTGCTGGTGCAGGTGTCGATGACGGTGCGCCGCGCCATCGGTGAGTCGATTCGGGGCATCTACCTCGAGAGCGAGCGCCCGCGCTGCGAGGCGAACCCTTCGACGTTCCGCCTGCTGGGCCCGGGAGACCTCGAGACGTGGGCCTATGACACCGACGGGCGCTCGGCCAACCCGGCGGCGCCTCCCTTCGAGCAATACGGGGCAGCCGCAGTGTTGCGCGGGACCGACTCGAGTGAGCGCGCGACCGGCGGCACTGGCGGTGCCGTCACCTTCCGCGCCGCACCTTCCGGTCCGTGCGCCGTCATCGTCAGCCACTGGACGGGCCGGTTCGCCACCGCGTCGGCGGCCCGGCTGCTCGTCAGCACGACGCTGCTGACGGTGCTGGCCGGCGCGGGGGTCGGCCTCGTCTTCGTCGTGTGGCCGCTCAGCCGGCGGACCCGGAAGCTCCGCGAGGCCGCCGCCGCGCTGGGCTCGACGGTGGGCCCGTTGTCGGAGCCGCGCGGCGACGAGCTCGACGTGGCGCTGGCGGGGCTGACCGAGGCCGACGCGCGTATTCGCCAAGACGCCGCCACGCTGGCCGAGCGCTCGACGGCGCTGCGTCGACACCTCGGCGAGGTGGCCCATGACGTGCGCACGCCGCTGGCCGCCATGCAGCTCGCCCTCGAGCAGGCGCTCGGGTCGACCACCGACGAGGCCACTCGCGAGCCCGTCGCCCGCGCGCTGGCCGAGTGTGTCTTCGTCGCCAGCGTGACCGAGAACCTGCGGCTGAAGAGCCTGGTGGAAGAAGGTGTGGCCCCGACGCCGCGCCAGCTGCCAGACCTCGCGGCCGTGGTGGAGCGCCTGGTGCTGCGCGCGCGGCTGTTGGCGACCCACCGCGGCGTGCGCGTCGAGATGTCGAAGCCCGACGCGCCCATCGCCGTCTTCGCCGATGACGTCTTCCTCGAGCGGTGCGTCGCCAACCTCGTCGACAACGCCGTTCGTCACGCCCCCGCTGGAGGGCACGTCGCGGTGCTCGTCTCGGGGGCCGGCGGCGCCTTTCAGGTGGTGGTGCGCGACGACGGCGCCGGCGTGACGGCCGACGAGCTGAGCCAGCTGGGGCAACGCCTCTTTCGGGGCGACGAGGCCCGGCAGCGCGACCCGCGGGGCAGTGGGCTGGGGCTCTCCATCACCAGCGCGCTCTCGGCCCGCTGCGGGTGGACGCTCTCGTTCGCGAACCTGGAGCCGCACGGGCTCGAGGTCGCGCTTCGTGACTCCACACCCACTCAACACGGCGCTGGCACCGTGTCGGCCGTCGATGGACACCGTGCTTCATGACTGGCCGTGGGTGGGACTGGGGCTGGCGCCGCTCCTGCTGACGTGGCTCTTCGTGACGACGCGGGGGCGCGCGCGGGCGACCGACCCCGCCTTCGTGCTCGGCCTGCTGTGGCCGATGTACCTGGTGCACCAGTTCGAGGAGCACGGGGTAGACGTGCTGGGGCGCAGGTTCGCCTTCCTGGGTGACCTCTGCGTCACACTCGGGCACGCCGAGGTGGCCACGTGCCCCGCGGGGCCCGCGTTCATCTTCGTCGTCAACGTGGTGGCCTGTCAGGTGGCCTTCGCGGTCACCGAGGCCTCGTGCGCGCACCGGCCCCTGCTGGCGCTCTTCGGGTGGAGCGTTCCGCTGGTGAACGCGCTCGCGCACCTGGGGGCGGCCGTGAAGAACGGCTTTTCCTACAACCCGGGCCTGCTCACCGCGGTGGTGCTCTTCGTGCCGCTGGGCCTGTGGGCCGTGCGGACGGCGCTGCGCGCGCAGGTGGTCTCTGCCCGCGTGGTGCCGCTGGTGGTCGCGAGCGGCGTGGTGGTGCACGGGGTGCTCATCGGTTCGTTGCTGCTGCGCAGCGCCGGCGTCGTGTCCGACCCGGTGGTGCTCGTCATGAACGCGCTCAACGGCGCCGTTCCTGCAGTCTTTTTCCTGGTGGCGTCACGCCTGGTGCAGCCCGCGCGTGCCGCCGTCGCTCGTCACAAGGAGGCGTGAGATGCGTTGGTTCGTCGTGTGCCTGGGGTCATTGAGTGCGTGTCTTTCCATTCCGTCGTCGGTGGACGCGAAGGTGTCGTACGACGCGGTCGAGTCTCCGTGGCCGGCAGCGCCGGTCTGCCTCAACCGCCCCGACGTGGCCGTCGCCAAAGAGGTGCTGTACGGCCGCACTCGCACCGTCGTCATCGCCGGAGGCGACAAGGCCATCTCGGACGAGCAGTGGGCGACGTACACGCCGAGCCTCGGCAACCAGAAGAACAGCGACCGCTTCCTGCGCTTCAATCAGTCGTGTTTCTCCCGCTCGCCGAGCAAGCCGGCGAGCTGCGAGGGCGATGGCTGCCGAGAGATCGTCGACCTCGATGGCTACACCTGGGTGGGCCTGTCGAAGATCGAGTCGGCCGACTGTGTGGGCTCCAAAGGCTGTCCCAACATGACCGCCAACCCGGGCGCGCTCCTCGTCGTCGTCACCCGCAAGTGCCACGAGATGGTGTTCGAGAAGGAGGGCTGGTTCCTCGACGGGCCCAACGGCGAGCGCGCCATCATGCACGCGACGGCGGACGGAACGGTGAAAGAGGACGTCCAGCTGCCCGATGGGTGGACGCTCAAGAAGGAGACGCTCGCGACGCCGCTCGTGCTGCGGCCCTTCGGCGGTGGCGACGCGTGCTTCTTCAACATCATCCGCGACGCCGCCCTGCAGTCGTACCATCAGTTCAAGTACGCGAAGCCGCAGTACCCCTGAGCGACGGACGCGAGCAGTCCTCGCTCCTCATCCTTGCCCGGGGCGCGAGTGGAAGCGCTGTCGCGCGCGGGCTTTGTCGGGAAGGACTGCCGCACGGCTTGGTGGCCGACCAACGCTTCGTTTGAGCCCCACTGGCGACCAGTACGGCCGCTCGGTCATGGTTTGGCCATTCGACCAACAGGGGACACCATGTCGACGTCACTCCGCAACGCCCTCACCGTGCCAGCCATCGCCTGGCCCACGCTCATGCTCGCGGCGCTCGCGCTTTCGCTCTGGAGCCTCGGCCTCGCGCTCGTCGCCACCGGCGCCTTCGGCCTGGGCCTCACCGCGATGACGCTGGGCGCGTACCTGGCCTTCACCCCGCTCCACGATGCGACGCACAAGGCGGTGGCGGCGAAGCACCCGTGGCTCAACGACGCCATCGGCCGGCTCGCGGTGGTGCCGCTCTTCGGCCCCTACCTCGCGTTCAAGTTCGTGCACCTCGAGCACCACGCGCACACGAACGACCCGGCGAAGGACCCCGACCACTACAGCGCCCGAGGGCCGAAGGGGCTCCTGCCGCTGCGGTGGATGACGCAGGACCTCCACTACTACGCGCTCTACCTGCGCGCGGGCCGACCGCCGGCCGAGGTGGCCGACGTCGTCATCTCGCTGACACTGCTCGTGGGCGCTGTCGCGCTGCTCGTCGCCACTGGCTACGGCCTCGTCGCGCTCGCGTGGCTCGTCTCGTCACGGCTCGCGCTCGGGCTGTTGGCCTTCGCGTTCGACTACCTGCCGCACCGCCCGCACACGGTGTTGCAGCGTGACGACCGCTTCCGCGCCACCACCATGCGCCTGGGGCTGCCGTGGCAGGTGCTGCTCGTCAACCAGTCGCACCACCTCGTGCACCACCTGCAGCCGCAGGTGCCGTTCTACAAGTACCCCGCGGTGTGGGAGGCGCAGGAGGCCGAGCTGCGCGCGCGCGGCGCCATCGTGGTGAACGACTCCGCCCGGCCGTCACTCGCGCACGGCGCCTGACTCGAGGCCTCGAGTCGGTTCCGCAGAACGAGACCCGAGGAGCGCCTGGGAGGCCTGGCGCTGGTCCCCCTGGCCATCCGTTTCTTCGACCGTCTTCGCCTTCGTCGCCCCGCGGCGCGGCTACGGAACGTGGAAGCGGTGGAACAGCCCTGTCTTCGCCCCGGGCTCGTTGCTGCCGAAGTACACCTCGTTCGCGGCGCTGACGACGATGGTCGCGATGGTCGGTCTCGTGGCCGGGGTCGCCACGCGAAGCAGCTCTTCTCCCGTCTTCAGGTCCACCGCCACGAGGTGGTTCCGGCCCTCGGCGTAGTCGGTGGCGTACACGAGCCTCCGGTCCGAGACGATGACCGGGCGCGCGCTCACCTTGTAGTTCCGCTGCCACAGCCGCTCGAGGGCCCCGCTCTCACCGACCCGCACTGCGACGAGCGCGCCGGCCCCCTGGTCCATGCCGACGATGATTCCAGACACATCGTCGACGGCCAGGTGAAAGAAGCTCCACCCCGGCCCTTCGGCCCCAGACAGCAGCGGCTCGCCAGCGAGGGGAGGATCGTCCAGCGAGGAGCGGGTCGCGGTCTCCTGCCAGAAGATGCGCATGGGCTCGGTGACGTCTCGCTGCGTGTTGGTGGTGTAGTGAACGCGGCCCCCGACGACGACCGGTGACGTCGGCTCGGCGTTCTCCTCCTGGCCGGTCCCGGCGGGGTCGAACCGTGAGATCCAGCGCTCGTCGAGCACCAGGCTGTCGCTCGACACCCTGAAGCGGAACGTGCTGCGTCGGTTGAGATGGTAAAGAAACTCTTCGCCCGCAATCGCAGACACACTGAGGCGGGGCGACGCTCCGGGGTACTCCGTCCTGCCCACGATCTCGAGCGTGTCGGGGTCGATGACGAGAAACAGCGAAGCATCGGACAGCGGCGAGAAGTACTTCGTCAGGAGTCGCCCCGACCGGCTCGCGCTGAGCCCGTTGTAGATGGTGGCGAAGTTCCCCGGGAACGGCGCCAGCGGCAGGGCCGTTCCTGCCACGATCGTCATGGAGTCGGGATGAACCTTGTACAGGTACGCCTGCGACACGACATAGACATACCCATTCGCATGCATGAGGGCGCCGCCGATGTATGCGAAGCCGCTACCGCGATTGAGCTCCACCCTGGCCGTCTCGCCGGTCGAAGGGGTGTATCGGGTCAGGTGCGGTTCGTTCGGTGACGAACCCGCACGCGCGCCATCGATGGCAGCGACATAGTCCTCGAGCACATCGGGCACACCACCGACGACGAAGACCTGGTCCAGGTTCCGCGTGTAGGCGAACACGGGGAAGGGCATCTCGACGGTGTCGACTCGAACCTGGGCCGAGGTGACCCCGCGAGGGAGGCCCGCGTTCACCACGGTGTTGCTCCGGTTCAGGTCGGCCATGTCGGCGGGCCAGACGGTGTCGTAGAGCGCCGCGCGATAGCCCGGCTGCTGCGCGCCTCCCGCGCGCTCGAGCACCGGAGGAGCCGCCAGAGGTGCCGCGCTCGGGGCGCAGGCGCTCGACAGGAGCAAGACCGCGACGGCCCACACGATGCCTGGCCGCGCGGACCGCTGGCTGCGAACACGGAGGGCTTCGGCTCGGTCGCTCTTCGCCATCATCGGGCCACTGCACCGCACCGCCGTTGTGAAAGTGTGGAGCGGTGAGACGGACCTTCACCGTCCGGGCGCCGAGGTCGACGACGCTTGAGCGAGCAGGGAGACCGCTTGAGCGTTCGCGCTCAGTCTTCGAAACAGTACAGCGAGAACCGGTTCGAGCACGGGCGGGTGTCGAACTCGGTCCAGTCGCCGGCCTTACCGTACACGGTGCCGACGATGCCATCGTCGGAGAACGAGTTGGCTCCGCTGCCCCAGTCGTTGCATGTGCCGCTGCTGAAGCTGCTGCTGGTTTGCCGGCCAAGCCCCGTTGACAGCGTGCCGGTCCACACGTTGCGGCCCGTCGCCGATACGTCCTCGAGCGTCTCGGTGCGGTCGATGGGCTTCAGCGGCGCAGCCCTCAGCGCGGAGCGGTTCGCGAAGATCTGTATCCGCCGGCCCGCTGTGTCGACTCCTGGCAGGTACCAGGGGCCGTTGCTCGTCAGCCGCTCCGACGCGTTGATGACACGCCGCATCTGTCGAGCGGCGTCGTAGCCATTCGCCGACACCCACGCCTTGAACGTACCGGGCAGGTTTCCCGCCGCTGCAGCAGCCATGCAGAGGCTGTCGGCCTGCTCGACGCTCCCGAAGCTCCCGACGAAGGTCGACCTCGTCACGAACACGAGCTTCGCACCCACCGGCAGCGGCTCGACCCCACACACGCCCGCCACGCACAGCCGACCGGTGCCGCACGACAGGCACGCCTCGCCGCCGAGCCCGCATTGCTGGTTGCTGGTGCCTTCGACACACGCGCCAGACGACGAGCAGCAACCACGGCAGTTCGACGGCCCACAGGCCACCTGGGGCTGCGGAACGGCGAGCGAGCCTCCACACCCGAGCACCATCGCCACCACTGGAATAAGCCACCGCATTCGGTTCACCCCTGAGGCGCAGGCCTGTAGCGAATGCACACCGCCTCAGTCCACCCGGGTCTTCCACGCGAAGTCCTGCCGGAGCTCGTACACGCGCGGCACCACGACGCCATCGACCGTCACCGGCGACAGGTGACGCTTCGCCTTCGCCTCGAAGGTGCTCCACGGCACCCACTCGGAGCGGCCCTGCACGTCGACGACCTCGACCATCGGGGCCACGCCGACGAGCTGGGAGTCGAGCGCGTCGCTCTCGACCTGCACCGACATCTGGCCGTCGGCGCGGCGTGAGCGCGGCGCCGGTGTGAACGCGTCGGCGTCGAGGTCGAGGGCCGGGGCATGGAGGCCGGGCGAGACCAGCGCTGCCAGCTTGAGCTCGGTGAGCTGCTTGACGATGTCTCCGGCCACCGACGTCTCGAGCTCGAGGGCGTGAGCGATGGCCGCCTTCACCTCGGGCGCGGCGGCCTTCGGCGTCCACGCGCGCCAGACGCCACCCGACCAGACGAGCGGCTGCGCCTGGAGCAGGCCGTCGTTCCCCTCTGCGTCGAGCGCAGCGGTCACGGCCTTCGCCGCGGCCGCGATGGCCTTCGGGTTCGACGCGTTGGCGTAGGCGACGGCGTGGTCGGTCGGCGCGAACGCGACGAGGTCGCCCTTCACCCCGAGTGACTCGAGGAACGAACGGGACACGAGCGACGCCGACGCGGGCGTCGAACGGCCGGGCGCGGTGCGCACCAACCAGGCGCCAAGCGCGAGCGACTTCACGTCGCTGGCCACGGGCGCCTCGGAGCGACGAACGAGCCGGGCGACGAGCGCCTCGTCCTGGTCGGCGCACCACTGCGGGTCCTTGCCAAAGCGCATCACATGCACCGGCAGCCCCATGACGGTCGAGGCGGCCGGCAGCGTCACGTCAGCCGGCGCGCTGGCCTGGCGGAGCGACCGGAACAAACGACGGAGCGCGTCGCCCTGCGGCTCGAGGTACAGCAGGTCGGCCGAGATGGTGAGGCAGTGCCGCTCGACGGCCGACTCGAGGGCAGTCTTCAGCTCCCGGTCGAGCTGCGCGCGCTGCCGTTCGAGCGCGAGCTCGTCGAGTCGCTGCTCGAGCGCGCGGTCGAAGGTGGCGCGCGAGCCGCTCGAAAACCCGTCATCGTCGAACCCACCGAGCGCGCGGCTGGTGGAGCGGGCGAAGCGGGCGCTCCCCGCGCTGGGGGCCGACAGGCCGCGGCTCTTGAAGCGCGCCCGCTTGCAGCCGAGCCCCGTCACCGCGAACACCGCCAGCGCCACCAGCACCCCGAGTCGTCGTGTCGTCATGCCCGGCTATTGGGGAGGCCCGCGGACTTCCGTCACGAACGGGCGGGGCACCTTGTCTTGGGGGCCCCGGAGGGCTGGAGTGCACCCCGGTGCGGCTCCAGACCTTGTTGAGCGTGGTGCTGCTGGTCCTCGCGTGCGGGCGAACGGACCCGCTGCGCTACGACCCCCCGCCGCTGCCGCTCCCGGAGCCGATGCCGGTGGACGCGGGCCTCGACGCTGGACTCGATGCGGGGGTCGACGCGGGCTTCGATGCAGGCGTCGACGCCGGGGTGGACGCCGGGCTGGACGGGGGAACCGACGCGGGCAAGCCGTGCCTCGACGGGCGCTTCACGCTGGCGCCCGCGGTGCCGGTGGTGGTGCTGGTGCTCGACCGCTCGGGCTCGATGGACGACGCGTTCCCAGGCGCGACGTCGAAGTGGGACGCGCTGGTGCGCTCGCTGAATCAGGCGCTCCCGGCGGTGAACCAGACGATGGAGCTCGGCCTGCTCCTCTACCCGCTGAACCGGGCGCTCGCGTGCACCTCGGCAGCGCAGGCCAGTCCGCTCCCGGGGCTGGGCAACGTGCCGACGATTCTCCAGACGCTGGCGATGGCGCGGCCCGCGGGAGGCACGCCGACGGCCGACGCCATCTCAGCAGGCGTGGCGTCGCTCCAGGGCCGGCGCACGGCCACCAGCGCGCGCGCGCTCGTCCTGGCGACCGACGGCGTCCCGAACTGCAACGGGCTGCTCTTCCCCCGCACGTGCCTGTGCCTGATGCCGCCGTGCTCCGCCGAGGAGTGCGTCGACGACGTGCGCACCGTGCAGCGGGTGCGAGACGCCTTCACGGCGGGCATCCCCACGTACGTCATCGGCATCGAGAGCCCGAACGCGGCCTTCACCGGCGTGCTCGACCAGCTGGCGGTGGCGGGTGGGCGCGCCCGCTCGAACGGACGGCAGAAGTACTACTCGGCCGAGAGCGCGGCCGACCTGCAGACGGCGCTGACGACGATTCGCGACCAGGTGGGGCAGTGCACGTTCCTGACGAGCTCGGTGCCGAACGCCGACGGAGGGCTCCGGGTGCTCTTTCGCGGGCGCGAGGTGCCGTTCGACATGAACGAAGGCTGGAGCTGGACCGACCGCGACAACGGCGAGCTCGTGTTCCGCGGCGCCTCGTGCCAGCAGGTGATGGGGCAGGCGCAGGCCCTCGAGGTCGTGGTGGCCTGTAGCCCGTGACTCCTAGCGCGGGACGCCGTCCGGTTCGAAGTTCTCCTGACGAATTCTGGGAACGAAGCCTCGTCCTGAAAGACGTCACGTCGCACAGCCATGCCTTGCGGTTGAGCGAACCTCGTCTCAAGAGCTCACGGCGGTGACACGGCATCGACCGCCGAGCGGAACAACCCCTCGGGGAACCGCGCGCGGAAGGCACTGGCCGCGTTCTTCGCCTCGATGGAGCGCCCCGCCGACGACAGCGCCATCACCTCGAGCGCCATGCGCTCTTCTGTGAGCTGGCCCTTCGGAAACCCCTTCGCGTGCTGAGCGAGCGCTGACAACGCCGAGTCCGCGTCGTTGCGGGCCATCGCCGCCCGCGCCTGCTCGAGGTAGCTCTTCTCGAGCGCCAGCTGCTCGTCGGCCGACAGCTTCGGAGCCGCCGGAGCCACCTTCGGCGCCGGCGCGACCTCGACGGGCTTCGGCACCTCGACGAGCGGTGGCGGCGGAGGCGCCTCGACCACGGGCTCGGCCACCGGACGCACCGGCGCCACCACGCTCGGCGATGGCGATGGCGATGGAGCCACGCGCACCGGCACGTCCTTCGGCGTGACGACCGCCGAGTGCACGCCCGCGCCGATGGCGCCGCCGACGACGAGCGAGGCGACCGACGAGCCGACGACCAGCTTCACCACCAGGGCCTTCGCGAGCACACCTCCGGCCGTGGAGAGCCCTGCGGTTGCAGCCCCCGTGGCGCCTGCGATGGCCCCGGTGCCCGTCGCCGCGCCCGCGCTCACTCCGGCGGTGGCCGCGCCTGCCGTCACCCCACCTGCGCCCGTCGCCGCCGCGCCCGTTGCGCCTCCGGACGTCACGCCACTCGCACCCGTCGCCGCGCCGGACGCCGGGGCGCTCGCAGGACCGGAAGCCGAAGCCCCTGCGCCGGACGTCGCTCCGCTCCCGGCAGCGGAGCCCGAAGTCCCCGTGCCCGACGCGCCACCACCACCGCCGCCGTCGGGAGCCCCACCACCCTCGCCGCCGTCACCACCATCTCCGGCCCCGCCGTCGAACAAGTCCGCCGACAACCGGGCCAACAGCCTCGCCTTCGCGGCCGCCGGTGCCGCGCTCAACGGCTTCTCGGCCTCCAGCAGCGCCTGGAGCTGGGGAGACAACGGCTCGAGCTCGTCCATCATGGCGCACCTCGCAGCTTCTCGACGGCCTCGGCGAAGTCCCGGCGCGCCAGGCGCAGCCGCGAGTACGCCGTGTTGAGCGGCACCGACAACGCCTCGGCCACCTCGGGAATGCCCTGGCCTTCCAATTCGTGCATCACGAAGACGGCGCGGCGCTCCATGGGCATCGACTCCATCGCCTTCAGCACGAGGGCCTTCGCCTGGCTCGCCTGCGCGTGCGCCTCGGGCGTGGGCCGGTCATCCGTCGTGTCCGGCTCGGCGTCGGCGACCTCGCGCTTCTGCCAGGCCTTGTCGCGGAAGTCGGAGGCGAACCGGTACGCGATGCCGAAGAGCCAGGGCCGCAAGGGCCGCGTGGGGTCGTAGTCGGCGAACTTCTTCCACGCCATGATGAAGACGTCGTGCGCCACGTCCTCGACGTGGGCCTCGGGCACGCCCAGGCGCCGCAGCGTGCTCCACACGTAGTCGAACTCGCTCTCGTAGAGCCGGTTGAAGTCCGCGCGCGTCGGAGCGGGGCGCGTCGTCATGGCACCGCGTCTCCCCAGGCCTTGAAGTGCAGCGACACCGACGCCGTCACCCCAAAGCCCGGCGTGGTGAACAACCCGAGGCCGCCCACCGACACCGTGATTCGTGGCTGCAGCATCGCCGCCACCAGCGCCCGCAGCCGCAGCGCGTCCGTCAGGCGAACGTCGAGCAACCCGCCCAGGCCCGCCGAGGCGAACGTCGCGCCCTGCGGCCTCGGGTTGGGGAGGCCCTCGCTCCACGCCTGGAACGTTCCGACGCCCGCCGTCGCGCAGCCGCCGAGCACCTTCCACCGCAGACAGCCGTGCAGCATCGCGTCGAAGAGCATCATGCGCACCGCGCCCGGGCCCGCCGCGACGCCGCCTGGCGAGGTGAGCCCCAACGCGAGGCCCACCACCGCGCCACGCGACGTCCACGAGGCCTGCACCTGGCCCAGCGCGGCCAACGTGCCCACCTGGAGGAGTGACACGCCTCCGCCCGCGCCGACGAAGAGGGCGTTGGCGGGTGGAGGCTCCTTCGGAGCTGGCGGCGCGTCGCGCACCGCGGTGGGGAACGACGCGGGCGGCTGCGCGAGGGGCGGGAGCCCATACGGGTCGACCGCGGGTGGCGGCGTGGGCGTCGGCGGAGCCGGCGGTGTCCACGTGGGTGGGCTCGCCGGCACCTCGCCCGGGCGTACCGGTGGCGGGCGCTGCGCGTCGGGCGGGCGACTCAAGGGCATGGTGGCCCAGCTGTCCGGGACGCCAGCGTCGACAGGGGCCGCGACTGGCGCGGGGCGCGTGAGGACGAGCGGGTCGATGACGATGGCCGCCGCCAGCACCACCGCGCCCGCGAGCTCCGCACAGTCCGACGCCGACGAGGTGAGCTCGCGCCGGCCGGTGTCGCGCCCCTCGCGGCCACGCAGTGACACCACGGCGAGGTGGCCCGCCCCGTCGCGCACGAAGCGCACCACGAGCTGCTGGTGCTCCGGCGCAGCAGGACGACGCGAGGCGCCAGGTGCATACGGGTTCGCCAGCTCGTCGTCGGCGGGCGTGGGGCTGAGCGGCGGAGGCGCGTCGAGGAAGGGATCTTTCCCCAGCCGCTCGGCGATGGCGCGGCGCAGGCGGGCCTCGTCGGGGCACGACGGCGCCTTCTCGTCCCGGTCGACCGAGAGCGTCCAGGTGGTCGACAGCACCAGGGCCACGAGCGCGCCGGTCATCGGCACGTCCCCGAGAAGCACTGCGTGAAGCCGCTGCAGCTCCGGCACGACCCGCCGCCGCGGCCGCAGTTGAGGTCCGAGTCTCCGGGCTCGCAGCTCGAGCCGAAGCAGCACCCCGCGCAGGTGCTGGCGTCGCACCGGCGGCAGACACCGTTGATGCAGTTCTCGTCGATGCTGCACCGCGCGCACGTCGAGCCACCTCTGCCGCAGGCGACCGTCGAGTCTCCGCCCGTGCAGAGGATGCCCGAGCAACACCCGTCGCAGCGCCCGCAGGTGGTGGAGCGGCAGGCGCCGTCGACGCAACCTCCCGCGCAGGACTGGCAGGCGCCTCCGCCGCGGCCGCACGCATCGGCGGTGGTGCCCGCGACGCAGGTGCCGTTCTGACAACAACCCGCGCAGGTGGCCGGAGAGCACCCGACACAGACGCCGTTGACGCAGCTCTGCCCCGCGCCGCAGGCCACGCACACCGAGCCCTGCCGGCCACAGGCGACGTCGGCCGTCCCGGCGAGACATGCCTGGCCGCTGCAGCAGCCCGCGCAGTTGGTGCAGGTGGACGAGCGACAGAACCCGTCGACGCAGGTCCCGCTGCAGGCCGTGCAGGGGCCAGTGGTGCCACACGCCTGCGCCGACTGTTGGGCGAGCGGCACACACCGCCCGAAGTCGCAGCAGCCGACACAGCCCGGACACGTCGGCGCATCGGCGACGTCCAGGCGCGTCTCACAGGCCACCAGGACCAGCCAGAGGACCGCCGCGACCCGCCGCATCCCGGACACCATACCTCGCGAGGCCGTGAGTCGAACCGTGAACCACACCTCGTGTTGGGACGGGGTCGCCGATTCCGTCACGGGCCCGGCCGCAGGGGTGGGGGGTGGGGACTGCCGACCGAGGTGAACCGATGACAAAGGTGCTGAGCGCTGGCTCCGCCGCAGCCAACTTGCCTGCCGCTGACGGAAACACCGGCCTTTCCCCAAACGGACCCAGACGCGGCACGTCGTCACGTGCCCCTTCCCTGGAGCCGCCATGAAGACCACCCTCACCGTCACCCTCGCCGTCGTCTCGTTGTTGTCCGGCTGCCTCCACGTGCAGCGCCCTGCGACCCTCACCCTGGGCAGCGGCGCGTCGACCGATGCCGTGGCCCGCGCGCTCACCCTGGCTGGGCACCCGCCCTCCGAGGTGAACGCGTCGATGGGGCTCGTGTCGACCGACTGGCGAGACACGGGTTTCCGCTACGGCGCCGTCGACGGACAGTACGCGACGCTCGTTCGGCGGTACCTGGCGGTGGTTTCGCCTTCGGGCGTGCTGACGCTGCGGGCCGACCTCAAGCAGTGCCCTGTCGGTGGCTTCACCATCGGCGGCGTCACCGTGCGCGGCACCTGCCAGGCCGTCGATGGCGTACCGGAGTCGATGCAGGCCGAGCTCGACGCGCTCGCCGCCGAGGTCGACCAGGCGCTGCGGAGTCAGACGGGGGCTACCGCCGCCATGTCTCCCTGAAGCAACGCGCAAGCCATATGAGACATCAGATGTAGCTCTAGAGCTACAGCCAACAGACTGGACCCATCGTAAGAACAGGGACTTCCGACGAAACAGGAATGGCACACTCGCTGCACTTCACAGCGTCCGTGCAGTTCACCTCTTCACTCTCGGAGTCACCCATGAACGCCCGCCTGCTCGCGCTGCTCACCTCGATTCTCGCCCTCTCTGCTTGTGGCGTGGACTCGGCCGTCGTCGACGGCGCTGAGGTCGACATCGACGCGTCGGCCGAGGCGATGGACGAGCTCACGCTGACCCGCGGCCGCTTCGAGACGTTCACCGGCCGCGATGGCCAGACGTACTTCCACC
>JANRKQ010000030.1:0-33480 GCA_033763395.1 Myxococcaceae bacterium
GTACCGCCTCATCGAGGGTGGGTACGTGCAGGTGTCGCAGACGTCGGCGGCCGCGGTGGTGGCCGCGCCGGCCGCCTCGGCCCCACGCCCGCCCGCGCCCTCGCCCACCGCCCCGCCGCCCGCTCCCGCGCCCGCCCCGCTCGAGCCGCCGCCCGATCCGCTCGCCGCCGTGCCCTGGCCGCCGCCGGCCATCGACGAGCGCAAGGTGCTGCACGTCTTCAACTTCATCTTCCGCGAAGTGCGTGACGAGGTGGCCCACCGCGGGCAGCTCGACATGTTCCTCGCGTCCGCGAACGCGGCGCTCCGTGGCTCAGGGGTGTCGACGTCGCGGGTGCTCAACGGCCTGTCGTTCCTCGCCGACGGGAGCCTCGACGAGGGCCAGGTGCTGGCGCAGTACGCGCAGCTCAAGCACGACGGGCAGATGGGCTCCGAGCCACTCATGTCGTTCAAGCAGGCCCTGTCCGACGTGATGTTCTTCCTGCTCTTCCAGGCCGGAGAGCTGCTCGAGTCGCGCGCCGACGAGGAGCTCGCCCGACGCGTGAAGGAGCTCTTGAGCACCATCGACATGAAGTGAGTCGTGGCGCTCCCCTTCCTCACCGCCGACGTCCCCGGCTCGGGTGGCGTCTTCAAGGCCAGCCCGGAAGACTTCGAGGTCGAGGAGCTGCCCGCCTACCTGCCCAACGGCCTCCCCGACGGCGAGCACGGGTACCTCTGGGTCGAGAAGCGCGGCCGCTCGACGCCCGAGGTGGCGAAGCTCATCGCCCGGCACGTGGGCCTGTCGGACCGTGACGTGAGCTGGGCCGGCCTCAAGGACAAGCAGGCCGTCACGCGCCAGTGGCTGTCGCTGCCCTTCAAAGCGCTCTCGAAGCTTGAGGGGTTCTCGGTGCCCGGCGTCACCGTGCTCGAGAGGTCGCGGCATCGGAACAAGCTGAAGAGCGGCCACCTGAAGGGGAACCGCTTCACGCTGACGGTGCGCGGCGTCAGAGACGTGGGCGCCGCGAAGGCCAGCTTCGAGCAGCTCGTGATGAAGGGCCTGCCCAACGCGTTCGGCGACCAGCGCTTCGGCGCGCGCGGAGACAACGCCGAGCGTGGCCGGGCGATTCTCCTCGCGGGCGGCCGGCACCGCGATCGCTTCGAACGGAAGCTGTTCCTCTCGGCCTACCAGTCGGCGCTCTTCAACCGCGTGCTGGGCCTGCGGCTGGAGTGCGGGCTGTTCGCGCAGGTGCTCAAGGGCGACGTGCTGCAGAAGCACGAGTCGGGCGGCTCGTTCTGGTGCGACGACGTGGCGATCGATCAGCCCCGCGCCGACGCCTTCGAGGTGAGCCCGACCGGCCCCATGTTCGGCCCCGAGATGCGGGCGCCGAGGGACGACGCGCAGGTGCTCGAGACCGAGGTGTTGTCGGCCGATGGGGTGACGCTCGACACGTTCAAGGCGGGCGGCGACGAGACGAAGGGCACCCGCCGGTTTCTGCGCGTCCGGCTGGGCGAGCCCGAGTTCGAGGCGAACGGTGAGGTGGTGCGGCTGAAGTTCTCCCTGCCCGCGGGGAGCTACGCCACGGTGGTGCTGCGCGAGCTGCTCAAGCCGGTGGACGACGCGGCGCTGCCGACGGTGGAGTGAACACCACGGTCGATGGTGCGGCTGAAGTTCTCCCTGCCCCGCGGGGAGCGACGCCACGGTGGTGCTGCGCGCGCTGCTCACGCCGGTGGACGACGCGGCGCTGCCGACGGTGGAGTGAACACCACGGTCGATGGACTCGTGGAGCGTCCGATGCGCGTCACGGTCCTGAAGCGAGCCACTCGACGATGCGGCTGCGCGGGCATCGGCTGCGGCGCCTCGAGGTGCGGGACGCCGGCTGGCGGCACTTCGCCCTCGCGATGTTGACCCGGCAGGGCGCTGAACGACACGTCTGGTGCGCGGTCGGAGGCGCCGCGGTGGCCACTGCTCGACGTGCCGAGGGCGACGCCAGCGTCGAGACGTGGAGCCGATGGAGAGCGACTCGCCTCGCGCATCAACGCGGCCGAGTCTCCGCTTCGGAACGAGCCCCTCCTTCAGTCAGCGGCGCGACTGCTCGACCGCAAGGCCGTGTTTCCGAACGCAGCCAGGCGCCGCTGGAGCTTCGAGACGGTCGATGCGCTCATCGCCAACCGCCCTGAGCTGCTGCGCTTCCTCGCTGCGGCAGCGCGACCTTCTCGCCGGCGTCAGCCAGCGGGGAGCGGTCGACGCGGTGATCGACGTGCTCGAGACCCATCGCCTGTTCGGGACCATGGAGTGGGGTGGGCGCCTCACCATGCCCGAGCGAAGCCGCCCCGGTGAGCGGTCACGAGCGGTTGTTGAGGTACAGCGCCGCCTGGTGCGCGAGGTAGGCCAAAACGCCCACCTCATGCTCGGCGAACTGCGGGCCGCCCTTGCGGTTGATGAGCTGCAAGCACCCGAACGAGCGGCCGTGCGTCATCATCGGCGCGCACAGGAGCGACTTCGTCTCGTAGTCGATCTTCTCGCCGATGGCCGCGTAGAACCGCGGGTCCTTCTGCACGTCGCTCACCGCGACCGACACACCCTCGAAGGCGCAGAACCCCGCGATGCCGGTGCCGACGGGAATGACGACCTTGCTCTTGAGGAGCTCCTTCGCCTTGGGGCCCGTCGCGGTGATGAACGAGAGATCGCCCGACGAGAGGTCGGCTTGAAGCACGCTGCCCGCCTCGCACGGCACCTTCTCCATCGCGAGGTCGAGCACGAACTGCATGGCGTCCGCGACGTCCTTCTTGTCGTTGAGCTCGGTGATGCGCATGAACACGTCGGCCAGCACGTCTTCGGCCGTCTGCTTGCTCTGCGTGAACGCCGGGCTCGACTTCTGACGGCCGATGGGGGCGGTGACGGGCTTGACGGGGTGCTCCAGCTCCTCGACGTCTTCCTGCTTCACCTCGATGCGCGGCGAGCTCTTGTTACCGACGCGGCTGCCCGACGACGCGCGGAAGGGCTTGGGCGGCGGCTCGGTCTTCTCGCTCTGCGCCGCGGCCTTCTTCTTTTCTTCTTCCTTCGCGATGGCCGCGCGGATCTCGGCGGCCTGCTCGGCCGGCATCGCCGGCATCGTCTTGTTCGAGTCGAAGCCCGGCTCGGTCTTCTCGTTGGTGGGCGGCTGGAGCGCCGGCCGGCCCGGGTCGGTCTTCGCCTCGGGCCGCTTCGCCACCGCCGGGCGGATCTGCGACGGGCGCTTCACCTGGGCTTTGGCGGCCTCTTCCTCAGACAGCTCGCGGATGCGGAAGACGCGCCCGCTCATGTTGTCAGTGATGTGGATCGACTGGTCTTCCTGCACGTCGACCATCACGTTGGAGCTGACCGAACCCTGCTCACCGAGCTTCTGCATGCCCGCCTTGAGCGCCGCCATCCAGTTGTCGGCGTTGACCTTCAGCGTGATGTTGAAGCCACCCTGATCGGCCGCGGGGATGTGCACCTCGTACTTGGGCATGCGTGCAGATTAACCAGATTTCGCAAACCAACTGAACGAACTCTGCTGATAAAGAGTCCCACGCCCATGCCCGACGACAAAGGCCTCGGAAAGCGAATTCTGGGCTTGTTCGTCGAGCTCGAGCCCAGGGCCACGCCCGCCGCCGAGGCGCCCGCCTCAGACGAGTCTCCGGCCGACGAGCTGGCCCGCCTCGCCCGGCAGACCGCCGAGGTGACGAAGCCCGCCGCGGCTCCAGCGCCCGCTCCGCCGTCGAGTCTGCCGGCGAAGCCGCTGCCGCTGCCGACCGAGCCCGTCGCTCCCGCGAAGGTCGACTTCGACGCGGTCTTCAAGAACGCCGGCCTCGACCCCCAGGCCGTCGATCGCGTGCGCAAGGCCGAGGCGCTGCTCCAGACGCTGCCCGATGGCGCGAGCGACGAGCTCAAGCTGCAGATCGTCCAGGCCTCGCTCAAGGCCTTCGGCTTCGAGGTGTCGAAGATCGTCGAGGCCGTCGACACGCAGCTGCAGGCGCTCGAGACCTACGTGCGCGTCAACGAGCAGCAGACCGCCCGGGCCGTCGCCGACGCGCAGGCGCAGATCGCGAAGCTCGACGATCAGATCATCACGCTGAAGGCCGACATCGACAAACGCACCACCGCGCTCGCGGCGCTGGCCGCCGCCGCCGAGGTGCGCCGGCAGCAGGTCTCGAAGGTCGCGGACTTCTTCCACGCCCCTGCACCATCGGGCAGCGGTGAGGCAAGCGGCTCGAAGGAATGACGTATCGGCCTCGTCGCGAGGCTGGGAGGACTCACACGTGAAGCTCACACCGTTCGGCAAGCTGTTCATCGCGCTCGTGGCCCTGGGGGTCATCGGCTACATCGGGGTCGCGCGCTTCGGCCTGGGCGACAAGCTGCGCGAGTTCGCGGGCGCCACAAAGAAGCCCGACGACGGCGCCCCTTCGAAGCCGCAGGACGACGTGACGAAGGACGAC
Organism: Myxococcaceae bacterium; assembly: GCA_033763395.1. Classification (GTDB taxonomy): domain Bacteria; phylum Myxococcota; class Myxococcia; order Myxococcales; family Myxococcaceae; genus Xiheimicrobium. The sequence continues at coordinate 4,435 of JANRKQ010000030.1, forward strand.
TTCGCGCGCCTGCGAGACGGGCTCGAAGACGCGCCCCGTCAGGGCCTGCCCGTCAACGCTGGCACGGCCACCGTCGGCACCAATGGCCTCAACCGGCCCCTGCGCGTCGCCATCAACACCTGGGCTGGCCACGCGCCCGGCCTCGTCGCCAACGGCGGCATGAAGCCGGGCAGCGCCGCGAGCCTCTACAAGAAGAAGTACGGCCTCGACGTCGAGTTCAAGCTCTTCGAAGACCCCAGCCAGAAGCTCGCGGCCTTCATCTCGGGCGACGTCGACGTCATGTGGGACACCGTCGACAGCTACGCGCGCGAGGCCTCGGTGCTCGCCGAGAAGGGGGTCAAGGCCAAGGCCATCATTCAGGAAGACTGGAGCCGCGGCGGCGACGGCATCGTCAGCCTCAAGACGATCAAGTCGGTCGAGGATCTCAAGGGCAAGAAGATCGCCACCACCCAGTACACGCCCTCGCACTGGCTGCTCCTCTTCCTTCTGTCGCAGTCGGGCCTCAGCCCCCAGGAGCGCGCCGACATCGAGAAGAACCTCACCATCGTGCCCGAGGCGCCGCAGGCCGCCGCGCTCTTCAAGGCGAAGAAGGTCGACGCCGCCGTCACCTGGGAGCCCGACCTCTCCGGCGCCGTCTCGGCCCGTGAAGACGAGGCCCACGTGCTGGTCTCGACCGTCGCGGCCACCAACGTCATCGCCGACACGCTCGTGGCGCGGCAGCAGATCGTCGACGAGGCGCCCAAGGCCATCGGAGACTTCGTGGCCGGCTGGTTCGACGCCATCGGCGTGATGAAGGAAGACCCCGAAGGCACCAACCGGCTGGTCGCCACCGAGCTCAAGCTCACCCCCGAAGACGTCTCGGGCATGCTGTCGGGCCTCAAGCTCACCGGCTTCGCCGACAACGCCATCTTCTTCGGGCTGTCGGGGCCCAAGTCGTCGTTCGACGCGCTCTTCAACGGGGCCTTCGTCATCTGGCGCAAGAAGGGCGTGGTGACGAAGGTCGTCGACGCCGCCGACTTCAAAGACGCGCGCTTCGTCGCCGCGCTCGCCAGCCAGTACAAGGACCAGAAGGTCGAAGAGACCTACGCCTTCAAGGACAAGCCGAAGGTGACCGACCGCGCCATCGTGAAGAAGAGCCTGTCGATTCACTTCACGACGGGCTCCGACGAGATCATGCCCGGCAGCTACTTCACGCTCGACTCGCTCGGCGAGACGATGCTCGCCTTCGGCAACACGTACCTGCAGGTCGAGGGCAACACCGACAGCCGTGGCTCGCAGGCGGCGAACAAGTCGCTCTCGCAGAAGCGCGCCGACGCGGTGAAGGCGTACCTGGTGAAGAACTTCCAGCTCGACGAGAAGCGCTTCGTCACCGTGGGCCAGGGCGCGGCCAACCCGGTGGCGAGCAACGAGACGGAAGACGGGCGCGCGCTCAACCGCCGCACCGACATCAAGGTCGTCTTGAACGCCGAGTGAGGGCGCCCGTGGCGACGCCCAAACGACCGGCGAAGAAGCGGTCTCTGTGGAGCCTGCGCTCGAACCTGCCCCAGGGCACGGCGCGGCTCGTCTCGTTCGGCGCCGTCGCGGTGCTGGTGGCCTCGTGGTGCGTGCTCTCGTACGTCGAGGTGACACGCGACGGGAAGGTCGAGGCGCTGGTGCCGCACTTCTTCCTGCCCGCGCCCGACCAGGTGCTGAAGTCGTTGCTCTACCTCTTCTTCGAGAAGGACCTGCACCTGGCCATCGGGGTCAGCGCGCTGCGCATCGCCAAGGCCATCGGGCTGTCGGTGCTGGTGGCGCTGCCCCTGGGCATCGCGATGGGCTCGTTCGACGTCATCAACCGCGTCTTCGAGCCGGTGGTGGCGCCCATGCGCTACCTGCCCATCACGGCCTTCATCCCGCTCCTCATCCTCTGGTTCGGCATCGACGAATCGCAGAAGGTGGCGTTCCTCTTCCTGGGCACGGTGGTGTACCTGCTGCCGGCCGTCGTCGACGCGATTCGCCTGGTGCCCGAGGAGCTGGTGCAGACGGCCTTCACGCTGGGGGCGACGAAGGGGCAGGTGATTCGCACGGTGCTCATTCCCGCGGCGCTGCCGGCCATCTTCGACGGCTTCCGCGTGATGAACGCCATCGCGTGGACGTACATCATCCTCGCCGAGCTGGTGAACCCGCAGAACGGCATCGGCTACATCCTGCGGCTGGCGGAGCAGCACCTGAAGCCCGAGTGGAGCTTCGCGGGCATCGTGGTGGTGGGCGTCATCGGCATCGTCACCGACGTCCTCATCCGCTCGCTCAACCGGCTCTTGTTCGCGTGGAGAGAAGCCGATGCCTGAGACGACGGCCCCAGTCACCGAGGCGGCGCCGACGGGCGTGCCCAAGCTCGAGCTGCGCAACCTGAGCATGTCGTACACCGACCGCAAGGGCCGCACCGTGCACGCGGTCGACGACGTGTCGTTGTCGGTGGCGAACAAGCCGGGCACCGGCGAGCTCGCCGTCTTCCTCGGGCCGTCGGGCTGCGGGAAGAGCACCATCTTGAAGGCGGTGGCCGGGCTGCTCGCGCCCGACTTCGGAGACGTGCTCATCGACGGCCAGCCGGTGTCGGGCACCGGGCGCGACCGCGGCATGGTGTTCCAGAGCTACACGAGCTTCGCGTGGCGCACCGTGCGGCAGAACGTCGAGTACGGCCTCGAGCTGCAGGGCATGGCCGCCGACGAGCGCAAGGCCCGCTCGCTCAAGCTCATCGAGCAGGTGGGCCTCAAGGACTTCGCCGACGCCCTGCCCCGCCAGTTGTCGGGCGGCATGAAGCAGCGCGTGGCCATCGCGCGCACGCTGGCGAACGAGCCGAAGGTCATCTTGATGGACGAGCCCTTTGGCGCGCTCGACCCGCAGACGCGCTGGGGCATGCAGTCGCTCATCCTCGACGTGCTGCGCCGGCAGGACAACACGGTGCTCTTCGTCACCCACGACGTGAGCGAGGCTGTCTACCTGGCCGACGTCATCTTCGTGCTGTCGCACCGGCCGGCGAAGGTGCTCCACCGGCTCGAGGTGCCCTTCTTCTCGTCGCGGGAGCCGGCGGTGAAGCAGTCACCCGAGTTCCAGCGCGTCGAGGCGCAGGTGCTCGACCTGTTGCACTCGTTGCAGGTGCAGGGGAACGTGCGGGTCGGCCTGTAGGCCTGTCATGGACGCGCGAGACGACAGCCCCAACTTCCTCAAGGCGGCGTTCTTCAACGTCTACAACCTGTCGCTGCTCGGCGGCGCCGGCCTGGCCGCGCTGGCCACCCAGGACTGGCTCATCGGCGTGGGCGCGATCGCCCTCGAAGCGCTCTGGCTGGTGCTGGGCCCCGACCTCAAGCCCTTTCAGCGCGCGGTGAAGCAGGCTGCGCGTGAGGCCGCCGACAAGGCCGAGCAGGCGCGCGTCGAGGGGCTGTTGGGGCAGCTGTCGGGCCGCGACTTCCAGCGGGCGAAGGCGCTCGCCGAGCTGCGCACCGAGGTCGAGCGCGACATCGGCCAGAACCCCAGCTTCTCGGCGGTGCTGCTGCGCACCGAGCTCGACAAGCTGGGCCAGCTCACCCAGAGCTTCGTCAAGCTCGCGCACGCGTGCCAGCAGAGCGAGGCCTACCTCGCCACGGTGTCCGAGAAGGAGCTCACCCGGCAGCTCGAGGCGCAGCAGGCGCTCGAGCGCAACCACGCCGACGCGGCCCTCGTCGACCTGGCGAAGAAGAACGCGCAGGTGCTCGAGAAGCGCCTCACCGCGGTGCGCGACATTCGCGTCTTCCTCCAGCGCGCACGCGGGCAGATGAACCTCATCGAGAACTCGGTGCGCCTGTTGCGCGACCAGGCCCTCACCATGACGAGCCCGAACCAGCTGTCGGAGCAGCTCGACGGGCTGCTCACCAGCGTCGACGCGGTGTCGCAGAGCGTGAAGGACGCCGACGCGCTCTTCTCGACGCCCTTCGACGCGGTGGTACCAGTCAGCGGTGACGAGCGCGCGGGGGGCGACCGCGAGCGCGTGCGCTGACATCAACGAAGGGCGCGCCGCACCCGGTCGCCGTGCCAGTCCAGCACCAACCGGGGCGCCATCCACAGCGGAAAGCAGAGCGAGCCGCCTTCGCTCTCGCGATGCAGCGCGCTCCGGCGTGCCGCTCGATGACGAGGTTCCGCTGGCTGGGCGACCACCACCCCGGCACCGACTGGCGGACCGCTCCCACGGCGAACGGAAGGACGCGGGCGAGCACCAGCACCAGGCCGACGAGGGCGGGGACGAGGCCGCGAGTCATCGACCGGAGCAACGCCGCCCTGGCCCCCGAGTTCCGCCCTGCATCACTGCTCGACGATGTTGAACTCGGTGCGGCGGTTCTCTGCGCGGCCCGACGCCGTCGAGTTGCTCGAGATGGGCTTGGTCTCGCCGAAGCCGACCGACTCCATGCGCGCGGGGTCGATGCCCAGCTTGATGAGCGCGGCGCGCACCGAGTCGGCGCGGTTCTGCGAGAGCTTCATGTTCTTCACGTCGTCACCCACCGAGTCGGTGTGCCCTTCGATGCGTACCTTCTTGATGGCGGGGTTGTCTTTGAGCGCCTGCGCCACCTCGGAGAGGATCTGCTGGCTCACCGCGCCGACGATCTTCGCGCTGCCGGTGGCGAAGTTGATCTGCTTCTTGATCTCGATGCGGTCCTTCGTGACCTGCACGAGCGAGTACTTCTTGGGGCAGCCCTTGTTCTCGACCGGGCCCGGCTGGTTGGGGCAGTCGTCCTTCTCGTCGGGCACGCCGTCTTGATCGTTGTCGGGGTCGGGGCAGCCGTCGCCGTCTTCGAACAGGTCCTTGTCCTCGGGCGTGTTGACGCACTTGTCGGTGCTGTCGGGCACGCCGTCGACGTCGTTGTCGAGGTCGGGGCAGCCGTCGGCGTCTTCGAAGCCGTCTTTGTCCTCGGGCTCGTTGGGGCACTTGTCCTTGTCATCGGGAATGCCGTCGCCGTCCTTGTCGGTGACGGGGCAGCCAAAGTTCTGAATCGGGCCGGCCTCGACCGGGCACTTGTCGGCCTCGTCGACCAGGCCGTCCTTGTCGTTGTCGGCCTCGGGGCACCCGTCTTCGTCCTGGAAGTTGTCCTTGTCTTCGGGCTGGTCGGGGCACGCGTCGACGGGGTCGGCGATGCCGTCGCCGTCCTTGTCCTTCGGGGCCTCGACCGGGCAACCCTTGTTCTCGACCGGGCCGGGGAGCCGCGGGCACCGATCGTCTGTGTCGATGACGCCGTCACCGTCGGTGTCAGTCTCTTCGATCTTCACGACGAGCTGGGGTTGCTCCTTCACCACCACCTGGCGCGGCGCACAGTCACGTGAGAGGACCAGCGCCTTCTTCGAGGCGCCCTCGGCGTCGACGATGTGATCGTGTGCGCGGCTCGAGTTGCCCTGGTCGAGCTCACCGAGCGCGAAGTCGAGGTTCGCCTCGGCCGAGGCGAGCTCACGGGGTGCGCAGCGCATGGCGTTCGACCGGCGGGCGCGCTCGATGTCGGACTTGATGATGTCAGCCGACGCGCGGATCTGCGCCGAGCTGTAGCAGCCCGCCGCCGACAGCCCGGCCAGCGCGAGCACCACCAGACGACCCCAACGCTGGCTCACTCGGGCCTCGCCGTCGGCGTGCCGGCCGTGTTCGAAGGAGGCTCGGTGCGGCGCACGGCCCGCACAGCTCCATCGCGCGCGCGGGTGGCGAACTCGACCGCCTTCTTGGCGTAGTCGACCGCCTGTTCGAAGTCCGAGTAGCCGACCTCTTCCTTTGACTTGTGAAGGTACAGGTTCGCCGCGGTCCACTCGTACGGTGCGAGCTTCTCGGCCTGCGCCGTGCGCGCCGCCTCGAGCATCGTCTCGGCGTCCATCAGGAAGCTCGTCGACTGCACCGGCCCACAGCCCGACACGAGGGCCACCGCGGCGAGGACGAGAAAGGGTCGAGCCCCGAGCATCGACGGCGACGCTCCCACGGTGGGACAAGGTGGTCAACGTTTTGGGCAGGTGGATTGCCGAAGAGCCCCGATCGTCCTTACATTGTGGGAGCGATGGCCAATCCCAAGCTCCCCACCGGTTCCGCGGCAGGTCAGGACGGCCGCCCGCGCGCCCAGGTGGCCTACGAAGGTGAAGACGAATTCAGCGCGATGTCGCTCGACCCCTCGCGCAAGAAGACGGCGAAGCAGGCCGAGGCGCTGGCTCCCGGCGCTCCCGGCCAGCGCAAAGAGGTGAAGGTCGACGAGCTGAAGTCCACCAACGAGTCCGGCATCGTCGGGCTCTTCCGGAAGATCTTCGCGAAATGAGCGGCGAGCGCCTGCAGACGTTCGAGGCCTTCTGGCCCTTCTACCTCGGCGAGCACAGCCTGCCCGCCACCCGCTGGTTCCACTTCGTCGGCTCGTGGGTGGCCCTCGTCAACCTCGTGCTGGCAGTGGTGACGCTGACGCCCTGGTACGCGTTGAGCGCGCTCGTGTCGGGCTACGCCTTCGCCTGGGTGAGCCACTTCTTCATCGAGAAGAACCGGCCCGCGACCTTCACCTACCCGCTCTGGTCGTTGGCTGCCGACTGGAAGATGTGGGCCTACATGCTGACGGGCCGACTGGGCGCCGAGCTCAACCGCTTCGGCATCGTGCCGAAGACAGCCACCTCACAGCAGGCGGCCTGAGGGCACCGCTTCAGAAGGCCGTCGTCCAGTAGAACGCGCCGCCACCGGGGCCGGGAACGACGGCGACGGACGACGTGGTGCCGGGGAAGAGGAAGAAGGTGGCGACGCCCGAGGCGAGCACGCCGACGCCCGCGCCGAGGAGACTCCACGACACCACGCGCGCCTGGGCGATCTCGTCGGCGAGTCCCAGCGCCTCCCGGTTCGTGGACAGCGAGGGGTCAGGCAAGCGCCCATCGGGGTCGAGCAGCGCGCGGTAGCGCTCGCGCCGCGGAGCCCCCTGCAGCTCGAGGACGACGCCCGTCACGGCGAGGCCCGCGCCGACGCCCATCAGCACGAACGACGCGATGCGCGCCGCTGAGATGGTGCCCGGGCCCTCGGGCACGGGTGGCGGCGGAGGCGGTGGCGGGAGGTCTGCATTACGGGTGGTGGTCTCGGGCGGCTTCGCTTCGGCGAGGCGCTCGACCACGACGTCGGAGCCCTGGCCAGGCTTCTTCTCGACGACCACCATCGACGTCGGCGCATCGGGCGTCACGATGAGCGACGACCCCTGGCCCGTGAGGAGGAACTCGGCGAGCGCGGGGAACGCGGGCTTCCCCTTCAGCGGGGCCTGCACGCGGCCCTCGCGCACCACCGACCCGGTGCGGATCTCGTAGCGCGCGGCCACGAAGCTGCCCGGCGTGCTCTTCGGGCCCTCGCGCCGCACGAGGAGGAGGTCGTCGGCCGTGACGGTGTTCGCCAGCTTGAGCGCCGCCGACTCGGCCACCTTGTCCTTCGCGTTGAGGCACAGCGGGGCCTGCGTCGACAGCGCCCCCTCGGCCTCGAGGTCGACCTGCACCACGCCCTCGCGCGGCACCGTCACCACGCGCAGGTACGAGGCGCGGTCGCCTGCACGCACCAGCAGGCGGTAGCTCGACGGTGAGAGCGAGAGCGTCAGCGGCGTCACGCCCATCACCCGCCCCTCGACGAGCACCTCGGCGCCCACCGTCGACGACTGCACCTGGAGCTGAACCTTCTTCACCCGCGACAGCTCCTTGCGGAGGGCCTCGAACTGCGTGAGCACGCTGGGCGTGAAGTCGTCCTTGCTGAGGGCGAGCGTGGGCTCGACCCGCAGGACGGTGCGGAACGCGTCGAGCGCCTCGGGCTTCTTGCCAAGCCCCAACAAGACGACGCCCTTGAGCGCGAGGGCCTGTGACATCACCTTCCACGGCTCGCCGGCGATGGGCGCGCGCTCGAGCTCCGAGAGGGCCTGCTTCAGCAGGTCGAGCGCCCGCTCGTTCTGGCCGTTGTAGAAGAGCGTACGCGCGGACTCGACCTGTCGCTGCACGTCGTCGAGGGTGCGCGTCGGCCGGGGCCGCACGATGTCCAGCACGACGTCGGCCTCGTAGAGGTCGGCCTTGAGCCGGGGCCTCAGCGCATTGCCAAAGTCGGTGAGGCCGGTGACGAGCTCGACGCCCTGACAGTCCCCGGCGCCCACGACGAGCGTCTTCGGCGCCGCCGACGCCACGGCCGCCACGGCCCACAGCCCCCACGTCAACGAACGCGTCACGTGCCCTCCCACCGACGGGTGCTTACCGGGCCTTGGGCCGGCTCGCCATCACGACGGCACCGCTGGAATTCTTCCGTCACACGGGCGAGGCGGCAGACGAGAGAGGATTTCGGCCCGGCCAACGGTAGACTCTGCCAGCCAACGGCATGCTCGCTCCGGGTTCCTCCATCGGCCGGTACGTCGTCAAGAAGCGCCTCGCGGAAGGCGGCATGGCCGAGGTGTACCTGGCGCAGGCCATCGGGCCCGAGGGCTTCGCCAAAGACGTCGTCATCAAGGTGGTGCGCAGCTTTCTGGCGAGCGACCAGCAGTTCATCGACATGTTCATCGCCGAGGCGCGCCTGTCATCGCGGCTCAACCACGCCAACGTGGTGCAGATCTTCGACTTCGGGAAGCACGACGACTCGTACTTCATCGCCATGGAGTACGTGCGCGGCGCGTCGCTGTTCGATCTGCGCAAGCGCTGCCGCGAGCGGGGCGTGCCGTTTCCCCCCACGCTGGTGGCCGAGATCGGCGCGCAGGTGGCGAGGGGCCTTCAGTACGCGCACGGCCTCACCGACAAGGGCAAGCCGCTGGGCATCGTCCACCGCGACGTGACGCCGCACAACGTGCTGCTCTCGTACGACGGCGCGGTGAAGCTGACCGACTTCGGCATCGCCAAGGCGTCGACGTCGCACACGGCGCCCGGCATCTTGAAGGGCAAGTTCGCCTACATGTCGCCCGAGCAGGCGCGCGGCGAGTCCGTCGATGCGCGCACCGACCTCTTCGCGCTGGGCATCGTGCTGTGGGAGATGCTGACGGGCGGGCGGCTCTTCGACGGCGACAGCGAGATGGCGGTGCTGCGCGCGGTGCAGGAGAGCCTCATCGCCCCGCCCAGCCGGCTCAACCCCGACATTCCGAACGAGCTGTCCGAGATCGTGCTCAAGGCGCTGGCGCGGCCCGCCGCCGATCGGTTCCAGACGGCCTTCGAGCTCGACAAGGCGCTGGCGACGTTCGTGCTGCGAGCGGCGCGGTCGGTCGAAGACTCGTCGGTCTCGCTCTTCATGCAGCAGGTCTACCGGGACGAGCTGGCAGCCGAAGAGGGCGAGCGCCTGGGGACGCCCGTCGGCACCCCCGCGGTGCAGCGCGGTGTGGTGCCCCAGGCGAGCTCCTTCGGGTTCGGCGACACCCTGGCGGTCGACCGCTCCAACGAGCTGGCGAAGGGGCGCCCGACGATGCCGTCAGGCCCGGCTCGTCCCGCGGCGGCGCCCGGCGGCCCCTCGTCGCGCGCCGAGCCGCTGCGGACCGACCAGATGCCCGCGGTGCCCCAGCGCACCGATCAGATGCCCGCCGTCCCCGGAGGTCGCACGGACCAGGTGCCCGCGCTCGGAGGCCGGCTCGACTCGGCGCAGGCCATCTTCAGCACCGAGCCCAGTCCCAGCCTGCCCAGCGGGGCGCGCGCTCCCATGCGCACCGACATGATGCCGGCGCACCGCTCGTCGCCGTCGCAGCCACCGCTGGCCGTGGGCACCACCGACGTCGTCGCGCGCGACAAGGTGGGCCAGCCAAAGACCGACCCGGAGAAGCACCCGCTCGGCGCCGAGCCGCTCAACCTCGAGAACAGCACCATTCGGGTGAGTGACTCGGTGAAGCTCGACGTGCACCGGCGCATCGAGGAGCACCGCGCCGCGACGCAGCCGCCGAAGACCCAGGAGCCCACCGTTCTCAAACCCCGCGCCATCGCGATCGACCTGCCCGCGGCCGAGCCGCAGACGTCGCCAACGACCCCGGCGGTCCCTCCGCCGTCGACCCGGTCACCCGCCGTCATCGGAGTGAGCGTCGTCATCGGGCTGATCGTGCTCGGCGGCGGTGCGTACGCCCTCGTCGGCGGCAAGAGCGGCCAGGCTGACGTCGGCGCGAGCCCGCCCGGGCCCCTGGTGGCAGCGGTCGTCGAGGCGCCCTCCACGCCCAGCGCGGTGGACGCGCCGAAGCCCACCGTCGACGCGAACCCCACGGAGCCAGGCGCCCTCACGGCACCGCCCTCGGGAGTCGAGTCAACGCGCGATGCCGGCGCCGCCCTCGCGGTCGCTCCAGCGCCACCCGCAGAAGCGCCCTCGCGCACGGTGCTCGAGCCCGTCGTGGTCCCTCCGCCCGAGCCGGAGAAGCCTACGCCGGCCCCCGCACCGAAGCCCGCCGCCGCGGCGCCGCGGTTCGGCATGGTGTCCATCAAGGCCGTGCCCTTCGCCGAGATCACCGTCGACGGGCGGAAGATGGGCGAGGCGCAGGGCATCAAGCAGCTCAAGCTGCCCTACGGCACCCACAAGGTGACGCTCGTGCACCCTCGGCGCTCCGAGACGTTCTCGGTCACGGTCGACGGCAAGGTGATGCCCGAGGTCTCGTTCAACGCCAACCAGTAGCGCTCAGAGCTTCACCCACTTCGGTGCGAAGGTGGCGTTCGAGAGCCGCGGCGGGTCGATGGCGATGATGTACTGCACGCGGCGGTTTCGCTCCTCGTCGACCTCGTCGTCGGTGGCGACCGCGAGGGCCTCTTCGCCGAACCCCTCGTAGCGAATGGGAATGGTGACCCCCTTCGCGCGGAAGTACTGCGCGATGGCGCGGGCGCGGTTGAGCGACAGGGTGCGGTTGCTGGCCGTCGGCCCGCGCGTGTCGGTGTGCCCGGCGACGAAGAGCGAGACGTCGGCGAAGCGGCCGAACTTGCGAATGGCGTCGAGCGCCTTCACCGCCGACTCGTCGAGCTTCTTCTGCTCCGACGGCTTGATGTCCCACGTGCCGGTGTCGAAGGTGACGTCATCGTGGGGAATCTCGAAGCTCCACGGGAAGAAGTCGACGCCGATGAAGACGCCGAGCGCGTCGTAGGCCTTGAGCGAGATCTTCAGCGGCCTCGAGCCCTTGTCGGGCCACGACACCTCGAGCGGCGTGCCGGGCGCCTCGCCGCTGAACGGAATCTCGCCGTCGAAGGCGACGTCACCCGATTCGAGCAGCACCTTGAGCTGCGCCTTGCCGGCGGGGTTGTTGAGCGTGAAGGTGATGGTCCGCTTCGCGAGGTCGACGTCCTTGTCCTTGTCGACCTTGAGCTCGAGCGGCACCGCCACGACCGTCTCGAACTCGAGCGGCATCGTGCCGGTCGACGCGTTGGGGAAGTTGACCGTCAGCTCGCCCTTCCAGGTCGTCTTCCCGATGGGGGCGTCGAGCTCGATGGTGCGGGTGACGCCGGGCTTTCCGCCGCCCTTCCACTCGAAGGCCTTCCCGTCGCCGCGTGAGAGGTTCAACTTGAACCCGGCGATGGGCTCGAGGATCGACACCTTCACCTGCGGCCAGCCCTTGCCCTTCATGACGGTGGTGTTGGCGAGCGCGACGTCGATGGCGTCGGCGAAGGCAGGACAAGCGAGGAGGACGGCGAGGAGCGGCACCAGGCGCATGGTGGGACGGGTTTACCGCTTTCAGGGCCGGTCAGCCCAGCCGCGCGCCTCGAGTCGACGAATGGCTACAGGCCCCGCCCGGTCGGCAGCACGACGCGCAACAACCGGCGCAGGCTCTTGTCGTCGAACGGCAGCTCGCCCTTCGTCACGAGATCGCGCTCGTTGGCCCAGACGAGCGCCTGCGAGAACGGCTCATAGAGCTGGAACGCGCGGTTCGCGCCGGCGGTCGAGACCTGCAGCACCACCAGCGGGCGAAGCGGCTTGCCCTGCGCGTTGCCGATGACGCCGGCGACTGGAATGCCCCGCTGGAGCGCCTGCGCCACCTGCTGGAGGCCGGCCTCCATCGTGGGGCCACCGGGCACGTCGAGCTCGACCTCGCGCCACGACACCCCGAGCGTCCGGGTGGCCTCGGCGAGCAGATCTTCGAGGAGCCGGCCACCGCCAGCGAGGGGCGTGCGCAACGCGCCCGAGGGAGGCGGCGGGCCCTCGGCACCGAGCGCCGGCCTCGCGGGCACCGGCTGACGGGGCGTCGAGGACTCGGCGTGGAAGCCGTGGCGCTGCTCGCGCGCGCGCCGAACCGGGTCCGCGGCGAGCGCGCGGTCGACGGGAGCCTCCACCACCTCGCGGCGCTGCACGGGAAGGGGGGCCGAGAGCTGGTCGTCGGCCTCGTTGGGGCTCAAGGTGCCGCCCTTCAATTCGAAGGCGAAGAGCGGGTCGGCCTCGGCGCGGAGCAGCTGGGCCACCGTGTAGCCCTCGGGCGCGTCGTCATCGAGGGTGCAGGCCAGGTAGCACTCGTCGTCGGACAGGGCCCGCAGCTCGTCGCCGAAGGCGTGCACTTCTCCGGGGCTGTGGCCCGCGAGCACCGCCCGCTGCACCAGCTCGCGCTGCAGCTCGCTGCCGGCGTCTTCCATCAGCTCGTCGAAAACGCGCCGGCCCTTCGCCGTCCACCGGTCGAGCACGGCCTGCACCTCGTCGGAGACGTCGTGCGCCACGGTGGCTCTAGCGCCCTCCCCGCGGAAATCGATCGGCGCCGCGGCGCGTGGCCGACAACATCGCCGACACGAGGGCGAGCCGCTCGAGGTGCCCGAGCAACAGCGGCACGTCGAGCTCGCTCTTGAGCTTCGTGGACCAGCGCACGAGGAGCGAGCCCAGCGCGGGCTGCCCCGCGTAGCGGTTCGATGCGAGCGCCTTGAGGCGCGTCGTCACCTCGCTGACGCGTCGGCCTTCGAGGTCTTTGAGCGCTCGCGCGAGGTCGTCGAGCTGCTTCTGCGACACCTGCGCGTTGCGGAGCTCGGCGAGCTCGTCGAGCAGCTGTTCGCCGTTGAGCTCGCGGTTGGCGAAGGGCGCGGCGGGGCTCGGACGCGAGGCGGCCATGAAGGGCGACAGTCTACGCACGGAGCCGCGCCTTGACGGAACGGGGAATTTCGCCGCGCCCCCATGCGCGCCGCGCTGGAGATTGACGCCAGCCTCGTGGAGACTTCTTGGCGGTGGAGACGGCTCGCGTGGACCAGCGCGTGGTGCTCGGCGTGGCGTTCCCGCTGGGTGCGTGCCTCGTCGGGGCCGGGGTGGCGTCAGTCGTTGACGGACACTGGCTGTTCTCCAGCGGGCCTGTGCTCTTCGGAGCCGCGGGGGCGATCGCCCTCGACACCTGGGCCCGGCCGCGCAGCGATGGCTCCGGGCCCGTCACAGGCTGGGAGATCACCTCGCTGTTGCTGCGCTGGGGCGCGTGGTGGGAGGAGCGTCGGGCGATGTCCTCCACCGGGACGAATGAGGCGGCCTGTCGAGACGAAGCCCGTCCCGGCTCCTTCGCAGCGGGGTCTTGAGTGTCGCGGGCGCCACGTCGACCGCTCATGCTGCTGGGCGCGCTCCTCGTGCTGGGGCTCCTCGCCGGAGGTGCCTCGACCGCGCTGCTGCGCGAGCGCTGGCTGCCGACGAACGACGCGCTCGATGTCTCCACCCGCATCGCGCCCTCGCTGATCCCCGGCGGCGGTGAAGGCCTGTTCGCAGCGCGGGACTTCGAGGCCGGTGAGGTCATCGCCGAGATGGGCGGGCGCCTCGTGTTCTACCGGGACTCGGCGCCGGGCCAGCGCGGCTACCTCTTCACCCCGCCACCCTGCGCGAGGCTCGACGTGTGGCCCTTCGACGCGGTCAACGGTGAGGTGAACGGCGGGCGCGCGTGGAAGGTGAACTTCGCCCCGAGCCGCATCAACGGCGTCGCCACGAACTTTCAGAACACGCGCGGGCGCTTCATCTGCGAGCGGCCGTACGTCGTCTACGAGACGACGCGCGCAGTACCAAAGGGCGAGGAGTTTCTCGTCAGCTACGGCCCGCACTACGAGTACGACTTCATGGAGCGGCCTGAGGTGCGCGACCACTTCTGCGGCCGCCTCGGCCTCGACTGCACGAGCCGCTACACGTGGGAGCCCTGACCCGGAGCGCTTCGCCACGGGAGACACCGGGCCGTCGACCTCGCCACCGCCAGACCCGAGCCGCCGAGGCGGCCGCGTGGCCCGATGTTCGTTCCGGCGCACCGCTCTAAAGACGCCACACCCACGTTGGAGGTCGGCTCGACCGGGGCCGCGCGGACGCGACGGGTCAGCGGCCGACGACGCTGACGCGCAGCCGCTCGGCCCACTTGAACAGCTGCTCGCGGTCGAGCAGCACCGTGCGACCGGCCTCGACCACCAGCACCGATGCGCCCACCTCGCGCATCACCTCGAGCGTCTGCGGCCCCACCGCGGGCAGATCGAACCGCAGGTCCTGTCCCGGCTTCGAGCGCTTCACCACCACCGCGCCCTTCCCGCCGTAGCGGCCACCGCGTCGAATGGCCTCGTCGGTGCCCTCGACGGCCTCGACCGCCAGCACCGCGCCGTCCCTCACCAGCACCGTCTGGCCGACGTCGACTGCCCCCAGGGCCCGGGCCACCTCGGCGCCCACGGCGGCGTCACGCTCCTGGGCCTCGGACAGCGGCGGACCAGCGAGGAGCCCCTGCCGCGCCAACACCTCGGGCACGAAGTCGGTCGGCGCCACGATGGTGATGCCGTGCCGCTCGAAGTCGTCGGCCACGCCGCGGAGCATCTCGTCGTCCCGCATGCTGCGCAGCCGCGCCGCGATGCGAAGGGCGCCGAGGTCGGGCCGTGCCTGGGTGAAGCTGCGGATCCGCCCGATGCCGCCCGCCATCACCGCGCGGCGCACCCCATGACGTGAGAGCGCCTTCTGAATGCCGTCGACCTGCCCCACCTTCACCCACTCGAGCGTGTCGACGTGCAGCGACAGCGTCGAGTCGGCCTCGAGCTCGTGGGCCACCGCGTGCACCGAGAGCCCCCGCGCCCGCGCCGCCTGCGCGAACAAGATGGGGAAGCGGCCGCTGCCTGCGATGAGGCCGATGCGCTGGTCGGCGTCGTTCGCCACGGGCCACTCCTCGGGTGACGTCAGCGGGTGATGCCGCGCTTCGAAGAGGCGATGAAGTCGAGCAGGTGGTCGATCTCCGAATGCCCGCCGTGCTCGGCCTTGAGCCGCGTCATCGCCTCGTTCAGCCCCAGCTTCGAGCGGAACAAGATGCGGTACGCGTCCTTCACGCGGCCGATCTGCTCTTCGGTCATGCCGTGGCGCGACAAGCCGACGGTGTTGAGGCCGGCGAGCTCGGCGCGGTCGCCCTGCGCGGTGCAGTACGGAGGCACGTCCATCGCGACCATCGAGCCGCCCGCGATGAAGGCGTGCTTGCCGATGCGGGTGAACTGGTGGACCGCCGAGAGCCCCCCGAGGATGACGAAGTCGGCCACCTCGACGTGCCCCGCGAGCGCCACGCTGTTGGCGAGCACGCAGCCGTTGGCCACCACGCAGTCGTGGGCCACGTGGCTGTAGGCCATGAAGAGGTTCTTGTGGCCGATGCGGGTGACGCCGCCGCCGCCCGCGGTGCCGATGTGCAGCGTGGTGAACTCCCGAATCTGGTTCTCGTCACCGATGACCAGGCGGGTCGGCTCTCCGGCGTACTTGAGGTCCTGCGGCGCCGCGCCGATGGAGGCGTGGTGGAAGATGCGGTTCTTCTCGCCGATGGTGGTGTCGCCCTCGATGACGGTGTGCGGCCCCACGGTGGTGCCGGCGCCGATCTTCACGGCCGCGCCGATGATGGCGTACGGCCCCACCTCGACCGAGGGGTGCAGCCGCGCCTGTGGGTGGACGATGGCGGTGGCGTGCACCGTCACGGCTTCGCCTCGGACGCCTTGACGACCGTCGCGAGGAACTCGGCTTCGGCCACCACTTGCCCGTCGACGGTCGCCACGCCGCGCTGTTTCCACACGCTCGCCTTGTGCCGCAGCACCTCGGCGGTGAGCGTCAGTCGGTCGCCCGGCACCACCGGCTTGCGAAACTTCGCGCCGTCGATGGCCATCAGGTACACGACATATTCCTTCGGGTTCATCGGCACGCTCTTGAAGGCGAGCAGCGCGCACGCCTGCGCCAGCGCCTCGAGAATGAGCACGCCCGGCATCACCGGGTGGCCGGGGAAGTGGCCGTTGAAGAACTCCTCGTTGGCGGTGACGTTCTTGAAGCCGACGAGCTTCTTCTCGGGCTCGAGCTCGACGACCCGATCGACGAGGAGGAACGGGTACCGGTGCGGCAAGAGGTTCTGGATCTCGGTGATGTCCATCATGGTTTCTTCGGCTCCTGCTCGAGGGCCTCGAGCCGTCTGGAGAGGTCTCGAATCGTCCTGTTCAGCTCGGGCAGCTTCGCGAACAGCGCCGCCGAGCGCAGGAAGTCCTTCGCGTTGATCGCCGGCGCGCCCAGCACGGTGGCGCCGTCGTCGACGGGGCTCATGACACCCGACTGCGCGCCCACCTTCGCGAGGTCGCCGATCTTGAGGTGGCCGGCGACGCCGACCTGCCCGGCCAGGACCACCCCCGTGCCGAGCTCGGTCGAGCCCGACAGGCCCACCTGCGCGCAGAGGATGCTCATCGGCCCGACGAGGCTGTTGTGGCCGACCTGCACCAGGTTGTCGATCTTCGACCCACGGCCAATGACCGTCTCTCCGGTGGTCGCGCGGTCGACGCAGCTGTTGGCGCCGATCTCGACGTCGTCTTCCACGCGCACGATGCCCGTCTGGGGAATCTTCACGTGGCCCGGCAGCGAGGCATCGAAGGCGAAGCCGAAGCCGTCGGCGCCGATGACGACGCCCGGGTGCAAGAGACACCGCGCGCCGACGCGGCAGGCCTCGAGCACCGACACGTTGGCCACCAGCACCGAGTCGTCACCCACCACCGCGCCCTCGGCGACGACACAACCGGGGCCAATGACGCAGCGCTCTCCCACGACGGCGCCACGGGCCACGGTGGCGAAGGGCATCACCGACGCGCTGGGCGCCACGCTGGCCTCGGGGTGCACGAAGGCCTGCGGCGCCACGCCGGGGGTGAAGGTGCGGCGCGGAGCGAACTCCTGGGCGACGCGCGCGAAGGCGAGGTGCGGCTGGTCGACGCGCACGTAGACGACGGGGCCCGTGGGCGCCGGCATGTCACGGCCCACCAGCACGGCCGTGGCCTTCGAGGCGGCGAGCTGCGCCTTGTACTTCTGGTTCCCGTAGAACGAGAGCTGGCCGGGGGCCGCCTGCTCGAGGCCGGCGACGCCGGTGATGAGCACCGCTCCGTCACCCAGCACCTCCCCGGCCACCAGGGCGGCGAGCTCGGCGAGGGGACGGGCCTTCGGGCCGTCGGCGTGTCGGGTCGCCGCCGTCACTGCTTCGGCGCGTCCTTCGGGGGCGCCTTGGCCGCGGGGCTGCCGCCGCCCTTCGAGGGGTGCTTCTCGTTGTAGGTGCGCACGAGCTCGTTGGTGAGGTCGAGCGACGGCGGCGCGTACACGAGGCCCGAGTCGGTCTTCTCGAACACCATCGTGAGGCCCTCGCGCTGGGCGATCGAGGCGATGATGGGGTCCATCTTCTCGAAGATCTTCTTCAGCTCGGTGCGCTCCTTGTCGGCGAGCTCCATCTGCACCTTCTGCGCCTTCTGCATCGCCTCGTAGAGCCGCTTCTGCCACTCGGTGAACTTCTGGGTGCGCACCTCTTCGCTCATCATCGCGCCCTGCTTGTCGAGCACGGCCTTGTCGTCGGTGAGCTTCGCCTGCTCGGCGTCGAGCTCGGCCTTCTTCTTGTCCATCTCGGACTTGAGCTTGGCCTTCGCAGACTGGCCCTCGGACACCTCGAGCAGCGCGCGCTGCAGATCGACGTAGCCGACCTTGAGGTCGGCCCGGGCCACGGAGGCGACGAGCGAAACGGACAGAACGACGAGGAAGGTCCTGCGCATGTGGGCAACCCCTTGGAAAAAGCGCGGCCATGTAGGCCTCCGCGCGTTGACGCGTCAAGGCGAGTGACGCGCCTCTGGTACGCCTGTTCATGCCCTTGAATTTCGTCACCCCGACCGGTCGAGGCGGTCATTGGTGCGTCATGGAGGTGTTCAGGGCCTGTGCAGGGTTTGTCCAACCCCGTTAGGCTGTTTCTCCATGGCGATCCCCGCACGCCGTGTCGCAGCGCTCGTGGTGTCTTTGCTGGTGGCGCCGGCCCTCGCCGAGGGGCCCGCTCCTGCCTCGTGGCAGGTGCCCCGCACGTGGAGGAGCGGCCCGTCGCGGCCCATGCGCACGGCGACCTACTTCCTGCCGGCGACGAGCGGCGACCCGGACCAGGCCGAGTGCGCGGTGTTCTTCTTTCAGCCCGGCCTCGGCGGCTCGGTCGAGGCGACGCTCGACCACTGGGTGAAGGCCTTCGAGCGGCCAGTGCCGACGGCGCCCTCCCAGTCGACCCACGGCGGGCTCACCGTGACGACGTTCGAGGTCGAGGGCACGCTGAAGGCCGACGTGCCCCAGAAGGACTTCAAGCTGCTGGGCGCCATCGTGCAGGGGCCGAAGGGCTCGTACTACTTCCGCCTCATCGGGCCGCGCCGCACGGTGAGCGACGCCAAGCGTGACTTCACGCGCATGATCGACGGCCTCCACGGCTGACCTGCGCGGTCAGCGCGAGAACGAGCGATCGTGGTCGACGTGCACCGGCCGGCCGCGGATCTTCGAGGAGCGCATGGTCGAGATGACCTGTTCGGCCACGTCCGAGGCGACCTCGACGAACGAGTGTCGATCGCCGATGGCGATGGCGCCGATCTGCTTCGACTCGATGCCGGTCTCGTTGGCGATGGCGCCGACGAGATCCTGCGGACGAATGCCGGCCTTCTTGCCGATCGAGAAGAAGAGCCGCGCCATGGCGGCCCCGGAGCGGCGCGCAGGAGGTTCCGGCGGTCGGCGCTGTGGGCGCGCGTCTCCACCTGCCGGGAGCCGTGACGGCCGGTCACCGAAGAACGACGCGGGGCGGCGATCGGTCTTGAAGCCGCGCGGGCGGTCGTCGAGGGCGTCGGGCTCACTGCTCGGCTTGAGCGCGCTGGCACGGCGAGGAGCGCTCGAGCGGGGCCCGTCCTTCACGGCAGGCCGCGCGGCGCGGGGCGACGAGGCGCGCGGCGTCGACGAACGCGGAGCAGAGGCCCGTGGCCCCTCGCCGCTCGGCGCCGAGGCCCGTGCAGACTCACCCGGGTCGTGACGCGCCGCCGGGGGCGCCTCGTCGCGGGCTGGACCGCCGTCATCGAGCCGGGCGGACCGGCGTGGTGCCGAGACGCGCGGGCCGCGCGGCGCCTCGTCGGGGCGCGATCGGGCCGAAGGGCCTCGCGCGGGGGCCGGCTCGAGGTCGCGCACCGGTCGGTCCTTCGCGAAGGGCTTCTTCTGGCCCTTGCCCGGGCCGTGCGCGGGAATCTCGACCTCGTCGTCCTCGGACGGCGGGTGGAGTGCCTCGCTCAAGGCCACCAGCGCGGCGGCCGCCACGTCTTCCAGAGAGCTCGACTCGACGAGCTTCGCCACCACCCCGCGGGCCGACTCGAGCCCGCGCTTGCCGCCGAGCTTCCCGGCCACGGTGGACTCGAGCTGCCGCAGGCGGTGTTCGGCCAGCGTCTCCATCGAGGGCACGGGCTTGAGCTCGATGCGGCCCTGCGTGGCCTGCTCCAGCCGCGGCACCAGGTGCCGCTCCTTCGGCAGCACGAACGAGATGGCGACGCCCTCGCGGCCCGCGCGGCCGGTGCGACCGATGCGGTGCACGTAGGTGTCGACGGTGTGCGGCAGGTCGACGTTCACCACGTGCGAGACGTGATCGACGTCGAGCCCGCGCGCGGCGACGTCGGTGGCCACCAGCAGCGACACCTGCTTCTGCTTGAAGCGCTTCATCACGCGGTCGCGCTGCTCCTGCGACAGGCCACCGTGCAGCGACGCCACCGAGTGACCGTTGCGCTCGAGCGTCTGGCCGAGCCCTTCGACGTCTTCGCGCGTACGGCAGAAGATGATGGCGCTCTCGGGCTGCACCAGCTCGAGCACCCGCTTGAGCGCGACCGCCTTGTGCGGGAAGGCCACCACGTAGCCCTGCTGCTCGATGCGCGGCTTGCTCGAGCTGCCGTCCTTGCCGCGCTCGAGGCGCACGCGCACCGGGTCCTTCAGGTGGTGCTCTCCGAGGGCGGCGATGCGGGGCGCGAGCGTGGCCGAGAAGAGGGCGGTCTGCCGCTGCTCCGGCAGCTCCGAGAGGATCGCCTCGAGATCCTCGGCGAAGCCCAGGTCGAGCATCTCGTCGGCCTCGTCGAGCACCACCAGCTTGACCGCCGAGAGGTCGAGCGTCTTGCGACGAATGTGGTCGAGCGCGCGGCCGGGTGTGGCCACCACGACGTCGACGCCGCGCCGCAGCTGCTTCATCTGCGCGACGATGTCGCTGCCGCCGTACACGGTGAGCACCGACAGGCGCCGCTGGCTGCCGTATTTCTTGATGGCCTCGCTCACCTGCAGGGCGAGCTCGCGCGTGGGCGCCAGCACCAGGCCCTGCACCTGCCCGGGCGCCCGGTTTGCTCCCGGGGTGAGGCGCTCGACCATCGGCAGCGCGAACGCGGCGGTCTTGCCGGTGCCGGTCGCGGCCAGTCCCAGCACGTCACGGCCTTCGAGGAGGGGAGGAATCGCAGCGGCCTGCACCGGCGTGGGCGCGGTGTACCCGAGCGACGCCACCACCGAGCACACCGCCTCGGACAGGCCAAGTTCCTTGAACGACGAGGGAGCAGTCACGCGTCTGCCAATGGCACGGAATCGCCGCCCTGTCGAACCGTGCGGGTCGACGGGGCCGGGACAGGGGGGTAAAGGAGGACCTCGCGTGGACGCCAAGCGGATTCTCCTCATCGACGACAGCGAGATCACCCTCCAGATGGAGAAGGCGGTGCTCGAGCAGCGCGGCTACGAGGTGGCGGCCACCACGACGCTGGTCGAGTTCGAGCGGCTGCTCACCGACTTCAAGCCCGACCTCATCCTCACCGACATTCACATGCCCGAGGCGCGGGGCACCGACATCTGCCGCACGCTCAAGAACGAGTACCGCACGCAAGACATCCCCATCGTCCTTTTCTCGTCGCTCAACGACGACGAGCTGGCCGAGCTGGCGCAGCAGGTGGGCGCCGACGGCTTCCTCTCGAAGGCCCACGGGCTCGATGCGCTGGGTGAGAAGGTCGACGAGCTCGTCGAGAGCATCATCTGGTGACGCAGCGATGCGGTGGTGGCTCCTCGTCGTCGCGTTCGTCGTGTCCGGGTGCCCGAGAGACGTGCGGCCCGAGGCCCCGCCGCCGACGCCCCTCGAGCTGACGCTCTTCATCACCTCGGAGCTCAAGGGGTACCTCGGGCCGTGTGGGTGCTCCGAGAACATGCGCGGCGGCATCGCGCGCGCCGCGTACCAGCTCGAGGCCGTGCGACAGACCGGCCGCCAGGTGGTGTTCGTCGACACCGGCAACACCCTCTTCGGGCAGCCGGCCATCGAGGCCGAGGCCATCGCCCAGCAGGAGCGGAAGGCCAGGGCGCTCACCGAGGCGCTGCGGGCCATGGGCCTCGCGGCGAAGGCGAATGGGCCCCTCGACGACGTCCGCGGCGCAGCCTTTCGCCAGGGCCTGCGCCTGCCCGAGTTCGCCTCGAACGCCGTGTGGAAGGTGCCGCTCGACGCCTCGCGCACGTTGGCCGTCGTCAGCTCGGGCAGCGTCGACGAGCTGGTGACGCGCGCGCGACAGGCCCGGGCGTCTGGCGCCTCGTTCGTGCTCGCGCTCTTCGAGGGCCCGATGGCGAGCGCGTTGCCGCTCGGTCAGCGTGACGACCTCGAGGCCGATCTGCTGGTGGCGACACGCGGGAAGGACGAGCTGGCCGGCGAGACGAACACCCTCGCCCCCTTCCGGGTGCCGGTGGTGCAGGTGCAGAGCAAGGGCCGCTCGCTGCTGCGGGTCGACCTGTTCCTCAAGGGCCCCGGCCGCGTCACCTGGCTCAAGAGCCCCACCGAGACGCAGCGGGAGCTCGACGCCCTCGCGCAGCGCATCGAGCTCCTGCGCGCCCAGGTGAACGACCCGTCGATGGACGAGGGGCTCCGCGCGCTCAAGAGGGCCAAGCTGGAAGAGATCGTCGCCCGCCGCGAGGCGTTGGCCAGCGAGCCGGTGCCCGTGCCCGGCGAGGTGAGCGCGGCCAGCGTGCGCTTCGTCCCCCTCGAGACGAGCTTTCCGTCGTCACCGTCGGTGCAGGCGCTCGTCGCCGCGTACGACCGCGACGTCGGCGAGCTGAACGTGCAATGGGCACGGTCGAACGACCCGCAGTGCGAGAAGGCGGCCCCGGCGCAGGCCAGCTACGTCGGCTCGGCGACCTGCCGCGGCTGTCACGCCCAGGCCTTTCCGCTCTGGGAGGCCTCGAAGCACGCGCGCTCGTACCCGACGCTCGTCGAGCAGGGAAAGAACAACCACCTCGACTGCGTGGCCTGCCATGTCACCGGCTGGAAGGAGCCCGGCGGCACCTGCCGCGTCGACCGCGTCACCGGCTTCGATGCCGTGGGCTGCGAGTCCTGCCATGGCGCCGGGAGCCTCCACGTGGCCGATGGCAGCCCCAGGAGCATCGTGCGCGCCAGCGGCGCGGTGATGTGCGTCGGCTGTCACGACCGCGAGAACTCGCCCCACTTCAGCCTCGAGAAGTACCTGCCGCGGGTGCTGGGGCCGGGCCACGGAGCGCCCGCGCCGCCGCCTCCCGACGCGGGCGCCCCGGCACCACCTCCGGCCCGCCGCCGATGACGCGGGGAAGAAACGGGCGTCGTCCAGCTGTTTGCGCACGGGGCCACCGTCTTTAAGCTGCGCCGTCAAGAAGCCACCGATGCTCTCCTTCGCCGTCCTCCTCACCCTCGCCGCCGGTGACGTGCCGATGCCGCCGCCTCCGCCGGGCATGCGGCTGTTCGCCCAGGCCGAGCTGGCAGACGCGGGCGCGCAGACGCAGGCTGGGTGGCTCGACGCGGGCTCGCTGGCGCAGGCTGGGCAGCTCGACGCGGGCTCGCTGACGCAGGGCGTGGCCGACCTCCCGCCCGTGCCCGCGCCAGCCGACGAGGAAGACGAGGCCGACGAAGAGCTCGAGGCCATGAAGTCGCTGGAAGAAGCGGCCCTCGAGCCGGCCGGGCCCGTCGCCGCGGACACGGCGCTGCGCAGCACGGTCGGCCAGCTGGCGGCGGGCACCCTGCTCCGGGACCGCCTCGACCTCGCGCTCGACCAGGCCGACTGGACCGGCCAGGAGCTTCCCTTCGAGCTGGGGCGCGTCGGGGACGTGTCGACGTTCGACGTCTCGCTGGTGCGCGACCGCTACGACATTCCCGTCGAGATGCACCCGCTGGTGGCCCAGTACATCCGCTTCTTCCAGGGGCCGGGGCGCAAGTGGTTCCGACGGTGGATGTCGCGCAGCCACCGCTACATCCCCCTGATGCAGCCCATCCTCGAGTCGAAGGGCCTGCCACGCGACACCGTCTACCTCGCGATGATCGAGAGCGGCTTCAACACCCAGGCCAAGTCGTGGGCGCGCGCGGTGGGGCCGTGGCAGTTCATCGCGGGCACCGCGAAGATGTTCAAGCTCAAGGAGGACTTCTGGGTCGACGAGCGGCGCGACCCCATCAAGGCCACGCACGCGGCGGCGGACTACCTCTCGCTCCTCTACTCGACGCTCGGCCACTGGTACCTCGCGTGGGCCGGCTACAACACGGGCGGCGGCCGGGTGCGCAACCTCATTCAGCGCTCCGGCTCGCGCGACTTCTGGGAATTGTCCGAGCTGAAGAAGGGCTTCGCGAAAGAGACGAAGCACTACGTGCCCAAGCTCATCGCCTGTGCGCTGGTGGCGCGGCACCCCGAGGCGTTCGGCTTCTCGCTCGACGAGTTCGAGCCCGAGGGGCCCTTCGAGTTCGACGAGGTGCCGCTCAACGACTCGGTCGACCTCGAGGTGCTGGCGACGAGCGCCGGCACGACGGTCGAGGTGCTGCGCGAGCTCAACCCCGAGCTGAAGCACTGGTGCACCCCGCCCGCGAAGCCCGAAGCGCCCTACGTGCTGCGCCTGCCGAAGGGCCAACGGGCCGCCTTCGACGAGGCCTTCGCCCGCCTCGCGCCCCAGGAGCGGCTCAACTACCGCATCCACCGTGTTGAGAAGGGCGACACGCTGTCGAAGATCGCGCTCAAGCACCACTCGGCGCAGGAGGCCATCATGCGCATGAACGGCCTCACCAGCGCGCGCTCACTCCGCCTGGGGACCGACCTCGTCGTGCCGGTGCCCAGCGCCGCCGCGCTCAAGGCGGGGAAAGGCGACGTGGCGCTCGAGCGGCAGGTGGCGCGCGCGCGGCGCAGCGGCTTGTCGGCGGCGAGGCCCGAAGACGAGATCCCCGCGGGCTCCCAGGCTGGCAGCGGCAAGGCGATGGCCTCGGGCACGGTGTCGGTCGAGACCGTCGGCGGCAAGACGAAGGTGACCTATGGCGTCGCGCGCGGCGACTCGTTGTGGACCATCGCGCGCCGCTTCGACGTGCGGGTCGCCGAGCTGAAGGCGTGGAACGAGGTGCTGACGAGCAACAAGCTCAAGGTGGGGCTGGGGCTCGTCGTGTGGCCTGGACCGAAGGCCGACCTCTCGACGGGCGGCGGTGCCTCGAGCCCGCCCCCTCCGCCGGAACCAGCGGCCGTGAACCCAGGCGCGCTGGCCGCAGCGCGCCCCCCGGCCCCCGAGAAGCCGACCGTCGGCACCGGGAAAGGCACCCGCCACACCGTCACCGCTGGCGACAGCCTGTGGTCGATCGCCCGCCAGTACGGCGCGTCGGTCGCGGAGCTCAAGGCGTGGAACAACCTGTCGACGAGCAGCCTCAAGGCTGGTCAGAGCCTGCTCGTCGCGGCGCCGTGATGAGCTCGGCGTGGGCGAACTCCGCGTTGCCACAGGTCGCTGAACGCAACGCGTCGCTTCACCGAACGCGCCTCGCTCCCTGAGGAAGTGGGCATCGGGGTCGCGCGCAACCCTCGCCCTCAACGAACCGTCCGCACCTCGACGCCGAACGGCCACAGCGACAGCATCGCGAGCTTCACGTGCTGGAGCGCGAAGGGAAGACCGATGATGGTGACGGCCGAAGCCAGCGCCAGGCCGAGGTGGGTGATGCAGATCCACACGCCGGCGAACACCAGCCACAGGATGTTGAACGGCAGGTTCACCAGCTTGCGCGGGCGGCCGTCGTCGAAGTCCTTCCCGAAGGGAAAGAGCGCCAGCCCGGCGAGCTTGAAGCACTGCAGGCCGAACGGAATGCCGACGATGGTGAGGCAGAGCACCGCTCCAGCGAGCAGGTACTCGAGGGCGGTGAGGAGGCCCCCACCGAGGACAGCCCACAGCAGGTTGAGGAGCGGGCGCATGTCGCCTTCTACGCCGGACGCGCTGCGACATTGCAGGGAACGGCGAGGCGCCGGGCGGCGTCGATTCCTCCGCCGTGACGCACGCGCCCCGGCATAGACTTTCCGCCTCGTTTCGAGGGGATCTGCCACATGACGACGAACCGACGTGGAGCCACACGGCGCTGGCCGCTCATCGCGGCGGGCGCCATCGCCCTGGTGCTGGCCATCGCCGCCTCGCGCACCTGCCTGTCGACGGGCTTCGCGCACGGGCTCTGGCTCGACGAGTGCCCCGACGGCGAGCTGCGACAGGTGCTGGCCTTCGACACGGGCTCGCTCACGCGCGGGGCCGAGGGCTCCGTCACCGTGTCGGTGCTCGCGGCGTACACGACCGGCCCCTCGGACGTGCAGCGGCAAGAGGCCCTGTCCTCGTTCTCCTCCCGGGTGTTCCTGGTGACGCCGACGGGCGAGCAGGAGCTGCAGCCCAAAGACGGCTGGAAGGCGACGGGCCCCTCGAAGTCGGCCGTCATCACGCTGCCGACGGTGCCCGACGGCGACTACCAGCTGCGGGTGAAGGCGAAGACGTCGATTGGTGAGGAGCAGCTCGATGCGCCGCTGCCGCTCTTCGCGCCGGCCCGGCTCCACGTGCTCACCGACCGGCCGCTCTACGAGCCAGGCAACACGGTGCAGTTCCGCGCGCTGGTGCTCCACGCCGGCACCCTGGCCCCGCTCGATGGGCGCCCGGGCACCTGGCGGGTGAGCGACCCCTCGGGCGAGGTGCTGCTGGAAGAGAAGATGCCCGCGGGCGACTGGGGCGTGGTGCGCGGCAGCTTTCCGCTCGACTCGCAGGCGCAGAGCGGCACGTGGACGGTGTCGTGGTCGTCCGGGCCGGCGAGCCAGTCGCGCAGCTTCGAGGTGAAGCCCTTCACCCTGCCCCGCTTCCGCATCGAGGCGGCGCCGGCGCGCGCGTTCTACCGCCGCAACGAGGTGCCGGTGCTGAAGGGCGCCGTGCGGTATTCGTCGGGCGCTCCCGTGGCGAAGGCGAAGGTCGAGCTCACCTGGGCCGTGGGTGGCCAGTGGCCGGCGCCGACGTCATGGGCCGACGGCGCGGCGCTCCCGAGGCTCGCGACGACCGACGGCGCCGGGCAGTTTCAGGTCGAGCTGCCGCGCGTGCCAGAGGACCTTCAGGGCACCGCGACGCTGTCGGCCTCGCTCGCGGCCATCGACCCGTCAGGCGACCGTGTCGAGGGCAGCGCGTCGATTCTGTTGAGTGAAGACGCCATCGCCGTCTCGGCGGTGAGCGAGCTCGCCGACGGCCTCGTGCAGGGCTTCAACAACCGCCTCTATCTGCGACTCACGACGGCTGACGGCATCGTCCTGCGCAACGCGGACGTGGTGGTGAAGCGCCTGTGGGAGCCGACGGACAAGGGCTCGAGCGCAAAGACGGACGAAGACGGCGTGGCGAGCCTGCAGCTCGACCCGGGCCCCCCGGTGAACGTCGTCATCCCCGCGATGCCCTTCCGCCCACCGCCCAGGGCCGACCCGGTGGAGCGCTCGAACCTCATCGACCGGCTCAACGACGACGAGGTGTCGCTGGCCGACCGGCTCGTGTTCGACCGGAGCGAAGCCGCGCTCGAGAGCTGCACCCGCTACGTCGGCGCCGACGGCTCCCTCACCGCGGGGGTGCACGTGCGGGCGTCGGGCGCGCTCGGTGGGGTGGCGGCGCCGTCGAGCCGGCTGGGCCGGTGCGTGCAACGTGTGCTCGAGGCCTTGCGCTTCGAGGCCGGCCGCGAGCGGCTCTACCAGGTGTCGTTCGAGTTCAACGACGAAGACCTGCCGAGCCTCGACGTGTCGGTCGAGGCGGCCCCCACCGAGGTGGAGTTCGTCCGGACCGCCATCGAAGACGCGCTGCTCGACGTGCGCGACTGCCTGCCGGCGACCATCGAGTCGGGCGCGGTGCAGCGGGTCGCGACGTTCCGCTTCACGCCAGGCGCCAGGCAGCTGAGCCTCACCTGGGCCCCCACGAAGAACGGCGGGCGGGTGCCCGACGCCGCGCTCGCCTGCCTCACCTCACGGTTGAACACGGTGACGCTCCCGGAGCGGCCGAACGGCGAGTCCGAGCCTGCGAACGTGGGGTTCGCGACGTTCTCCATCGACGCGCCCGAAAAGTACGAGGCCGACCGCCCGCAGGAGTCGATCCTGGTGGGCTACGAGTTCCTCGTCTCGGCGAAGGCCGGGGGTGAGGCGCTGGGCTCGACGAAGCTGCGGCTCGTGCCGGGCACCATTCCCGACGTCCGGCTGCGGGCCTCGAGCCAGCTGGTGCGCGCGGGAGAGTCGGTCACCATTCAGCTGCTGCGCGGGCCCGACTGGAGCGGCACGCTGCCTGAGAAGCTCTTCCTGCGGCAGGGCGCGCGCACGTGGGAATCGAAGTTCGACGAAGAGAAGAAGAGCGCCACCTTCACCATGCCCACCGACGTCGAGGGCTGGTTCTCGGTCGACTTCGAGGGCGCGCAGGTGTTCCTGTTCTCGCAGCCGAAGGCGTCGCTGGCCGTGCAGGTGAAGCCCGAGCAGGAACGGTACGCTCCCGGGCAGCTCGCCCGGCTCGAGCTGCAGACGACGCTGGGCGGGGTCGGTGGGGCCGCGGCGGTTGGCCTGTTCGGCGTCGACGACAGCCTGTCGCAGCTGGTGGCGCTCCCGGGCGCGGGCGAGCTCGATGGGCTGCGTCCCTCGGTGTCGTCGTCTCCGGCGTTCCCGGGCATCGACGCGCAGGCGTTGTCACTCGGCCGCGTGCGCGGCGTGAACGCGCAGGCCGCGACGCTGCTCAAGGTCTCGTCGCTGCCGCTGGAGCCCGAGGTCGACACGCCCACCTCGGCGAGCGCGCGCAGCGTCATCGACCCGAACGCGGTGCTGGTCGACCGGTTCTACGTGGCGCTCCAGGAGCTCCACGTGCAGACGCGTGAATGGGAGGCGAGCGCGCCGGTCGCCCAGAAGATGACGCCGCAGGTGATGGCCTCGCTCTGGTCGAAGGCGCTCGACGCGATGGAGAAGCGCAAAGAATCGCCGAAGGACTTCTGGGGGCGCCGCTTGAGGCTCCATCGCCTGCCGGCCGATCTGCTCGCCTTCACCGAGCCGCGGCAGGTGGTGGTCGACGGCACCCGGCTGCCGGAGGACTCGGAGAACTGGTCGTTGTGGGTCGCGAAGGAGAAGCCATGAAGAAGGTCCTCGTGCTGCTGCTGACGGGCTTCTCGATTCTGGCGCTCTTCGTCGTCTTCGCGTCGTCGAGCCGGCGGTATGCGGCGTCGGCTGACGCGCTCGCTGGCAACCAGGAACGAGATGCTGACTTCCGTTTCAAGAAGGGAATGACGAACTCCTTCGAAGAGGGCGCGGGCTACGACGCACCGGCTCCAGTTGCAGTCGCGCCCGGAGCGCCTCCGCCCCCTGCCATGGAGGCGCTGGGCTCACGAGGGAGCGGCCGGGGCGCCGGCGGAAACGGGCTGGGACTCGGTGGGCTGGGAAAAGCGGACGACGGCAGCTCCGAGAAGAAGCCCTCTCCGAAGAAGATGAAAGAGCAGGAGGAGACCGAGGCGCCAGCCGACGAGGCCGGTGGGCCCGCCCCGACCCGCGCGTGGTTCCCCGAGACGTTCCTCTTCGAGCCGCTGGTGGTGACGGACTCGAATGGCCGCGCGACGGTGCCGGTGAAGGTGCCCG
>JANRKQ010000031.1:0-8847 GCA_033763395.1 Myxococcaceae bacterium
GTGATGACGCGCCCGGCCTGCGACTCGCGGCGCACGAAGCGGCCCCAGTCGCACGACGTCTTCAGGTCGCTGCCGCCGTCCTTGAGTCGGTAGCCCTCGGGCACGGTGAGCGTCACCTTCGACACCGTCGACTCGCTCGACTCGATGAAGAGCGGCGTCACGCGCTGGCCGAGCACGAGGTAGCGACGGCCGAGGTTCCACGGGAAGGTGAGCGCGCCCAGCACCAGCGTGTTGCCCTCTCTGCGCGCGAAGCGACTGGCCGAGAAGCGGTACGACACCTTCACCGACGCGCCCACCTCGCGCGGCGCTTCCACGTCGACCTGCTCGAGGTCCGCCCCGCCGAACATTCGCGACAACGCCTGCTCGAGCGCCTGCTTGCGCTGCTCCGGTGACAACTGCTCGAGGGCCTCGGCCAGCTGGGCTGCGTCGTAGCCCGCGTACGTCTCGACGCCCTCGCCCTTCAGCACGCCGTCTTCGTCGAGCGACGCCGTCAGCACCACCGTCTTGCTCGGCTGCGTCGTGCGGGGCGGCGTGGTGGTGCGCTCGGGCACCTCACCGGGCCGCGGCAACACCCAGGCCTCCCGCTCGCCCATCGCGAACTCGGGCAGCTCGCCGAACGGCGCGAAGCGCACCAGCGCGTCGAGCCACACGGGCTTCCCGTCGACCAGCACGCGCACGCACACGTACGGGTACAACGACTCGTTCGGGAACAGGTACGGGGCCGGGTCTGCCGAGAACGCGCGCACCGCCACCAGCCGCGCGTCGAAGCCCAGCGCGGTGAGGGCGGCCTGGAGCAACCAGGTGCGGCTGCCGCGGTCCTGGCCGACGCTCGCGGCCGCGGACATCGAGAGGCCCGCGTCGCGGCCCGACAGCTTCTTCATCACCGCGGCGTACACCGCGCGAACCGCCTCGAGCCCCTTCGCGTCCTTCGCGAAGCGCTCGACCTCGTGGGTGATGGCGCCGCGGTCGAGGAAGGCGTCGGCGTAGGCCGTGATCACGCCCTCGTTGCCGCGCTGGCCCGCGCCCACCGAGACGAACGGCAACCACTCGGTGCCCGACGGTGGGCCCACGGGCTCGGGGATGTAGGGCGGCACCCGCTTCTCTTCGTGCGTGAAGACCTCCTTCTCGCCCTCGACCTTCACCTTCGCCACCGGGCCCAACTGGTGGGCGTCGACGGTGAGGCCCGAGCCCTTCGGCGCGATGACGGTGTACGTGCTCCAGTTGTTCGGGTGCTTCGCCACCTGGAAGTAGAAGTTCGACGCGGTGAAGCCGGGCTGGCCGGGCCCGCGCGTGGGGTGCGCCAGCAGGTATTCGTACTCGACGACATCGCCCACCTGGACACCGGGGAGGCTGACCGCGTCCTTCCCTTCGATGCTCTCGGGCTCGAGCGTGCGGCCGTCGGGCTTGAGCGTGCGCAGCTTCAGCACCACCGCGCCCTGCGGGAGCTGCACCTCGGCGACTTCCTGCACGCCGGACTGGTCGAGCGCCTTCTGCATGATGTGCACGCGGTCGACCTGGGTGCCGTCGGGGAACGCCTCGATGGCCGCTGCGTCGAGGAGGAACGCCGCCGTCGCGTCTTCGGCACCGGGCGCGGCCTCGTACGCCTTGAGCGCAGCCTCGGTCGAGATGGCATACGACTCGAGCAGCTCCTTGCCCGTCTTCACGCGCTCGACGGCCCGGCGCAGCGGCAGGTCGGAGCCATCGAGCAAGAGCGCGCGCTCCCGCACCGCGAGCGCCTCGTTCGCTCGGCCCGCCTGCTCGTGAACGTCGGCGAGCTGCTTGAGGAGCAACGCGCTTCGCGGCCATGCCTTCGCCACCGCCTCGAGCACGGAAGCCGCTTCGTCGAAGCGCGACAGCGCCGTCAGCGCACTGGCGAGCGCAGACGCCACCTGCACCTGGCTGTCGTCGCGGGCCAGCTGCGCGCGCCACGTCGCCACCACGGCCTCGAGCTTGCCCCGCGTCTTGTCGTGCTCGGCCTTTCGCCACGGTGCGTTCGGGCACTGCCTCGCTCGGTCGAGCAGCGCGTCGGCTTCGGCCACCGCGTCCCGGCGCCGCGCGACGTCGTATTCGAGCCCCAGCGCTTCGCAGTGGCCCTTCCACGACGCCTGCGCCTCGCGCGCGGTCAGCACGGCCTGCGCTTCGAGGCCAAGGCCCAGCTCGATGCGCGCCTCGAGCCACAGCACCGCGGCCGAGGCGGGCGTGTGGCTCGCGCGCGCCTTCCGCACGGCCTCGAGCGCCTCGGTCTGTCGGCCGTCGTCCAGCGCCAGCTGGGCCGAGAGGAGCCGCGCGGCGACCAGCCCATCGTCCTTCGTGAGCGCCGCCTCGACGTCTCGCGCGGCCCGTCCTGCGGCCACCTTGGGCGCGAGGAAGCGGTCTGACAGGTCGAGCTCGGCGCGCAGGAGCCGCACGAGGGGCCCATCGAGCGAGGGCGCCACGCCGTCGAGCATCGCGCGCGCGCCGTCGCGGTCCCGGCCCAGCCCGTCGCGGGTCGCGATGAGGCGGGCGAGCGCGTCCGAGGCCTCGTCCGCGAGCGCGGCGTGCACGTCGGGCGCGGTCGGCATGACTCCCTCAACGTCCTCGAGGAGCGACACGCCATTCCACTGCGGCGGCGCTCCGGCGGCGGGGGCGAACGTCACCTCGGCGGGGAGCCCATCGAGGCGCTGGAGCGCGAGCTGGAAGTGGCCCGCCTGGTCCTCCTTCGACGCGCGCACGAGGAGGCGGTGAGTGCCGGCCGGCAGCGTGAGCGCCCGCGCCGAGAGCGACGACGCGGGGCGCTGCCAGCTCGAGCGCGTCAGCACCACCGTGCCGTCGAGCGTGGCGACGTGGTCCATGCTGGTGATGGTGCGCAGCACGTAGCGCGCGCGCTTCGTCACCGTGACGTCGACGCCGAAGACGTACACGTCGCCCGTGGCGGGCTCTCCCGAGAGGGACAACCGCCCATCGGCCACCCTCATCACGCGCGGGGTGAGCGCTCCGAAGGGACCGGCAAACGATTCGGGAATCGCGCCGTCGCGCTCGAGCGACGTCGGCGTCGACATCGAGACGACGTGCCAGGCGCTGAAGGGGCCCATCACCGTCATCGCCGTCGGCACGCCCATCTCGGCGAGGGTGGTGGCCACGCGCCCGTCGTCACCGCGGGCCTCGGCGATGGCGGCGAGCGCCGCGCGGAGCAGGTGCGCCGTGTCCGCGAGCGTCTCCCGCTGCACGAGGGGCGGTACGCGCGTCAGCAGCTCGTCGTCGAGGCCGATGGCCTGGGTGGCGTGGTCGAGCACGACGCGCGCGGCGACGGCGCTCAGGGGGTGCGCCGGCGCACGTTCGATGAGGTCGAGCGCGATGGTGACGGCGCGATCGCCGTGGGCCTGCCGCTGGGCCAGCAGGAGCTGCCCGTACAGGGCGTAGGGGTCGGCCGGGTCCTTCTGCACCGCCGTATCCACTTGCGTGCGCGCGGCCTCGACAGAGCCTCCCGACAGGAGGGTGTGCAGCCCCGCGAGCGCCCAGGCCCGCGCGCGCGCGTCCCCATCGGCGACATCGGCGACGGCGTCGTCGAGCCGCTCGGTGGGGCTGGGAATGCGCTTGGTGCACGCCGCAGCGGCGACGACGAGAAGGACGGTGAAGAGGCGCAGCGACATGGCGAGCCGTTTACCGAATCGCCGGGGCGACGGCGGCACATTCGCGGACGGCGCGTTGCCAACAGGCGCGACGGCTCGGCTCGTGCCCGCCGGCCATCACGTGCGTGCTCGACGAGGCCACCCGCATCGCCGACGCGACGATGCGCCGGACCGCCTGCTGCAACAGGCCGGCAATCGCGGGCACCGACGCCACCACGCTCGAGCGGTCGAGCCCGTCGACCTTCACCGGCGCGCTCGGTGGAGGTGCGCGACGTGCGAGCCGGCCTCGGCGATACACTCGGGCTCCCTGCCGAGCTGGCTGAGCACCGCGCCGGCCTGGCGCATCGACGCCATCCGGGCCAAGCATGTCGGAACAGGTGCGACCTCCCCAGCCGCGGTGCGCGGGCCGACGCGAGGGACTACGGTGGGTTCGCCATGCGAGACCCGATTCGCCTGAACCCCATCGCGCCGCTCGTCGAGAAGGCGCGCACCTACTTCCGCAGCGACGTCACCCGGCCCTACGAGTTCCGCCGCGAGCGGCTGCGCGCGCTCGAGGCCAGCATGCGCCTGCACGAGCCCCAGGTCTTCGAGGCGCTCAAGGCCGATCTCGGCAAGTCCGTCTACGAGGCGTACCCGGCCGAGGTGGGCCTCGTGTACGTCGACCTCAAGCACGCGCTGAAGCACCTGAAGGACTGGATGAAGCCCATCGGCCGCCGGCTGCCGATGACGTTCTGGCCAGGCTCCGGCATGCAGGTGCCCGAGCCGCTGGGCACCGCGCTCATCATCAGCCCGTGGAACTACCCGTACCAGCTCGGCACCTCGCCGCTGGTGGGCGCCATCGCCGCGGGCTGCAACATCGTGCTCAAGCCCTCGGAGCTCGCGCCGGCCACCTCGGCTGTCCTCGAGAAGGTGCTCCGGCACGCGTTCGGCGACGACGGCTACGTGACGGTGGTGCACGGCGGGCCCGAGACGAGCCAGCAGCTCCTCGCCGAGAAGTGGGACGTCATCTTCTTCACCGGGTCGACGCGCGTGGGGCAGATCGTCATGGAGGCCGCCGCGAAGCACCTCACGCCCGTCATCCTCGAGCTCGGCGGCAAGTCGCCGTGCCTCGTCGACCACGACGCGGACCTCGAGACGACCGCGCGCCGCATCATGTGGGGCAAGACGTACAACGCCGGGCAGACCTGCATCGGCCCCGATTACGCGCTCGTCCACAAGGCCGTGAAGCAGCGCTTCGTCGATGCCTGCCAGCAGGCGGTGAAGGGCTTCTACGGAGACGACGCGAAGCAGAGCCGCGACTACTCGCGCATCATCTCGGCGAAGCACCTGCAGCGGCTCACCACGCTGATGAAGGGCGGGCGCGTCGCCTTCGGCGGCAGGAGCGACGAGGCCCAGAAGTACCTCGAGCCCACGGTGCTGGTCGACGTCGACCTGGCCTCGCCGCTGATGAACGAAGAGATCTTCGGCCCGATGCTCCCGGTCGTCGAGGTGGCGTCGATGGACGAGGCCATCGACTTCGTGCGCGCGCGCCCCAAGCCGCTGGCGCTGTACGCCTTCACCAGCTCGTCCGAGACGGCCGACCGCATTCTGGCGAAGACATCGAGCGGCGGCGCGATGGTGAACGACGTGCTCCTGCACATCGCCTCGGGCATGCCGTTCGGTGGCGTCGGCCCCTCGGGCATGGGCAGCTACCATGGCAAGGCGAGCTTCGACGCCTTCACGCACCACAAGACGGTGGTGAAGAAGCCGTGGGCGCTCGACCTGAAGGTGCGCTACCCGCCGTACACCGTGTCCATCGAGGTGTTCCGCAAGCTGCTCGGCTGAGGCACGAGCGCGTCAGCTCACGGCCTCGGCGACGACGCGGCGGAAGCGCTCCAGGTCGAGCGGCTTCTCGAGCACCTCGCTGGCGCCGAGCCGCAGCGCCTCGACGTGCAGCTCATGCTCGGGGAACGCGGTGGTGAGCACCACCGGGACGCGCCAGTCGTAGCGCCGGAGCAGCTCGAGCACCTCGAGGCCGGTCGCGCCGGGCATGCGCACGTCCGACACGATGGCGTCGGGCACCGGGGCGCGGCCCTGCACGGCCTCGATGACGGCGTCGGTCAGCTCGACCCCGTTCGACGCGAGCCGCACCTCGTAGCCGCGTGACAGCAGCTCCTCGACGAGCGTGTCGCGGAGCACCTCGTCGTCCTCGGCGAGGATGACGCGCGGGCGCGAATGATCAGCCAGCCGTCGCAGCGGCGGCACGGGCGGCGTGGGACGTGGACTCACGGGTGACCTCCTCGGGTGGAACCGACGGCAGAACCAACGAGAACGTGCTGCCCTTCCCCGGGGCGGACTCGACCTCGAGCCAGCCGCCGTGGTCGCGGGCGATGCCCCAGCAGACCGAGAGGCCCAGCCCGGTCCCCTCGCCCACCGCGCGCGTCGTGAAGAACGGCTCGAAGACGTGCGCGCGCACGTCGTCGCTCATGCCGACCCCCTCGTCGCGCACGGTGACGAGCACACAGTCGACGGCCACGCCCCCGACCTCGCGGCGCGTGCGGCCGAGCGCCAGCGTCACCCGCTGGCCGGGCGCCGAGGCAAGGAACGCGTTGACCAGCAGGTTGCTGAAGACCTGCTCGAGCTGGTGCGGGTCAACTGGCAGACAGACGGCTGGCTCCACGCTGTGCACGTGCACCGTGACCCCGCGCTTCGTCGCGAGCGGCGTCACCATGGCGACGACGT
Source organism: Myxococcaceae bacterium (assembly GCA_033763395.1). Lineage (GTDB taxonomy): Bacteria > Myxococcota > Myxococcia > Myxococcales > Myxococcaceae > Xiheimicrobium. Next base: position 6,330 of record JANRKQ010000031.1, read on the forward strand.
CGCGCGCGAGGGCCTCGAGGTCGACGTGACGACGCATGGGCGGGAGCGGCCGACCGAACTGCAGCACCCGGCGAACGAGCGTGCGGATGAACTCGACGCGGTCTCGAATCACCAGGGCCTGGGCCTTCATGCCCGGTGAGGCGCGCTCGTCTTCGCGCAGCCGGTCGGCCTTGATGGCGATGACGGACAGCGGCGTTCCCAGCTCGTGCGCGAGCCCGGTGGCGAGGCGGCCGACGGTGGTGAGCCGGTCGGCGTGGCGGAGCTGCTCGACGGCGCGCAGGCGGGCCTGGTGCTCCTCCTCCAGCGCCTCTCGCGTCGCGCGCAGCTCGAGCGTCATCGCGTTCGTCTCGCGCGCGAGGGTGGCGAGCTCGTCCCTCCCCATCGCGGGCAACGGGCCCGGGTCGCGGCCGGCGCCCACGTCGCGCAGCTGCTGCACCAGGCCCTCTACCCGTCGGCTCACCACCCGGGTCGAGAACCGCCACGCCAGCAGCGCGATGACGACGGCGATGGCGAGCGAGGTGAGGCCCCGCTGGACGAGCGAGCCCGTGAGGAACGCCTCCTCGGAGACAGTGGACTCGGCGGCCACGAGGTCGAACCCGCTGCTGCCGAGGGGCCGCCGGCTGACGAGCCAACCCTCGAGGCGGGTGGCCTCGCGACGAGGTTCGACCGACAGCCACACCGAGGGGTCGGGCACCCTCGGCACCGCCGCGCGGGCGCCGTCGACCCCAGCGTTCACGAGGGCGACCTCGACCTGCGGCGCGATGAGCCCCAGGAGCCGCTCGTGGTCGGCCCGCATCTCGGCCTCGATGACCGCTCGCTCGCGGTGCACCGTGAACGCGAAGTCCACCGCGAGTACGGCGAAGGCACCCAGGCCCACGACGGTGGCCAGCTGAAAGGCGAGCTTCATCACCCGCCGGTCATCTGCACCGCCCGACCGGGCACCAGTTGATTGTCTCTGGGCGGTACCTCAGCCGGACTCGAATCATTCGGCCGGCTGAAAGTCGTCGTCAGCTGTCTCACTCGTCGGAGACGGGCCCCTGGCTGGCGAACGCACAGTTCGTCGAGACGAAGCTGGGAATGAGCGAGCGGTGGAGCTGGTCGAAGCTGATGAGCACGAAGCTCGTCAGGCCCTGGCCGAGACCGGGCAGGCCGACGTCGACGCCGACATCGAGGTAGAGGTGGTCACCGAGCGCGATGCTCAGCGCCTGGAGCCAGCCGAACTGCAGCAACTGCGGCTGATTGGGCTGAATGGTGTTCACGAACGCCTCGCTCCAGAGCGTCAGCCGGTCGGTCAGGTGAATCACCGACGTGAGCGAGCCCTGCCCATCGGCGACCGAGACGACCTGCTCGAGGCCGCTGGCCGCTGCCACTCCGGCCCAGAGGTCGCCCTGAGGTGCCTCGCCTTCGTCCTCGAAGAACCGCAGTTCGCCCGAGGGCCGCGGACGTTCGCCGTCCGCGCCGATGAGGCCGGCCTCGCACAACAGCGCGGGCTGGCAGGGCTGTTCGACGGTCAGCTCGGGCAGCAACGACGCCACCTGAGCAAAGGCAGAGGGAGCCGCCAGGAGAACCACCAACGGGAAGACGACGCGCATGGGCTCTGACGCGATGGGGGAGGGGCCACCGCGAGAGGAACGCTGTGCAGCCCCGATGCCGTCAAAAAAGCACCTCGGCTCGCGGCTTTGCAGCAGCTGATGGGGAGTCGGCCAAACCTGCCGGGTCGGTCGCGACCGGCTCCCCGGTCGATCAGAAGAGCTCGACGTCGCCGCCGGCGGGGAGGGCCGGGGCCACCTTCTCGCGAGAGAGGTCGAGCAACGTGGTGGCGATGTCGCGAATGAAGACGCGCCCCTCGTGCGGCCAGAAGCGCACGTCGGTGCCGCAGTCGCTCAACAGCCGCTCGCCGCGAATGGGAATGCCCTCGCGCGCGAGGAACTCCCGCGCGAAGGCCGAGTTTCGCTCGCCCACGGTGGGCCGGCGGGCGACCGCCCCCAGCACGTTGCCTCCACCGAAGAGCTTGCCCTCGAGCCGGCGGCGGTCCGCGCCCAGCTTCATGAGCGCGTTGATCAACATCTCCATCGCGTGCACCCCGAAGCGCGCGGGATCACCGCCGTGGTCGGACGAGTCCGGGAGCAGGAAGTGGTTCATGCCGCCGATGCGGGTGACGGGGTCGTAGAGGCACGCGGCCACGCAGCTGCCCAGGAGCGTCTTGATCTCCACCGGCCGGTCGCTGGCGTGCATCTCGCCCACGTTGATGACGACGAGCTCGAGGTCGCCGCGCGCCGGGGCGCCCTTGCTCTTCAGCAGCGCGGGGGCCCGAAGAGACGAGCGCTCACCCCGGCCGGCGCTCGGAGCGGGCCGCGCTGGCGCTGGCACTGGCACTGGCGGCAGCGTCGCCGGTCGAGCCGGCGCGCGCTCGGCACCTGGGGCCGACACCGCGGCCCCCGTTCGGCGATACACGCCGCCCGCCCTGGCCTCGAGGGGCAGCTCGGGCCAGTGCAGCACCTCGGCGTGGCCGACGAAG
>JANRKQ010000032.1:0-9342 GCA_033763395.1 Myxococcaceae bacterium
GTGCCATTCGCCTGCCGCTCGCAGGCCGCCTGCTGGTAGCACGCGTACTCGGGCCGCCACTCGCACGTGCTGCCGAGGCCGGGCTGGTCGCTGCAGAGCTGGTTCGAGCAGCCTCCGCGGAAGCACGGCGCCGCGCCGCCATCGAGCGCAGGGCCCGGGTTGCAGCGGCACTGCTCACAGCCCGTCGCGGGGTCTCGCGCGAAGCCGTACTGGCAGGCGAGCGTGCACACCGGCGGGCCGCACACGCCCGCGTCGCTCGCCGGGCACACGAAGCGGCAGTCAGGCCCGCTGCGGCCCACGACCGTGCCGTCTGGACACTGGAAGGCGTCGGCGGTGCAGACGACGGGGCCTCCGTCGGTGGGCGGCGCCGGGTTGCACGCACACACCTGACAGCCGGTCGACGGGTTGCGCGCGAAGCCGTACTGACACGCCAGCGTGCACACCACCGGGCTGCACGCCGAGCCGCCATCCGTCGCGCCCGGGCAGATAAACTCGCACCGCGGGCCGGAGCGCCCCACCACCGTGCCGTCGGGGCACTGGAACGCATCGGCCGTACACACCACGCTGCCGCCGTCCGTCGCGGGGCACGCGGGGAAGGTGCAGTTGGGCCCCGTGCGGCTCAACGTCGTCCCGTCGGGGCACAGCCGCGCATCCTTCGGGCACCCCGCCGCACCGCCGTCGGTCGGTGCCGGGTTGCACGCACACACCTCGCAGCCCGTGGCCGAGTCGCGCGCGAAGCCGTACTGGCAGGCGAGCGTGCAGACCGGCGGCGTGCAAGCCGAGCCGCCATCTTCACCAGGGCACGCGGGGAAGGTGCAGTTCGGGCCCGTGCGGCTCACCGAGGAGCCGTCGGGACACACCCTCGCGTCGGCGGGACACGCCGTGGCCGTGCGCCGCCGCGGCTGGAAGCTGGTGAAGCCCTCGACGTCGAAGCTGATGCGCCCGTCGGCGACGGTCACCGCCGACGTCGGCAGCTCGAGCTCGCGCCCATCGGCCTCCCGCACCTGCACCGTCAGCTCGCCCGGCGCGGCGCTGATGGTCACGGGCAGCGTCATGCGGGCCTTCTTCGAGAAGCGGGTGCCAGCGGGGCCCCAGATGGCCACCGGGCCCGCGACGTCGGCGCGCGCCACCAGGTCGTCCAGGCCGAGCTCGAGCGTGATGCGCCTCGTCTCCGCCAGCGCGCCGGCCGGAATGTCGAGGGTCGTTCCCGCGAGCGCCGCGCTGTCGGTCGCGCTGACCGTGATGGTCTCGCCCTGGGGGCCGACGTCTCGCGACAACACGTACCGGGAGCCCGCCTGGTTGCCGCAGGCGAAGGCCACCAGCGTCGCGCTCAGCATCACCAGACTTCGAACGAAGGGTCTCTGCGTCAGCTGCATGGGTCAGGTCCTCAGGAGTGAAAGTGGAGCTTCGACCGATGAATGACGTGAGGCCGTGTCAGCGTTCATGCGACGCGCACTCGGCCTGAAACGGCACCGGCTGGGAGAGCGTGCGCGCCACCTCGCAGGCCTCGGCCACGCTCCGCAGCGCGTAGAGGGCCAGCGCGCGCGCCCGCCGCACCTCACCCAGCCGCTCACTCGTCGGGAAGGCCGTCTCGAAGGCCTGGGTGCGGCGCGCCACGTCCTGCCAGTCGGCCAGGGCCGCGGCGGCCTCGAGCGCCGAGAGCGAGCGCTCCATCGCCAGCGAGCCCGCCGGGAACCGCGCAGCCGCTTCGTCGAACGTCGCCCGGGCCTTCTCCGGCGCCGACAGCCTGCGCAGCTCGAGCTCGCCCCGCTTCACCAGCGCCACCTCGGCGCGCAGCGAGCTCGACGCCGCGACTTCGCTCCAGGCGGCGGCCGCGTCGCTCCACGCGCCGGCCTCGAAGGCCACCGTGGCCCGGGCCTCGGCGCGGGTGAGCGGCGCGTCGGTCGGCTCGAGCGCGCAGAGGGCGCCCACGTCTCCAGCCTCGGCGCGCGTGGCGGGTGACGCGGTGACACGCTCTCCGTCGACCAGCACGCTGCCGTCCACCGGGAGCACCCGCACCCGGTCGCCCGCCACCTCGACGACGGCGCGGGCGGCCTCGACCTCGACGCGGCGTCCCCGCACGTCGACCTGCACCGGCGCACCCCAGACGCTCAACGCGAGCCGCCCGGCGCCGAGCGCGAGGTGCCGTCCCTCACGCGACAACGTCGCGGTCGTCGCCACGTACGCAAACCCGTCGCCGGCGCGCGCCTCGTTCACCGCGCGCGGCCACAGGGCCAGCACGAGCAGCACGCCCGCCGCCATGGCGCCCGCGAAGGCCGGCATCAACCACCGACGGCTGGCCGGCTTCGCCACCGTCATCGCCCGCCACACCCGCGCCCTGGCACCCACCGGCGGCGCTTCGGTGGCCTGCCGGTAGTCCCGGCGCCAATCGACGTCACTCATGGCTCGACTCCCATCGCGTGGGCGTGCACGGCGAACTCCTTGCGGGCGTAGAAGAGCCGCGTGCGCACCGTCTCGACGCGCGCGCCCGTCAACTCGGCAATCTGCTCGTGGGTGAGGCCTTCGATTTCGTGCAGCGCGAAGGCTTCGCGCTTCTCGCGGGACAGCCGCCGGAGGACGCGCTCGACGCGCGCCAGGGTGTCTCGGGCCTCGAGGCGGCCGTCCACCGTCATGGCGTCGTCGGGCCCGCGGCCGAAAAGGCCGTCGAACACGTCGCGCACCCGCCGCTTGCGCAGCCGCGCCGCCACCACGTTGGCGACGATGCGGTACAGCCACGTCGAGAAGCGCCCGTCGCCGAAGGTGTGCAGGCGCGCCCAGGCCACCTGGAAGGCCTCCTGCACCGCGTCGTCGGCGTCGGCTTCCGGGAGGCCCAGGCGTCGGGCGGTGCGCCAGGCGAAGTCGAAGTGGCCGTCGTAGAGGGCCCGCCACGCCGCCTCGTCCCCGGCCCGGCAGCGGCCCACGAGAGCGCTGGCTTCCTGAGGAACATCAGCGACTTGGGTGGCGAGAGCCGGCAGCACGGGTGGATCCACCGGTGAATGTCCCGAGTGGCGCCGCGCGTTCATGGCACCTCGACGCCGACGCACAGAAAGCCCAGGCCTTCGATGCGTGGCGTGACGATGGCGGGGCTCAGCCCGTCGACCTCGAGCGCGGGCGTCAGCACGTTGACGAGGCCCGAGACGTCGGCGGCGAGGAAGAAGCGGCCGAAACGGAAGGTGAGCCGCGCGGCCGGGCCAACCGTAGGCGTGACGGCAAAGGCGGTGCGCGTCTGGAAGATGAAGGGGCCCGCCGCGGTGCCGATGCCGATGCGCAGGCCCGCGCGAAGCCCGCCACACAGCGAGAGCCGGCCCAAGGTGCAGAACAGGCCGCTCGCGAGCGCGGTGACGTCGCGCGCCGAGAGGGCTCCGCGCGTGCGGCCGGCTTCGTCTGCCACGTCGACGGCCCCGCCGAACGAGAAGAGGGCCACGAGGCCCAGCCGCCAGCGGTCGGCGAGGACGAACGAGGCGTCGAGCGCGAGGAGCGGGCTGACGGTGGCAGGGGTCGGGGCGACGAGCCCTCCGCCGAGCGCGATGGCGGTCTTGACGACAGGGGTGGCGCCGTCTGGAGGCGTCTCGTCGGCCCGCGCTGAGGAGGCGCGCGTTGGTGCAGGCCCTCCGGGGCGCAAGGAGGTCGCTGGGTCGGTGCTGCCCGGAAGGCCTGTCTCGGTGCGGCGCTCGGAGGTCGATGCGTCAGGTCGGCTCTCGTCCAGCGGGCGTGCAGGGACCGGCTCCGCGCGTGGTGCGGAGGTCCGTGCGTCGGCTCGGGTGGCGCTCGGGGGCGCAGGGCCTGCCGCGCGTGGTTCATCAGGCCGGGGGTCGCCTGAGGCGCGGGCATTGCCCGGCTCCGTGCGTGCTGGAGAGGCCCATGCGTCAGCTCGGGAGGCGCTCGGGGGCGCCGGGCCTGGCGCCGCGCCTGGTTCGCCAGGCCGGGGGGCGCCTGGAGCGCGTGCCTTGCCCGGCTCCGCGCGGGGTGCAGCGCTGCGTGCGTCAGTTCGTGCGTCCTCTGGACTTCGCGTCAGCCCCGGCTCCGCCGCGGGGGGTTGGGCCGTCGCTGCGTCCGCCCTGCGCGGAGGGACCGGGTCCATGCGGCGCACGGATAGGGCCGCCTCAGGCCCGGTGTCGTCTGGGCGACCAGGTGGCTGCGCGAGTGGACCGCCCTCGGTTCCAGGCGTCGCTTCGGGGTGCGGTGTCGTCGAGCGTCCGGGTTCACCAGGGCTCGGGGGGCCAGCCTCGCGCTGGCCTGCGTCGACCCGCGCACGAATCGGCTCTTGAGAACCCCGCTCGTCCGCGGCGCCTGGTGGGCCCGCCGCTCCACCCGGAGTGGGTCGAGCTTCCACTTCGGACCGCGCGTCGAGGCCCGGTGAAGGCCGGTTGGTCGAGCCGACCGCGCTGGCGCGCACGGCGACCGACACCGCGACGTCTCGCACGAACCGGTCGATGACGACGGCGGCAGCGGCCACGGCGTCCGGACACGAGGTCGTCATCACGAGGCGCTCGAGGGCGCGTACGCCATCGGCGCGCCTCACCTCGAGCACGAAGCCGGAGCCCTGCTTCGTCAACACCACCACGAAGTCGGCGTCGGCCTCGACGAAGGAAACCGGTGCGCGCCGAAGCTCCCGACGCAGGCCCGCGTCGGCATCACAGGCCGACGCACCGTCGACGCGAAGGGTCGGCGTGCCCGCCAGCAGCAGCCCCAGCAGCACCCCCGTCATGGCCAAGTCCTCACCACGGCGCGCTCGCACCACATCACGGGCCCCCGAGTCCAGTCCGTCGGCCAGCCCCCCACGCCAGCGCGTCGGGCCACAGGGGCTGCATGGGAATGACGCTCGTGCTCAGTGTGCTCGTCGCCGTGCCCGCCCGGGGACGAACTGGCGGTGGTTCATCGACGACACGTGGGGCGCGCCGTCGACGTTCCAGGAGGCCGTCGCCCAGGTGCAGGCGCAGAACGGCGCCGCAGGACCTCATCCGGGTCGTCCAACGAAGCGTGGGCACCCTCTTCTCGGCCGACCCGGTCGTCGGGGGTGCAGCGGGCAAGGCTCCGTGCGAGTCGCAGGTGCAGCTCGCCGTCGGTCAGGCCACCGCGCGCCTCGTCAATGCGTTGTCGGAAGCGCGCCCAGAAGCCGAAGTCACCGACGTGTCGGCCGTGTGCGTGGGGAAGGAGGCGAAGTGGCGGGTCGCGTACACGATTCGGTCGCAGCCGGCCCCTGCGTTCAGCTGGTGAGCCACCGGCCTTCCACGGGTACAGTCATCGCCCTCGATGGCGTTCTCGCGCGACACCGTGCTGGCCTCGAAGCTGCGCGTCGTCAGGTTGATCGGCGAAGGGGGCCTCGGTGAGGTCTACGAAGTGGAGCACCTCTTCACCCGTCATCGTCGCGCGCTCAAGGTGCTCAAGCCCCAGTGGCGCACCGACGGCGAGCTCGTCGAGCGGTTCCTGCGGGAAGCCTCGGCTGCCGGCCACATCGGCAACCCGCACATCGTCGAGACGTTCGATGCCGGCACCCTCGAAGATGGGAGCCCCTACCTGCTGATGGAGCTCCTCGAAGGGCAGCCGCTCGACGTCGTGCTTCGGTGGCACGGCCGGCTCGAGGTGGGCGTCGCGGTGCGCATCATGCTCCAGGTCTGCGATGCCATGTCGGCGGCGCACGAGACGGGCATCGTCCATCGGGACTTGAAGCCCGAGAACCTGTTCCTGCTCAAGCGAGACGGGCGGCACTTCGTGAAGGTGCTCGACTTTGGCATCTCGAAGTTCGACTCGGGGCTGACGGGCCGACCGAAGGTGACCAACACCTTCTCGGCGCTCGGCACGCCGCTCTACATGTCTCCGGAGCAGATGCGCGCCACGAAGGACGTCGACGGGCGCGCCGACATCTATTCGATGGCCGTCATTCTCTACGAGGCCATCGCGGGCACCACGCCCTTCGTCGCCGACTCGTACGCCGAGTTGGCGGCCCAGGCGCTGCGGGGCGAGGCGAAACCGCTCCACGAGCTCGTCAGGGGCGTGCCACCCGTGCTGTCGCGCATCGTCGCGCGGGCCATGGCGGTGGACCTCAGGCAGCGGCACGCGTCGCCCCGGGAGCTGGCCGACGAGCTCGAGCCCTTCGCGACCGATGGCGTCACCTCGCTGACCGAGATGCCGAAGGAGCGTCCGCCCGGGTCGCCTCGTCTCGACGAGCGCCAGCCAACGGTCAGCCCCTGGGGCCCTACCGCACCGCCAGCCATCGAGGCGTCTCCTGCGCTGACCGAGGAAGCGACGCCGGTGGCCCGCCGGCCGGGAGAGACGACGGTGCGGCCCTTCCGCCTCCGGCCAGGGCTCGCCGTCGTCGTGGTGCTGGGCGGAATCGTCGCGGGGGGCCTCGCGGTCAGCACGACCTCGGCGACTCATGAGGCGCCTCCGCTGGCCGAGGTCGAACCGCCCTCTGAGGCGCCGTCCAGGTCGGGCAGGGCTGAAGGGCCGGCGGCACCGACTCCCGCGACTCGAGCCGCGGAAGAGCCCGACGCCGCGGCGCTCAACCCCCCCGAGCCCCCGCAGCTCCCCGCGCTGGCGCAGCGCGAAGGTGGGCGCGTCGATGCCGGGAGGCCCTCCAGCCCGCCGGCGCCGCTCGAGGGGAGCGCCCGACCCAGACCAACCGCCGCGCGCGCCACCGGCTTCCTTCGCGTCACCTGCAACCAGGAGCCGTGCCGCGTTCTCCTGCCGGGAGGTGAGACCTACGAAGCGCCCTTCATGAACAAGCGCTCCGGTCCCGGGACGGTGGTGGCGGTGGATGCGACGGGCCGGAGAACGGCGCCTTTTCCCATCGTGTTCAAGACGCCTGGAGAGTCCATCTCGCTCGAGGTCGACCTCGAGTCGGGCACCATCTCGAGGCGATGACCAGGCTCACTCGAGGTGCCAGAGAAGGCCCAGCCCCACGGCGAGCACGGCGCCAGCGCCCATCGCGCCGCTTCCGCCGGTGAGGAGCCTGCCCTCGGCCATGGTGCGCTGGTACGTGTCGACCTCGAGCTGTGGCACACGTGCAGCCTGCGCGAAGGCCGCCTGTCCCAGGCCAAGGCAGACGGCTGCCGCCAGCGCGAGGGCACCTGCGACGATGAAGCTCGTCAACGAGAGCGGTCTCAACGCGCGACCGCCGGCTGATGGCGTCGGCTGAGCGCTCATCGTCGTCGGAGCGCCGGACTGCGCCGAGAACGGGGTCGCCACCACCGCGTCGGTCGTCAGCCCTTCGAGCGTCACCACGGGAGACACGTCAACGTCGGTGAAGCGCTGCAAGCTGGCACGCGAACCAGGGTCGAGGCGCACGACGAACACGAGAGGCAGTGTTCCCGTCGGCAGGGGACGTGCTGCCGCGACGGCTTCGTCGAGGGCGCTGCGGCTGGCCAGCGGCGCTCCAGCCTCGAGGCTGAAGGTCGTCTGCGCCGCGCTGTCGATGAGGTGCTGGTTGCGCTCGAACCCGGGGGTGGCCGTGACGACGCGGTGGAGGCCGATGGGGAGCTCCACCACGAACGGCGTCTGCCCTCGCAGCACGCCGTCGACCCACACCAGCGCTGGAGCCTTCGTGACGAAGCGGTGTTGGCGCCGCGGCACCTTCTTCGCGCGCGACCGTTGCTCGTCGAGCCACTTCGCGAATCGTTCGGCCCTTGGAAGCTCGACTTTGAGCTCCGGGTCGAGGCTCAAGGCGGCGACGACGGGGGCCACGCCGGAGGAAGGGTCGTCTTCTCGTTCGAGGTGCGCCATGAAGCTGCGCAGCACCCGTGCGCGGAGCCACGCGTCGTGGGTCGACCGCCAGTCCGACCGCTCGAGCGCGCGGTCGACGTCGTCCAGCGTGCGGGTCGCAGTGGCGAAGTCGAGCGCGCGGAGGGCCCCCGGCATCGCGCCGAAGGCGGCTTCGAGGTCATTCGTGACGTCTGGGGCCGGTGTCCTCAGGACCTCGTCCGCGTCGACCAGCCGGCCATCACGAGTGAGGGCCACCATCGCCGCGAGCGCGCGGGCCTCGTCGGCGGCCTCGACGACGAGCGCGGTTGGCGTCGAGGCGAGGGCGACGAGCGTCACGACCGACCACATGGAGCGCATCGAAGCATCGCGCCCGCCGCCTCGCCAGCATCCAGGAGTGCGCACCGACCGTCGGCCCCGTGTGATGCTGGTGGAAGGGCGACTGGCTTCTCACGCTCGAGGGTTTCCGTGTGGACCCGGAGAGGTCCGGGTGGAACGCCTCGACCGTGCCCCCTAAGGTGTTCATCGATGAGACGTGTGTTCTGGGGCGCGTGGCTGGCGTTTGGGGTGCTTGCCTGCCCGCCTGACTCGCTCGAAGGGCGACCGTGCACGACCGACGGGCGGTGCTGTCTCGGGTACGAGTGCGCGCCAGACGGCGTGTGTGTCCTTCGTTCGGGCGTGGAACCGCCCGATGTCTGCGTGATGCCGATGGGCGGCGGTGCTGCGGCCGGGATGTCAGGCGGGCTGGCGGGCGGGATGTCAGGCGGGCTGGCGGGCGGGATGTCAGGCGGGCTGGCGGGCGGGACGTCAGGCGGGCTCGCGGGCGGAGCAGGCGGCGGCGCTGCGGGAGGCAGTGCGGGTGGGTTCGCGGGTGGAGCAGCCGGTGGCATCGCGGGCGGGACGTCAGGCGGGCTCGCGGGCGGAGCGGGCGGCGGCGCTGCGGGAGGCGGTGCGGGCGGGCTCGCGGGTGGAGCAGGGGGTGGCACTGCAGGCGGGATGTCAGGCGGGCTCGCGGGCGGAGCAGGCGGCGGCGCTGCAGGCGGGAGCGGCGGCGGGGCCAGTGGCGGTGGCGGGATGGCGGGGGGCAGCTCGGGTGGGACGGCCGGGGGAGCAGCTGGAGGCACGGCGGGCGGCTCACCGCCGCGGTCCGGCCCTGTGAACTGCGCTGACGCTGGCGTGCTCACCAACGTCGTCGGGCTCGCTGCTGGCGCAGCCCATGCGTGCGTCATCGTCAGCGATGGCGGCGTGCTGTGCTGGGGCTCGAACGCCAGCTTCCAATCGGGGCGTGCCAACGATGGGGGGCCCCTCGCCTGCGCATCGCCCGTTCCGCTGCCCTTCCCGGCGGTGCACCTCGCGGCGGCGCGCGACCACACCTGCGCTGCCTTCGCCGTCTCGAACCAGCCGGTGTTGTGTTGGGGCGATGTGCCACTCCTGGGGCCAGCGTCGCCTCAGCCGCGCGCGATTGGCCTCACCGCGTTGGTGTGGGGAGGCCTCACCGCGGGCGCACGCCACAGCTGCGCCTGGGTGATGAACCTCGGCCTTCAGTGTTCGGGTGAGTCGAACGAAGCCCAGCTCGGGCCGCAGGTCGGGCCCGGGCTCGGTCTGGTGAGCGCCGCAGATCTGCTGAGTGCCTGTGGAGGCGAG
>JANRKQ010000033.1:0-30023 GCA_033763395.1 Myxococcaceae bacterium
TCATCACGTCCAACCGCGCTATCGAGGAGTGGCCGCCGCTCTTCGGGAACCCGCTGCTCGCGAGCGCCGCCATGGACAGGCTGCTCCACCACGCCCATGTGCTGGAGATCGAGGGCGACTCGTACCGGAACCCGCCGACCACGAAGCGCAAGAAGGCCAACGCTGCTCACGCCGAGGCCCGCTGAACGCGATCCGTTTGGCCGAACTGACCCCTTGTGACCAACGAGTCGTCAGACCGCCTCGCGAACGAGCGCTGAACCTGGATCCGTTTGGCCGAACTGCGTGCGATCCGAAGGGGCGAGCCTTGACACCTACCTGCTTCAGTCTGCGACCAACCATTGCCTCAACCTTCAACGAGGGCCGGCACGCCAGCAACCGGTCGACCTGCAATCGGAGGAAGGCGAGGCCGTCGTCGCTGACCGCGCGCACCGGGTGACGGGCGCGAACGAGGCACGCGACCTGTCCCGCAAGGTGCTCGAGGGCCTCGGCACCCTGTCGCGGGCCATCGCGCTGGCGGTCTTCGTCCGCGAAGACGAGAAACAAGAGGTCGCCGCTCAGCTCGGCATCTCGCGCAAGACCGTCACACGGAAGTTGGCCCGCATCGCCGAGCGCGCACGAGGCCTGCTTGGCCGCAAGCCGTCATGACCGGTGACCGGAGCACCGTCGAGACCGAACCCGAAGGCGTGACCGCTGTCCGCCGACGCGAGGGGCTCATCGGCAGGGCTTTCGACGGCTTCGTCACCACCGGCGCGTTGGCGGAAGGCGGCATGGGCGTGCTCCTCGAGGCGCATCACCCGGTGCTGGGAACGCTCGCCGTGGTGAAGGTCCTCCAGTCGGAGCTGAGCGATGACCCGCTCGCCGCCAAGCGCATGCTCGTCGAAGGCCAGACGTTATCGGCCTTACAGCACCGCAATGTCGTTCGGGTCTTCGGTTTCGGGCACCTCGAGAACGGGCGTCCCTGGTTGCTGTTCGAGCGGTTGGTGGGCCAGAGCCTCGGCTCGATCATCGAGGCCCGCGGCGGCCTCCCGCTCGGCGAGGCGCTGCCGCTCATGGAGCAGGCGGCGGCCGGCCTCGAGGCGACGCATCAACTCTCGGTCCTTCACCGCGACCTCAAGCCCGACAACCTCTTCGTCGTCATCGAGCCTGATGGCGCGCGCTACCTCAAGCTCATCGACTTCGGCATCGCCAAGCCTGAGGTGGCGCTGGGCCGCGAAACCACGGACCTCCACACGGCCACGGGCCAATTCGTCGGCACGGTGGCCTACGGTGCCCCTGAGCTGTTCACCGGAGCGCCGTTCACGCCCCCAAGCGACGTCTATGCCCTGGGCTGCGTCTTCTTCGAGATGCTGACCGGGCAGCGGCCGTTCCGCGCACCGTCGCTGCCGGACCTGGCGCGGCAGCACCTCGAGGCCCAGGTCCCGCGACCGCGTACGTTCGTGCGCACCGTGCCCGCGCGGCTTGACGCGCTCGTCGCCCAGATGCTGGCCAAGCAGCCGTCGGAGCGACCGACCCTCGCGACGGTGCGCGAAACGCTCCGGCAGGTCATGGCGCCGGCGACGCCGCGGTGGGCCGTGCTCACCATCGTCGGGTTGTTGGCCCTCAGCGCAGCGCTCCTTCTCGAGCTGTTTCGACTCGACCGGTGAGCCACGCTGACCGACGTCACCCGACCGCGACGGGTCGACCAGCGAAGCTCGAGGCCGGGGTCGACCCTGCGGACGACAAGGCCTCGTACTCGTGCCTGGAGCTGTGCCGCAGTCGAAGTGGACCTGCTGGCGCCTTGCTCGTGTCGCCTGGATCCACCACGTCAGAGCGGGTCGAGTTCCTGCAGAATCCGGTTCCATGAGTCCTGGTCTTGCCAGGCCAGCAGATGGGTCTTTGGTGCTGAGTCGATGACGACATTTCGGGCCTCACGGCTCGAGGCCGTCGAGACCAGGCCATCACTCGCGACCCAGCCGCCAGGCCCCGGTCGATGTCCAGCCAGCCGGGCGGCGAGCGCGAGAAAGGGCTCCGTCTTGCCGCGATCCGCCGCGTTCAGTTGTGAGACGTACGACAGGTCGATGAGCGCTTTGGGGTCCCAGCCGTACTGCGAGCGCATCGCCGCGTGAAAGTCGGGGTCGTTCGTCTCGAGCGACAACCGACCTTCGTTCGAAGCAAGAAGCTCGACGAGCGAGCTGCTGAGCGAGGCCATCGCCTGAGACCTGCCGACGTCGTCGGGCGAGTCGAGCCCGTCCGCGAGGTCGGCGCCCCGGGTCGAGCTGCAAACACCCACCAGGCCGTCGATGACGTCGGAGCGACCGGCACGTTGGAGTCGATCGCGCGCCGCCATCGCGGCAGGGCCTCCCTGGCTGTGGCCGAAGACGACCGTCTTCCCATCGCGAAATGAGGGGACCTTCGCCAACGCGGGAGCTGCGGCCCGGAGGCGACCGAATTCGCGGTCGACGACCTCAAGGTGCTCAATGAGCAAGTCCGACGCCTGCGGCCACGACATCAAATTGGGCGACAGGTCGCCGATGGCCCAGATGGTTCCTTTGAGTTCGGGGGGCACGGGTACGCCGTCCACGTGAGTCAGCGCTCGTAGTCGATAGCCCTCGGGGCCATGGGGATTGCTGCTGGCGATGACCACCGCACCGGAATGCCTGGCGAGTCGAAAGACAGCGGGTGCAGAAGTGGCGAAGTTGAACCACCCATTCACGAGCACTGCCACGTCGCTCACCTTCTTGGGCGCTCCATTTCTCCCGGTGATGGGCGGCTCTTCGAGGGCGCGCTGCACTTCGGTCGAAGCGTTCACGTCCGCGATGCCGCTGAGCGTCGCGGCCAGCGGGGATGCGTAGGCGCGAATGAAGGACTCATAGAGTCGCTGGCCGACGGTTCCGGTCCAGTCGGCCGACGGTTTCTCCATCAGGCGATCGAACGACGCCCCGAAGGCCGTCAGCGGACCCGCCCCAGCGCGCAGCTTCTGGCTCAGGTAGGTGCCGACCGCCGGGTTTGCCCGAGAGCCAAGGGCCAGCGCCCGGCGTTGCAGCTCGGCTCGCGCATCGGCCGGCTCGAACGGCGTATTCGGGCTGAGCGCGCTCCAGAGTCTCCGCAGGTCCGCGTCGCCGGCTCCGCTCAAACACTCGAGGATCGTCGGGGCTGCGACCGACGTGACGAGCCTCGCAGCGAGGCCTGCGCCGTGCCGCGCCAACTCGTAGAACGTGGCACTCAGCTCGGCAGGCTTCCCGCGAAGTCCTTCAAGGATGCCAAGAATCTGTTCGTCCCGCGCCCTCGACGGCGCGCTCTTCACGAGTGCCGCGAGGGTTGCCGCGCGTGCTTCGACAGGGCGGCTGGAAGGTGGAGGTGGCAGAGCCTGCGAAAGGCCAGGACGAGAGACGCGCATGGAAGTGGACCCGTGTGGACGTGTGGCGACGCGACGCCCGCACCAGACACCCGACCACCGCCACGTGGGACAGGCCTCAGGACCCGACGGGGGTCCGCTCGGAGGGCCGGCGCTCTGCGCTATCGCGCTGCCCCCTCCAGGTCAGTGCTGCAGGGCACTGGCACCGGAGTTGCTCGCGAGTGAAGACATTCGCAAGGCGTACCTCGGCGAGGAGCCCCTCAGAAGACGCCGGGGTTGTCGTCGAGCGACAGCAGGAAGTCGACGAGGTC
Organism: Myxococcaceae bacterium; assembly: GCA_033763395.1. GTDB lineage: Bacteria > Myxococcota > Myxococcia > Myxococcales > Myxococcaceae > Xiheimicrobium. The sequence continues at coordinate 3,646 of JANRKQ010000033.1, forward strand.
TGCCTGCTCGCGCGCGGTGAAGCCGGTGGTGGCGTCGACGAAGAACTCGTGGCCCGAGCCGTCGAGGTTCTGCTGCAGCAGCGCAGGCACCGAGCGGTTGCGCGCCACCACCTGGGAGCGCAGCCCCGAGTCCACGACTGCGCGCAGCGAGCCACCCGCGTCGAGCGGCCGGAAGGCGGACAGCGTGCCGGGAATGCCGAGGCCGTTGGGGTCGGCCACGGTGAACGAGCCATCGGCTGCGTACGTCAGCGCCCCCTGCGCCACGCCCGCCCCGCCGTCGTGGAAGTACGGGGCAGTGAGGAAGAGGGCGCGCAGCGAGAGCGTCTTGTAGCCGCCATCACGCGTCACGAAAGGCAGGCGCGTCGGGCTGTCGGTGATGCCGGTGAGCGGCACGGTGAGTTCCCGCGCGCCTGCGCGAACCGGCACGCTCTCGTCGAACGCGAACAGCTTCGGCGCCTGGAGCCGCCCGTCCAACGCGAGCCGGGAGCGCGCGCGGGCGTCGTTCATGCGCAGCGCCGCGTTCGGGTAGACCTTGTTGTCGGTGAAGAAGGGCGCCGTGTGGCAGCCGTTGCACCCCGCGCGCAGAAACACGCTCGCCCCCCGCGAAACCGCCCCCGTCGAGAGCGCCCGCTGGTTGGCGGCCGTCTTGTTGGCGGGCGGCACCAGGCTGTCCTGGTACATGGCCATCGCGTTGGCGCCGCGGAGGAACCGGCCCGCCCCGAAGGTGAAGGAGCTGGTGTCTGGGCTCCAGAACAGCCCGTTGAAGGTGGCCGCCGTCGGCTTGAGGTTGGGGTACGGGCCCGAGCCCGGGCCGATGACCTGCTTCTCCAGCTCGGCCGTGCGCGGGTCGGGCGCCACCGTGCGCAGCCAGTCTCCGGGTCGGACCGGCGTCGAGGGCAGCCGCAATGCCGGGTCGGTCGCGTTCTGCAGCAGAATGCCGTCGTAGACCTGCGAGTCGATGTCGAGCAGCGCCGAGTCGAACGCGTTGGCGATGATGTTCACCTCGCTCGAGTGCACCGCGCTCGTCGCCGTCGACAGACCGCGGAACGGCCCCGCCTGGAACGCCCCGTCGAAGCCGAACTTGTTGAACGACCAGGTGAAGACGTGGGGAATCTGCGTGGTGTTGCTGATGCGGTCGATGGAGCTCTCGAAGTGGCCCGGCGGCACCTGCAGCACCACGTCGTCGGCCGCGCGCTCGATCTTCTCCGGGTCGGGCAGCCGCGTGATGGCGCCGGTGCTGGTGATGACCTGCTTGCCGGTGCCGGCGACGTAGAGCCCCGGGTCGGTCACGTTGATGGACAGCCGCCCCACCGCCGATGCGGTGTTCGGCGTCAGCGCCACGAGCGCCGCGGCGTTCAGGTCCCCGTTGGGGATGCCGTCGAGGCGCCGCCCGTTCTCATCGAGCGTGACGTGGCAGATGGCGCACGTGATGTTGAAGTCGGCTCGCAGGCCGAGCGGGAGCAATGCTCCAGCTTCCACGTCGAGGCCGGTGTCGAGCATCGTGCCGCGCGTCAACACGGTGCTGCCCACCTGCAGGTCCTTCAGCAGCCGGATGCGCAGGTTGGTGGTGTGCCGGCCGTTGAGCTGGGCGATGGCGATGATGAGCTCCGGCAGAATCAGCTCGAGCCCCTTCGAGAAGCCGAACACCCGCTGGAAGCCGAACTCGTCGCCCACCACCGCGTTGTCGAACACGAGCTTGCCCTCGGCGATGCCGAGCGAGGTGACGTGCACCATTCCAAGCCGCGCATAGGCGTTCGGGTCGAACGGGTTGAGGCCCGCCTGGAGCACGCGGGTGAAGGCCTGCCCCGAGGTGAGGCGCTGACCGAACAGGTCGTACGTGTTCAGCGGCTGAGTCGGCGCCGGGGCGAGCAGGTCGACGGCCGTCAAGGCCTCGCGCTGCACCGCGACTGGAGCGGCTGGCTCCTCGAGCGCCGCTGCATCCACCTGCACCCCGCAGCTCCACAGACCGACCGCCAGCACCGAGACGAAGACGACTCCCCGCATGTGTCCCTCCAGACGAAGGCGCTCCCCACGAGCGTGAGAGAGAGTGTTCACTGCCGTGCCCAGTGCGATTCAAGGCACCGGATGCGGGGGCGTTGCTCAGGGCAGCGCTGACCTGCACACAGACACACGCCTTCGCTGGATTGACGTCGATGCGGTTTCGCGTCAGCCCTTCTCCCAACGGACCCGGTACGTCGCCTCACGGGGCCCCTTGGTACCGGTGAGCTCGGTGCGGGCGCCACTGCCACCCGCAACCTTCACGATCGTCTCGAAGATGCCCTCGTAATACCCGTGGCACCCGAGGTGGTCGTTGATCCAGATGGAGACCTCGGTGGGCCCCTTCTCGTCGGCGCGCGCTTCGGTGCAGTTGTCGCTCGTGCGCAGGTTGCGGGTCATGCGCTTGAGCGTCCACATCGGGCCCATGAGGCGCGCGGCTGCGTGCACGGCCCGGCCCAGCACCGTCTCGACGTAGCCCTCGACGACCAACCGCCCCACGCCCCGGAAGGCGGGCTCGGAGCCGAGGTCCGGGAAGGCCAGCTTCGCCGTGGTGTGAAGGGCGTCGATGAACTGCGCGCGCGTGTAGGCCGGCAACATCTTCGCGAAGTCGATGCCGATGACCTTGAAGGCAGGGTCGACGACCGACGCGGCCACGCCGTGCTTGAGGAGCGCCAGGCGCAGCCCCTCGAGTGTGTTGCTGTAGACGAGTTCTTCGGCGGGCTTCACGACTGGCGCAGTGTGTCGTCGAGCCCCCACCTGCGCCAGCAAACATCCGGCACGGGTCGGACGCTTCCCTACCTCAGCCGCCTGATCAACGCGGCCGCTGAAGGGGCCAGCGCCCCCGCACGGCGCGGTGGGTGAGCGAATAGGCCACGAGCGCGACGACCCACGACACCTCGGGCGGAACGCCCAGCGCGACGCAGGCTTTGTTGGCGCCGAACCAGGCGCCGAGGGTGACGGGAATGGTAAGCAGCGAGGCGAGCGGCGAGGCGGGCCGTGGCTCGGTCGAGCCCGTCACAGCCCCAGCGCCTCGCGCACCTGCGCGCCAGTCATGTTCGAGTTCCACACCTTCGTCCCGAAGTCGAAGCGGGCCGAGGTGGCGATGTCTCCGACGAGAATGGGCTCGAAGCCGCCGTCGAGCACCAGGCCCTCGGCCTTCTTCATCGCGCGCGCGTCGTTGCCGGCGAGGGGAATGCCCATGCGGCCCTCTTCGCGGTGCGCGGCGTCGGCGAGGTTCTTGAAATGCACGGTGTTGAACGCCTTCACCACCGACGACTTCGGCAGGCGCTTCTGCGTCCACCCGCCCGAGCCGTGGCCGAGGAGCTTCACCTCGTCGACGAGCGCGCCGTCACGCGCGGGGATGATGTTGTTCGCGTCGAGCACCAGCTTGCCGGCCAGCGGAGCGGCGAGGCGGTCGGCGAGCTCGGGCATGGCCGAGAAGGGCACTCCGAGAAAGATGACCTCGGCCCAGGCCGCCGTCTCGTCGACGGTGCCGCGGCTCGCGTTGGCGCCCACCTTCTGCACGAGGCCGTCGAGCGTCTCGGGGTGCCGCGACGAGAACCGCACCTCGTGCCCGGCCTTCGCCCACAACGTGCCCAGCGTAGAGCCCATCATTCCCGACCCGATGATGCCGATGCGCATGCCCTGCCCTCCGTTCGACGTGGAGCCGCGCACCCTACGACGGCCGAGGTCCAGGGGGACCCGTCAAACGGCGTGGACGTCATGACGCCGTGAGCAACACCGCCGGCCGATACTTCGTGACGCGCCGATGACGAAAGGCGAGGACAGTGCCTCGCATGAATCGCGTCGTGAACGTCTTCCGCTTCGCCGCCGGCTTCTTCGTCATCATGGTGATGACGCTCATCGTGATGGTGGCGGTGACGCTGATGCTGCCGTTCCGCGTGGCGCGCATCTACATCTGCAACTGGTGGGGCCACGTGGTGGGCCGCAGCATCGTCTTCCTCGCCGGCGTCACCCCGAAGGTGAACGGCTGGGAGCGCCTGAAGGGCTCGATGCCCGCCATCTTCGTGATGAACCACACGAGCACGCTCGACGCCTTCTCCGGCATCTGGATGTGCCCGTACGGCGGCTGCGGCGTGTTCAAGAAAGAGATCGTCAAGGTGCCGTTCTACGGCCAGCTCGCGTGGATGTCGGGGCACCTGCTCATCGACCGCGCGAACACCGGCAAGGCGGTCGAGACGCTCAAAGACATGGCGGTCTTCATGAACAAGCACCGCCTCGGCATCTGGATCTTCCCCGAGGGCACGCGGAGCCGTGACGGGCGGCTGCTCCCGTTCAAGAAGGGCTTCGTGCACATGGCCATCGCCACCGGCTTTCCGGTGGTGCCCGTCGTCGTGCACGGCGCGCACAAGAACTGGGAAAAGGGCACCTTCCTGGGCTTCAAGCCCATGACGATGAACGTCGACGTGCTGCCGCCCATCGACACGAAGGGCTGGAAGGAAGAGACGGCGGCCGAGCACGCGCAGGCGGTGCACGACCTGATGGCGGCGCAGCTGGCGGACGATCAGAAGCCGGTGCCGGTGGCCCTCGCCCCGGTGCTGCCGCCGGTCGCCCCTGGCGCTGCCCCCGCGGTGCCCTGACCGTCGGCGGTCAAGAAGCGCGTGAGCCGCTCCGCCATCCACGCGCGGAAGGGCTCGGTCGTCGGCGGGCTGTGCCGCACGTCCTTCAGCAGCTCGGTCTCGACGGGCCCACGGAACAGCGCGCGCACCCGGGCCACCACCGCCTCGCCCGGAAAGCTCAGGTCGCCATCGGCGCCGATGACGAGCACCGGCGCGGTGAAGCCCGAGAACTCCTCGGGGCGCGCCAGCTTCGGGATGGTCATCTTCGAGGTGAACGCCGTCATCGCGGTCCCCAGGTACGGCGTCCAGTCGTCGTCGTGCGTCGTCAGCAGGTGCTTCGTCGCGGCGGCCAGGTTCTCGGGCGTGGGCTTCCGCCGGTAGCGCATCATCGGCCAGAACACCTTGCTGAACCCGGCCCAGAGCGGGCCATTGACGAGGCCGGCCGGGACGAGCAACACGAGGCGCTCGACCCGCGCTGGCGCCACGGCGGCGAAGCGCAGCGCCGCGAAGCCGCCCCACGACACGCCGACGACGGCCGCGCGCTTGAGCGACAGCCCGTCCATCACCTCGGCGAGCCAGTGGCCATAGTCGTCGGTCTTCGGCGAGGGCTGCGCGTCGGCGCTCTTCACCGACTGACCGATGACGTCGACGGCGTGGACGCGGAACCGGGTGAGGAGGCCCTGGAGCTCTCCGAGCAGATGCGCCGAGCTGGCCAGCGCGCCGTGGAGCAGCACGACGTTCGGCGCCCCCTCGGGGCCTCCGATGAGCACGTGCGTGTCGCCGAAGCGGGTCTGCACGAGGCGACGCTCCGTCGGCGACTGCACACGGGCGTGGAAGCGCTCATACCAGTCGAGGAGCTCCTGCTTTCCTGCGGGCGAGGTGAAGAGGCTCACGGTTTCCTCCGGGGTGAGAGGCCCTCGAGGTGCTGCGCGAAGAGGGTCTCGGTGAAGGCCAGGGGCGTGGGCGTCGCGCCCTGCACCCAGCCGATGAGCGCGAAGTAGAAGAACGAGAGCCACGCGGCCGCGACGACGTCGGGCGAGACCGAGGCCTCGAGCCGGCCGGCGTCCACCTCACGACGCGCCAGCTGCGCGACCGCCTGATGCACCCGCTGCGCCTGCGCCACGAAGCCCCTGGCCCAGGTGCCTTCGGCGAAGAGCGACTCCTTGAGGAGCGTGCGCGAGAGGGCGGGACGTTTCTGGTAGTAGCCGAACACCGCGCCGCCGAGGGCCGAGGCCTCTTTCACGAGCGACCTGGTGCCGACGCGGGCCAGCGCGCGGTCGAGCGTCGCCTCGAGGTCGTCGAACAGGGCTGCGTGCAGGAGCTCCCGCTTCTCACCGAAGTGATGCAGCACCGTGCCGGCCGAGACGTTCGCGCGCCGGGCGATGGAGCGAACGTTGGCCGCGTCGAACCCCACGGCCTCGAACTCGTCGCGCGCCGCCGCCAACACCGCCTCGCGGGTCGCCGCTTTCTGCTGGGCGCGCAGTCCGTGTTCGCTGAACTCGTTCATTGAACCTGTTTAACCAAACCGAACGACGCCGCGCAAGGGAGGTCCCTCAGAAACCCGTCAGGCCTCAGTCCCAAGGCCGCGGTTTCACGTCCGCGGCGCGCGGCATCTGACTTGCTGTTCGACCGGCCATGCGCTTCCTCCTGGTTGGCGTCGTGTCCCTCCTCGCCCTCGTGGGCTGCGGGCCGGTCGTGTGTGTCCGCAGCTGCGAGACGGTGGTCAGCCTCACCGTCTCGGGCACGAGCGATCTGCAGTCGGTTCAGCTCACCGACCCATCGTGTCCTGCCATCGGCTCGGTGGACCTCGCCGGCCGCGTCGCCACCTTCGAGACCGCCTGTCGTTCCTTCGGCGTGGACGTTCGGACGGTGAACGGTGGCCGCTTCACCGGAACGGTCACGCCGACCGTCACCCGCACGCCGGGGCCGAGCTGTCTGGAGTGCGGGACAGCGCTTGTCGAGGTGGCCGTCGCCTTGCCTTGACCCATCACGGCACGAGCCCTTCGAGGAACGCCACCATGGCGGCGGCCAGCTCGTCTCGCGCAGGCGCCTCGAGCGGCAGGTGGCCCCCGTTCGACAGCCGCACGAGCGTCTTCTTCCCCGAGAACCGCTCGAACGTCGGCAGGCTCAGCTCGGTCGGCGTCCACGCATCCGCCCCGGGGTGCGCCACCAGGAGCGGCGTCGTCGTCGCTTCGGGCTCGACGACCGGCGGCGTTCGCCCCATCGAGCGCCAGAAGCCGAACGGCATGGCCTTCGCGACGAACGGGTCCTTCCGGTACTGCGCGAGCACCGCCTGGTCCGACGTCATCAAGTCGAGCGGCGCGACCCAGCTCAAGGGGAGCCACCACCCATCGAGCGCCCCACCCTTCCCCAACCCATCCGACAGGTGCGACAGCGCGGGTGACGTCGCCACCCGCGCACGAACCACGGGGTCTCGCAGGTCGAGCAGCGTCGTCACCATCACCCCATCGACATCGGCGTTCCCCGCCGCGGCGTGCCACGCCAGCGTTCCGCCGATGGAGAGCCCGCACAGCACGACTCGACGACCCGTGCGTGCCCGCTCCCGGCGCGCCACTTCACGCACCACGTCCACCCACAGGCTCCACGTCAGGGGGAGGCCCTCGGGGACCGTCGTCAGGCCGTACCCCGGCAGGTCGGGCGCCACCGACTCGTAGCCCGCGCGAGCCAGCATCAAGCCGATGGGCGCCAACAAGCGGCCGTGACCGCCTCCGCCGTGCACGAGCACCACCGAAACCTCCTTCGGCTGGGGCACGTGACGACGGTCGAGGTGGACGTCGAGGCGTCCCACCTGGAGCCGCTCCTCGACGATGGGAAAGGCCCCGTCGTCACGAAGTGCCACGGGCAGAACGGCGTTCCAGCGTTCGAGGTGCGCATGGCCCGCGTACGTGGCGGGGCGCTGCGAGACACAGCCAACCAGCAGAATCGGGAGAAGCAGGAGCAGTCGGGTCATGCGCAAGAGGTAGGCTCTGGTGTCGCCCCTGGCGACTCACGTTCCCATGCCCCGCCGCCGACCGCTCAAGCCCCGGAAAACACCGCGTCAATCGCGCTCCCAGGCCACCGTCGACGCCATCGTGGAAGCCACCACTCAGCTTCTGCGCGAGCTGGGACCAGACGGCACCACCACCGCGCGCATCGCCAGACGGGCCGGCACCAGCGTGGGCTCGCTGTACCAGTACTTCCCCACCCGCGAGGCGCTGGTGGCCGCGGTGGCTCAGCGACACCTCGACGCCCTCACCGCCACGCTGGCACGCGGGCTCGGAGTCGACGCGGCGACGGCGCCGCTCCACGACGTCATCTCCGGACTCGTCGCGGCGGCGGTCGAGGCCCACGCCGAGGATCCACGCGTGCACGCCGCCCTCATCACCGAGCTCGCGCGCGCCGGAGCGACGGACTTCGCGGCCACCACCCTCGAGCACCTCGCCGCGCTCGTCGAAGGCCTGCTCTCGGGGCGCGCCGACGCCCACGTGGCCGATCCACGCCTCGCCGCCTTTCTCCTCGTGCGCCTCGTCGACGGCCTCACACACGCCGCGGTCCTCGACGCGCCCCACTGGCTCTCGCAGCCCGCCTTCACCGCCGAGGTGGTGCGCCTCGTCGAGGCCTGGCTCGCGCGGCAGGCAGTTCTCCCCGAGGGCCTCCCGCCGCGCGCGACCGGCACCACGGCTGCCGGGTCCAGAGGCCAGGCGGAGGAGCGCGCACGTCCCTCGAGCACCGGGTCTTCAACCGTCCCGTCCGGTGACGCCGCCGACCGCGCCGAGCTCGGAGCGGCCCGTGTTCGCTGAGGTCGTCGCCGTTCCACCCGAAGCGCCCGACACCATGCGGCCTGGCGCGCGCTTCACCTTGCGCGAAGGCGCACCCCTTCGGGTGGGCCGCTCGTCGCGCTGCCGCCTCCAGGTCGAGGTGCCCGCGGGGCAGGACCTGCTGGTGGGCATCCGCCACGGGTCGCCGCACGCGTGGACTGAGGCCGGGCTGCCGCTCCCCGTCTCCTTGAGCGGCCGCACCATCGACATGGAGGTGTCGTACCCACTCGTCGACGGCGACCACCTCGTCTTCTCCACCGGGCTGGTGCTCGCGCTGCGTGAGCAGCCCCTCGTCGTCGCGCGCGACGAGCACCTCGAGCTCGCCCTCGCCGATGCTCCCGACGACCCCCAGGCGCTCGCCGTCTACCTCGACTTCCTCGAGGAGCGCGGAGACCCCATGCGCCGCTGGCTCACCTCGGAGCACCGCGGCGTCGAAGCCGAACGATTCTTCATGCTGGGCCCCCTGTCCGAGAGCGCCCGCACGCAGGCCGTGCAGACGACCTTCGATGCACGCGGCTTCCTCTCGCACGTCACCGTCGCCCGCCACGGGCTCGTGGGCACGCCGGGCCTGTACTGGCACCTTGACCTCCTCGGGCGCCTGCCCGTGGCCCGGCTGCTCGAGCACCTCACCATCGAGCTGGTCGTCGGCACGGCGGCGAAGTCCATCGTCGCGCCACGAGGCACGCCGGGCTGGCCGAAGACGCCTCCCGCTGACCTCGTCGTCGCGCGCGCCCTCGAGGCCGTCGCCCGTGCCGGCTTCGCGAAGACACTGCGGACGTTGTCGTTCGGCGTGGGGACGGTCGACGTCGCGCTCCCGCGGGTGCCGCGGGGCGCCTTCCCGCGACTGCGTGACGGGTCGCTCGTTACGTCACCGATGCGCGCGCAGCTCACCCTCGTCTCGGAGCCCGTCGAGGGGCTCCTCGCGCCCGCCAGCGTCGGGTGGACGTTCGCGCTCACCAGTGAGGTGCGCGTGGGCTCAGACGAGCGCGCCCACCTGCGGGTGCGTGACACCGCCGCGCCAGCGCTCGCGTGCCGTTTCGTCCGCCGGGAGGAGGGCTGGTTGGTGCTCGCCGAGGCCTCCGACGCCGAGACGCATCACCCTCGCCTGCGGGTCAACGGCCGCGAGACGACCCGCCGCGTGCTGAGCGCTGGTGACGAGGTGGAGCCGGTGCCAGGCCTCGTGCTCCGCTTCGCGCTCCTGCCCCGGTAGGCTCAAAGGCCCTCAACGGCGGCTCGCCACCTCGTCGATGAGCCCGAACCGAACGGCCTCGCGCGCGCCGAATGACTCGGACTCACGACAGGCCCTTTGGATTCGTGTCGGCGACTGGCCCGTGGCCTGCGCGAAGCGGAGGTTGGCGACCTCGTCGTCGATGACCGTCCCCAGCATGACGATGCGGTCCCGCAGGAGCCGTGCCACGACGTCGAGCATCGACTGCGCATCGAATCACGGCGGGCTCGCACAGGCACCAGCCCCCCCGGGCCGCACGTTCGGAGTGACGCCACTGTCTCGCCTCTGGCAGAAGGCGCGCCGTGCCGTCCCTCGTCGTTCGACTCCCAGATGCCCAGGCGCTCCGCCGGTTTGGCGAGGAGACGCGGGCGACACGCTCATGCTTCGTCGCCACTGAGGCCGAGAGCGACATGGGCGCCCTCCTGGAGCTCGAGGTCGCCGTCGGCGCTCGTCGGGTGGCGCTGCAGGCCGAGGTCTGTGGCCTCGAGGTGGATGCGACGGGAAGGCCCGGGCTGCGGGTCGCGCTCGAGGACGAAGCGCTCACGGCGTTGTCGGCCTTCGTCGAGGCCGTCGCTGGACCCGCGCCCGCCCCACTCGACGAGGAGCCCACCACCAACCCAGACCTCCTCGCGCTGGGGCCCGTGCCTGTCTCGTCGCCTGCGAGCGCGCACCCACCAGCGGCGGTCCGTGTCGATGCCGGCAGGCCCGTGCCGAGCGCTCCTCGACAGCCGTCTGGCCAGACGCCCGTGCGCATCGACGCCGCGAAGCCCGGAGGGAGCGCGCTTCGACCGCCCTCCGACAGAGCTCCGGTCCGAGTCGACGCGCCCTCGCTCCAGCCCCGTGTCCGCATCGACGCCGCGAAGCCGGTGCCGAGCGCGCCACACCACCCGCCCGGCACGACACCCGTGCACATCGACGCGCCCTCGCTCCAGCCGGGGGTCCGCATCGACGCCGCGAAGCTGACGGCGAGCGCACCGCACCAGCCATCTGGCGCGCCCCCCGTGCGCATCGACGCACCGGACCTGGAGGCGCCCGATCTTCGCATCGACGCCGCGAAGCCCGTTCCGAGCGCGCCTCGCCAGTCATCGGGAACGACTCCGGTGCGCCTCGACGCGCCCTCGCTCCAGCCGGGAGTCCGCATCGACGCCGCGAAGCCGGTGCCGAATGCACCGCACCAGCCATCTGGCACGACCCCCGTGCGCATCGACGCGCCGGCCCTCGGGGCCCCGGGCGTCCGCATCGATGCCGCGAGGCCCGGACCGAGCGCGCCTCGACAGTCGTCAGGAACGGCTCCGGTGCGCATCGACGCACCGGCCCTCGAGGCCCCCGGTCTTCGCATCGACGCCGCGAAGCCCGTGCCGAGCGCACCTCGACAGTCATCAGGAACGACGCCGGTGCGCATCGACGCGCCCTCGCTGCAGCCAGAGGTCCACCTCGACGCCGCAGGGCCAGTGCCGAGCGCGCCGCGGCAACCGTCGGCATCGACGTCGGGCCGCATCGACGCTTCCGCTCCCGAGGTCGCCACGCCGTCCAGCCCGGCTGCCGGCGTTCCTCGCGTCGTGCGCACCGACGGCACCGGCCTGACCCCCGCGTTCACGCCGATGGCCTCGACGCGCGCCACCGCCCCCGACGGGCGGGTCGGGAGGCTCTCGGAGCTGAACACCTCGCTCGGGTTCCCCCTCTCGCCCCAGCGCCTCGCGCACGCCGAGCACCTGCGAGCGCAGCTTCCCGAGGTGATGCCCATCGCGTGGCTGCTGGGCGTCGAGTTCGGCCGCGCCACCGACCCGCTCGCCTTCTCGACGTTGCTCTCGCTCTGCGTCGACGTCGCTGTGCCGCTGGGCGGTGCCCTCGACGTCTTCAGCCAGACGTCCGCCGTCTTCGTCTTCTTCGGCCTCGGGTCGCAGGCGAACGCCGTGCTGGCCGCGGCGGAGCTTCGCGAGCGCCTCGAGCTGCTCGCCGATGGGCAGCCCGCGGCGCCGACGCTCAAGCTGGCGCTGACGGGCTCGCGGCTGCGGGCCGACCCGGACGCCGGCGTGGAGGGGGACGGCCTGCAGACGATTCAGTCGCTCCTCCGCCGCGCGTCGGCAGGCCAATGTCACGCGGCCCGACACCTGGCGCTCGGGGTGAGCGACCTCGTCGAGTGGGCGCCCGCCAACGACGACATGCGCCTCGTCGGCCGCCGCGCCGCGCCCGTCAACCCGCCGGCCAGCGTCGGCCTCGAGCCGCTGCTCCGTCTGCTCGACACGCGCGTCGTCGGGCTCGAGCGCGGGGCCGTCGCGCCCGTCATCGTCACTGGCCCGAGGCGGTCTGGTCGCTCGCACCTCGCGCTCGAGTTCGCGCGCCGGGCGCACGCACAGGGGTGCCTCGTCGCGCACACCACCTCGCTCAAGGGTGACGGGCGCCCGCTCTCGGCCGTCGTCGAGCTGCTCTGCCAGGTGGCGCGAGTCCCCTTCGAGGCGCGCCACGCCGCGCTGGCGCCCGCGCTCGAGGCGCTGCGGGTGGCGCCGGAGCGTCTCCACGCCGCCCTCGTCCTGGCGGGCATCGAGCCTTCCCCCACGCCCTTCACCCCCAGGCAGGTGACGGACGCGCTGCGCCTCGTCCTGGCCGACATCGCCGATGGGCGCCGGCGCGTGCTGGTCTTCGACGGGCTCGACCACGCCGACGCCGAGAGCGCCCGCGCCTTCGTCGAGCTCTACCGGACACCCCAGCCGCGCGAGCTGCTCGTCGGGCTCGTGTCTCCAGAGCTCGCGAGCAGCCTCTCACTCGACGCGAGCCTCGGCGTCCCCACCCTCACCCTCGCCGAGGTGGACGCGCTGCTCACCGCCAGCCTGGGCAGCTCGCCCGCGGAGCTGCGCGACGTCCTCTACGCGCGCTCCGGTGGCTACCCCGGGCTGGTGATGGAGCTCCTCCTGCTGACGGCCAGCCGGGGCGGGCTGCGGCCGCGGGGTGAGACGCTGATGCTCGAGGGCACCGTGCCGCTCGTGGCGCCAGCCGACCTGCCCCGAGCGCGCCTGCTCGCCGAAGGCACCCGGGTGGCCCGGCTCCTCGAGGTGGTGTGGTTGCTGGGCGACTTCGCCGAGGGCCCCACCGTCGCCCGCGTGCTGCCCGACGTCACCACGGCCGCCTGGCCGCGCGCGGTGGCGGCGCGCTTCCTCACCGGGCAGGAAGGGCGGGCGTCGCTGGTGCCCACCTTCGAGAGCGTGCTGGCGACGTTCTCGGGCACACCGGCCGTCGCGGCCCGCTGCGCTTCGGCCGTCGCGGCCTCGGGGAACGACGCGCTCGCCGCCCACGCCCGGGTGGCGCGACTCCTCGAGCGCGCGAACGAGCCGTCGCGGGCCGGCGCCCAGTGGCGGCTGGTGGCAGAGCGGGCCGTGGCGGCACGAGACCTGTCGCTGGCGGCCGTCGCGCAGGAGGGCATGGCGCGCGCGCTCGAGCGGCACCCGCAGAAGGAGTCCGCCGACATCCTCCCGCTGCGGCTCTCGGCGCTGGCGCGCGCCGCGTGTGCCCGGCTGGCGATGCGCGACGTCGAAGGGGCGGCGCTGTGTCTCTCCGAAGGGCTCGCGGCGATGCCGCCCGGCCACGCGCCGGACGCCGAGCTGAGCCTGGCGGAAGTGCGGGTGCGGCGCGCGCAAGGCCGCGACGCCGAGGCGCGTGAGGCCCTCTCGGCGGCGCTCGCGTCGTCGAAGGGGTTGCCCGTGCACGCCGCGGTCCTCGCCGAGGTGGCCGAGGCCCACGAGCGCGCGGGAGACGTCGTCAACGCCGAGCCTGCCTGGCACCAGGCCCTCGCGGGCGCCGAGGCGCTTGGCGCCCTGGGCCCGTGGCTGGGCGAGCTCGACTTCCGCGCGCGCGTCGAGTCGCGCATCGGAGCCCTCTTCATCGGGCGGCAGCAGCACGGGCGGGCGCGCACCTGGCTCGTCTCGGCAGCCGAGCGCTTCAAGGCCGCTGGGGCCCCGCTCTACGCGTCGCGGGTGCTGGCCAACCTCGGCGCACTCTCGGCGCAGGCGAGCGCGTGGGCCGACGCCGAGAGCTGGTTCCGGCAGGCGGCGATGACGGCCGAGGCGGGCGGCGACTTCCTCTTCCAGGCGCGGCAGCTCGTCTCGCTCGCCCGGGTGCTGGCGCGGCTGAACGACCCCTCGACGGCCGACGTGGCGACGCAGGCGGCGAACCTGGCCGAGGCGCTCGAGTGGCCCGAAGGCATCGCCGCCATGCGCGCGCTTCGATGACGAGACCGACGCAGCGCCTGTCTGCACGCGGAGCGCCTCCCGGCGCGTCGGGCGTCCATGGCGCGCGCTTCGTCGACCGGCGCGTCGCCTCCATGGCGGGACGAGTTTGCCGGGTGGTGCGTGGCATCGGCGTGATGGCGCGCTCCGGACCGGGTGCTCCGACCCGCCTGCAGGGGGCTGCCAGTCGAGCAATGGAGCTCGGCGCCCCCGGTGGTGAGCAACACCACCGACGCCGGGGCGAGCCGTGGGCGGTAACATGCGCGGCCATGCGGGTCTTCTGGGTCCTCCTTCTCCTCACCGGCTGCACCACCATCGTTACGCGCACGGGTGGGAAGCGCGCGGCCGGCGCTGACGCCCACGACGCAGACGGCATCATTCTGCTCAACGGCCAGCGCACCCAGGTGCGGTGGTCTGACGGCGACTCGTTCGACTTCCTCGACGGGCCGTACTCGGGGCAGGGCTCGCGCCTCTTCGGCTACAACACGCTCGAGTCCTACGGCCCGGTGCACCGCTGGGGCGACTGGACGCGCGAAGAGCTCTACTCGCTGACGAAGGGTGACGCCGACGTCTGCGCCTCGAAGGAATGGGAGTGCACCACCGCGGGTGAGCCCGACGCGTACGGCCGCGTGCTGGTCGACTGCCCGAAGCTGGCGCTCGAGATGGCGCGCTCAGGCCGCGGCCTCGCCTACGCCGTGCGCGGAAAGCCGAACCCCCTCGTGCTGGACGCGATGCACCAGGCGCAGAAGTTCGCGCGCGGCATCTGGGCGAAGGGCGTGCCGAAGGGGCTCATCACGGCGCTGCACTCGTTCTCGGAGCAGACGGACTCGCGGTACACCACGTCGTCGAACCGCATCCTCGACACCGCCACCGGCGAGGCCACGCTTCGCAAACACACCGACACCTACGAGCTGTGCCAGGAGGTGTGCCTGACGACGGCGGGCTCGTGGTCGTGCATGGTGTACGTGCCGTACGAGCGCCGGTACCGCGACCAGCCGCCATGTCTCATCGGAGAGTGACGTGACGGTGGGCGAGGCCAAGCGGGCGCTCCGGGCGACGATGAAGGCGCGGCGCGCCGAGCTGGCCGAAGCGAGTTCTGACGCGGCGAGCGCGGTGTTGAGGCACGTCACGCTGCGCGCGCGGCCCCGGGTGGTGAGCGGCACCATGCCGGTGGGCAATGAGCTCGACCCCAGGCCGTTGATGCGACACCTCGCCTCGCTCGGCACGCTCCTCTCGCTTCCCCGCACCCCGCCGCGCGGACAGCCGCTCACGTTCCATGCGTGGACACCGCAGACGCGGTTCGTTCGCAGCGGCTTCGGCATCGAGGAGCCTGCGCCCGAGACGGCTCTGCTCGTTCCCGACCTCGTGCTGGTGCCTCTGTTGGCGTTCGACCGCACCGGCGCGCGGCTCGGGTATGGCGGCGGGTACTACGATCTCACGCTGCGCACCCTGCGCGCGCAAGGAGCCGTCTTCGCGCTGGGCCTCGCCTACTCGGGCCAGGAGGTGCCGCTCGTGCCGACCGAGCCGTTCGACGAGCGCCTCGACGCCGTCGTCACCGAGGCCGGGTGGATCGACGCGACCGCTCGGTGAGCGAGCGCGGCACGCCCCCTCTTCGGGACCGAGGCTTCGGCGCGCCCGCAGACGTGCAGCCCCACCACGGCGCCCGGGCCGCCGTGACCCAAGTGCGATAGCGTCTCGCCCATGCTCCGTGGCCTCACCGTCACCACCTGCCTCGTCGCGGTCCTCGCGTTTGCCGAAGACCGGCCGCTGTACACGTCAAAGCCGCTCACGCCGGCCGACCTCAAGGACCGCTCCCTTCGAGAGCTCACGCTCATGCGCAACTGGCTCTACGCCAGGCGTGGCAACGAGTTCCGTCGGCGGTGGCTGCGCGAGTTCTTCACGGCCCAGCCCTGGTACCAGCCCGACCAGCGCAGCTTCTTGAACGAAGAGTGGCGCACCAACCTGCCCGTCGAGGAGTGGGAGCTCGACGACAAGAACGCGAACGCCATCGCCGAGTACGAGTCGGCGCTCACCACCGAGCAACTCCAGGCGATGCGCGACGCCGTGCGGGCGCGGGTGAAGGCCGCGAAGACGCCGGCGGCGAACGACCTCATCGAGCTGCGGCTGTTGTCGGTGCGGCTGGGCGGCTGGGCGGGCGAAGGCGAGGCGCCCAAAGACCTGACGCCGCTCGAGAACCCCTCTCGCCTCGACTCGCTGCTCAGCCTGAAGGACCTCGACGACCTCTCGCCGCGCGACCTCAAGCTGTTGCGCAACACCATCTTCGCGCGCCGCGGCCGGCCCTTCGAGACGCCGCTCGTGAAGGGGCACTTCAAGACGGTGCCCTGGTACCAGAGCGACGCGAAGTACTCGGACAAGCGCCTCACGGACGTCGACAAGAAGAACGTGAAGCTCATTCAGTCGCTCGAGAAGGACCTCAAGCGCGAAGCAGAGACGAACTTCATGGTCGCGGCCTGATAGGCCGCCTCGCTCCCCGGGTGGGAGCTTCCAGCCGAGAACGACGAAGCGTCCGGGTCGCGACGCGACGAAACGCGCTCTGGAGCTGACGGCTCAGAAGCGCGCGTGTGTCGCGGTGCGGTCCAGCGGCTTCGAGCCCAGCGACTCGAGCAGGTCGAGGTCGAGCGACGCCTCGGCTGGTGTCGCACGTCGGGCCGCTGCTCCCTGCAGGCCTGCCCGAATCGGCACCACCGTCGCCTCTTCCACGCGTGAGCCGCTCACCTCGAGGCGCACCAGCAGGCCCTCGTCCTCGGCGGTGCACTCACAATCGAAGGCGACGTTGCCCAGGCCCCAGGCGACGAGCGTCTTGCCCTTGCGCTCGACCGCGCCGAGCGCGTGGCTCCCGTGCACCAGCACCGCGTCGATGCCCACCTCGGCGGCCAGCGCGACGGCCGACTTCAACGGCGGGTCGGGCGTGTAGAGCGGCGGCGCGAGGACATGGAACAGCACGATGGCCACGCCCGGCGCATCGGCAGCCCACGTCAGCCGCGCCTCGAGGTCTTTCGGTGCGCCCTTCGACAGGTCGACCTGCAGCAGCGTCACCGGCACGCCCGAGACCGTCAGCACCGACAACCCCAGCGGCACCACCTTCTGCGCGAAGAGCGCCTCACGCGTGCGCTCGAGCCCTTCGGGGCCGTCGTCGAGCGAATGGTTGTTGTCGACGCCCGCCGCGAGCACCCGGGCGCGAGCCAGAGTCGACGCCGTGTCGGGTGGATTGATGAGCCGCTCGGCCGACGAGGGTCCGGGCGCGGTGCCGATGGGCCCTTCGAGGTTGATGACGAGCGGGCCGTCGAGCGCGAGGCCGTCGAGCGAGCTCGCGCCGCGCTGGCCGAGGTGAACGTCTCCGCCGAACCAGAGGACGGCCCGCGGCGGTGGGCGCGTCGTGGGTTGCGCCGCACAACCGACCAACAGCCCCACGAGCGACGCCACGCCCCACCGGACACGACGGCGCCGTTCGGACACCGTGGGCGCGCGAGCCGACCCGGCGCTCGCCGTGCACGGTTCGACCCGGCCAGGGGCGGTGGTCGTGCGCAGCGCCCACCGCGCGCGACGTGAGCCCGCGGTGACGGAGCGGCTTCCTCCACTCGCCCGGCGCGACGAGACCTCGCGGCGCCGCGACCCACCACCTGTCATGGCGTCCACTCCAGGTGCACCGCCGACGAGGGACACGCGGTCGAGAACTCCACGCTCGCTTGCAACCCCGTCGACGCGGCCTCGCGCGGGCGCCGCACGAAGCCTCGGCGCGAGAACCAATCGGCCGCCGTCGTGGTGAGCAACGACACATGCTCGAGGCCCAGCTTTCGCGCCTCCGCGAGCCGCTCCTCGACGAGCACCGAGCCGAGCCCCGTTCGCTGCAGGTCCGCCGCGACGGCGACCGAACGCAGCAGCCCGTCGGCGCCGTGCACCTCGAGCCCAGCGACGCCGACGAGGCGCGCCGGCGTTCCAGGGGTCACGGCCACCACGAAGGACGCCGGAAACCCGAGGTCGAGCCCATCGAGCGGAAGGCCCGCCGCTGAAAGCACCGCCTCGACCTGGCCGCGGTCTTGCGCACGCGCCGGCCGCAGGACCCAGGGCGCGGTCTCGAGCCCGAGCGCCGGGGCCAGGTCACCCAGCCGCTCGACCCGCGCGTCGCCGTCGAGCTTCAGCCCGATGAAGCGCACCCCCGCGGCGCGCGCGGCCTCTCGGTCGAAGCGGGAGTCTCCCACCATCACTGCGCTCGCCGGCGCGACGCCCAGCTCGTTCAGCGCGAGCTGCACGAGGTCGGGCGCGGGCTTCGCGTGGGCCACCCGGTCGGCCGTCGCGCGCACGGCGAACCACCCGGCCAGCTGCGCGTGCTCGAGGATGGCCTTCGTCAACGGCGCCACCGTGTTCGTCACCACCGCTACGCTCAGGCCGCGAGCGGTGAGCTGCTTCACGAGCGGCGCGGCTTCGGGGTTCACCCACATCGAGCCCAGGTGCTTCACGAACTCGGCCACGTAGAACGCGTCGAGCTCGGCGACGCTGCACGAGAACCCGAAGACGGGAATGTCAGCGGCGGTGCCCTGCCCGAAGGTGGGGAAGAACTCGTCGCGCGTGACCGGTCGGCCCCGAAAGCGCTCGCCGGCGGCCTCGACGACGCGGAACCAGACCTCCTCGCTGCGCACCAGCACGCCGTCCATGTCGAAGAGCACCGCGTTCATGACGTGCCCATACCAGCGTCGTGGACCGGTGCATCACTCGCGAACAGGTGCTGAAGCGCTCAGCCTCGGAGCGGCACGACTGACCACGCTCCAGCCTGCAGCTTCTTGAACGAGGCGGTGAGGTTCTTCTTCTACGTCGCGAGCGTGGCGGCGTCGTCACCTTGCGACTCTCGGTAGGCGAGATGGCCCTCGAGGTATCCACGGCTCAACGCGTCCCAGTCGGCGAAGTGCCGCTGCGCTTGCGCGATGATTCCCTTGCAGAAGGCCCTGCTCTCGTCGGCGCTGAGGAGGCCAGCTCCGGCCGCTGCTCGCGCGACGAAGGTCGCTCGAAAGACGTCGTAGGCATCGTCGCTCGAGGCATACCCCTCGATGGCCTTCACCACGCTGGCGCGCCCCTTCAGCCCGTACCACTCGTGCATGGCTGTCTTCGAGGAGTCGGGGCGGTAGCCGGGGTCCGCGGGCTCGCCCATCAACAGCACTCCGGCTTCATCTTCTCGAGCGCAAGGTCGATGTCGTCCTTGCCGCCGATGAGTTTGAGCACCCAATCGAGCATGTCCCCTCCCATGGGGGCGCTTCTGCAATCGCCCGCCGCGGCGCAATCGGTCTGGCGAGTCTGCTGTGCGTCGATGCGCGCGGCGACCTCGGGCGGCTCGGGCCCCTGCGCCGCCGCCCAGCGACGAAAGCTGCTACGCGGCGGCCATGAGCTTCCAGTTCTGCCCGCGCTGCGCCACGCCCCTCGCCGAGCGCGAAGCCGGCGGCAAGGCACGCCCGGCCTGCCCGAAAGAAGGCTGCGGCTACGTCTTCTGGGGCAACCCGACGCCGGTGGTGGCGGCCATCATCGAGCACGACGGCGCGGTGCTCCTCGCGCGCGGAAAGGGCTGGCCCGAGAAGCTCTTCGCGCTCGTCACCGGCTTCCTCGAGGCGAACGAGACGCCCGAGGCCGCCGTGCTGCGCGAGGTGAAGGAAGAGACGGGGCTCGACGCCGAGCTGGTCGGCTTCGTCGGCGCTTATCCGTTCGAGCTGCGCAACGAGCTCATCCTCGCGTTCCACGTGCGGGCGAGCGGCCCCATCACGTTGTCGGACGAGCTCGAGGCGACGAAACACATCCCGAAGGAAAAGCTGAAGCCCTGGCCCTTCGGCACCGGCATGGCGGTGCGTGACTGGCTCGAGCGCGGAGACCTCGTGCCCGAGCGCGCCGTCACACCTCGTTCGGCTTCTTGAAGAACGTCTGCTGGTAGTACGCGAGCTCGCCGATGGAGGCACGCAGGTCGGACAGCACCGTGTGCGTCGCGTCGACCTTCGAGCGGCCCGGCGCGTTGGGAAACCAGGCGCGGGTGACGATCTTCAGGCTCGACACGTCGACCATTCGGTAGTGCAGCGCCCGGTCGAAGCCCGGCATGAACTTCGTGATGAAGGCCCGGTCGGTGTGAATCGAGTTGCCGGCCAGAATGCCCTCGCCGTACTCGACGTGCTGGAGCAACAGCCGCGTCGCTTCCTTCTCGGCCTGGCGAATCGAGATGTCCGACTTGCGCACGCGCTCGAGGAGCCCGTTCTTCGTGTGCATGTCCTTCACGAAGGGCTCCATGCGGCCGAGCACCTCGTCGGGCTGCCAGATGGCGCATTCCCACTCGGCGATGGGCTTGAGGTCGGGGCCGGTGATGATGAGGCCCATCTCGATGATGGCGCACGAGGCGGTGTCGAGCCCGGTCATCTCGAGGTCGCACCACACGAACTTCGTCTCGCTGGTTGGCATGAGTCCCCCTGTAGGACGGAAGCTGGTACGAGTCAGCAGGTGGATTCGCTCCGAACGAAGCTCGAGAACGAGAAGGCGCAGCACGCGCTGGCGGTGGTGTGCCTCGACGTGTGGTTGGACAAACCAGTGGGCGCGCTGCTGCCGGCCGAGGTGTTCGTCCCCACGGTGCGCGCGGCCCTCACCGGGTGGCTCGAGGCGCCCGGCGCCGTGCCGGCCCTGGCCCGCGGCGTCGACCTGGTGGTGAACGAGCTCAACGCCCAGCGCAAGACGCTGAAAGAGGTGGTGGCCCGCGACGTGCGCGAGGCGGTGCGTGACGTGGTGGGCCGGCCCTTCTCTCCGGACAAGAAGCTGGTGCTCACCGTCATCGACCGCGACCCGACGCGCGAGCTGGTGCGGCAGCTGCTCCTCGACTTCGTGCTCGAGTTCGGGCGCAGGGCGAGCGCACCGGTGGCCGGCGTGGCGAAGGGCCTGGGCACCTTCGCGAAGCTCGCGGGCGACGCGGTGAAGTCGCGCACCGGCAC
The DNA here is from genome assembly GCA_033763395.1 of Myxococcaceae bacterium. GTDB lineage: Bacteria > Myxococcota > Myxococcia > Myxococcales > Myxococcaceae > Xiheimicrobium. The sequence goes on from JANRKQ010000033.1 coordinate 24,457, forward strand.
GCTGGGCTCGCTGGTGGGCGCGGTGGGCAGCGAGGTGGAGCGCCAGATGGAGAAGCGCGCGGTAGAGTTCGTCGACGCCGCCTTGAGCGGCGTCTTCGGGCAGCTCGCCGACGCGGTGAGCGACCCCCGGCGCGCGACCGAGGCGGCGGAGCTGCGCATGGCGATGCTCGACGGGGCGCTCGAGCTCACCCTGCCGCAGCTCGCGCGCGAGCTGGCGAACGCCGACGTGCCCGGTGCCGCCGAGGTGGTGCGCGCGGGCCTCACCCGCTGGCTCGCGAGCGCCGCCTCGGACGACGAGTTGCGAGCGCTGGCCGAGTTCGCGCTGAAGGACGTCTCGGCGCGACCGGCGAAGGACGTGCTGGCCGAGCTGGGCCTCCTCACCGTGGTGCGCGAGTGCGGCGCCGAGGCCCTGGCCAGGCGCATCGCCGAGGTGGTGTCGTCCGAGGCGTTCTCGGCCTGGGCCAGGGGATAGAGCGACGAACAGGGCACCGCCCGTCGTGAGCGCGCCGAGCGGCGGTGCCCCCCATCGCTGCGCCTCGGTCAGGTGCCACCGCCAGCTGGTCTCGTCGCGCCTCGCGCTGACCCGGTCCGGCAACCCGTTCAGCGCGCTAGGCGGGGAACGGAAGCGCCTGCACGCGCGCCTGCCCTCCGGTGGCCACCTCGAGCGTCGTCCCCGGCGTCAGGTGGTCGCGGTGCACGTACCCGAGCGCGACGTTCTGCCCGGCGCGCCGGCTGGTGACGACGCTGGTGAGGCGGCCCACCCGCTTGTCTCCCAGCTTCAGCTCCGCGCCGGGGGCCGGGGCCGCGTCGCCGAGCAGCAGGCCGACGAGCTTCTTGTTCATCTGCCCGCGGTAGGTGGCGCGCGCGATGACCTCTTGCCCGATGTAACAGCCCTTCTGGTAGTGAATGGCCTTCTCGAGGTTCGCTTCGAGGGGAATCGTCGTCTCCGTCATGTCGACGCCGAAGAAGGGCACGCCGGCCTCGACGCGCAGCACCTCGAACGTCTCGGCCGACACCGTGGGCAGGCTCGCGAGCGCCGCGCGCACCTGGGGCAACGCCTCGCGCTTCACCAGCACGTCGACGCCCGCGCCCAACAGCCCGGTCAGGCTCGCCAGCACCGCCTCGCTCGGGAGCGCTTTCGCCCACGTCTCGGCCTCGGGCCCGACGAGCCCCACCAGCGCGACGTCGGGCGCGTCAGCCACCTCGGCCTCTTCGCTGATGAGGTACTTGTTCAAGAAGTCACGCACCGCCGCACCGCGCCCCGGGCCGGTGTCGAGCAGCAGCGCGTCGGCCAGCTTCACCACCCGCCCGTCGCCCACCATCGCGCCCTTCGCCGTCAGCATCGCCACCGGGCAGCTCGCGCCGACGGCCAGCTTCTCGACGTCATTCGTCACCATGCCCTGGAGAAACGACTCCCGGTCGGGGCCGGTGAGGCGCACGGTGTCGCGCGTCGAGAGGTCGACCACGGCGCACCGCTCGGTGGCCGCCAGGTACTCCGCCGTTTGTGCAGCGAGCAGCGTCATGGAGTCCGTATATAAGGCGCCCGCGTGAGCACGCCATCGAGCCCCGCCCGTCCGTCGAACGCCGCGCTCGGCGTCCTCCTGGCCTCTGGCCTCGCCACGGCCGGCCTCGCCGTCTACCAGTGGTTCGAGCTGCTGGTGGTGCGCCAGGGCGGCAAGGTGGCCTGCGCCGTCAACGAGACGGTCAACTGCGCCACCGTGTGGAACTCGCCCTTCGCGTCGGCGATTCACGAGGCGCTGGGCATGCCGGTGGCGGCGCTCGGCGTGGTGTGGGGCGTGGCGGCGGCGGTGCTGGTGGGGCTCGTGTGGCGCAAGCGGGAGTCCGACGACGGCCCGGTGCACCTGGCGTCGGTGAAGCTGTGGGCGCTGGCGGGCATCGCCTCCATCCTCGTCTTCGCGTGGGCGAGCTGGTCGGCGCGGGCGGTGTGCCTCACCTGTCTGGGCACCTACGGCCTGGTGGCGGTGTACGCGTTCGCCGCGTTTCTGCTGGTGCCGGGCCCGCGCTGGCCCGACTCGAAGTTCGTCGTCGGTGGCGCCGCGTGGCTCTTCGTGGTGGGCGCTCCGACGTTCCTGCTGGCGCTCATTCCCGGCGGCAACACCCCGAAGGCCGGAGAGGTGACGCGCATCTCGGGCACCAGCGAGGCCGAGCTGATGCAGTCGCTCATGGCCATGCCGCCGCGCGAGAAGCTGATGACGTCGGCGGCGCGCAAGAAGTGGCTCGCGGCGAGCGCGAAGGACACCTCGGACGTGAAGGTGCGCGTGCGCCACGGCCCGAAGGACGCGCCGATTCGGGTGGTGGAGTTCAGCGACGTCCTGTGTCCCCACTGCGCCACCTTCGAGCAGGCCATGGAGGAGCTGCGACGCGCCGCGCCCGAGGGCAGCTTGAGCATCGAGCCGCGCACGTTCCCCCTCGTCGACGACGGCTGCGCCTCGCCCGGAGAGCCCGGCAGCCCCAAAGAGGTGCGCTGCGTCGGCGCCAAGGCTCAAATCTGCTCCGAGGGGCACCCGCTCTATTGGGACGTGCGCAAGGCCCTCTTCGCCCGGCAGCAGCAGCTGCGCTCGGCCGACGCGGTGCTCGAGGCGGTGACGGGCGTCACGGGCGTTCCGAAGGACGCGCTGGTGGCCTGCATCGCCTCGCAGGAGACCCAGGCGAAGCTGGCCGACGACATCGTCTACGCCAAGCGCTTCGGCATTCAGGGCACGCCGCTGGTGCTGCTGAACGACAAAGAGACGTGGCCCTCGCAGGGCTTCATCCTTGGCATGGCGGTGGGCCGCGGCGACGTGAACGCGCCGTGGTTCCAGAACCTGCCCGACCCTCCGCCGATGGACTGAAGACGCCGTGAGCGACGAGAAGAAGCCGTTCCACAACCCCTTCGGCGCGCTCGCCGGCCTCAAGGACTCGCTGCCGAAGGGCGAGCCGCCGAAGCCGCCGCCAGCGAAGGCGACGAAGGCGCCCCCGAAGGCCGTCGTGCGCATGGAGCGGGCGGGACGCAACGGCAAAGAGGTCACCGTCATCGAGCAGCTCGAGCTGTCGCCGAAGGACAAGGAAGCGTGGCTCAAGCAGCTCAAGTCGTCGCTGGGGTGCGGCGGCGCGCTCGAGGAGGGCAACCTGGTGGTGCAGGGCGACCACCGTGAGCGCGTGGCCGCGTGGCTGACGAAGCAGGGCGTGAAGCAGGTGTCGGTCGGGTAGTCGCCGCGGCTTCGCGTCCGCGGGGAGTCGCCTCCAGGCGCGGCTCATGCGGCGGCAAGAGCTCACGACGAGGTGGGCACGTCTCCGGGTCATCGACGCGTCAGGGCCGCTTCGAGGCGGCAGAACCGTGGCGCCGCTCGTTGAGACGCGGCCTCGGACCTCGGCAGCGGCTCGAGGGGCCTGGCCGTTGGCGTGTGCTGGAGCTCACGACACTTCCCCAAGCCGGCGCTCCAGGAACCGGCGCTCGGCCTCGTTGGCGACGAGCTCGAGCGCCGTGCGGTACGCGCGTGCGGCGTCGGCGGAGCGGCCCGCGCGACGGAGCAGATCGGCCTTCGTCGCGTGCAGCAGGTGGTGATCGACCAGCAGGCCCCGCGCCTCGAGCGACTCGACCCACGAGAGCCCCTGCTCCACGCCCGAGGCGAAAGCGAGCGCGATGGCAGCGTTGAGCTCGACCATCGGCGTCGGCGTCAGGCGCAGGAGCGCCGCGTACAGCGCGGCAATCTGGGGCCAGTCGGTCGCCTCGGCCCTCGTGGCCTCGGCGTGGAGCGAGCCGATGGCCGCCTGGAGCGAGAAGGGACCGCGCGTCTTGAGCGCCACGACCCGCTGCACGAGCGCGCGCCCTTCGAGAAGCAGGTCCTGGTCCCACGTCGCCCGGTCCTGCGCTTCGAGGGGCACCAACGCGCCGGCGGCATCGACCCGCGCGGCGCGGCGCGCTTCGGTGAAGCACATCACGGCCAGCAGCCCCAGCACCTCGCCCCGGTCGGGCAGCCACGTCACGAGGCGGCGGGTGAAGCGCATCGCCTCGTGGCTCACCTCGGCCTGACCGAGCCCGGCCCCGTGCGTCGCGACGTAGCCTTCGGTGAAGAGCAGCGAGAGCACAGTGAGCACCGCGGTGAGCCGCTCGTCGAGCTCGGCGTCTCGAGGCACCTCGAACCGAATGCCGGCCTCGGCGATCTTCCGCTTGGCCCGCACGAGCCGCTGGGCCGTCGTGCGCTCGTCCTCGACGAAGGCCCGGGCGATCTGCCGCGTCGACAAGCCGCACATCGTGCGCAGGGCGAGCGTGCACTGCGCGCTTGGAGCGAGCGCCGGGTGACAGCAGGTGAAGATGAGTCGCAGCGGGTCCTGGGTCGGTTCGACGTCGAGCGCCTCGGAGTCGGTTTCGTCGGAGGGTTCGTCGTCGTCCTCGCGTGATGCCTCGCGCAGCCGATCGATGAGTCGGCGCCGGGCCACGGTGGCGAGCCACGCCGCCGGCTTCTGGGGAACCCCCTCCTCCGGCCACTGCTCGAGCGCGGCCGCGACCGCGTCCTGCAGGGCGTCGTCGCAGAGGTCGAAGCGCCCGTACCGACGCACGAGCGCGCCGAGGATCGCGGGACCCTCGGCGCGCAGCACGGTCTCGATGAGCTGGTTCTGCACGCTCGCCTCAAGTGGGGTTCAGCATCACCGGGCGGACTTCGATGGAGCCTCCGAACGCGGCCGGGCACTTCGCCGCCCACTCGAGCGCCTCGGCTTCATTTTCGACCTCGAGCAGGTAGTAGCCGCCGATCTGCTCGCGAGTCTCGGCGAAGGGCCCATCGGTCGTCACTGCCTTGCCGTTGCGAACGCGCACCGTCTTCGCGGCACCGGTGGGCATCAGCTGCGCCGCGCTCTTGAGCTTTCCACTCATGGCGAGGTCCTTGTTGTACTGCATGAAGGCCGCGAAAGACTGCTGCTGCACGTCGGCGGGCATCTTCGACCAGGCAGACTCGTCTCCGTAGATCATCAACAGGAATTGCATGGGAACCTCAGGGGCTGGTGGTTGAACGGCTGGGACGACGGGGCCGGGGAGCATGACGACGGGGCGATGAAGGAGCGTCGTACAACGGCCGCACTTCGACGCTCCCGCCAAACTTCAAGATGGGACAGTCGTCGGCGAGCGCGAGCGCCTCATCGAGGGACGGCGCCGAGACGATGTAGAGCCCGGTGAGCTGCTGCGGGCCGAGCTCTCCACTTCCATCGTGGAGGACGACGCGGCGGCCATCGTGCGTGAGCGTCGTCGCGGTCATCGGGTCCTTCAGGTGCAGCGCGCTGCGCAGCGCGCCGGTCCGGGAGAGCGAGGTGGTGAAGGCCGTGAAGGCTTCGACCGAGGCGCGCAGCTGCGTCGGGCCCAGGCGAGCGAACGCCGACGCATCACCACGAAGAACGAAGACGTAGTCCATGGTGCGACTCAGCGGGTGACCACGGGGGACTGCGCCTCGAGCTGCTCCTTGAGGCGCGCGAGGCCGCGAGCGTAGTCAGCTCCAACGACCCGGTCGACGACGAGCCCGAAGAAGCGCATCGGGAACGGCAGCTGGCCCTCGTTGCTCCAGGTAACGACGGTG
>JANRKQ010000034.1:0-40822 GCA_033763395.1 Myxococcaceae bacterium
GGCGACTGACGGCTTCTCGGCGACGACGACGATGCTCACGCGAGGAGCGTCATACACGGGAGGGCTGACATCGCGCGGTCATGACGACGGTCGAACCACTCGCTGCTCTCGATGGCGAGGTGGCGCCGCTCAGCGCCGGCCGCGCGCCCGGGGTTGACGGAGCGTGTGATGCGCGGTTCAAGTCTGCGGCGAAGTCTGCCGCTGGCCCGGAGAACGCTGCCCATGTTCACGTCACCTCGGTTCCAGCGGCTCCTCACCCTCGCGATGCTCGTGGCGTTCGCCGGGTGCAGCCCTCCCAGGTTCGGTGAGCCGCGGTTCACCATCGAGGTCGACGGCATCGCGATGGAGGCGACCGTGATCGACTTCGGCGTCGTGCCGAGGGGTAAACGGGTCGAGAAAGTGGTGACGGTCACCAACCGCGGCCCCGGGGCACTGCAGTTGAATGGCTTTGTGAAAGACGGTGAAGGGCCGGTGGTTCAGCTGGGCACCTCCATCATCGAGCCCGAACCGGTCTTCGGCGTCGACCTGGAGCCGATCGTGTTGTTTCCAGGTGATGCGAAGGCCCTCACGTTCTTCTTCCAGCCGCCCCTTCACGCGTCGACTTCGCGAGTGGTCCACGCAGTGACGCTGACGACGGCAGCGCGCAACGTCTCGCAAGACGCGCCAGCCGTGCAGGTGGCCTTGAAGGGCGAGTCGACGCTCATCACGTGTGACGTCCCTCCACACTTTGACTTCGGGGCGGTGTCGCGAGGTGACACGTTCGAGCTGGCGCTGTCGCTGAAGAACCCAACGTCGGTGTCGCGTCAGGCCAGAATCGGAGAGCTCCGGAGTGCATCGGAGGACTCCGTCTTCACGTTGACGTCGGACTCTCCACGCGGGGACTTCACGCTGGCGCCCGGGAGTGAGCGCACCGTGAGATTCGTCTTTGCGCCGACGCAGGTGCGCCACTCGACCGCGACCATCGCCCTCCAGCTCGGGGACGAGTGCCCTGACGTGACGGCGCGGCTGGTGGGGACGGGGGTGGACTCGGTGCTGACCTCATCGCAGCCCGAAGGGCTGGACTTCGGGTACGTCGAGCCAGGGGTGCTGGTGACGACCAGGCTGACCTTCTTCAACCGGAGCTTCAAGCCGGTGGAGCTCCGCAACCTGGTCGCCACCGAGGGCACCAACCTGTCGAGCGTCTACCGGGTGACCGCCGCGAGCCCGGGTGACGTGACGCGGCTGACCGTCCCCGCGGGGAGCCGGGACCCAGCGACCGATGATCTCCTACCAGGTGCGGCGAGCGTGACGCTGAGCTTCCAGCCGAGGGTCGTTGGGCCGCAGAACGCGACACTGGTGGCGGACACCGACCTTTCTGCGCAACCGGCCTTGAGCGTGCCACTGCGAGCCGTCGGAGGAGGCCCCGCCATCGAGGTGGTGCCGTGGCAGATCCTGAATGTGGGGCGAATCGAGTTCTTCCCGGGGGTCGGGGCCGCGGCGACGGGGACGCTCACGGTGCGGAACGTGGGCACTGCACCAGCGGTCCCGGATTCCCGGGCGAACCTGCGACTGGGTGCGCGGGGCGCAGGCCCGCCGTATTGGACCGTGACACCAAAGAACGAGGAGTCCGCGCTGGATGAAATCTGTGTCGGGGCGTTCGATGCCCTGTCGAGGACGTGCCTCAATGACTTACCGGCTGGCAGCAGGTACGACCCGGCGGTGGGGCTGTCGACCGCCGGTGCTGACCTCGAGATTCCGCTGCGGGTCCAGCCGAAGAACCTCTCGGTAAACTCTGTGAGCGGAGACAAGGCGTGGGAGGTCGTCATCTTCTCGAACGACCCAGGCCTGCCCGAGCTGCGCACCACCGTCACCGCGCGCCCCGTCTCGGTGCCCCCGTGCGAGTACACGGTCACGCCGCAGTCGCTGGACTTCGGCACGGTGTCCGGGCTGTCCCCCCGCAGCCTGTCCTTCCAGCTCTGCAACGTTGCGCCTCTGACGGCCACCGCCAACACCTGTCTGGTCTCGAACCCGATCATCGAGGCTGGAAGCAGCCCGGTCTTCAGCCTCCCCTTCGGCTCAGGTGGCCGGCGGGAATTGCGGCCCCAGCAGTGTGAAAGGATTCACGTCCGGGTCTTGCCGATGGCGCTGCCGGCGACGCCGACGACGGTGACCGGCCGGGTGGCCTTCAGCATCTCGTCGGACGACCTGCTTCGAGCGAACCCCCGGGTCCTGCTGGCAGCGGACCTGGTGCCGTAGCCGGCGAGGCCGGGCCACTCTCCGAGCGCTGCCCCGACGCCGTCGCCTCGGTCGCGGCCATGGCAGCCGCGCTACGCTCGGTGAATGTTCCTCGACCCTGGCGCCTTCCCCTTCCTCGCCGACCTCGAGGCGTCCTGGCGCGACATACGCGATGAGTGCGCGGCGCTCCCGCCCGACGCGTTCGACCCCTGGGTTCAGCGCGACATGTATGGCGCCGGGTGGGACGTCTACGGGCTGGTGGCCTTCGGGTACGACATTCGCGAGGCGCTCGCGCGTTGCCCACGCACGGCGGCGGCGATCGCGAAGATTCCGCACCTCACGACGGCGGGCTTCTCGCGGCTCGCTCCCGGGGCGCACATCGAGCCGCACGTGGGGTGGGTCAAGACCGTCTACCGCGCCCATCTCGGGCTCGTCGTGCCGTCGAGCGCCGAGGACTGCGCGCTCCGCGTCGGCGACGTCGTTCGTCCCTGGCGTGAAGGCGTCGCCGTCGTGTTCGACGACACCGCGGAGCACGAAGCGTGGAATCGCACGGCCAGCACGCGCACGGTGCTCCTGTTCGACTTCGCGCGTCCCGGGTGTGAGGACGCGCCGCAAGATGAGCCGCCGCCAGCGGTGCGAGCGATGCTTCGCGCGCGTGTGAAGCCCTGAGCCTCGACCAGCGAGGGGTCGCCATCGGTCGGTCTTCGAAGCGTGAGGCATCAGCGTTCAGTCCGACGTCCGTCGTCGCCACGTCCCGGTTCACGTCGCGACGGCGGGTCGGCTGTGCCTCCACGTCTCACCGAGGGCCGCCGGTCCTCGTGGCATCGCGGCCGGTCGGCTTCTCGTGGGCATGCGGAGCCACTGCGACCTCCGCGCCGGTGATGCCTGCGGCCATCCCCCCCTCGATAGCCACCTGCGCGGCCGGAGCCGCGTGGACTGCATGGCCAATCAGGTGCCCGATAGCGGGAGCCACGGTCTCGGCGGCTCCGAACGCGGCGACGTTTCTTTGATGCGCCTCGGCTTTCGCGATGGCGTCCTGACCCATCACACCGGCCGAGGTGCCAGCCCTGGCCGTGTTGACCGCGGTCTCCTCGCCGCCCAGCTTGCGTGCGGTGTTAGCGAGGGTGGCTGGGGCTGCGATGGCTACGGCACCAGCCGTCGTCGCACCGACTGCCGCGGCGGCGGCGCCAAAGGCGACCGCTGACGTCACTCCGAGCACGAAGTCGCCGACGAGGCGTACGTTCTTCTCCGAGTTCGCCGAGCGATCGACCTGCGCCAGCGCCCGCCCCGCAACCGAGTCGGGGTCGAGGCGTTTCTCTTTGGAGAACAGCTCTGCGACGCCAGGGTAGCTCGCGAGGCGGTACAGCAGCGTGTCGCTCCCACTGGTTTGCTCGAGCGTCCGGGCGCTCGCGTCCATCAACGCAGCACGCTGGGTCAGCGCCGCCGACAGCTGCGCGGCGCTCGGCGTGCCTCCCGAGGGTTCAAGCCCCCACGACTGGAGCGTCTGCGCGCGCGCTTCGTTCGAGAGCCCCTGCAGGTGCTGCAGCATTGACTGGAGCTTCTGGGGGTCGTTCGCCACGCTGCGGAAGTTCTCGGCGCCAGCCTTGATCTTCCCCACGATGAAGCCCTGGAGTTCTCGCGTCATCTCGGTGCTGGCCACGCTGTTCAGCTCACGCATCGCCTGGCCCGTCAGCGCCGCAACCTCCTTCTCCGTCGCCCCGGGGTGGGCCTGAAGCACGGCCTCACGCGCCACGGCCCTGAGCTGTTCAGGCGTGATCGTTCGCAGGGCCTCCCGCAGCTGCGGTGTGACTTCCGACGAGAAGGTCGCTTCGTTGATCTTGCCCTTGTTCAACCGCACCGCGCGTGCAAGCGCCCCGGTCGCGTCTTGCAGGGCCTGCTCCTGCTTCTCCTGCCTGGCGAGCGCCTGCTCGAGCTGGAACCGGTTCGTGCTGCTGGTGGGGCCCGGCGTGGGCCCTGGAAGCGGCTGCGGCGATGCACCGAAGCCCGGAGAACTCGAACCCGACCAGGACTCGACGGTCGAGCGATTCGGCGGGCTCTGCGTCTGCGAAGTGCGCGGCCCGGGCTTCGGAGCCAGTTCGGTTTCAGGCTCGGGGCAGACGTTGGCGCCCGGAGTGGACTGGGAGGAGACGCGGGGAGGAGACATGGTGGGGACCCTTCTGCTGGTTGGAGGTTCGGGGGCGCTCTGCGACCAGCGTGCCTGCGGGAGCCCTCAGCATCTGCGGTGGGTTACGGGAGGCGACACCAGAGACTCGGGACGCTTCGGTCTCTTTCACGAGACGCGCACCGAGCCACAGCGTCGGCGACTCGCCTCGGGTTCTCGGCCGGTCGGCGGGCCGCGCAGTCCACCGCCGACCTCGGGATGCGTTCTGGATTCGTGCAGAGCGCGTGTCAGTGACCTCGAGCGCCGACGAGGCCATGGGCCGCCTCGGAGGATGGGCCACGTCGGACCGTCTCGAGGGCCGGAGCGCCGTGATGGTTGCCGCTCGACTCTCGCGACCGACCCGCTAGCGTCTGCCCCTCTTCTGGAGGCTCCGTGATGACCCGAACGAGTGCATTCGTCGCTGTTGCTCTGCTGGCTGCCGGTTGTGGCTCGATGATGATGATGCCCGACGGCGGCGCCACGGGAGGAGGTCGCCCCGGAGGCGGTGCCGCGGGAGGGAGCGCGGGTGGTGTGGGTGGAGGCAGCGCAGGCGGCGCTGCTGCGGGTGGGTCCGCAGCCGGCGGAAGCGCGGGCGGGTCGACGGGCGGCGGAAGCGCGGGCGGTGCGATGGCGGGCGGAAGCGCGGGCGGCGCCTCCGCAGGTGGAACGGCTGGTGGCTCCACGGCCGGCGGAAGCGCAGGAGGCTCGTCGGGCGGCGGAAGCGCGGGTGGTGCGATGGCGGGCGGAAGCGCGGGTGGCTCCACGGCCGGCGGAAGCGCAGGAGGCTCGTCGGCCGGCGGAAGCGCGGGTGGCTCGACGGCCGGTGGAAGCGCGGGTGGCTCGACGGCCGGTGGAAGCGCGGGTGGCTCGACGGCCGGCGGAAGCGCGGGCGGCTCGACGGCCGGTGGAAGCGCAGGCGGGGTGGCGTTCGACCCGTGCCTGTCGACGGCTTACGACGCGGGCGTTCCTGGCGGAGCGCTGCTCGCCGATGGCGGCTTCACGCCTCCAGGCTCCGTGCTGACGGCCGACGCCGGTGTGACGGCAACAGCGGTGAGCTCGTTCTCGGGGTATCCACCTGAGAGCGTCCTCGACTTCGACCTCGACACCAGCTGGTACATCGCGAGTGGACAGTGCGCGCCGGGCCCGGTGAGCCCGCTCGAGTGCTGCTCGACGCAGACGCTCTCGCTGCAGCTGCCGACCGCGCGGTCCGTCAGCGCCATCGTCATTCGGGGCAATCGCGGCACCTTCGCAGACGACTACGACTTCCTCACGGGCCGGCTCGACCTCATCGACGCGAACGGCAGCGTGCTGTCGTCCACGCCCGTCGTCTTCAGCCGCCCCGACTCGGACTGGGCGACCGTCTTCTCGCCGGTGGTGACGAACGTGCGCACGGTGCGCTTCGTCCCGGGGTGGTCCGAGAACGAGGGCGGTCTGGCCGAGCTCCAGGTCTTCTCACCGTGATGGGCTGTTGCGCGCGCCGGGCCGTTTCCCCACAATCCCCCCGCGATGGCTGACGAAATCGACGACCGCACGAGAGACGTCCTCAAGGCCGTCGTGCAGGAGTTCATCACCACGGGCGAGCCCGTCGGTTCGAACCAGCTCACCCGGCGCGGCGACTTCGACGTCTCGCCGGCGACGATGCGCAACGTGCTGGCCGAGCTGGAAGAGCTCGGCTTCCTCGAGAAGCCCCACACCTCGGCCGGCCGGGTGCCCACCGACCAGGGGTACCGCTTCTTCGTCGACTCGCTGCTCCAGCTGTCCGACCCGTCTCCGAAGGAGCGCAAGGCCATCGAAGAGGGCCTGGTCGCCACGAGCATCGAGGAGCGGTTGCAGGAAGCCGGCAAGGTGCTCCACCACCTGTCACGTCACGCCAGCGTGGTGCTCATTCCCCGGCCCTCGGCCGCCACGCTGACGCGCATCGAGTTCGTGCGCCTCAAGGGCGACAAGGTGCTGGCGATTCTCGTGTCGTCGGGCGGGCAGGTGCAGAACAAGCTGCTCACGGTCGACTTCCCGGTGACGGCCGAAGAGCTCGTCGCCGCGACCAACTACCTCAACGACATTCTCCGGCAGGGGCTCGCCATCGAAGAGGTGCGCGGGCGCATTCTCCAGGAGCTCGACTCGGAGCGCGCCCAGTACGACGTGCTCGCTGCCCGCGCGCTGCAGCTCGGCGCCGCCGCCACCGACGTCTCGTCCAACGAGCGCCTCGTCGTCGAGGGCACCGGCAGCTTCCTCGAGCAGCCCGAGTTCACCGACGACGTGCGCCGCATGCGCTCGCTGTTCCGCGCGCTCGACGAGAAGCACAAGCTGCTCCAGCTGCTCGACCGGGTGCAGCGCGCTCGGGAGATGCAGATCTTCATCGGCGCCGAGAGCGAGTTCTCGTCGCAGGGCGACGTCAGCGTCATCGTGAGCCCCTACGGCCCTTCCGAGACGGTGGTAGGCACCGTGGGCGTCATCGGCCCGACGCGCATGAACTACTCGCGGGTGATTCCGCTGGTGAACTTCACCGCGCAGGTGCTCTCGCGGGCGCTGACCGAGGAGTGAACGTCGATGCCCAGGCGGGTTCTCCTCGCGGCGCTGGCGCTCGTCGCTGGCTGTGACGGTGGCGTGGTGTCGTCCGGTGGCGACAGCGGTGAGCTGCCCGGGGACGCGGGCCGCGACGCGGGACTCGTCCCCATCGACGCGGGGGCGGCTCAAGACGCCGGAGCGGAGGGGCCACCGGTCGACGCTGGCGCGGTGACGGACGCCGGCGGTGGCGTCGACGCGGGGCTTCCGGTCGACGGCGGGACCCGTGCCGACGGTGGCGTCCCCCGGCTGCGCGTCACGTTCCGGCCGACCGACGCGGGCTTTCCCGACGCGGAGCGGGGCTTCTACCAGTTCGTCTCCGAGCTCCCGGCCGTGCAGGACGCCGAGCTGCGCAGCGCGTTCTCGAGTGGCTCGCGGCTCGTCTTCTCGCTCATTCGCCTCGACGCGGTGCGCGCCTCCGCCATCGGCGCCACCCGGCTGGCGCAGCTCGAGACCGGCCTCGGGCGCATTCGCAGCGCCGGGCTCAAGGTCATCGTTCGCGTCGCGTACAACTACCCGCAGAACGAGACGCAGTACCAGAACGCGCAGGACGCGACGCTGCAGCAGGTGCGCGCGCACCTGCAGGAATTGGCGCCGGTCTTCTCTCGCAACGCCGACGTCATCGCGTACTTCCAGGCGGGCTTCATCGGCGCGTGGGGCGAGTGGCACACCTCGTCGAACGGGCTCACCACGGCGGCGAACAAGCTCGCGGTGCGGGACGCGTGGCTCGCCGCGCTGCCGCCGAACCGCACGGTGAGCTTCCGCTACCCGGCCGACCTGCGCGCCTGGTACCCGATGGCGCCGTCGGTCGAGGCGCGGCTGTCGGGCGCGGCGCCGCGGGTGGGGTTCCACAACGACTGCTTCATGGCGTCGCCGAGCGACGTGGGCACCTACCAGGGCGCGACGGCGCAGACCGACCGGCTGCTGATGCAGGCCTTCGGGCAGGTGGGCCCCATTGGTGGAGAGACCTGCAACCCGGCCGACGACCCCAACCCGATGCCACGGCTGGGCTGCGCGGCGATTCGGTCCGAGGGCCGCGCGTATGGCCTGACGTACCTTAACGCCGACTATTGGACGACGTTCCACGACTCGTGGCGCAGCGGTGGGTGCTTCGACGAGGTGGCGCGCTCATTGGGGCACCGGCTGCAGCTCGACGCACTCGAGGTGGATGGGCGGGGCGCTCCGGGGGCGCGGGTGCGGGTGGCGGTGACGGTGACGAACGCGGGCTGGGCTCGGGCCCATCATGAGCGGCCGCTGGTGTTGGTGGTGTCGCAGGGCACCGTGAGTCGCGCGCTCGCGGTGGAAGGTGTCGACGTACGGCGGGTCGGGGCTGGCGAGCAGCGCACGCTCGAGGGCTCCATCGTGCTGCCGATGGACCTCGAAGCCGGCAGCTGGAGTCTCTCGCTCGCGCTGCCGGACCCCGCTCCGTCACTCGCGGCCGACGCGCGCTACGCCACGCGGTTCGCGAACGCCGACGACGCCGCGGCCAGCCAGCGCTGGGAGGCGCAGACGGCGCGGTTCACGACCGGCGCGACGCTGCAGGTGCCGTAAGCGAACGCCCGTTCCCGCGGCGTACCAGGTGGCTGCCTCGTCGAGGGCGACTTGCTGGAGCGCGAGCATCGATGTCAGGGTTCTGGCGCTTGGGCTCGAGTGAACCTCATCGGCGCAGCCGGCTTGCAGGCTGGGTGGTCTGTGCGTTCTCCGCGCTTGGCTGTGTCTCACCCCGCAGCCACCTCGTGGTGGTGTCCCACGCAGCAGGGGAATCGCTCGAAGCAGGTCATCATGAGGTAGCCATCGAGCTCTACCAGGCGATGCTCGTCCGGCATGTCGATGACCCTCTGGCTGACGTGGTTCTCAACAACCTCGGTGTGTCATTCGAGAACCTGGCCCGGTTTTCGGACGCCGAAGCGGCGTACCGCCTCCTCCTTCGAGGGCATCCTCACTCTCGGCTGGCGCCGAATGCCGCGTTTCGCGTGGCGGTGAATGCCGAGCGGAGTTTTCGGTTCGAGGTCGCGCTGTGGCAGTACGCCGACCTCGTGGCTCGTTTTCCAGAAGCGCCCGACGCGCCCCTCGCAGCGTTCAATCGTGCGCGACTCCTTGAGGGACTCGAGCGACGCGCGGAAGCCGCGCGTGCCTACCGGCTCTACGCCGAACGTTGGCCCGACAGTGATGATGCGGAGTCCTGCCTTCGTCGTGCCGCGTGGCTCGACGGCTCACGCAAGTTGCAGCGTGATGCGCCGAGCCCGGTTCCAGCCCCCCCGCTGTTGGTTCCAGATGGAGTGGTCGAGCCCGGCGCGTCTTGAATCGGTACCTCCGACTGGCGCCCCAGACGAGCTGGAGGTGCGCCTCAGCTCGGGCGGACTCTCATCGCCTTCCTCAGGCTTCATCACCCCACGCGGCGGTTGCTGGCCGCGCACCCCTTCGCCCGCTCGAGCAGCGTCTCGATGGCCGCGTGGTTCCCCTTCGGAACCCAGCGCCGCACGCAGGCGCGCACGCGCTCGAGGCTGGTGACCCGGCGGCTCGAGTACATCGGGTGTTCACCCGGGCAGCCGTTCGGCTCCGCGAACGAGGCGGTTGCGAACCTCGTGAAGACCTGCACGGCCTCGTCCGGCTTGCCCGCTTCGGCGAGGGCCAGGCCGCGAAGTGACGCCGGCAGCGCCTCGCCGTACTCAGCCAGGAGCGCGCGGGCCGCCTTCGACCGCTCGGCCGGGAGCGCTTCGCACGTCGGGCTCGCCCGCTCCGACGCGAGGAGCGCGCCATTGTCGCTCCACGCGCCGAGCGACTGGGGCGGACTGCCGACGGGCACCTGCAGCGTCTCGCCCTGCACCACCTCGGCGTACCAGCGCACCGACGAGAGGAGGTCGGGCGGTGCCTTCGACGCCTTGAGCGCCGCGATGATGGTCGCGACGCTGCGCGCCTCCATCGGCGGAGGCGGCTCGGCGCTGCTCGAGCGGACGAGGACGAAGAAGGCCGCAGCCCCCACGGCGACGGCGAGGAGTCGGTCACGCATGCGACGTGAGTCTAGCTCGCAGCCGCCGCGACGGGCGGCACGGGGCTCCTCTTGAACGGGTCGATGTGGGGCGCCGGCTCGTGCCGAACCAGGTCGACCAGCCCCCGCGCGAGTGAGTTCACCACCGGTACGCGGTGCCGCACCCAGAGGAACGTATCGACCGGCCTCGCCCCCATGCGCGCCTTGGGCTCGAGCGCGGTGCGGCCGAGCACCACCCGGCGCGCCCGGCGCGCGAGGCCCTCTTCCACCGCGGTGTGCAACAGACGCAGGTAGAGCGGCAGCTCCTTCGCGGCCTGTCGTGAGAAGCCAATCTGTGCAGCGTGCACCTCGTCGCCCATCACCTGCACCAGCAAGAAGCCCAGCAGCTCGTCGCCGCGCAGCACGCCGTGCACGACGCACACGTCGTCGAGCCACGCCATCGCGGGCCAGTAGTCGGGGCCCACCGTGACGGGCCGCACGCTGGCGTGGTCCTGCACCTCGAGGTGGAGCGCCTGCATGCGGTGCTTGAAGTGGCGGACCTGCTCTATGGTGAGCCGTGTCACGCGCACGCCGGCGTCGGCGAGCGGCCCGACGATGCGCCGCTTCACGTCACTGCGGTGCTTCGACGTCATGCTGGCGAGGTAGTCGTCGTGGGTGCGCCACGCAGGGTCGAGCGGCAGCACCATCGTCGGCCCGCCGGCCATGGCGCGGTAGCTCATGCCTTCGAGCGCCCGGCTCGCCTCGACCTGGCCGCCCGTCAGGTCCTTCACCACCACGAGGTTCGTGTGCCCGTTGAGCTTCTCGGCGCGGCGCACCCGGTAGAGTGCCTCGGCCACCGCACGCCAGCCCAGGGTCGGCTCGAGCCCTTCGGCGAAGGCCACGCCGTCGAGCCCGCCGCTCAAGAGGTTGCCGCACACCAGCACCCGCTGGCGGACGCGCTCCTCGAGCTGTGCGGTGTCGAGGCCCTCGATGAAGCCGCGCGTCGTGCCAGGCCGCAGGCGGTCGACGCCCACGTCGAGAATCTGCAGGGCCATCGCCAGCACCGGCCGCGCACCGTCGAAGGCCAGCACGGAGCGGTGCGAGAGGTGAGGCACCTTCGCGCGCTCGAGCGCGTCGAGGTAGCGGCGCGAGAGCAGGAACGACTTGTGGGCCGTCAGCTCGTCCCACGCCGCGGGGTTGAGCAGCGCGAGTTGGTCGGCGACGACGAACGAGAGGCCCGTCGGGGCCCGCAAGGCCTGGCGGCGCTCGAGGCCGGACAACGCGTCGCGCATCGGGAGCGGGAGGAGCTCGGCGGCTGAAAAGAGGTGCGTGGGCATGCCCGAGCAACCACCGCTGGCGGCCCCCATTCCGCAGAGCGCGAGGTGCGCAGAAGGCTGCGCAGCAGGGGCGCGCCGTTCAGCGGGGTTGCCCCTCACCATTGATGTCGACGCGCCAGAGGTGGGTGCGCCCCACCGGCGGTGGCGTTTCTTCCTGCTGGCCGACCGCCGCGGCGTCCGACTCGCGGAGTTCCGCACGTGGGACGACGACAACGGTACCCGGGCTCGTCGCTGACGGACGCGATGCGGCTGCCCGCTTCGAGCCGCCTCGGATTTCCCCACCGGGCGGCGCCGCGCTGACGGGGCGGCCACGTGCGGAGTCGCCACCGCCTGACGGTGGCCATGCCCCCGTAGCCGGTGAGCGCGCTGAGGAAGGTGCACGGCTCGTGGGGTCGAGAGCACCAGGTTGGTTGATTGTTTGTTGACTGAGTGGTCCATTAAAATTAGAAAGAGGCCGTCATGGCGCGTGAGCGGGACTTCGACGAAGACGAGGTGTTGGCGGCAACGACCGCGGCCTTCACCCGTCACGGGTACGCGGCGACGTCGCTGTCGGTGCTGCTCGACGCCACCGGGCTGGGGAAGCAGAGCCTCTACAACGCCTTTGGAGACAAGCGCTCGCTGTACCTGAAGTCGGTCGACGCCGCGGTGGCGCGCTTCTCGAGGGTAGCCGACGCGATGTCGGCCGCGCGGACGGGTCGGGTCGCGCTCGAGACGTTCTTTCACCACCTCCTCCAGGACTGCGCTTCGCCCGACGACGCGGTGCGCTTCTGCATCGTCAGTGCCGGTCTCCTCGAGGGCGCCGAGGACCCGGCGGTGCGCGCGGTGCTGCTGGCGAGGTTCGGGTCGACCCGTGAGCTGCTCCGGGAGGCCGTCGAGCGGGGGCAGCGAGACGGCTCGCTGGCCTGTGAGGCCCCTTCCGCCGAGGTCGCGGACGCCTTGATGGGCGTGGTGGGAGGACTCCGCATCGCCGTGCGCGCCGGTCTGCCGCCCCAGCGGCTGCGGGCCATGGCCGCGCTCCAGCTGGCCTTCCTTGATTCACCCTGACGCCGGGTGACGCCGGCGCGCCATGGGGCGCGCGGGTGAATGTGTCGTGTGCGTCTTGAAGTGGACCATTCAGTCAAGAAAGAGGAGGGTTTCATGAAGCGACTCGAGAAGCAGGTGGCGGTGGTGACCGGGGCCTCGCGTGGCATCGGCGCGGCGATCGCGCGGCGGTTGGCGTCAGAGGGCGCTGAGCTGGTGCTGCACTACGGTGTCGGCGCCGACGAGGTGCGCGCGCTCGCCGCTGAGCTCGAAGGGCAGGGCACGCGCGTCGCTCTGGTGCAGGCCGACCTCGCGAAGCCCGATGGCGTCGACCGCTTCATGGCGGGCCTCCGCGCACCGCGCGTCGACGTCCTCGTCAACAACGCTGGCGTCGCCCCGTTCGCGCCCTTTCCTGAGACGACGCCCGAGACCTTCGACACGTTGATGGCGGTCAACGTGCGCAGCCTCTTCTTCCTCACGCAGGCGGTGCTGGCGCGGATGCCCGATGGTGGCCGCATCATCAACCTCTCGTCGGCTGTCACCCGCACCCACTTGCCGGCGCTGTCGGCGTACTCGGCCTCGAAGGGCTTCGTCGACACGCTGACGCTCCACCTCGCTGGCGAGCTGGCCAGGCGGCGCATCACCGTGAACGCCGTCGCCCCCGGCGCCATCGACACCCGCATGAGCGCGTGGATTCACGGACCGGGTGGGAAGGAGACGCTCGCGCAGGTGCAGGCGCTCCCGGGCATCGGGCAGCCGGAGCACGTCGCCGCGGCGGTCGCCTTCCTCGCGGGGCCCGACGGCGCGTGGACGACGGGTCAGGTGCTCGACGTCAGCGGCGGCACGAAGCTCTGACTCGCCGCGCCTATTCGAGCGCGCAGCCGCGCTTGTCGTCGACGAACTTCGCGCGCGCCGTCCACGAGATGAACGACGAGGCCGTCACCACCTTGTTGGTGGTGTCGACCTCGAAGCGGGCCACGTTGGGGCTCGCGCGCACCCAGTCGCGGCAATAGGCGTCGTCCATCTGCATGACGAAGCGGCAGGTGCACGTCATCTTCGCGGCGTTGCCCACCGCCAGCTCGAGGTCGTTGTTGTCGTAGGTGCGCAGCTTGGAGTCGTCCTGCGCGCACGCCGAGACGGCCAGGCCCACCACCACCAGCATCGAACGAAGCGTCTTCATGGCCGCACCACCGGGAGCACGTACTTCACCACCTCGTTGACGGGAATGCTGCCTTGCCGGTCGTCGCCCGTGCGCACGATGACCAGGTCTTCCGACGGAATGACGATGATGCGCTGCCCCCAGTGCCCGAGCGCCGCGTAGGTGTCGTCGGGCGCGTCCTTCCAGGGTTTTTCGGCCCCGGCCGCCGGCGGTCGGTTGAGCCACCACATGTAGCCGTTGGGCGTGTCTTCGCAGGGCAGCTGGAACGTGTCGTCGGGCGCCTTCGTGCCGGAGCAGTCGCCGCGCGCGGCGCGGAAGGTGTCACTCACCGCGGTGGCCTTCTGCACCCAGCCGACGGGCAACAGGCGCTGGTCGGCCCAGCAGCCGTCGTTCAGCATGAGGAAGCCCACCTTCGCGAAGTCGCGCGG
Source organism: Myxococcaceae bacterium (assembly GCA_033763395.1). Lineage (GTDB taxonomy): Bacteria > Myxococcota > Myxococcia > Myxococcales > Myxococcaceae > Xiheimicrobium. The sequence continues at coordinate 13,850 of JANRKQ010000034.1, forward strand.
CGTCGCGTACACGAAGCTGCCGCCGAGCGGGTTGCCCGAGATGTCTTCTTCGAACACCGGCGCCGTCATGCCCAGCTTGTCGAACAGCTGGGTCCAGAAGGCGTCGGTGCCGTGCTTCGCCGTCAGCGCCTTCTTCGCGATGGTGCCCACCACGTGGGCGTCTCCGGTGGAGTAGGCGAACATCGAGCCGGGCTCGTGCAGCTTGCGGTGCGTCAGCACGTGCCGCACCTGGTCGCGACGGCCCACGCCGAACAGCATCGCGATGACGCTCGACACCTGGTAGCTGCGGTCCTCGTACTCTTCCTGCCACTGCAGGCCCGAGCCGAACTCGAGGAAGTGTTTCACCGTGATGGCGCACACCACCGGGTCGCTCGCGTAGTCGGTGAGGTGCTTGCAGACCGAGTCGTTCACGTCGATGAGGCCCTGCTGCACGGCCACGCCCACCAGCGTGCTCGAGATGCTCTTCGCCACCGACCACGACAGGTGGCGCTTCGAGGCGTCCCACCCGCGTGCGTACTTCTCGTAGACGATGGCGCCGTTCTTCACGACCACGAGGCCGTTGGTGCGAAAGCCCTTCCGCTCCTCGGGTTGGCCCTCGAGGGTGAAGGCGTAGTCTTCGAGGGCTTTCAATTCGGCGGCCTTGGTGTCGCGGTTGACGAGCGCTTCGGGCCAGGCAGTGGTGGGCCACGACGCCCGCGCCCGGCACATCTGCGCCGAGGCGCTCACGGCGACGAGGCTGGTGATGACGATGACGAGTCTGCTCATGGGCGCCCTCTCAGAAAGGAATCGTCGACAGGGGAACGACCGAGGTGGCGCTCACCCCCGGCGTGAAGGACGGCAGCTCGAGCGCGGCGGCGGGCTCGGGCGCCTTGCGGAAGAAGCGCATCGCCGCGACGCTCGCCCCGCCCATGGCCGCGCCGTCGAGCAGGCTGAACACCAACAGGCCCGGAATGCCCGCGAGGCTCACACCGGTGAAGCCCGCGATGACGAGCGCGACGACGTGCACCACGAACGCCGCGCCCGCGCCGGCCCAGAACGAGAAGCGCCCGTCAGCGTCCGTCAGCTTCGCGTTGCCGAAGAGCCAGCCTGCGAGCGCCGTCAGCACCGGCGCGATGACGCCCATCGGCACCAGCCCGAGAATGGCCGTCGGGATGAGCGAGATGGACAGGTTGCCGAGCGCGTTGGCGAGGAGCAGGCCGACGGGGGCTCCGACGATGCCGGCGCCGGCCGCGACCGCGAAGTGGACCGGGAAGGACGGCGGCTCGTGGCGCTCCGCGGCGACGGTGGCCGACGGCGGGCTCGTCGTGGCGGCACTGGCCGCCGGCACGTCATCAGGGAGGAGGAGCCGCGCCGCATGGGCGCCGGCCGGGAGCGCCAGCACCGCGAGCGCGAGAGAGAACGACAGGGAGGAACGCATGGAGCCTCGGGGAAAAGACGCAGTGGGTTTAGGCCCGGCTCCCGGGAGGCGCAACGCGGCGTCATTGCGCAGTGCGTTTCGACCGGGCTGCCGAAGTGGGGTCCTGTGGGCAGACCCTTTCCCACAGCCTGCGCTCATGCGTCGATTCTTCGTCGTGGTGGCGTCCCTCGTGTCGCGGCCGATGCGCGAGGCTGTGTGAAGCAGTCGGTCGCCCAGTGCGACGCACGGTTCATGTGCGTCCGCGTCGACCGAGGCTCCTGGGAGGTGGGCTCCGAAGTCGGGCCCAGCCGCACCTTCGTGTCGTGCGAGCTCGACGCAGCGAGCTGTGAAGCCCGGGCGCTCCAGCCGTGCACGCGCCCGTGACGCGAACGCCGACCGAGGCGTCTCTCTGAACGAGGGCGCGCGGAGGCGCCCGACAGCCCACCTCGTGCAGGTTCCCCAGCTCACCGAGGAGCCGTTTCACACCCGCCCTGCTACGCCCGCCGACGACGGGCGGACCGCTTGCCTGCGTGCTCGAGCGCGAGCGCCTGGACGAGCCACACCTCGAGGAAGCGGGCGCTGTTTCGCCGCAGCCACGGCAGGCCTTCGGCGCGCTCGTGCACGACCAACCCCGCCGCGCGGGCGAGCTGCTCGACCCGGCGTTCGTCGTCGTCAGGCGAGTCGAGGCCGGGCTTCGGCGTCGCCACCAGCAGCGTTCCTTTGGGCGACAGCGCGAGCTGGGCCGAGACGAAGAAGGCCTCGGCGTCGTCGAGCAGGTCCACCACATGCTCCGCGATGAGGCCGTCGAGCGACCGCGGCGCCACGGGGAGGGCCTGCGCCTCGAGCACCACTGGCACGGCGCCCTTCGCAGCGCGTGACGCGAGGAGCACCGCCCGCAGCGACAGGTCTCCAACCAGCACCCGTCGCCGGGGCGCCGTGAGGGCCTGTGTCAGCCGCCCCGCGCCGCAGCCCACCTCGAGCACCACGCCCGAAGGCGCTCGCGCGGCCAGCCATGCCACGGGGGCCTGCGTCTCGGCCACGGAGACGAGGTGCTGAAGCGCGGCCGCCGCGGGTCCTTCCACGAAGTCCGGCGCGTCTCGTCGGTCGGCCTCCCACGCCGTCCAGTCGTCCGAGAAGCGACCTGGCTCTGCGAACGGGGCCGCAGCCGCGAAGGCCCGGAGCGTCTCGACGGCGGCCTCGGTCGCTCCGCCCACCTCGGCGAGCGCCGACAACGCCGCGTCGTAGAAGGTGGCGCACCACGAGGCGGGCTCCGGCACCAATACGGGCACGCCCGCCAACACCGGGTACGGCCCGCAGGAGGCGCAGCGCACGACACCCAAGGTCGCGCGGCCCAACCCCTCGAGGCCGCCTCCACACCGCGGACAAGCCAACACCTCGACCGCCCACCGGGGAATGCCCATGCGAGGCTCGTCACACGAAACCGGGCGAGGCTCCAGCGCGTCGAAAGCGTGCCTCGTCACCCCGCGCAGGTGCGGTGCCAGCCCGTCCTGCATCGTCCTGCTGGCGCTCGGTTGAACGGCCATCTGCGACCGGGTCGCGAAAGGCCTCACCGAGTGGAACACCTGACTGAATCGAGTCGGTCGGTTGTTCCACTCGCTGCCGGTTGGGACCGGTTTCCGGTCTGACGCCTCACCCGGCAGGCACCGGCGCGGCGGGAGCGGGTCGTCGGTCGTCGCACTCGTCGCTGGCGTGCGTCCTCAGGGGGCCGTTCGCACACCCGGTGCGTCGTCGCTCATCGCCCGGCCGACCGCCCGTGCAAAGGGTACGGCCGCCAGCAGGCTGAAGACGGACACGCCGACGATGAGCTGGCCCAGATGTGGCTGGGCCGCGGGGATGAGCAGCAGCACGGTGATGAGCATTCCCGCGAGCACGGGACCTGCCAGCACCCAGATGAAGAACGCCGGTCTCGAGAACATGGTGCCGCCTTTCGTGGTGAGCGACGCACCAGGAGCCAGCCAGACGTGTCGACGGTTCTCGAGGATGACTTGCGCGACGTCAGGCCAGCGCAGGCGCGCTGATGGTCGCGTTCAGGTCGGGTGCGACGTGGCCCCGAACGAAGCAGGCCCGTCGCTTTGGTCGGCGAACGGGGCCTCCACGCTCACTTCGGCGCGGGCTTCGCGCCCTTCTCGGCGGCGGGCCTCTTCGGTGGGCTCGCGACCAGGTTGAGCTCGGGCACGTCGGCGCGCAGGTAGCTCTCGATGGCCGCCGACAACACGCCCGGCTTCGTCATGTTCGAGGGCGCGCCCACGGCCGTCGGCATCGACCCCGGAACAGGCCCCATTGGCCCGCCCATCGGCCCGCCCATCGCGCCGCCCATGCCCTGCCAGCAGCGGCTCGCGTCGAACGGCTTCACCATGATGTACCGGGCCTGAAAGCGGTTGTCCTTCGCGGGCACGGGGCGTGGCTTCTCGGGAATGCCGCCGGCCACCGGGTCGGTGATGCGCAGCACGAGGTCGTCCTTCGCGGTGTCCTTGCCGTAGCGCAGGTGCAGGCGCGTCAGGGTGGCTTCGCGCGCGAACTTCGCCACGTCTTCGTCGGTCTTCACGCCCGGCATGACGTCGGCGCCCAGCAGCCGGGTGAGCGGGTCGTCGACGGGGTGCGGCGGCGGGCAGGGGTCGCAGGTGACGCCGTAGATGCCTCCGCCCACCATCGTCTGCGGCGGCGGCATCGCGCCCTTCCACGCGAACTCGGTGATGGCGGCCGTCGGCTGCTTCGCGAACGTCTTCTCGATGACCGACGCGTAGAAGGCGCCGAACTCCTTCTCGACGGCCGGCGTCACCTCGACGTTGGTGGGCACCAGCACGTTGGGCCGGTTCGCCAGCTCGTAGCGCTGCCTGGCGATGACGTGCACGACGAGGTCCTGGGTGCCGCCGCTGTTGACGAGACCCAGGCGCACCGGCAGCTCGAACTTCTCGGTGTCGTAGTGAAAGCGCAGCGGCGACAGCACCGCCTCGTTGTTCACGAACTGCACCTTCTTCGAGTTCACCCTCGCGACGAAGAACTTCCAGTTGTTCTGGACATACGGCGCCAGGAGCGGCGCGGCCTGCTCGGGAATGCGGTACTTGTTCTCCTTGAGCCACGTCTCCAGGCCGAGCGCCTCTTTCGCCGAGAGGATGAGGATCTCGTACTCACCCACCTCGAACTTCGCCTCGATCTTCACGCCGAGGTCGCGGCGCCGCTCGAGGCCCCCACCGGCGGAGTTCATCGGAGCCGGGGCCATGGCCATCGGCGGCGGCGGCCCGCAGTCACCGGGCTCGAAGTATTCGACCAGCCGGGGGCTCGCGAGCGCGTCGACGCGGGCGAACACCGACTTCGGCAACGTCTTCACGTTGTCTTTCTGCAGCACCACGGGCACCGGAATCACCAGCGCGAAGTCCTGCGGAGGCCCGCGGTAGTTGTTCTGCATCGACAGCACCGTGCGGGTGCCGTCGCGCATCAGCACCACCATGGTGGCGTCGTTGAACAGGTCGGCGCCGGCGCTCGACACGTAGAAGCCGCAGAAGGCGCGCGCGGCGGACGGTACGGTGCACAGCAGGGCGGCGGTGAGCAGCAGGGCACGTCGCATCGGGACAGACCTCCAGCAGGAAGGAAGGACGAACGTCGAAGAACGCGCGGCGCTTCTAGGTGGTTCCGCGCGCGGGAGAGCGGTTGAACGAACGCGCGCTGCGTCACAGCATGGGCGCATGGCCCACCTCGTCGACCTGCTCCCGCGCGTCCATGCCGAAGGACACCTCGTCGCCCAGGGCCACGCGTGCATCGACTCGGCCCTGCGGCTGTCGCAGATGACGGAGCGCGAGCGATGGGACGTCGACCTGTCCCGCCCGCGGTTCGAGTGGCGCGAGGGTGAGGCCGTCATCTTCGCCGGCCCCTGCCAGTTGCTGGGCACGTGGGTCGAGGGTGATGGGTTCTTGTGGGGGCACCACAACCCGAGCGTTCCGCCGTCGGGCTGGAGCGCCTTGAAGCCCCGCCTCGAGGCCATCGAGGGCGTCGCGACGTTGCTCGACACGCGCGCGTTCGAAGTCACGAAGCGCGACTGTGCGCTGGTGATGCAGTGGCTCGCAGTGCGCGCGGGCTTCACCGGGTGTTTCGCAGGCGCGGTGGGCCAGGCGACCAGTTACCTCGCCGTGACGCTCGACGACGGCCAGGGCGCCGGCGGCTGGTGCTCGTGGTGTGGGTCGACGCGCGCGATGGTGCGCTCGCTCATCGCGGGTCCCCGCGGCGTGATGATGTGCGACCGGTGCGGCGAGCTGGTGGGTGACATTCTCGCGGAGACCGGGTCGAGGCCCGGCCCCCCACCAGCTCCGATGGACGTGGGGACTGCGCCGACCCTTCGCTTCTGTGTCTTCTGCGAGCAGCCGCGCGGCGGCCTCATCGTGGGGCCCCACGCGGGCCTCTGCCGGGACTGCGGCGCGCTCGTTCGTGACGTGCTCGCGAGCCGAGCCTCGTAGCGTCGGCGCTTCAGCGCGTGCACGGCTCCTCGTACCGTGACGAACGAATGGGCCCGAATGAGCCGTCGAGGGGCGTGCCGAAGCGGGGCGGCCCACTCGTGCTCGAGGCGATGAAGACGCCGCGACCGGTCTCCAAGAGCCCGGCAGGGTTCGAGACCGTCGCCAATACCAGGCGTCGTTCCCCGCGCTGCCGGCCGTCTTCCGAGGTGGCGACGAGAACGCCCGAGGCGTCGAAGCCCAACGAGTGGTTCGCCGAGCCGGGCGCGCCGTCGGCGGAACGCTCCTGGGCGCGCCGCGGCAGCAGCGTGGCGCCGTCACTTCGGCGAAGCCAGCGGCCACTCCACGGCGAACTGCAGCGTGGCCCCGTGCGGCGCGTGGAACGTCTGCGTGATGGTACCTGGCGTAGTGGCCTCGAAGACGAAGCGCAGCACACCCTGCCAGGACGACAGGACGTGCGGAGCGACCGGCCGCGGGTAGGCCACCTGCAGCACGCCCCGGTTCTCCGCGTCGGCCTGGAACAGCACGTCGATGCCGCGAATCGCCACCTTCACCAGCTCGTTCAGCTTCTTCAGTACCGTCGCCGGCGACCGGTTCGACGCGGCGAGCGAGCTCTTGAGCATCGGCAACACGATGGGCCCGAAGCGGTCGCGCATGGCCGTGTGGGTGGCGGTCTCGAACGCCTCGCCGCCGACGGTGGCCACGGCGACTTCACCCACCTCTTCAAGGAGCCGCGCTGGCTGCCACGTCTGGCTCCAGGGGTCCTTCGCCAGCGCGAGCGCGGCAGGCGAGAGCTTCGCGAGCAGCGCGTCCCACGAGGGGTGTCGCCGCAGTGAGCGGAGCACCGTGTCGACGTAGGCCGCGCTGAACTCGTAGTCGTTCACGCCTCCACCATGTCACGTCCGTTGAGGAGGAGCTTCAGGTCTGGCGGTCAGCTCGGGGGCCGGCCCGTCGCGCGAGCCCCAGGCCCGCGCCGAGCGCACCGAAGAGCGCCAGGGACGACTCGGCGTGGAACAGCGGGTCGTGCAGCGCCGACAGCCCCACGACGAGCACGAGCGCGCCCATCGCCCCTGCGCCCGCACGTCCCTGCCGCAGGCCCTGGGCCGCCACCCACGCGAGGAGCGCCAGCAGCGTCACCAGCGCTGGCACCCCACCCTCCGCGGCCACGGTGAGGAACTGGTTGTGCGTCTTGCCCTGGTGCTGACGCACGGCCTCGGGCGCTTCGGCGGGCACATGGGCGCCGGGCTTGAAGCGGCCCAGGCCCACGCCGCCGAGCGGCGCCTGCGCCAGCGCCGACAGCCCCGCCGACACGAGGAGCTGCCGGTCGCTCGCGGCGTTGGCCTCGAGGGCCGAGATGAGCCGCTCGCGCATCGAGGGCGTCACCACCACCAGCAGCGTCGCGACGGTCGCCACGCCCCCGCCCAGCAGCAGACCGAGCCGCCGGGTCGGCGCGCCCAGCCCTGCCACCACGAGGAGCGCCACCACCAGCGCCACCGTCGCCGCCCGCGCGTGCGGGAACACGGCCACCGCGCCCAGGCCCACCAGCGCCACCACGGCGAACAGCGCCCTCCGCTGCGGCACCAGCAGCGCCCCGGCGGCGGCGAGCACCGTCACCGCGGCCGACACGTTCGCGAAGCGCAGCCGATGGAGGAGCAGGCCGCCGCCCATGAAGCGGTCCGTGCGCCCCGGCACCGGCTCGTACACGCGGTCCGTCGGCACCTGCGCCCACCACAGGCTCGAGAACGTCTCGGACCTCGGCCACTGCCCCAGGTACTGCAGCCCCGCCGCCGCGCACGACAGCAGCAACACCACGCTCGCCACCGCCGCGACCCGGAGGAGCGCGGCCTCCGTCACCAGCAGGCAGGCCCACAGCACGCCCGGCAGCATCAGCACGTCGAGCAGGCGCGCCACGCCCGTGCCCGTCGGTGGGTGGCCGAGCACGAGGGGCCCCACGAGGCTCCACAGGAGGAACGGCGCCAGCGGCCACAGCGCCCTGGCCTCGGCCCCCAGCCGCCCCTCCCGCGCCAGCACCGCCACCGCGAGCGCCGTCGTCAGCCACCCGCCCACCGTGGCGAACAGCTCGTGCACCTGCACGCCCGCCGCGAAGAGGCCCAGCGAGAGCGCCAGCAGCGTGCGCAGTCTGTCGGCGCTCGCGCTCAATTCGGTTGGTACCCCTGGCCCCAGCGGTACGCGAAGCCCACCATCGTGACGAGTCCCGCCACCACGTAGAGGCGCCTCCACCGCGGCCGGTGCTCGAGCGCCCGCGCGAGGAAGAGGAACAGCGGGAAGTTCGACGCCATGTACCGGTGAATGCCCCGCAACAGGCCCGTGCTCAGCGGCAGCAGCACGTTCACCGTCGCCATCGCCAGGTAGCCCGGGCGCTCCCGGCGCTTCACCGCGTACGCCACGCCCGCCACCGACAGCAGCGCGAAGAGGTGGTGGTCGAGCGACAGGGACAGCGAGAGGAACGGCTCGAGGAAGAACGTCGGCCGTCGCCCCCAGCCCGCCTGCACGTGCATGAAGTAGAGCGGGTCGGCGTACAGGAGCTGGTTCATCGCCAGCCAGAAGCCCAGCGCAGCCGCCGGGAGCGCGAAGATGAGCAGGCGTGGCTCGAGCAGCTTCCACCGGCCAGGTACCCCGCGCACCAGCTCGTACGCCACCGGCAGACACATGATGACGCCCGACGAGCGCGTGAGCGCGGCCAGCATGCACGCCAGCCCCGCGACGACCCACTTGCCGGTGCGCACGCAGTACACGCCGAAGACGGCGAGGAAGAGGGCGAGCGACTCCGGGTAGACGCACGAGAGGAAGTGCGTGCCCGGGTAGGCCATGAGCAGCGCGATGACGAGCTCGGCGAAGCGCTCGTCGTGGTCGAGCCGCACCAGCTTGTCGAGGTACACCACCGCCCCGACGAGGAAGAGCTGCGCCAGCAGCACGCCGCAGACGTACGGGTCGAGCAGGCCGAACGTCGCCTCTGACAGCCCGCGCATCATCGACGGCAACATCGGGAAGTACGCCGCCGCGTAGACCCACCCGCCGTCGTCGCGCATCGCCGGGTACCCGCCGCGCGCGAGCGGCAGGTAGAACATCATCGTGTCCCAGCGGCCCCAGACGTCGAGCACGCGAACGGGAACCTGGTCCCAGAAGAACGCGCCGTCGTTGCCCACCCAGTGGAGGTCGTCGTCGGGGCGCGGCCGGTAGCTGCCCGCCACCATCGCCACCAGCGCGAGCAGCCGTGAGCCCACCAGCATGAGGGCGAGGCGCGCGGGGCGGGGGAGGGCGGCGAACACGACCCGGGCGCCCCTACCACCAAGCGGCCTTCACGTCGTCGACTCGTCCCCGAGGAGGAAGCCGTGGTGCTCGTCACCGAGGACGTGGGTGAAGATGAAGCGCTCGTCGTACGCGAAGGGCACGGGCAGTGGTCGCGCAGGGAGGTCGCCGAACCTCTTCAGCACCTCGTCGAGCCCGATGACCTCGGCGCGAGAGTGCACCGAGATGGCGTCGGGGGCGCCCCGGCACGCGAGCGTGAAGTCGAAGGAGCGGACGCGGCGAGGGGTGAGTGCCATCGTGTGCCGGGCATCGTCGCCGATCGGCCGAGCCCTCGCGAGCCCGCCGCGTCGTCAGCGCGCTCCGCGGCCCAGGAGCGCAATCGAAAGCGAGGGGAGTGAGGCAACATCGGTCGTCGCGACGAGCACGGCGTCGCGTGAGGCAGAGGCGTTCGGTCGGAACTGCACCGTCACCCTGGCGGTCCCCGGGGTGATGGCTCCGCTCGACTCACGCCGGCCCGCAGGAACGGTCAGTTGCGTGACGTCACCCGGGTTCGCCGCGACGACGGTGAACGTCGACGAGGGGCTCACGCCCTCTCGGGCCGCGATGCCCGTGAGCTGGAGCGGCCGCGAGGTGCGGTTGAAGAAGGTCACATCGAGTGTGGCGGCCTGTCCGACCGCCGTGCTGCCGAAGTCGACGGTCGCCGGCTCCCACGTCAGGTCAGCGCCGCATGGCGCCGGGGTCGCCACGCGCGTTCCGCTCGCCCGAGCCCAGCATTCGTTGAGGTAGTCCTTGCCGTCACAGCCGCACACGGGCACCACCGTTCCCGGGCACGCGCGGCTGCTGACGAGGGGCATGCACTTTCCGGGCGCACCACACTGGTCTCCGGCGCAGTACGACGGCCCAGCAGCGCCGCCACCGATGCCCGAAGGGCCGCACTCCGTGTCCGAGGCGCAGTCGAGCACGCCACCGTCGGCGAGCGGTGCGCAGCGCCAGGACTCGTTTGGGGAGAAGCACTTGCCGGTGAGGCTGCAGCACGTTTCGCCCGCTCGGCACTGCGACGACGCTCCACAACTCACCCCGCCCGGACCTGTCATTCCGCAGGCGCCCCCGATGAACCGCGCCCCGGCGACGCAGGCCTCTTGCGGTGAGCCGTAGGTGATGCCGTTGCAGCCGCACACCTGGCAGAGGCTCGAGTCTCCGCTGCAGAAGCCGCAGTCGGTGGTGGGCCAACACACGCCCGCGCCGCCGCACCGTCGCGCCTCCTCAGAGCGGCAGAACTCGCCGGTCGCGCAATCCCGGACCGACGCGCATGGGCGCGGGCCTCCACGCGAGGAGGCCACGGGTGCCTGACACTGCTGCGGCTCGGACAAAGGGACGCAACGGTTGTCGAGGAGGCAGCAGAACGAATCGGCTCCGCACCGGTCGCCGCCGCACAGGCCGGGCTCAGTCGATGCGCATACCCGCCCGTAGGTCCCGTACTCAGTGCAGCGCGTGCCGTTCGGCCCTGCGTCATTCGAGCCGACGTCAACTGGGTCGAAACAACTGCCGAGAATGACGAGCGCAGCGCCTGCGAATCGAGACGACCGGGTCATGAAGTCCCTCCGGTGCGCTGAAGTGGCCGGAGCGCGCCGATTCCGTTTCGGAGCTGTGCGCCGTCTTCCGCCGTTCGCCGGAGGATGCTGCAACCGCGCGAGACCGCTGGCCTCAGGGGGCTCCACCGAAGCCCCAGCCCACGAAGGCTTGCGCCTCGAAGGACACCGGCCCCGCCGAGGCGACTTCACGCCCATCGAGCACCGCCGTCGGCCGTCGCAGCGCCGCGCGGAAGGCGAGGGCGCCGCCGACCTCGAGCGACGAGACGAGCCTCCACGTCGCGCGCGCGAGCGGGCCTGCGGCGACCCACGCTGCGTCTCCTCGGCCCGGGTCCGTCACCCCCTGGCCGGTGAGCTGCCACCACTCCGCCGCCAGCGAGCCGCACGCGCCGAAGGTGAAGCGGCCGCTGCGTGGGGCCCAGCACGCCGTCACCTCGCCACCGAGGGTGGGCCACATCGTCACCGCGCCGCCGTCGATGCCGCTCGCCGCGAAACGAATGGGGAGCCCGACGCGCAGGCCGAGCCCCGCTTCGAAGAACCCCACCCGCACGTCGGCGCCCGCGAGGAACCGGCCCGAGCCCGCCGGCACGCTCGCGAACGAGAAGAGGCCGCCTGCGCGCGCCGTCACCGTGACGGGCGTGGGTCGGTCGACAGGCGGTGGAGTGACGGCCGACGGGGCGACGGTGGGCGGTGCACTGACGGGGACCTCGGAGGCCCGGAACGCTTCGGCGCCCTGAAGGCCCAGCACGAGCAACGCGCGCGCGGCCCGCTGGGCGTCCGCGCAGGACGACAACTCGAGCACCCGGCTCGCCTCGAAGGGCTCGACGAAGGTGAGCTCGAGCCTCCACGTCGAGGCGGCGTCGGCTTCGAGCTGCACCACGGCGCGGCCGTTGGAGTCGGCCAGCCTCGACAGGTCGGGCGCCGGGCACGACGGGGGCGCACGCCACTGCACGTCGAGCGCTCCGAAGACCAGCACCGCGGCGAGCATCGTCACGGCCGGCATGATGCCCCGACGTGGTGTCGACGCATGCGTCTTTGTTGCTGGCCGTGTCGACGAAGAGCCGCGCGCTGACAGCCGCGCCGAGCGGAGGTGTCGAGGCCCTCGTTCACCCGGCGCTGCGTGGCCGCTGCCATCGGGTTCGAGTGAATCGTCGGGCGTGGCCCCCTGCTCGGAGGCGTGCTCATGCCCAGGCGTCGAGACAAACCTGGTTGCGTGCCGAAGACTGGCGGCCCGCTCGCGCTCGACGAATCGAACATGCCGGAGCCGGTTTTCGCGCGCCCGTCGGGTTCGAGAACCTGACCGGCGCCAGCCGGCTCGGCCCGGGCTCGGTCGCCGTCACCCGGCACGGCCCTTCACGGTGAGCACGCGGGCCGGTACTGGACGGTGAAGGAGCGGCCCGGCTCGGGGACGAACAGCGGGGCGAAGACGATGGCGTTTCTCGGTGCGTCGTAACGCCAGATGCCGGCGTCACCGGACACGCCGGGCACCGTCTGTCCGTCGACGGCCACGCTGAGGCCTCCGTCGGGCGACGCAGGGAGCGACAGCTCCCACGTTCGACGCAGCCGCGGCACGGCGAGCTCGAGGCTCGCGACGAGGCCGGCATCGGGGCTGCAGAGGCCGGTCCGCGCTCCATCCGTTTCAGCTACGGCCGCGGCCAGCACGGCATCGTCGGGCCCGGGGCACTCCGGCGTGAAGCGCGCCGCCGCCGAGACGACGACGTCACGACTGGGCGCCAGCGCCCGGAGCGCGGCCACCTGTCCGCTCGCTGGCGTGGGGAGCTGCTCGAGGCTGTCTTGCACACACACCACCGAGAGCCGCGCGTCGGAGCGGAGCCACCCGGCGTCGCGCGCGAGGTGCTCGGTGGCCCGCAGCAGACAGCTCGACGGGTGGGTCCACGCCTCGCCGAGGAGGAACTTCTCGGTCCACCGCGGGGCCGCGTCGGGCGTCGAGGGGCTCACCACCAGGGGCGCTCCCGGGCTGCCTTCGACGAGCCCTCCGCCATCGGCCCGGCCACGCAGCACGCCCAGCCGCACGTCCATGCCGTTCGTGAGGACGTACTGGAGGAACGAGCTGGTGCTGGCCGCGAGGCCCGCCTGCACCTGGGCCATGCCCGGCCCGTCGGACAAGACGAGGAGCAGGTCGGCGCGCTGCTGCGGCGGCTGGGTGAACGTCTCGGTGAAGTCCACCACCGCTGAACCCCTGACGGGCGCCACGAACGTGAGGCCCGCCGGGGTGGTACCTCTCAGGGTGCCGACTCGCGCTCCGGCCTGTTGCGCGAGGAAGGTGACCGGCACCTCGACGGAGGCATCAGGCGTGAGGACGAGGGGCCCGCCGTCGACCTGGAAGTCGGTGCTGGCTCCTGACACCGAGAGGCTCACCGTCTGGGCGGAGCCGCAGGTGTTCCACACCGCGAAGGCCAGGGTCGAGCGACAGCCGACGGGACGGGTGCCGAAGTTCAGCTGGGTGGGCTCGAACCGGAGCGTGCCCGGGGCGCACCCAGCGTCTGGTGCGCAGCTCCAGCCAGACGGTGTGCACGCGCACCCAGGGCGGAGGCCGATGCACGCACACTGCGTCGTGGGAATCGTCCCGCTCGCGCACTGCCAGGCCCCACCCAGGCAGAGGCCCTGCACCGCGCCGTCTCCGCACGCGCCGCCCGGCGTCCCCGAGACGCACAGCGGTCGGTCTTCGGGCCGGCAGCTCCCGGCGGCGCAGCCAGGCTGCGGGTCGGTGTGCTCGACCTCGACCCACGTCTGGCCTTCGCACCGCACGGTTCGCCCGCCACATTCGAGGGGCGCGTACCCAAAGGCGCAAGTGAGGCCCGGGAGCGCGCACGCCTGCCCCGGCTGCTGCGGCGTCGTCGGGCAGCTGTTCTGGGGCCGGCACTGTCCGGTGGGGCCCCGCTCGAACCCGCTGACGCAGACACACCCGTTCGCCGAGCAGGCGCCTGCGAGCGCTGACATCGTCGGCAGCTCGTTGCAGGTCTGGTCCTGGCCGATGGTGCAGACGAAGGGGCCGCTCGTTCCTCCGTCGGTCCCGGCGTCGTGCCGCCGGGCGTTGAAGCCGAGGTCGATCGGCTCGAGGCACGCGCTCAGCGCACCGAACCACACGAGGGCGTGACGCAACGAGGGGCGCATGCGGGGCTCCGGCGATGGACTTCGTGAGGCGTGAGTGGCCGGCCGGCTCCACCTCCGTTGCGGTGCTTCACTTGAGCGAGATGCAGGTGCGTCGCAGCCGCTCGCGGACCAACGCCGTGCGGTCGACCTGGGGCATGGCGTCCACCACGTCCTGGGCTTCGTCGACGCGAGACAACCCACAGAGGGCTTCGATCTCGAGGAGCGTCAGCTCCGGCCGCAACGCTCCAGTGGGGTGGGCGCGGCGCGTGGTGCGCGCGATGGAGAGCGCCTGGGCGAAGTCCTTCGCGTCGAGGGCCTCCATGGCGGTGGCGAGCGCCGTGACCTCGGCGGCCGTGCTGTCGGTGGCCGAAGATCGGCCCGGGACGGCGCGCGCCGGTGGGACACTCGTGGCCACGCCTGGAGCGACTGCCACGCGCTCGGGTGTCTTGCCGCCGTCGTTCGAGCCCACAGCGCTCGTAGAGCGGTCGATCGGCGGGGTCGAGCTGGACGGCGTCACGCCGGGCTGGGACGCGCGCGCCTTCGGGGCCGGGTCGGGCGCGCTCGCGGAACGGAGGGGACCGTCGGGATTCCGTGGAGGCTGACCCATGTCCGCGCGAGGTGTGTTCGGTGCGCTTCCCGAATGAGGCTCGTCTCGCACGAGCGCGCCGGGGGCGGTCGCGCTTCGCTCAGCCGCTCCACGGGGCGCATCGGGGCGTGGTGCGGGCGGCTCGTCGTCGCCTCGAACCGCGCCAGGCGCGGTGACTGGCGAAGCCGACGGAGCGGCTGCGATGCGCCCCGTGGGCTCTGGCGGCCGAGGGGGATTCAGGGCGCTGTCCGACGCTCCCGCCGCGCTGACGGAGTCCGGCCGAGCCTCTGCCGGGGGAACGCTGGGCGCGTCACCGGGGCTCGCTGGAGCCGGCGCACGTCGCGGCTCCGTCATCGACCGACTCGAAGCGCCGGAGGGCGGTGCGCGCCCAGTTCCGACGGCCCTGTGCACCACCACCGTTCCGCCGACGCCGACGAGGGCGGCCAGCACACCGGCTGCGACGAGCTTCGTCACCGAGGCCGAAGCGACGACCGCGTTCGCTCCCCCGGCGCCGAACGCCGCGGCCGTCGCCGACGTCGCCGAGACGACCGCCGCGGCCATCTTCGCCTGCTGCGCGGCAGACGGTCCGCCCTGGTGCTTCGCGGCATCCACGAGCGCCCGGGCGCGGTCCGACAAGCCGTCCGTCATCGGACACCTCCCATCGCCTCGACGAGCGCGTTGAACTTCTGCCGCGCGGCGCGCAGCCGGGTCGACACGGTGTTCACGTTCGTCTCGGTCACGTCGGCCACCTCGGGCGCGGTGAGCCCTTCGAACTCCACCAGCACGAAGACGGTGCGCTGCGCCTCGTCGAGCCCGTCGAGCACGGTGAGCGCGACGTCGAGCGCCTGGCGTCCCTCGGCGGCCTCGTGCGGCGAGCGGCCCGTGTCCTCGAGGGTGGGCGACAGCGGCTCCCACCCACCCTTGCGCGTCTCGCGGCGGCGGTAGTCCTTCGCCACGCGCACCGCGATGCCGTGGAGCCAGGTCTTGAGGCTCGAGGCGCCGCGGAAGGCCGACAGCTGGCGATGCGCGATGATGAAGGTGTCTTGCGTCGCGTCTTCGAGGTGGCGCTCCGGGACGCCGAGGCGCTGCAGCACCCGCCAGGTGGCGGTGACATGGGCGTGGTACAGGGCGTCGAAGTCGAGCACGGGCAGCGCGCCGCGAGTCTGGTCCGTCAGGCTGGCCGCGAGAACCGTCATCGCGGTGGGCTGAGTGGCCGCGAGCGCGTTGAACCGTTGGCACCGGCTGAACCGGAGTGAGATCGAAGTGTTGCGCGGTCCAGAACCGGCGGTCTGGGGCCGAGCGGTGGCGCACCTCGACGCTCGCGCCGGACGACCTGCCGAAGCGATGGAGACGGCACCTCAGCTCGTCATGATCTCCCGCATGGGCGTGGTGCTCCGCCCGGTCCCTGCACCGACAGCCGTGAACGTCGGCCCGCCGACCGCCTGCATCAGCGCCAGCAGCACGTCGCTCGTATTCCGGCCACCCGCAGCGCGGTAGTGCATGTTGGTGCGGAGCGCGCCGCCAGCCGAACCCGCGACGAGGATGGGGTAGTCGTTGCCCGAGTGCGTGTAGCCCTCGCTCACGTCCGAGGTGACGAGCACCGCCGAGTTGTCGAGCACCGTGTTGCTGCCCTCGGTGATGGCCTTCATCGAGGTGAGCGTCTGCGCCAGGCAGCGCATCGAGAACATCACCGAGTCGTGCACCTTGCCCTGCTCGTTCTGATCGTGGGTGAGCGAGTGCTCCGAGGCGCGGGGGCCGGTGCCGAGCCAGTTGAACGTGTGGAAGCCCACCGAGCCCGAGAACTGCACGGTGGCGACGCGGGTCAGGTCGCACGCGAACGCCATGGCGAGCAGGTCGCCCATGACGCGGTTGACGGCTTCGATCTGCTCCTGGCCGCTGACGTCGGCGTTCGTCTGCGTTGGCGCGGTGGGTACGCGGCAGGCGCCGACGGGCTGGGCGGGCAGCGTCTGGATGCGCTGGCGCAGCTCGGCGATGCCGGTGAGGTGCTGGTCGAGGCGGGCCCGGTCGTTGGCGCCGAGCTTCGACTGGAGCGCGCGCGTCTCGTCGCGCACGGCGTCGAGCACGCTGGTGCGAAGGGTGTTCCGCGGGTCGTTCGCCGACGGCATCACGCCGGTGAAGAGCTGGTTGAAGAGCGTGACGGGGTTCTCGACGGCCTCGAGGGGCGCGGTGGGCGAGGCGTGCGAGAGGAACGCCAGCGTGGGTCCTTCTCCGCGCACGATGCGCTTCGACACGCGCAGCTGCAGCGACTTGAAGCGCGTCTGGGTGCCGATGACGTCGGCCAGGTTCTGGTCGAGGGAGCGCTGCGTGAGCCGCGAGGCGTACGGCGCGTTGCCCGCGGGCAGCGGGAAGATCTCGGCGCCCGACATCATCGCGGCGACGCCGTCGTGGTGGCCGCGGCGCCCCGGAATACGAATGTTGCAGCCCGTCACCACGGTGAGCTGCTCCTTGTGCGCGGCCAGCGGCTGCAGCTCCTCCGACAGCTGCCACGCGGTGCCCTGGCCCTGCGCCGCGGGCCTCCAGCGGGGGAGGATGACGCCGTTGCCGAAGAACCACACGACGTACCGCTTGGGGAACGCCATGCCCTGCGCGTACGCGGTGCCGTGGCTGTTCAGCATCGCCTCGAGCGTCGGCAGGGCGATGGCGGCACCGGCGCCGCGCAGGAGGAATCGTCGCGAGAGTCGAAAGCCCATGGTGGTGGTCACTCCAGCGTGCCGAAGCGGAAGGCGTCACTCGCGACGATGGCCATCACGAGCTCGGGGAACTTGTAGCCGTTCGACTTCCACCCCTCGTGCACGTCGTGCAGCACCTGGCCCTCGCTGTCGAGCTCGAAGCGGCCAGTGGCCTGGCGGAAGACGGTGGTGGCCATGCACTGCGAGAAGCGCACGTCGTCGCGAAGGAGCGCCGTGAAGTCCTGCGCGCCCTGGTAGCGCTCGTTGCGCGAGAAGATGGCGTCGTAGGTGCCGGTGGTGTCGACGGGCAGGCCGTTGTCCATGGTGCGCGGGCGCCCGAGCGAATCGAAGCCCTCGAACGGGAAGCCGAACGGGTCCATCAGGCTGTGGCAGCCCTGGCAGCGGGGCTGGGCGGTGCGGTCTTCGAGGCGCTGACGGAAGGTGCGCCGGTTGTTCAGGTCGGGCGGCGGCACCTGGGCCACCACGTCGGGCGGCGCCATCGCGACGGCCATGCAGAGCAGGCGCTGGCGCACCAGTTTGCCGCGGTGGGTGGGCGAGGTGTCGACGTCATGGGCCTTGTTGGTGAGGTACCCCAGGCGCGTCAGCACGCCGGGGCGGCTCGCGGGCAGCTCGACGGGCTGAAACCCGTTCGCCGGCGCGGGGAGCCCGTACAGCGGCGCGGTGCGGCGGTCGACGAAGCCCACCCGCGTGGTGAGCAGGTCGCGGAAGTCCTGGTCGGCGTCGAAGGCCACGTGCGCGAAGAGGAGCCGCAGCTCCTGCCGCATCGACTGCGCGACGTCGCGGTTGAACGCCGGGTCCGACTTCTGCGACGAGGTCAGCGAGTCGAGCTCGAACACCTCGTCGAAGAGCGACGAGACGGCCTCGCGGGCCTCGGTCGAGCGCAGCAGCCGCTGGGCCTGGGCGCGCAGCCCGTCGGCGGTGTCGAGCGAGCCGTTGGCCGCCGCCTCGAGGAGCGCGTCGTCTGGCGTCGACTGCACGAGGAAGAACGAGAGCCGGCTGGCGACCTCGTAGGGCGAGAGGCGCTGCCAGCCCTTCGACGCGTCAGCGGTGCCGCGCTCGTCGAGGTAGACGAAGTTCGGCGACTGCAGCAGCCCGGCCAGCACGAACTCGACGCCGCGGTTGAAGCTCGAGTACCCCTGCGCGGCGGCGGTGCCGATGGTTTGCCAGCGCGTCACCTCGTCGGGCGCGAGCGGCCGGCGGAACAGCCGGCGGCCGGTGGTGGTGACGACGGTGCGCATGCAGGCCGCGTCGGCGGCGCCGGTCGGCGTGCAGGGAATCAGCCGGGCGCGCGTGCCCGCGTCGGCGAGGGCGGCCTGCGCGGCGGCGAAGGCGTTGTCTTCGAAGCGGGTGACGTCGGTGGGCGTGACGGACTTGCTCGACGCGCCGATGGTGACGAGGCCACCCTCGGTGAGGTCAGGCGTGACGGTGACGGCCGCCGCGGCCTGCGGGCCCAGCACGTCGCGCACCGTGTTGCGGTACCAGGTGCCCAGCATCACGCGCGGCCGCAGCACGCCGGGACGAAACGGCGGGAAGGTGGGCTGCATCGGCTCGGCCGCACCACCGCCCATGGCGGCGGCTCCACCGGCCGAACCTCCGGCCTGCGGGTTGTCGACGACATTGGTGATGACCGGGCTGCCCGTGCCGCCGATGAGTCCGCCCTCACAGGCGGTCAGGGCCATGCAGACGCTCGCGATGACGGACAGGCGCATTCGGCGCAAGAGAGCAGGGTTCATGCCCCGTCGTCGAGGCCCCATCATGTTGGAATAACAGAAGGTTTCCGACATCGGCGCACACGAGGTGGAGTGTCGATGCTCCACTGCCTGCAACGTGCGGTTGGCAGAAAAAGCCGAATGATCAGCCGACGCGCGCGCCCTTGGGGATGACGACGAGCCCCGACTCGGTCAGCGCGAAGCGCTTCTTGTCCTCCTCGGGGTCGAGGCCGATCTTCGTGCCCGGCGGAATGGTGACGTTCTTGTCGATGATGGCGCGGCGCACGATGGCGTGACGGCCGATCTCCACGCCCTCCATCAAGATGGACTGGTCGACCTCGGCCCACGAGTTGACCCGCACGCGCGGCGACAGCACCGAGCGCGAGACGTGGCCGCCCGAGATGATGCAGCCCTCGCTGACGAGCGAGTCAGTGGCGAACCCCACGCGCTCGGTCGCCTCGTCGTTGAAGACGAACTTCGCCGGCGGCAGCGTCGAGTTGGCCGTGTGAATGGGCCACTCGGCGTTGTACAGGTTGAAGACCGGCTCGACGGCCACCAGGTCCATGTTGCTCTGGAAGTAGGCGTCGAGGGTGCCGACGTCGCGCCAGTAGCCGCGCTCCCGCTGGCCCTGCCCGGGCACCACGTTGGTGAAGAAGTCGTAGGCGAAGACGTTCGCGCGCTGGTGCATGAACGACAGAATCGACTTGCCGAAGTCGTGCGCCGACTGCTCGTTCTTCGCGTCCTGCACCACCTCGTTCACGAGCGCGTCGGTGCGGAAGAGGTAGTTGCCCATCGAGGCCAGGCAGCGCGTCGGGTCGCCCGGCATCGGCGGCGGGTTCTTCGGCTTCTCGACGAAGGCCTTCACCCGGCCGTCGGGAGAGACGTCGAGAATGCCGAACTCCGAGCCCTGCTCGATGGGCACCGGCAGCACGGCGACCGTGCAGTCCGCTTCCCGCGCGAGGTGGAAGTCGTACATCTGCCGCACGTCCATCACGTAGACGTGGTCGGCGCCGAAGACGAAGACGTGGTCGGGCGCCTCGTCGGTGATGAGGTTGAGGTTCTGGTAGATGGCGTCGGCGCTGCCCTTGTACCAGTCGCCGCCGGTGCGCATCTGCGCGGGCACCGTCTCGCAGTAGTGCCCGAGGAAGGCCGTCATGCGCCAGGCTCGCGAGAGGTGGTTGTTGAGCGAGTCGCTCTTGTACTGCGTCAGCACCTTCAGCTTGTAGATGCCCGAGTTGACGAAGTTCGACAGGCAGAAGTCGATGATGCGGTAGCGGCCCGCGAAGGGCACCGCTGGCTTGGCGCGCTCGCGGGTGAGGGGTTCGAGCCGGGTGCCGGCACCACCTGCGAGGACCATCGCCATCGTTCGACCGACCATGCGGCGCAGCGTACACCCGGCGGCGAGAAGCACGACTTCGTCCTCTCGGCCGGCTGCGTCGTCGATTGCGTCACGACGAGGAAACGCCAGGGGGCGACGGTCGCGTCACCCGTCGCGAGCGTCACCGCCCGCCGCGCCAGCGCCGCCACGCCACGCCCAGCGCGCTGAAGCCCACCAGCGTCGTCAGGCCGAACACCTCGAGCTGCCAGCCCGGCAGGGCCGCCGCGAGCAGCGAGCCGACGAGGAACGCGACGCCCATCGTCAGGCCACGCACGTCGAAGAGCGCGCCGGCGGCCGACCACAGCGCGGACACCAGGAACATGAAGAGCACCAGCGCGTGCCCGAACGCGACACCGAGCCACCACGTCAGCGCCCAGAAGCCGACGAAGGCCGACAGCGCCACCACGTTGCCGCGCAGGAGGCGGTGCTGCGCCCGGTTGAGCGTCACCTTGCGCTTGAGCGTCTCGGTGATGCCGAGCGACATCGCAGCGTAGAGCGTGATGGCCGCGAGCGCCTCGCGGTGCGCGAAGGGGAACGCGCCGCGCCGCACCAGGGCGCCCACCCCCAGCGAGATGAGCGCCCACACCAGGGCCACCACCAGCGCCAGCGCGCCCCGCTGCTGCACCGCTGCGTCGAGGTCGGCGTCCTTCGCGAAGGTCTCGAGCTGCTCCACCCGGGCGGCGCGGCGAGCGGCCTCGGCCTCGGCGGCGTCGAGCCGCGAGACGAGCTCGGCGCGGGGACGTTTCAACTGCCCCGCCAGCGCCCGCGCGGCCGTGAGGTGGCCCTGCGCCAGCTCGTACCCCACCATCACCGTCAGCGCGCGCTCGAGCCCCGCCTCGGCCTCGACGAAGCCGGGGAA
This sequence comes from Myxococcaceae bacterium, assembly GCA_033763395.1. Classification (GTDB taxonomy): domain Bacteria; phylum Myxococcota; class Myxococcia; order Myxococcales; family Myxococcaceae; genus Xiheimicrobium. The sequence continues at coordinate 34,928 of JANRKQ010000034.1, forward strand.
GCGCTTGGTGGCCTGCTGGAAGCCGAAGCGGCACTCCGAGAACGTCTGCTGCACCAGCACCGCGTCGGCGCCGGAGCTTCCGACGAGCGCTTCGAGCGTCGTCAGCCGCTGCATCGACTCGCCCTGGAGGATGAAGGCGTCACGGCGTGCCAGCGCGTCGCGCAGGGCCGCGTGGAGGTCCCGGGCCGAGGCGAAGCGCTCCTGGGGCTTCTTGGCGAGCGCCCGCTGACACAGCGCGACCAGCTCGGCCGGCGCCTCGGGCGGGAAGGCCGGGAGCTCGCCATGAAAGGCGTGCGTGAGCTGCTGCACCAGGCTCTTGCCCGGGTGGGGCGGGGCGCCGGTGAGCACCTCGCACAACAGCGCGCCCAGAAGGTAGACGTCGGTGCGCTCCGACAGCCCACCTTCGGCCGCGGCCATCTCGGGCGCCATGTACGCGGGCGTGCCGGCGAGGCCCTGCACGTCCTTCACCTTCGGCAGCGCCGGGTGCTCGCCGAGCGTCACCGCGATGCCCCAATCGAGCACGTACACTTCTCCGAACGCGCCCAGCATGACGTTGTCGGGCTTGAGGTCGCGGTGCAGCACGCCCTTGCTGTGCGCGAAGGCGATGGCGTCGCACACGTCGAGCAGCACCTCGAGGTGGAAGACGAGCGGGGCCTTCGCGCCGGCGCGGGGGAAGGCGGCCAGCGCGCGCGTGTCTCGCAGGAGCGTCGACCAGGGCGTGCCCTCGATGCGCTTCATCACGAAGAACGGCTGGCCGTCGTCGGCGCGGGCCAACAGGTGCACCGGCACGATGTTGGGGTGCTCGAGCTGACCGGTGACGAGGCCCTCGCGGAGCAGCTCGTCGACCCGGCCCTCGTCGTCGCTCCCGTCACGGAGGAACTTGAGCGCCACCTCGCGGTCGAGCGCGCGCTGCGTGGCGAGCACCACCTTGCCCATGCCGCCCTGGCCGAGCAGCCGGCCGGTGGTGAAGTCGGAGGTGTCGTGCGTCGACACCGCCACCTTCGGCAGCGACAGCCGGCTCAAGCTGGTGGGCTTCGACGGGGTGGTGACGGTGCCGCGCGCGTTGGCGGCGAGCGCGCGGGCGTCGATGCCGAGCGACTCGAGGTGCAGCGAGTACCGCGCCTCGGCCTCCGACGAGCTCACGGCGCCTTCACGCAGATCCCGGCGCCGCCGTCGCGCACGCAGACGTAGCCGGCGTCGGGGAGGCACTGCTGGTTCACCGGCGCCGCGAGGTCGCACGGGAGCCCCTCGACGTCGTAGTTGCCGAACAGGGAACAGCTGGCCGCGACGCACGCCGCGAGGAGAAGAAGGACCAACGCGCGCATGCGCCGGCTTGTAGTCGGCCCCGACCGGAGTGGCGAGGCTCTCGCACCTGCGTGCTGTTGCTCGGCGAAAACGTCCTCCGTAACTGCTCGGGGAAAGTGACCGCCTGACGGTCGAGTTCTGTCAGTCCGAAGCTTCACGAGCAAGGTGCGTCGCTCTGAGCCGATGGGGCAACGCGGTGGGGGAGTTCACCCCGACCCTCGCCAGAAGCCGGGCACCAACGTGTCGTTGAAAGTGCCCGGGTTCGTCGTGCAGCCGTCGCTGCGACGGGCGCTCTCTGCGACGGACGCTCGCTGCGACGCGCTCTCTGCGACGCGCTCTCTGCGACGCGCTCTCTGCGACGCGCTCTCTGCGACGGACGCTCTCTGCGACGCGCTCTCTGCGACGCGCTCTCTGGGACGCACTCCCTGGGACGCGCTGCTCAGGCGTTCAACGGACGGGTGACCGAGCGCTCATCGGGAGAAGCGCGCCAGCCCCCGGGTCAATCCCGTGGTCCAATCGGCGGTCGTGTTCATCGCGTCGAAGAGCGCTTCCGTTGGCACGAGCCAGGGGCCGAAGCCTTTGTTGACGTCGAGCACGAAGGCCAGGTCGTCTGCTTCGAGGTAGCCACCGATGGGCGAGTGGTGCCCGCCGCCGCGGCCAAACAGCGGCGCCCGGGAGAAGTTGACGATGAGCCGCCGGTCCTCGTCGTTGGCGCGGCGCAGGTCGTCGCGCAGCGCGGCGGGACTTCCGGGGCGCACACTCTCCACGGTCCAAGGAGCCGGCACCACCTCACGCGACTCACTCGTGAGCTGATCGAGGCTCATCGCGCGCAGGCCGAAGCGGCGGAAGGGGTTTCGCCCTGTCGAGACGCCCATCGAGCGCAGCACGTTGGCGACGCTCGTCGGGCCGCAGATGGCGTTGAAGCCCTGCGACAGGAGCGGGGCGTAGCGCTTCGCCGACGGCAGCTCCCACGCGCGCTCCAGCAGCGCCGCGCGCTGAAGAACCCGCTCGCCTGAAAACACGTCGGTGCGTCGCATGCCCGGGAGCGTAACGGCCAGCGCCCCGCCGTCGAGCCGCGAACGGGCAGGCCGCCGCCAGCCGGGGAGGTCCCGCACGGCGTTGGCCGCACGGTCCTGGGCCCGGGTGCATCCCCCCACTTGAAGTCGTCCCACCTCACACCCCTACGATGCCTTCATGCTCACGACCGCCCTGCTGACCATCGCCCTCGCCGGAGCCGAGCCCATTCGCCTCTCGCCGGGAACGCAGACGGTGCTGAAGGTGCCGGGCGTCACCCGGGTCGCGGTCGGGCAGGAGTCGGTCGCCGACGTCCGCCCCACGGGCAAGGGCGAGCTCCTGGTGACCGGCAACGGCATCGGCCGCACCTCGCTCACGCTGTGGACCACGAACGGCATGCAGACGCGCACCATCGTCGTCGACGACGGCCGGAGCTCGGAGCTCGGCCGCATGGTGAAGGAGCTCGTCAATCCCGGCCTGCGCGTCGAGACCTTCAACGGCGTCATCGTCATCGACGGCAAGCTCGACTCGATGGACGAGCTGCGCCGCCTCAACCAGCTCGTCGGCAACGACGCGAACGTGCGCGTCCTCGCGACCGTCGACCCGCGCGTGATGCCCGCCGTCGCCGAGAACATCTCGGCTGCTTTCCGCAAGCAGGGGCTGATCAACGCCCGCGCCGTGTCGTACGGGGGAAAAATCATTCTCGAGGGCTCTGTCGCCGACGAGCGCGAGCTGCAGAAGGCGCTGATGATCGCCAACACCTACGCACTCGCCGTCACCCCGAACCTGAGCCGCTGACCCAGAAATCCAGACGCACGAGACCACGCGGGGTGGGCGGTGGCCGCTCCAACCAGCGCAGGCGAGCACCCGCCAAAGGGCATGGACGACGAGCGGACATCGGCGCGCGGTGTGGGGCCCCGGCTGATCATCGCGGCGGTGGCGCTCGCGGTGGTGGCGGTCGTCGCCGTGCCCGTCTTGTCGCGACCGGCAGCCCAGCGGCCGACCTCGCCTCGGGTGGCCTTGAGCCCCGACGCCGAGAGACCGTCTCCGCCGGGCGCGTGGGCCGGGGGCCAGCCCCACCGCGAGGAGCACCTCAGCCCCACGCTCGAGTGCCTCAAGCCGCTCGCGACGCCGAAGGCCGCTCCACGCCCGGGTGACTGGCTCGACCGTCACCCGGAGCCGGGTCAGCTTGTGGCCGACCTCCAGGCCGAGCGGCCGCCCGCGGGCTGGCCGAAGGGCCGCGCGTTCTACCTCGCCACCATCGGGCCGCTGTCCGAGGCCGAGCGCCGTCTGCTGGAGCGCACGCGCGAGCTGCTCGCGACGTGGTTCCAACGGCCCGTCGAGTGGCTCGAGCCGCTCCCGGAGTCGGCCGTCAGCCCCGCCTTCCGCCGCCCCCGCGCGAACGGACCGCAGTGGCAGACCACGCCCATTCTCGACGCGGTCCAGGCGCGCCGCCCCGACGATGCCATCGCGGTGATGGCGTTCACCGCCGTCGACCTCTACCCGGACCCGGAGTGGAACTTCGTCTTCGGCGAGGCCCGGCCCGATGCGCGCGTCGGCGTCACCAGCCTCGCGCGGCTGGGGCAGGCCGACTCGGCGCTCGCGCTGTCCCGCACCGTGGCGACCGGCGCGCATGAGCTCGGCCACATGCTGGGCCTCGCGCACTGCGTTGCCTTCGAGTGCGTGATGAATGGGAGCAACTCGCTCGAAGAGGCCGACGCGACGCCGCTCGAGCCCTGCCCCGTGTGTCTCGAGAAGCTGCGGGTCCGGCTCGACCTCGACGTCGTCGCGCGCGCCGAGGCGATGGCGCCGGCCTGGCGCGACGCCGGGTTTCCAGACCCCGCCCGTCAGCTCGACGCCGCGCGCTCCCTTTGGCGTGATGCAGGCCCGTGACGGATCACTTTGACACGGCGTTCCAACCTCCCTAGAACGAGCCGCCCTTGGACCCGGGAGGGGTTTCGTTGGAATTCCGGGCGGTTGCGAGGTTCTGGCCGAGATGAGCGTCGCCGAGATTCTGTTCCTGTGCGTGTACTTCGGCGTGCTGGCCGTGTTGTCGACCTATGGGTCGCACCGCTACCGGATGGCGTACCTGTACTACCGACACAAGTTTCAGTTACCGACGCCCACGGCGCCGCTCACCGAGTGGCCCCGCGTGACGGTGCAGCTGCCCATCTTCAACGAGATGTACGTGGTGCAGCGGCTCGTCGATGCCGTCTGTCAGATCCGCTACCCGCGCGACCGCTTCGAGGTGCAGGTGCTCGACGACTCGACCGACGAGACGACGGGCCTGGCGAAGGCAGTGGTCGAGAAGTGGAAGGCGCAGGGCATCGACATCGTCTACGTGCACCGCACGAACCGCCAGGGCTTCAAGGCCGGCGCGCTCGAGAACGGGCTGCACCTGGCCAAGGGTGAGTTCGTCGCGGTCTTCGACGCCGACTTCGTGCCGGGCCCGGAGTTCCTCGAGCGCACGGTGCCCTTCTTCGCCGACGACAAGGTGGGCATGGTGCAGGTGCGCTGGGGCCACCTCAACCGCGAGTTCTCGCTGCTGACGCAGGCGCAGAGCATTCTCCTCGACGGGCACTTCATCATCGAGCACACCGCGCGCAACCGCTCGGGCTGCTTCTTCAACTTCAACGGCACCGCGGGCGTGTGGCGCAGGGCCACCATCATCGACGCGGGCGGCTGGCAGCACGACACGCTGACCGAAGACCTCGACCTGTCGTACCGCGCGCAGCTCAAGGGCTGGCAGTTCACCTTCCTGCCGGACATCATCTCGCCGGCCGAGGTGCCGGTCGACATGAACGCCTTCAAGTCCCAGCAGCACCGCTGGGCGAAGGGCTCGATTCAGACGGCGCGAAAGCTGCTGCCCACCATCCTCACCAGCGACCTGCCGTTCCACGTCAAGCGTGAGGCGTTCTTCCACCTGTCGAACAACATCGCCTACCCGCTGATGGTGCTGCTGGCGGTGATGATGCCGATGTCGATGTTCGTGCGCTTCCAGCACGGCATGTACCAGACGCTCTTCCTCGACCTGCCGGTGTTCCTCGCGGCGACCGCGTCGGTGAGCTTCTTCTACATCGCCACGGTGCGGGAGCTGGGCCTGGGCTGGTGGGACCGCATCAAGTACCTCCCGTTCCTGATGAGCCTCGGCATCGGCCTGTCCATCAACCAGTCGCGCGCCGTCATCGAAGCGCTGCTGCACCAGGAGAGCGAGTTCGCCCGCACGCCGAAGACGGGCAGCGAGGGCAACAAGGTGCAGAAGGTGAAGAAGGCCTACAAGGGCCGGCGCACGTGGGTGCCCTTCGTCGAGCTGGCCTTCGCGGCCTACTTCGCGGGCTCCATCTGGTACGCGGCCTCGCGCGACATCTACACGTCGATGCCGTACCTGGTGCTGTTCTGCTTCGGGTACCTCTACGTGGGCCTCACCAGCCTGTTCGACTTCAACAAGCGCCGTCAGGCGAACGAGTCGGTTGCGGCGGAAGCCCAGCCGACGGCGTGAGCGTCGACGTCACGCTCCCACGCGCGACGGTTCGGTTTCTGGCCAGCTTGTGCCGTGCCTCGCGCCCGCCACGGGGC
>JANRKQ010000035.1:0-40924 GCA_033763395.1 Myxococcaceae bacterium
ACGCGCGGGCACTCGCAGCCGTTCGTCTCTTCGCGGTCGACGTCGTTGAACTGGGCCACCGTCGCGCAGGCGCGCACGCCCGCGTCGAAGGACTGACACGAAGCCTGCGCGTTTCCACCCGCCCGGCATTGCGCGTCGGAGGCGCAGGTCGGCGCACAGAGCCCCGAGACGCAGGCCGAACCGCCGGGACACCCGAGGCTGCAGGGCCGCACGCAGAGCCGGTACGTCGTGTCGCACACCGTTCCGCCCTGGCAGTCCGCATCCGTCCGGCAGGCGCTGGAGGCCCCCACGACGGGCTCGGTGGTGCACGCCACGATGGTGCAGCCGACGCCTGCGTCTCCGCCCGGCCGGCAGCCGCCGATGGCGTGTTGAATGGTGGGGCTCCAGCGCGCGCGGCAGTTCGTCTGGCAGTTCCCGCAGTGCTCGTCGGCGTCATAGGTGCCGGCGTCGCGGGTGTTGATGAAGCCGTCGTCGATGAGGCCATCACAGTCGTTGTCGGCGCCGTCGCAGAGCTCGACCGTCGTCATCGAGGTGTCGCACACCGAGTAGCTCCCGCTCGCCTCGCACGTCTGGCGGCCCACGCAGGTGGCCATGCCCGACGAGAGGAAGCAGCTGCGCGAGAAGCCCGCGCGCGAGGTGGCGCACTCGCACGACGCGGTGGTGGGCACGCACACGAGGCCGCCGCCCTGCGCCTGGCAGGTGCTCCCGGTGGGGCAGCAGTCCTGCGTGCCGACGCGGCCGGTGCAGCCAGGGCGGGGGCTCGTCGGCGCACACGATTGCTGACACGCGCGGCCCTGGTCGTTGCCGACGGTGGCGCAGACGTCGCCGGGCACGCGGCAGTCGGCGTTCGAGGTGCACGGCGCGCACTGCGTCTCGGTGACGGGCTCGCAGCGTGCCGGGTCGGTCGGGTTGGGGAAGAGGTAGAAGCCCCGCGCGCAGCGCCGCGGGACGCACGTGAGCTGCCCTGCGCGGTCGACACACGCGGCAGCGCCGGGGCCTCCATCGGCGTCGACGCCCTGGAGAACGGTGTAACAGTCGGTGTTACAGCCGCCGCAGGCCCGCGCGCTGGCGTAGCGGCCCAGCGCGTCGCGCAGCCCGTCGTCGATGGTGCCGTTGCAGTCGTCGTCGACGCCGTTGCAGCGCTCTTCGACCGGGTCGGGCGCGCTGCACAAGAAGGCGAAGCCAGCGTCGGGGCCGCGCGAACCGCAGGACCACTTGCCGGTGCAGCTCACGCCCTTGCGGCAATCGGGGAACCCCATGACGGTCGACGTGTCGAGCCCGGGGTCGGCGGAGTCGGTGAGGCCATTGCAGTCGTTGTCGAGGCCGTCACACACCTCGGGCGAGGCCAGCGGAGCGTCACAGGCCGAGAAGCGCGCGTCGACCTGGCACGTCTCGACGCCGAAGCACCTTCCGAGTGAGGCCGACGTCGAGCACGAGCGCTCGAGGCCGACGTTGTTGGGTGCACAGCGGCAGGTGCCGGTGTCGGGGACGCACTGGCGGGCGAGGCCTCCATCGACGGCGATGGCGCGGCACGAGTACCCCGCGCGGCAGGCCACGGCCGAGCAGTCCTGGCCGCACACGCGCTCACCGTTGAGGTCGAGGCAGCGGTCGCCGGCGGCGTTGCAGTCCTGGTCCGTCGTGCAGGGGTTGCAGAGGGCCTTGTAGGGCGGCACGCAGATGAAGCCGGCGGGGGTCAGCGATTGTTTGCAGTCCCACCCGCGCTCGCAGGTGAAGCCGCCGTCGACGCCGCACGCCGCGGAGCACACGCGCCCGTTGCCGGGGCCGTTGGGAAGACAGGGCCCGAAGCGGCAGTCGGCGTCGATGGCGCAGGGCCAGCCGAGGGCGCCGGGCAGGCCCGCGTCGGGGATGGCGCGACAGAAGCCTCCGATGCAGTCACGGTCGACGGAGCAGTCGGACTTGCGCTTGCACTCGCAGGTTCCGTCGAGCAGGCAATCGGGCTCACGCACCGGCTGGAGGCACGAGGGCCCACCGAGAGCCGCGAACACCACCAGGGACCACGCACGGAGCGACATGGAGGACGGGGAGACGAACACCGGCGCGCGGCCACGCCGGACGATGAAGCCGCGGGGCACCTTATCCCCGGGGGCCGGGGTGTCCAACCTGCCCACCTGGCTTCACGAAATCGGAGGGACTCCACGCATTTTTCACTGACGGCCGCGGTGCGTCCGCGGGCACACTCCTGCCGTCTTTTTCCGGGGAGACCGTTCCACATGGCGAAGCTGCTCTCGTCCGTCCTCGTGCCGACCGACTTCTCAGCCGGCGCCCAGGTGGCGCTCGAACGCGCGCTGCACCTGCCGCTGGCACCGAAGGCCAAGGTGACGCTGCTGCACGTGTTGCCCGAGGGCATTCCCGGGCGGCTGCGCACCGAGGCCCTCGCCGACGCGGAGCGCAGCCTCGAGAAGCACCTCGCCCAGGTGCGCACGCTCGCGGTGGAGCGGCAGCTCGCGCCCGCGCAGTTCGTCGGCGACGTCGTCGAGGGCAGCGCGGCCCACCACATCATGAAGCGCGCGAACACCGTCGAGGCTGACGTCATCTGCATCGGCCGGCACGGGCGGCGCGGCGTGGTCGATCTCTTCCTCGGCTCGACGGTGACGAAGGTGCTGCGACAGACAGAGCACCCGGTGCTGCTCGCGCGGCTCAAGGCGACGGGCCCGTACGAACGGCCGCTCTTCGCGCTCGACCCGACGCACGCGGCGCTGACGGTGGCACGGGAAGGCCTGCGGGTGCTCGACCCGGCCACGAAGCGGGTGACGGTGTTCCACGCCTCGCCGATTCCGTACGAAGACTTCGTGTCCGTCTCGGCCGACCAGCGCATCGCGCTGCGCAAGAAGTTCGAGAAGGACGGCGAGAAGGCGCTCAAGGCGATGCTGAAGAAGCTGCCCGGCATCGACTTTCACGCGGTGGTGAAGAGCGGCGACGCCCGCACGCTGGTAGTGGAGGAGGCGCAGGCGCTCGACGCCGACGTGACGGTGCTCGGCACGCACGGCCGCGGCGCGGTGGCCCGCTTCCTCATCGGCTCGGTGGCCGAGTGGGTGCTGGCGAACGCGACGAACGACGTGCTGATCGTTCGGCCGTGACGGACCGCTCAGTACACCCCGCCGCCGTACACCTCGGACACCGCGCGCTGTGACTCGAGCAGCTCGACGTACTGCTTCATCGCTTCCGTCGTCGCCGGGTCCATCGGGTCGATGCGGCTCTTGAGCTCGTTCGCGCGGGAGATCATGCGCGCCGCGATGCCCGTCTCGAGAATGCCCTGCCGGTAGCTGATGGCGACGAACGTCTTGCCGCTGAGCGGATCTTCGAACGTCACCGTCGGCAGCGTGGTGGTGATGGCCTGGCCGTTGCCCGCCAGCCACAGCCGCGACGAGTTCGAGAACGTCTGGTCGTACGTCGCGGGGATGAGCGCGTTGCCGAGCACCGTCAGCCACAGCTGGAGGGTGAAGCCGAGCTTCGGGTCGACGGGCGCCTGGCCCATGGGCGGAATGGTGACGGTGCCCGAGATGGGCCGGCGGACGAACTTCGTACCGTCGTAGATGGGCCCGATGCGGTCGAAGCGGTCGGTCATCGCCGCGCCGAAGAGGTCGAGCATCTGGCGGGGGAAGAGGTTCCAGTAGCTGATGGCGTACTGGCGCGAGTCGGCGGCGACGTCCTTTCCGAGGAAGTACGTCTCGGGGTCGACGAGGAGCGAGATGGCGCTCACCTTGTCGTTGAAGCTCCCGACGTGGCTGATGCGCTCGTACCAGAAGTACCCTGAGTCGTATTCCCAGCTCGTCTCGAAGTAGCGGCCTTCACCGATGGGCAGGCGGAACGCGGGGCGCTCCCAGAACTCGTCCATCACGTACACGTCGCGGCCGTCGGCCTGGGTGACGAGGTCGTACGGCCCGGGCTCGGGCGTCATCAGCACGTCGCCGAAGAAGTCGAAGCTCTTCGTCACCGCGACCGTGTATGGGCCCCACTTGTCGGGCGAGCGCCAGAAGCTGTCGGGGTTGTTCGGCTCGTCGGGAATGAAGTCGGCGTACGCGCCGCGGTTGAGCACGTAGAACTGCGTCATGGTGCGCAACGAGTCGAAGTAGCGCCAGTACGCGCGGTCCATCGCCGACCACGGGTCGAAGGCGAGCTGGTCACGGCGGAAGGCGTCGAAGAAGTAATACGAGCGGTAGTCGTTCATCTTCGCCTCGGCCACCTCGAACACGTCGGCGCCGCGGTCGAACGCCTCGCAGCCGGTGGAGGCGCCCTCGAACTCGTCGGAGCAGAACTTGTACGGCACCAGGAGGCGGTCGCGCGCGTCGACCTCGACGAGGTCGGGGTACGTGCACTGGCGGGCGAGCTCTTTGCGGCGCACCTCGGAGAAGCTCACGTCGGCGCGGCGCTCGAGGTCCACCACCTGCGGCAGCTTCGTGTAGTGCAACGAGGTGTAGTCGTTGCCATCACAGGTGATGAGGAACGGCAGCGCGTCGCCGTACGCGTTGACCGCCTGCACGCCGCCAAGCAGGTAGGTGTCACGCGTCGTCTCGAACACCTCGACGAGGCTGCCGTAGCCGAACTTGAGCGCGGCGCGGTCGTACTTCCCCAGCCCCTGGATGTCGGAGTTGAAGTTCGCCCCGTAGTCCATGATGGACGACTGCATGAACTCCGCGATGCCGGCCTTGAGCCCGCTCGGCGCGGTGATCCCCTTCAGCTCCGCGTCGCTCTCGGGGTCGAGGTAGCGCGGGCGCGGCGTCCTGGTGCCGTTGTTGGTGCGCAGGTCCCAGTACGTCTTCGGGTAGTTCATCGGGTCGTACGAGCCGGCGAAGTTGTGCCGCAGGCCGACGGTGTGGCCGACCTCGTGGAGCGCGGTCGAGAGGAAGACCTGCTCGCGAATGCGCTTCCACACCACCTGTGGGTCGACGCCCTTCTGGCCGAGCGCGAACCCGAGGATGGCGTCGTTGAGCGAGGCGTTGGCGAGGTCGACCGCGTGCGCGCCCAGGCGGCGGCGCTGCTGTTGCTTCAGCTCGTGGTGCGCGGCGGTGTAGCGGTTGGCGGGGTTGAGCTTCGACGCCAGCTCGGTCGTCACCGGCGCGCGCGGGTCGAGCCCGTGCGCCATCATCACCTCGGGCGTCATCAGCCGGCGCGCGACGTCAGAGCCCTTCACCTTCGCGAGCCGTTGCCACGCGAGGCCTTTCTGCCCGCCGAGCGCCTGCGAGCCGGCGAGGGCCTGCGTGCGGGCGAGGAAGCGCTCCTTGAGCTGCTTCGCCGAGCCCTTCTGCAGCCTCGGCGTCTTCGGCAAACCCTTCGTCCACGACACGTCCATCGCGTCGGCCATGGCGTCGACCTCGCGCTGGCTGAACGAGCGGCTCTTGACGCCGAACGGCTCGCTCGCCACCCAGTCGCGCACGTTGACGCCACGAATGAACTGGTCGGGCTGCAGCTCGCCGTTGAGGAGCCGCACCAGGTCGCGCCCCATCGCCGCGTAGGTGTCGATCTGCGCGCCGTAGACGAAGGCCGAGCTGGCGACGGTCTCACCGGTCTCGGCGTCGTTCGAGTTGGGCCCGTAGCCGAGCAGCCCCGCCGACACCGGCTCGTCGACCCAGTACAGGACGTTGAAGCGGATGTCGCCGATGCGCACGGTGGTGCCGGGCTGCCCACACACAGCGGGGTCACCCTCACGCACCGGGTTGTTCACGCACACCACGAAGGCCTGACCGACGGCGGGGCGGCCCTGCAGCTTCTCGACGATGTCGCGGAAGATGACGTCGTACTGGCGCTCGAGCTCCTTCGCCGCGCCCTTGAGGTCTTCAGGGAAGCCCTGGTTCAGGAAATACACGATGGGCCGGGGCCCGAGGTCGAGGCTGTTGGGATCGTCCGGGTTGGCGCGGTTGCGCACGGCGTATGGCAACGAGCACACGCCGGTCACCTTGCCGTCGGCCTCGACCTTCGCGTCGGGCAGCTCCGTCACGCAGCGCTGGCCTGGAGCCGCTGGCCCGCAGTGCACGTCGAGCTGACACGGGCGATTCGTCAGCGAGCGCCACCACTGGTTGTGGCGGTTGATGAAGCGGTCGCGCCCCGACTCGGTGAGGCCGTACTGCCGGTTGTACGAGCGGCGCTCGGTGGAGAAGTAGCCGAAGCGCTCCATGTCCTTGTCGTCGTAGACGCGCGGCTCATAGTCGCGTGGGGTGACGCGCAGGAACGCGTTGCGCACGCGGATCTCCTGGCTCGCGCAGTCGGTGGTCGAGTACTCGAGCCAGCACAGCGGCCACGACGTGCCGTCTTCGAAGGTGACCGTCTCGGGGCTCGCGACGAGCTTCTGCGTCACTTCGAGGTAGCTCGCCTGCTCCTCACCGGTGCGTTCGATGCGGAAGGCGTCGGGGTCGTTCGGGTCGCTCACCGAGTACGCCGCCGGGTCCTGCTTGATGGGCTGAATCGAGGGCGAGGACCAGTCGGCGAGGAAGTTGAAGTTGGTGACCTCGTTCTTCGACCAGTCGACGCGAAGGAACTTCCGCTCGAACCACTTGCGCTCCTGGCTCTCAATGAGCTTGTCGAACTCCTCGCCGGTCGACGCGTTGTATTCGCGGATGATGTCGAAGTGGCTGGTGATGCGGAACGCGGCCACGGGCGCGCCCTGGTAGCGGCGGTCGGCGCCAGCGGCGTAGGCCGGGTTGCCCTTCTCGGTGCCGCGCACGTACTCGTAGGCGCGGCGGGCGACGAGGACGTTCTCTTGAATGTCCCAGACGATCTTCTCCATCTCGTTCTCGCCCTGCTCACCGGGGAAGGTGAAGCCGGCCGAGAACGGCACGCCCACGACGGTCTGGCGGAAGTACCAGACGCCGTCGAAGTCGCTCTTCGCGATGGCGTTCTGCTGCACGGTGCTGCGCGGCTGAATCGGCTCACCGCAGGCGGCGGCGAGGATGAGGACCCACAAGGCGCGCTTCATTTCTTCTCCTCGGAGAAAGCATCGACGAGCTGTTCGGCGCTCGTCGAGAACGACAGGTAGACGGTGGAGGCGTTGGAGCGGTTGAGCTCGAGGAACGGCTGCGACACCAGGCCGTTGGTCTCGGTGATGGGGCGGTAGGTCGACAGGCCCAGCGACAGGCTCACCGGCCCACGCGACCAGTCGACGGAGGCGAGGAACCAGTGGTCGTTTCGCCAGTTCGAACCGCCGAAGCGCGGCTGCTCGGCGCACGTGGCCTGCGGCACGCCCGGCACCACGCACGGGCCGTTGGCGAACGGCATGATGTTGAAGAGGAAGTACGACGCTGACAACGAGAAGCCCTTCGGCAGCTCGACCGACGCCGACAGGCCGTTGATGAAGCCGAAGTTCGGGTTGGCGACGCCGGTCGAGGGCGGGCGCCACGTCTCTTCGGTGCGGCCGTTGACGACGACGGTGTCCTGGGTGCCGCGAATGGCGCTGGTGGTGCGCTCGTAGAAGTACTTCGCGGGGCGGAAGACGTACGTGAGGTGGAGCGGCCCGAACGTCTTGTCGGCGATGAAGCCGATGGAGAGCGAGCTGACGAAGCCGGTGTTGCGGCTCGCCACCGACGTCGGGAGCGCCCAGCGAAGGCTCGACGCCACCGAGATGCCAACCTTCGGAATGGTGAAGAGGCGCCCGTGGATGAGGTTGATCCACGTGTCTCCGAGGATGACCGGGCGGCGCACGGCGCCGTCGACGAGGCCGAAGCCGGGCGCCTGGCTCAGCCCCTCCTCGGGGAGCCCGCCAAAGAGTGACGAGGATGCGAACTCAGGGCTGCGAAAACGCCCGTCGTTGCCGGCCAGCTCGAGCTCGATGGGCAAACGCACGGCCAGCAGCATCGGCTCGAACCAGGTGCCCTTGAGGAAGCGCCGGCCGAAGCTCCACGAGGGCTCGAGCCAGAAGGTGAGCGAGCCGGTGTAGGCCTCGGGCGCGAAGTAGAGGCCCGAGGAGAAGAACGAGGTAAGGCCGAAGTCGAAGCCGCCGAAGTGGAGCTCGCCGCCGCCGCCGCGTGCTTCGACGAAGCCCTGGGAGCCGCGCGGTCGGTCGTCGTCCGAGTCCTTGTCCTTCTTCGCGTCATTGGTCGTCGGCGGAGGAACGGGCTTCGGCGTCGCAGTGGTGGCCTCGGCTGGAGCCGGGTCGTCGCTGGGGCCGGTGGGCGTCTGCGCCACCGCGGTGGACGCGATGAAGACGACTCCCACCATGCAGCGCAGCTGAAGCAACCTTTGCCTCCCCGACTCGAAGGGAGCGCCGCGTAGGGCACACGTCACGTTCGCGTCAACTGAGGGGCCACGCGGAATTCTCACCGGGCGAGAGGCCTGTCAGGCGGGTTTGCAGCGAAGCCGACGTTGAGTGCGACCTCACCAACTCGATGACACGAGCCGGGGGCGGGCGTTCAGGGGCAATCGACTTTCCATACCGTCACCCGGCGGGCCGGTCGCCGGTCTCGCAGCGCGCGACTCTGCTTCTCCGTCAACCAGCCGCCTGTCGGACGCGAGGCCATGAACGCCGCGAAGGCCTCGCGGAACCGCGACGGGCCCGACCGGAGCCTTGCGTACTCCGCTTGCGACAGAACGACGGCCACCTGCTTGCCCCGACACGTCAGCCCGACCGCGCCGCCTCGTTCGACCTCTCTGACGAGGCGGGAGAATGCGTTCCGGGCCTGGGCGAGCGAGTACGTGCGCGGCTCCACAGCGACATCGCGGCGTGCACCTGCTCTCCGTCGCAAGGTCACAGCTGCTGGTCGAGAAGCACGCCCGGGTTGAGCAGCCCCGATGGGTCGAGCTGACGCTTCACGGCCGCCATCGACGCGCGGAACGCCGCCGGCACTTCCCGCTCGTACCAGGGCCGATGCGTGCGCCCGACCGCGTGGTGGTGCGTGATGGTGCCTCCGTGCGCGGCGACCGCGTCCGAGGCGAGGCGCTTGAGCTCGGTCCACTGCGACAGTTCCTCTCCTTCGCGCGCTGGCCCGATGAAGGTGAAGTACGGCGCCGGGCCATCGGGGTACACGTGCGTTAAGCGGCACGAGACCACGCCACCGCCGCAGAGCCGCTGGAGCCCCTCCATCACCGCGCCCGTCACGCCCGCGTAGAGCTCGTGAAAGCGGCTCCACGTGCACGCCGTCTCGAAGGTGTCAGCCACCAGCCCCAGACGAATGAGCGCGTCTTGCAGGTACGGCCCCTGGAGGAACGAGCGTCGCCACGACTGGCCTGCGTCATCGGCACGCTCTCCGCCGCCGTCGAGCACCTGGGCTCCCTGCTCGCAGCGCCCCTGGAACTGGGCCGTCACTCGGAGCGCCTGGTCGATCCATTCCCGCATGGAATGAGTCGACGACTCGAAGCCGAGCACCAGCACGGCGCTCCCGTCGAACGTCACGCCGTTCACCATCGCCTCGGCGGGGTCGAGCAGGCGGCAGTTGGCCGGCTGCAGGCCCGACTGCGACAACGCGCGCACCGCGTCGACGGCCGCCCGGTACTCGTCGAAGTGCACCGACGCGCTCGCGCGAAACGTCGGCTTCGGGCGAACGCGCATCCACGCCTCGGTGATGACGCCAAAGATGCCTTCGCTGCCGAGCACCAACCGGTTCGGGTCGACACCCGCGCCCGACGCCGGGAACGACTTCGTCTCGAAGAGCCCCGTGGGAGTCACCATCCGCACCGAGTGCACGAGGTCGTCGATGTGGGTCGGCCCGGTGGCGAAGTGCCCACCGGCGCGAGTGGCGATCCATCCGCCGAGCGTCGAGAACTCGAAGGACTGGGGAAAGTGCCGGAGCGTGAGCCCGTGGGTTCCGAGCTGCTGCTCGAGTGCCGGGCCGAACGCGCCACCCTCGATGCGCGCCAGCCGTGAGACGGCGTCGACCTCACGCATCTGGCCCAGGGCGGACAGGTCGAGCGTCATGGTGCCGCGATGGCCCTTGCCGATCACTGGCTCGACGCCACCGACCACGCTCGAGCCGCCGCCGAACGGGGTGACCGACAGCTGCTCCACCGTCGCGCACTCGAGCGCCTGCACCAACTCCAGCTCGGAGCGCGGCATCACCACCACGTCAGGCGCCGTCGAGAAGTCTCCGCGGAACCCGCGTATGCGGTCGGGGTACGCCTTCCCCATCGCGTGGGCTGCACGGACGTCATCAGCCGCCGACGCGAACGCGCGTACTGCCAGAGGAACCTCGACCCGCGGCGCTGGCACCCTCGGCGGCGCACCCTTCAGCTCGTCCCGGGAACCGAAGAAGGGCTCGACCCGCGGACGCACCTCATCGAGTGGAATCGCGCGCTCTTCGAGGCCCCAGCCCCACGCATGTCGTCCCATGAGCGTGGTTGTACGCCGCGCAGTCGTGCTTTTGGTGGCCCGCGCGACACGCGGTACAAGCAACGCCGTGTCCAAGCGCATCCCCGTTCTCGATCTCTCGAAGTACACCCACGGCACGCCGTCCGAGCGTGACGGCTTCATCAAGGCCTGGGGTGACGGCCTGACGGAGTTCGGCTTCGTCTCCATCATCAACCACGGCGTCGACGACGCGCTCATTCGCCGCACGTACAAGGACGCCGAGGCGCTCTTCGCGCTGCCGGTGGACGTGAAGAAGAAGTACTTCGTGCCCGGCGGCGGCGGGCAGCGCGGCTACACGCCCTTTGGCCAGGAGCACGCGAAGGACCGCAAGGTGGGCGACCTCAAGGAGTTCTGGCACGTCGGCCGCGACCTGCCCGACGGCCACGAGCGGCGCTCCATCTACGGCGCGAACCTGTGGCCCACCGAGCTCGCCACCTTCAAGGCCAACACGCTCGACCTCTTCCGCGCGCTCGACGGTGCCGCGGCCATCATGCTGCAGGCGCTCGCCGACTACTTCCAGCTCCCGCGCCCGTTCTTCTCGGACATGGCGCGCGACGGGAACTCGATTCTGCGCATCATTCACTACCCGCCGCTCAAGGACATGTTCATTCCCGGCGGCGTGCGCGCGGCCGAGCACGAAGACATCAACCTCATCACGCTCCTGTGCGAGTCCACCTCGTCGGGCCTCGAGGTGCTCACGCGCCAGAACGAGTGGATCGCCATCGACGCGCTCAAAGGGCAGATCGTCGTCGACTCCGGAGACATGCTCCAGCGCTGCACCAACGGCGTGGTGCCGTCGACGACCCACCGCGTGGTGAACCCGAAGAGCACCGACGACGACGTCGTGCGCTACTCGATGCCCTTTTTCGTGCACCCGTTCCCCGACTGCTCGCTCGCCATCAACGAGCGCTTCGTCTCGGCGGACCGGCCGAAGAAGTTCCCCGACATCACGGCCGACGAGTTCCTCAAGCAGCGGCTGCGTGAGATCGGCCTCATCAAGTAGTGCCGCTCCTCGCCCTCATCGCGCTGCTGAGCGCCGCTGACGTGGAGCGTCCCCGGCTGGTGGCCACCGTGCGCGTATCGACGTTCACCGGCTGGCCCGACCTTCTGGGCGCCTCGGCCACCGTGCACCTCATTCCGTACGTCGACCTCGAGGCCGGCGGCTCGGCGCTCTTCGTGACGCGGAGCTGGTACGCGCGCGGCGGGCTGCGCTGGCTCTTCGAAGACTGGCGCGACGAGCATGACAAGGGCCTCACGCTGCGGCTCTCGGCGCTGGCCGGCTTCAAGCGCGTGGAGCTCCCCGACTCGGCCTTTCAAGGCTTCCACGTCGTGGGCGCGCTCGAGTTCACCTGGTGGCTGGCGCGCCACTTCGGCCTGTCGCTCCAGCTGTCGGGTGGAGGCACCGTGCGCGCGTGGCCGAACTTCTTCCCCGAGCTGCGCCTGGCGTTCGGGACGAGCTTCTAGGGCTCCAGGCGCGGCGCGCGCTGGACCCACGCGACCCCGTTCCCCCAGGCCGCGAGCCACACGCCATCGTTCGAGAAGACGACGCGTGACACCCGCGCATGTCCAAGCCGGAGCCTCGGCAGGGGTCCGGTGGGTCGCCCGGGGCCCCGCGCGTCGTACAGCTCGAGCCCGTCACGACCGACGGCATACAGACCGACAGGCGAGCAGGCACACGAGAACGCGAGGTCGAGGCGATCGCGCCGGCGCTCGTCGGCGAAGCGCCACCGCTCCTGCCCGTCCACGAGGTCGTAGCACACCGGGCCCTGCGCCGAGGCCCACGTCACCCACAGCTCCTCGGCGTGCGGACCGAACCCGAGGAGGTCGAGCTTCGAGGGCGGCTCGAACGACGCTCGTCGCGCGCCGGTGTCGACGTCGTACACCTCGACCCGGTTCGACGGGTCGTGCCGCGCGTCCTCGTGCCCGTACACCAGGCCGCGGCTCGGCACGTACAGCGCCAGCGCATCACCGCGCGGCGAGAGCGCGAGCCCACGGCACTCGGTCGTGGCCGAGCGTGTCGAGAATTGACGAACCACTTCGCCAGTCGAGAGGTCGACGACGCTGACTTCATCGTTCGCCCCGGGGACTGCACACCGCCTGCGCGCCTCGTTCATCACCGGCCGCACGACGAAGGGGTTGAAGCGGCTGTCCTGGTGCTCGCGCCACGCCGACAGCAGCCGCTCGGTGCCAGCCTCGAGGTCGACGAGCAGCACCTCGTCGTTGAGCTGCACGACGAGCCTCGAGGCCGTCGCGTCGAAGAGCGCTGCGTGGACGAACGTCTGGCGCGGCCCTGCGGCCCGCGAGAGGACCGTACGCTCGAGGCCGGACTCGACGTTCATCACCCACACGCGGCAGCCATACGCCTGCGGCTCGACGTCAGCGCCTGCAAGCCACCGACCATCAGTCGAGAGGTCGAGCACGCCGCCGCCACCGCCGCCGGCCGAGCGCGCCTCGAGCCGCAGCCCGTTGGGTTCCACCTCGCCTTCGACCGCGACGTGTACGAAGCCCTCGGCGCGCTTCGTCTGCAGTCGCTTCCGGAAGGCCTGCTCGGCTGCGGCGGGCGAGGCGTGCTCCTTCACGTACGGCCGCGGCACCCCTTTGCGATATCTCGTCTCAATGACCCGCCCGTCATGCAGCTCGATGTCGAAGCGCTGGCTCACGTCACTTCGCAACACCATGGTGCGGCGCATGGCGAGACCATCGCACGACTCGAGTGACGTCTGGCTGCCGTCGCTGGTGACGCTGGCCGTCGGCCTCTCTTCCGCCGGATGCCGCCCTGCGACGCTCGGACCGACTCGGGCGGCGCCGACACGGGCTCGGGTGGTTCAGCACGCCCAGCTCGCCGCCTCGACCTTTGGTGGTGGGCCCCCGAGCGGCCGCTTCATCGAGCGCGGCGGGCCATTTCCGTCGCAGCCCGTGCAGGGCTTGTCGTCGCTTCAGGTCGAAGGCGATGGGTTCCTCGCCGTTGCCGACAACGGCTACGGCACGCCCGAGACCTCGTCGGACTTCGAGCTGCGCGCGTACCGTGTGAAGGCGGACTTCACCTCGGGTGCCCTGTCGGCGACCGAGGCCTTCGTGCTCTCCGACCCTGACCGGCACCTCGACTGGCCGATTCGGAACCACTTCACGACCGAGCGTGTGCTGACCGGCGCCGACCTCGACCCCGAATCGCTGGTGCGTGCGCCCGACGGCACCTTCTGGGTGGGCGACGAGCATGGCCCCTTCCTCGTGCATCTCGACGCGAGTGGGCGGGTGCTCGAGCCGCCCTTCCCGCTCGTCCACGACGGCGGTGTGCTGCTGGGTCCCGACTCGCCGCGGCGGATGGGCGCCCTGCTCCTTCGCTCGATGGAGGCCCTGCGTGCCCACGCGGTGGCTCACGGCGCACGGGCCCCCATCGTCTCGCCCGACCATCGACTGCTCGTCGACGCGGCGCAGGTGAAGGCGCTCCACCAGGCTGGCTTCGTCGTCATTCCCTGGACGGTGAACGAGCCCCAGCGCCTCGACACGTTGCTGGCCTGGGGCATCGACGGCGTCATCACCGACCGTCCGGACCTCGCGGGTGGCTTCCTCGATGCGGGGCTCGTCGTGCAGGGCCACCGGGGCGCGCGGGGGCTGGCTCCGGAGAATACGCCCGCGGCGTTCAAGGCCGGCCTCGCCGCGGGCGCGACCGTGCTCGAGCTCGACCTCTCGGCCACCGCCGACGGAGACGCCATCGTCTGGCACGACCCGCGGCTCGCGCCGCCCAAGTGCCCGCGCACGAAGGGCGACGCAGGGTTCATCGCTGCCACGCCGCTCGCCCAGCTCGTGCGCACCGACTGTGACGGGCGACTGCCGGCGTACCCTCTGCAACGCCTGGACGGCGGCAGCCATCGCGTCATGTCACTCGACGACGCGCTGCGACTGCCAGCGCCGCTCAACGTCGAAACGAAGGTGCATGGAACCGGGCTGCCAGCCGATGCCCCTGAGCCGCTCGCCCGCCTCGTCATTCGCAGGGTCCTCGCTGCCGACGCCGGCGCCCGGGTGACGCTCCAATCGTTCGACTGGCGGGCGCTGACGGTGGCGCACGAGGAGGCACCGTTGCTCCAGACGGTCGCGCTCATCGGAGACCGCTCCATCGACCTGAAGGACGAGACGCGCGCCGGGTTGCCGTGGAAGGCGACGGACGTTCTGCCCCGGGTGGGACGCAGCGCCGGCTTCGAGAACCTCGCGCTCACCGCCGACGGCAGACACCTCATCGCGATGCTCGAGAAGCCGCTGGCCGGAGAGGGCGACTGCCTCGCGTTTCGGTTCGACCTCGCCACGAAGCAGTGGGCGGGCATCGCCTTCCGTTACCCGCTCGAGCCGCGCGCGACAGCCGTGGGCGACCTCACCTTCCTCGACGAGCGCACCGGCTACGCGCTGGAGCGCGACGACACCGAACGCCGAACCGATGGCTTCAAACGACTCGTACACTTCACGCTCCCGTCGCGCGAGGGTGGCGTCGTGACGAAGCACACCGCGGCTGACCTGCTCGACCTCGAGCTGCCCGATGGGGGCACCTTCACCTTCCCGTTCTGGACCATCGAGGGCGTGGCCGTGCTTCCGAACGGCCGGGTCGCCATCATCAACGACAACAACCTGCCCTTCGGCCGCGGCCGCGACGAGCACACGCCGGACCCGACCGAGCTCATCGTCGTCGAACCGAGGTAACCGTCGACGAAGTCGGTGCAGGCGCCGGTGGGTCGTCAGCTACGCTCGTGTCCCTGCGACGAGGGCCCATGCCAACTCCCCACGACTACGCGCGCGCCGCCGCGCTCCCTGATGAGGCGCTCATGGCCGAGTGTGACGAGGCCTTCTTCATCGCCTCGGGCCCCGGCGGCCAGCACCGGAACAAGACCGAGACCGGGGTGCGCTTGACGCATCGGCCGACGGGCCTCGTCATCACCGCCACTGAGCGGCGCAGCCAGCTGCAGAACCGCGGCGTGGCGCTGGAACGGCTCCGTGCCGTGCTGACGAAGAAGGCCCACGTCGACGCGCCTCGCATCGCCACCAAACCCGGCAAAGGCGCCAAGCGCCGCCGGCTCGAAGGCAAGCGGCACACCTCGACCAAGAAGCAGAACCGGCGCGGCGGGTGGGACTGACGGCTACTTCAGCTTCTCGACGAGCAGCTCGTTGATGCGCTTGGGGTTGCCCTTGCCGCCGAGCTTCTTCATCACCTGGCCCACGAAGTAGCCGACGATCTTCGTGTTGCCGCCGCGGTAGCTCTCGACGTTCTTCGGGCTCTCGGCGAGCGCCTGGTCGATGGCCGACAGCAGCGGCCCGTCGTCGTTCACCTGCGCGAGGCCCTTCTCGTCGATGATGACCTGCACGTCTTTCCCGGTGGCGAACAGCTCGGCGAAGACCTCTTTCGCGCCGGGGCCCGAGACGACGCCGTCCTTCACCGCGCGGAGCAGGGCCGCGAGCTGGGCCGGGCTGAACTTCACCTGCGCCACCGTCGACTTCGACTCGTTGAGGAGCCGAGACAGCTCCCCCATGAACCAGTTGGCCACGGGCTTGGCCTCGCCCGCCTCGGCCACGCAGCGCTCGAAGAAGTCCGAGAACGCGCGGTCGGCGGTGAGCACCTGCGCGTCGTACGCCGACAGCCCCAGCGCACCCACGTACCGGGCGCGGCGAGCGCGCGGCAGCTCCGGCAGGGCCCTGCGAACGGCCTCGACGTCAGCTGCGCCCAGCACGAGCGCCGGCAGGTCAGGCTCGGGGAAGTACCGGTAGTCGTGGGCGTCTTCTTTCGAGCGCATCGAGCGCGTCTCGCCGCGCTGCGGGTCGAACAGGCGCGTCTCCTGCTCCACCACACCACCTGCTTCGAGCAGCTCGACGTGCCGTTGGGCTTCGACCTCGATGGCCTGCTTGATGAAACGGAACGAGTTGAGGTTCTTCAGCTCGCAGCGCGTCCCGAACGCCGTCGCGCCGTGCTTCATCACCGAGACGTTGGCGTCGCAGCGAAAGCTGCCCTCTTCGAGGTTGCCGTCGTTGACGCCGACCCACACCAGCACGTCCCGGAGCGCCTTGAGGTACTCGACCGCGTCGTCGGCGCTGCGGAGTTCGGGCTCACTGACGATCTCGATGAGCGGCGTGCCGGCGCGGTTCAGGTCGACGAGCGACGCTCCGCCCTCGTGCACGAGCTTGCCCGCGTCTTCTTCGACGTGAATGCGCGTGAGCCGCACCGACTTCTCGCCCTCGGGCGTGTCGAACACCACCCGGCCACCGAGGCACAGCGGGTGCTCGTACTGCGTCACCTGGTAGCCCTTCGGGAGGTCTGGGTAGAAGTAGTGCTTTCTCGACCACTCGCTGACGTTCGCGATGCGGCACTCGAGGGCCAGCCCCGCACGAATCGCCAGCTCGATGGCGTGGCGGTTCACGACCGGCAGCACGCCGGGCAACCCGAGGCACACCACCGACGTGTGCGCGTTGGGCGCCCCTCCGAACGACGTCGAGGCTCCCGAGAACAGCTTGCTCGTGGTGAGCAACTGCGCGTGCACCTCGAGCCCGATGACGACCTGGTAGTCAGCGCGCGGCATGGGTTGAGGCGCCTCCCGTCGCGGCGAACTGCAGGCCGAGCGCCGTCTCGAGCGCATACGCAGCCTTGAGCACGGTGGCCTCGTCGAAGGGCCGGCCGAGCAGCTGGGCCCCGATGGGAAGACCATTCGAAGCGCGGCCACAGGGCAACGACAGCCCGGGAAGGCCGGCGAGGTTGCACGGGAGCGTCAGCACGTCCATCAGGTACATCGCCAGCGGGTCGTCGAGCTTTTCGCCCAGCCGCCACGGCAGCACCGGCGACGTCGCCGACAGCACCACGTCGACGCGCTGGAACACCTGCTCGTAGTCGCGGCGGATGAGGGCGCGCACCTGCTGGGCCTTGCGGTAGTAGGCGTCGGCGTAGCCGGCCGATAGCGCGAAGGTGCCCAGCATGATGCGGCGCTTCACCTCGGGCCCGAAGCCCTCGGCGCGGCTGTTCTCGTAGAGCGCCTTGAGCGAGCGCGCGTCGTTCGTGCGATGCCCGAAGCGCACGCCGTCGTAGCGGCCGAGGTTCGACGACGCCTCGCACGGCGCGATGACGTAGTACGTCGCGAGCGCGTACCGGGTGTGCGGGAGCGACACCTCTTCGACCGTCGCGCCCAAGGAACGCAGCGTCTCCGCTGCCGCCCGCACCGACGAAGCCACTTCGGGGTCCATGCCCTCGACGAAGAACTCCTTCGGGAGCCCGACCCGGAGCCCCTTCACTCCGGCTCGAAGCGAGGACAGGTCCGTCTTCGGCGCACTCGACGAGGTGGCGTCGGCCGCATCGACGCCCTCGATGACCGAGAGCAACGTCGCGGCGTCTTCGACGGTGTGCGCGAGCGGCCCCACCTGGTCGAGCGAGCTCGCGTAGGCCACCACCCCGAAGCGCGAGACACGCCCCCACGACGGCTTGAGCCCCACCAGCCCGGTGAAGGCCGCGGGCTGACGAATCGACCCGCCCGTGTCGGTTCCAAGCGAGCCGAAGCAGAGGCCCGCTGCGACCGAGGCCGCCGAGCCTCCAGACGAGCCCCCAGGCGTGCGCGCCGGGTCGAGCGGGTTCCTCGTCTCGTGGAACGCGCTGTTCTCCGTCGAGGAGCCCATGCCGAATTCGTCGAGGTTGGTCTTGCCCAGCACCACCGCTCCCGCAGCCTTGAGGCGCGCCGTCACCGTCGCGTCGTACGGTGGGCGAAAGCCCTCGAGCATGCGCGAGCCAGCCGTCGTCGCCAGGCCCTCAGTGAGAATGTTGTCCTTGAGCGACACCGGAATGCCGTCGAGCGCACCGAGCGCACGTCCTTCACGCCGCCGCGTGTCCGACGCCTTCGCCGCCGCGAGAGCGTTCGTCTCGTCGAGGGCGAGGAAGGCCTTGAAGGGGTCGGCCTTCGCACGTCGGAGACAGTCGGAGGTCAACGCCTCGCTCGTCGTCTGCCCCGAGGCCAGCGCCGCCGCCGCCTGCGCGAGCGTCTTCACTCGAGCACCTTCGGAATGGCGAAGCTCGACCCCGACACCTGTGGCGCGTTCGCGAGCGCGGTCTGGGTGCCGACTTCGCCGTGCACGACGTCCACGCGCAGGTGCGCCAGACCCTCGGGCCCAGAAGGAGCCCTCGGCGCCGTCGATGCATCGACCTGGGCGAGCTCATCGACCGCGTCGAGAATCGCCGAGAGCTGCCGCTTGAAGGTGGACACTTCCTCGGGCGTCAGCGCGAGCCGGGCCAGCTTCGCGACGTGAAGCACCTGCTGTTCCGTCAGCTTCATGGAGGGATTGTTTAGCGCCGTCGTCGGTCGACACCAGCAGGAGACGACGCGCGCGGGTTCCCGTTCGCGACCAGTGCCTTCGTGGAAAGACCGCTCTGCGCCTGCCGTCACCGGGGCCATGGCATCCGGTCGCAGGGAGCGCGAGGATGCCGGGCATCGGGGTCAGGTCATGGCGGCGAAGCGTCCCAACGACGAGGAGTGGCTGGTGCCGGTGCGCCGCCGCGTCGTCGTGCTCGACACCGGCGAGCGCCTCGAGCGGCGGACAGTGCATTGCCCGCTGAAGGGCGTCACGGCCCTCGAGGCCTGCAGTGGCTGTGAGCGGTTGGTGAGCGTGGAGGGCTCCACCGAGCGCGAGACCCTGCGCTGTCAGATCCAGGAGCCGCTGAGCCCGGCCATCACCGTCGACGCAGCGCTCGGCCCTGACTCGTGGTGCCTCGACCCGGAGCTCCCCGTGTCCGCTGCGGTCGGCCTGCTCGAGTCACAGCACCTCTCCAGCGCACCGGTCGTCGATGACGCCGGCGTGCTCATCGGCATCGTGCGGCTGTCGTCGCTGCGCGCCCTCGAGGAAGAGTCGCAGGCGCTGCGCGCGCGTCACCCCACAGCGGACGAGGCGGTGACGGACGAAGCCCTCGAGCCCGCGCTCGCCTTTCTGCTGCCCGACGAGCCGCTCGCCAACGCCGCCGCGAAGATGAGTGCCCATCGGGTGACCGAGCTTCCGGTGGCCGAAGCCGACGGGTCGCTGGTCGGCGTTCTCACCGCGAACGACCTGATGCGTTTCCTCGCTCGGCACTGACGCAAGGGGTCGCACGACGAAGATGACGAACGAGGTGCCTACTTGAGCCGCTCGATGGCGTTGCGCGCGACGTTGGCTTCGCTTCCCGTCGGGTGCTCGTCGAGGTAGCGCTGGTAGAACTCGACGGCCTTCGCCTTCTTGCCCTGGGCCTTGAGCACCTCGGCCATGCCCATGATGGCCGGGCCATACTTCGAGTTGAGCCGCAGGGCCTGTTCGAATGACGCCTCGGCCTGAAGCATCTGGCCCATGTCGAAGAGGGCGAAGCCGCGCCCCACCACCGGCTCGACGCGATCGGGCTTGAGGTCGGCGGCCTGCCCGTAGAACGAGAGCGCCTGCTTCGGCTTCTCGGCGTCGCGCAGGGCGTCACCGCGCTCCATGTAGTAGTCGTACGTACGTCCAGCCGGGGCCGTCGCGACGCCCGTGCCGGGAGCCTTCACGCCCGCGTCGACGACGGCCACCACGGCCGCGGGCGCTCCGGCGGCCACTGGGGCGCCCGCGTCCATCACCCCCGCGTCGACGCCCGCATCGCCCGGGCCCGCGTCTTCCGGCCCTGCATCGGCGAGGGCTGCGGCTTCGGCGGCTCGACGTGCGGCTTCGGCGTCAGCCTCGGCCTTCGCGCGCGCCTCGGCTTCGGCCTTCACCCGCGCGGCCTCTTCGGCAGCTCGCTGCGACGCCAGCCGGGTCGCCTCGGCCTTCGCCTGCTGCTCGGGCTCGTAGAAGCCGAAGTAGTAGCCAGCGCCACCGCCCACGAGCAGCCCGCCGAGGATGAGGGCCACCCACTTCCCTCCGCTGCCACCCTTCACCGTGCGCGCCAGCTCGGCGTCGTCCTCGGGGAGCGTCGCGCCGGCCGACAGCCGACCTGACGACTTCGAGCTCTGGGGCCTGGTCGGCACCGGCGTCGCGAACGCCGGCCCCTTGAGGGTCTCCTTCGTGAGGTCGGGCTGCGTCGGGGCCGCGGGAGGATGCACGGCGGGGTGCTTCGACGGGTCGCTCGCCTTCGCCGGGGGCGGCGCCGACGGCACCGGCGGAGGCGGCGGGGGGAGCGTGAAGTTCGGCTCCTTCCACGTGTCCGTGATCTTCGCGCCGGGCGGAATCGAAGGAGGTGGAGGCGGCGGCGGCACCGCGGGCGCACCCGGCTGACTGGGCGTTCGCAGCGCCTCGAGGGCCCGCGCCTTCGCTGCGTCTTCCACCACCTGGAAGAAGCTCGCCAGCTCGGGGATGTTGCCCAGCCGCCTCCAGTTCTCGCCCGTCAGCGAGATCTCGTCGTCGCGCCCCACCTTGCCCTCGACGATCCACTTCTGGAGCGTCGTCAGCTCGCGGCACAGGTAGATGTTCCCGTTCGGCTGCCGCACCTTCCACTCGCGGTGCTGGGCCGTGGGCGGGAGCGTCGCCGCGGCGGCGGCGGCCGGCACCTCGTCGCGCACCGGCAGCGTCATCACCAACGACTTCTTCTTCACGCGGAAGACGTGCTGGCACTCCGAGCACTTGACGGTGACGCCATCGTCGGTGACGCGCGCGTCATCGAGCTCGTACTCGGACTGGCACTTCGGACAACGAACGTCCATGGCGTGGCAGGCACCGTAGATCAGCCCCACGGGCACGGGAACAAACGCGCGAAGTCACGGGCGGAAAATGGCTCGCGGACGGTCGAAAAATTGCCCCGCCGGGCCCCCTCCCTACACTCCGCAACATCTCGATCCAGAGGTGTTGGCGATGACGACGGTGAAGCGACCGAAGGACAAGGCCGTGCTCTCGAAGCAGGACATCGTGGCGCGACGCAAGGCCCTGAAAGAGAAGAAGATGGGCTCGTCGAACACGGGCCGACGCGCCATCGTGGGCGTCTTCATTCTCGCGTTCTCGGTGCTGTCGTTCCTGTCGATCGCGACCTTCGACGCGCACGATCGCGTGGGCCCGGGCTTCCGCAACGCCATCGGCCCGGTAGGCCACGCCATCGGAGAGGCCTTTCGCGGGCTGTTGGGCATCGTGGCCCTGGTGGTGCCGATGGTGGGCTTCTACGCGGCGGGGGTGCTCTTCGTGGGCGACCGCGAGAAAAAGCGCTGGCCGCAGCTCGTCTCGTTCGTGCTCTTCCTCGTGTCGGGCGCCATCCTCACGCAGCTCCTCTTCAAGGAAGACGCGTCGTGGGCGCACGCGCCGGGCGGCCTCGTCGGGCGCGAGCTGGGCGGGGTGCTGACGGCGCTCTTCTCGACGGTGGGCACGGTGGTGCTGGTGAGCGCCATCGCGGCGACCGCCGCCATCGTCGGCACGCAGTACGCGTTCCTGCGCTTCTGCACGTGGGCGTACGAGAGGTCGCTGGTGGCCTTCGACGCCGCGAAGGCATGGGTGCTCACCGCCTGGGCCGAGCAGCAGAAGCGCCTCGAGGAGCGCAAGCTCGAGGCCGAGAAGGCGAAGGCCGAAGAAGAGGCGTTCCTCTCGCAGCTCGAAGAGGAGGAGGCCGAGCTCGCCGAGCTCGAGGCCGCGGCGCAGGAAGCCGAGGCCGCCGCGGAAGAGGCCGAGCGCCTGCAGAAGAACCAGGAAGAGACGCGCGCCCGCGCCATCGCCGAGAAGGAGAAGCTGCGGCTCGAGCGCGAGCGCCTGGCCGTCGAGCGCGAGGCCGCGCGCCTGGCGAAGGAGGCCCTCAAGTCGGCGCGCCTCACCGAGAAGGAGACGCGCGCGAAGTCGGTGGCGGCCCTCACGCCGGCGCTGCTCGACGAGGCGAAGACCGTCGCGCCCGCGCAGCCGCTCCACGGAGACCCCGCCTGGGCGATGACGTTCACGCCGCTGTCGAACGCGCAGCCGCCGCCTCCGCCACCGGTGTCGATGCCTCCGGAGCCTGCCGAGCTGGTGTCGTCGCCCCCGACGGCCGCTGCGCCGCGCCGCGTGCCCACCATCGTCGAGCCGCCCGCGGGCCCGCCGCCCCTCCCGGTGACGCTCCCGCCGCTGCCTGCCGCCGAGGTCGCCGCCCTCTCGGGGCAGACCGGGCCATCGTCAGCCTCGCTGCCGCCCGGCGCGCTGGTGGACGCCGGGGCCTCGCTCGCTCCGGCCGGCGCGGGGGCGCTCGCCGTCGGGGGTCAGACCTCGGCGCTCACCGCCGCCGGCGCCACCGCGGTCGCGCGCATGCCGGTCATCGTCGAGCCCAAGGCCCCGCCGAAGCCGACGAAGGTCGAGACCAGGAAGCAGTTCGAGTTCAGCGACGGGCGCACCGGCTTCGACCTGCCGCCGCTCGACATGCTCGACATGAAGAAGAACGAGAAGAAGGCCCTCGATAAAGAGGCCTTCCTCGTCACCGCCGACCGCCTCACCTCGAAGCTGCGTGACTTCGGCATCGAAGGCGAGGTGGTCGAGATTCGCCCGGGCCCCGTCGTCACCATGTACGAGTTCAAGCCGGCGCCCGGCGTGAAGATCAGCCGCATCGCCTCGCTGTCAGACGACCTCGCGATGGCGATGGAGGCCATGCGGGTGCGCATCGTCGCGCCCATTCCCGGCAAGGGCGTCGTCGGCATCGAGGTGCCCAACAAGGAACGCGAGATGGTGTTCCTCAAGGAGATCGCCGAGCAGGACGCGTTCCAGAAGTCGCCCTCGCGGCTCACCATGTGCCTCGGGAAGGACATCGAGGGCATGCCGTACATCCTCGACCTGGCCAAGGCGCCGCACCTGCTGATGGCCGGTACGACGGGCTCTGGCAAGTCGGTGTCGGTCAACGCGATGATCATGTCGATCCTCCTGAAGTCGACGCCCGAAGAGGTGCGCTTCATCATGGTCGACCCGAAGATGCTCGAGCTGTCGATCTACGAGGGCATTCCGCACCTGCTGCTGCCGGTGGTGACGGACCCGCGCAAGGCGGCGGTCGCGCTCCAGTGGGCGGTCGACGAGATGACGCGGCGGTACAAGCTGCTCTCGGAAGCCGGCGTGCGGAACATCACCGGCTACAACCAGCTCGTCGAAGCCGAGGCGAAGAAGAAGGCGGCAGCGAAGTCGACGGTCGAAGCGAAGGCCACCGTCATCAAGCCCGAGAAGAAGGCGCCGCCGGTCGAGGCGAAGCCCGTCGAGGTGCCGCCTGCCGCCGAGGCGAAGCCCGTGGAGCCGACGCCCGCGCCCCTCGTTGCCGCGGCCCCGCCCGAGGCGCCGAAGAAGAAGAAGCGCAAGCTGCTCATCGTCGACGTCGCCGATGGCCAGGAGACGCCCTCGGCCGAGACGGCCGTGGCCCCCGAGACATCCGCGGCGCCCTCCCTCAACCTGGGCGTCGCGGCCCCGACGCCGCCCGCCGAAGAGATTCGTGAGGCCGTCGCCTCGCCCGAGCTCGAGCAGGCCGTCGAAGCGGCGAAGACCGAGGCCGAGATTCGCGTCGAAGAGGCGGCCGTCGCCGCGGCTGCCGCAGCCGAAGAGGGTGCTCCGTCGGAGCAGGAGGCGCAGGCGCTCGCCGACGCCGCCTCGGAGCCGCACCCCGACGCCGCACCCGAGGCCGAGGAGCGGCAAAAGCTGCCGTACATCGTCGTCATCATCGACGAGCTGGCCGACCTCATGATGGTCGCCTCGAAGGAGGTCGAGACGAGCATCGCGCGCCTCGCGCAGATGGCCCGCGCTGCCGGCATTCACCTCATGGTGGCCACCCAGCGCCCGTCGACCGACGTCGTCACCGGCGTCATCAAGGCCAACTTCCCCACGCGCATCAGCTTCATGCTGCGCAGCAAGCCCGACTCGATGACGATCATCGGCACCGTCGGCGCCGAGGCGCTGCTCGGCATGGGCGACATGCTCATCATGCCGCCCACCAGCGCGCACCTGCAGCGCGTGCACGGGTGCTTCGTGGCCGAGACCGAGATCAAGAAGGTCGTCGACCACCTCAAGGCGCAGGGCAAGCCCGTCTATGACGAGTCGATCCTCAAGCCGCGCGAAGAGGAGAACGAGGGCGGCGACGAGGGCGAAGACGAGCTGTCCGACGAGCTCTACGACCAGGCCATCGCCATCGTGAGCGAGATGAAGAACGTCTCGATCTCGATGCTCCAGCGCAAGATGCGCATCGGGTACAACCGTGCGGCGCGCATGATCGAGCGCATGGAGCGCGACGGCGTGGTGGGCCCGGCCGACGGAGCGAAGCCGCGCGAGGTGCTCGTTCGCGGGGTCGGCCAGATGCCGGGCGCCGGCGCGATGATGTGACGAGCTGGCCCTGGAGGCTGAGCGCCCAGGACGAGCGAGAGCCCGGGGGGCGAGAACGCGACCCGCGCTCGCGCGCGTCAAGCGGGTAGCTCGAGCGCCTCCCGCTGTCGCAGCAGCCACCGACGAACGGCGTCATCGGTCGACAGGCCCGCCGCGCGCTCGAAGCACAAACGCGCCTCTGGCAGGCGTCCGGCGCGACGCAGGAGCTCGGCCCGGACCGCCCACCAGGGTTGATAGGCATCGGCCCCCTCGATGGCCTCGAGCGTCCGCAGCCCTTCTTCGGTCCCGAAGGCCGCGCCCACGGCCGAGGCGCGCGCCACCTTCGCCCCAAGCGAGGGCGCCAGCTGCACCAGCCCCGTGTAGAGCTGCACGAGGAGCGCGTCATCGCGACGGCCGTCCCGGCGCCGTGAGACGTGCAGCGACTGAATCGCGGCCTCGAGCTGCCAGGGACCGAGCTGCTGGAGTCGTGAGGCCTCGGCGAGCGTCCGGTCGGCGAGCTCGAGCATCGCGGCGTCCCAGCGCGAGGTGTCCTGCTCCGAGAGCGGTACGTAGTCGCCGGTCGTCATCCGCCGCGCCGCGCGCCGCGCCTCGCAATACCAGAGGAGCGCCAGCAGGCCCTACGCCTCGGCGTCCGTCGGGAGGACCTCGCAGAGCAGCCTCGCCAGGAAGAGCGCCTCGGCGGCGAGGTCTCGCGGTGCGTCCGTCCCCGCGGTGACGTCGTCCCAGCTGGTGCCGTAGGCGGCGTAGATGGCCTCGAGGACGAAGGCAGTGCGCTCGGGCAGCTCGCGCGCGTCGGGGAGCTCGAAGCTGATACCGGCCTCGCGCACCTTCGCCTTGGCCCGCCACAGCCGCTGCCCCATCGTGCCCGGCGCCACGCAGAAGGCGCCCGCGATGCGCTGCGCGTCGAGGCCCAGCACCACCTGCAGCATGAGTGGGGTGCGCACCGACGTCTCGATGGCCGGGTGCGCGCACACGAAGAGCAGCCGCAACCGCTCGTCGGGAATGAGGTGCTCGTCGCGGGCGCCCAGCTCGAGGAGCGTCGCCTCGACCGTCTCCCTCGCGTCGTCCCGCACCTGGGCACGCCGCGCGCCGTCGAGCAGCCGCCGCTGCGCGGCCGCAACCAGCCAGCCGACCGGGTTTCGTGGAACCCCCTCGACGGGCCACTGGCGCAAGGCCGCGACGAAGGCCTCCGCCAGGGCGTCTTCGGCGCGGGCGACGTCGCGAGCGCGGGTGGCCAGGAGCGCGAGCACCCGGCCGTAACTGTCGCGAGCGACCGCCTCGGCTGCGGCGTGCGCTTCGTTCACCGGCCGGGAGGAGGCAGCACGGGGCGCACTTCGACGGTGCCGGTGGTCGCGGCGGGGCAGCGAGCGGCCCACTCGAGCGCGGCGTCCAGCGTCGGCACCTCGACGAGGAAGAAGCCGCCGAGCTGCTCCTTGGTGTCGGCGAACGGCCCGTCTTGCACCTGCCGACGGCCGTCGCGCACCTTCACCGACGTCGCCGTGCGCGGCGGCTGCAGCCCGGCGCCGCCGACCCCCACGCCCGCGTCGGTGAGGGCCTTCGAGTAGGCGAAGTACGGCGCCCAATAGGCCTGCGCCTCGTGCGCATCATCTCGGCGGGCCAGCTCGGCTTTGGACTCGTAGACACAGATGGCGAATTGCATTCGGTAACTCCTTGAAGAACGGCGTGGCCGGAAGAGCCCGGCGTCTGGTGTCGCGCGACCTGGCGGCTTTTCTACACCGCCGTGCGGGCGGCGCCCTTCGAGGTCGACTGACGGAAGAAACGCTGGAGCAGCCCTGTAAGCCGGGTTCTGTCCCCTCCCGGTTTCCCGGGAGGGCGGCGAACATTCATCTAGAGACGCCGTTGCCGACGCCTTCAAAGCAGCGAGCAACCCGGGAGCATCGGGCGGGCCGCCCGTGTCTGCCCCTTTCGGAGAAGACGCTCCCCTATTGGCTCTTGCACCGGGTGGGGTTTGCCGTGCCGCTCCTGTCACCAGGCGCGCGGTGCGCTCTTACCGCACCGTTTCACCCTTCCCTGCCCCTCGCGGAGCAGGAGGTCTGTTTTCTGTGGCACTGTCCTGCGGCTTGCGCCGACTGGCCGTTAACCAGCACCCTGCCCTGCGGTGCCCGGACTTTCCTCCCGCCACCCCGTCCTGCAGTGGCCGGCGTTCACCCGGGCTGCTCCAGCGTGGAGCGCCGTAGCACATCGACGGTGGAAGTCTGCCCGCATGACGGGCGTGGAAAATCCGACTGGCGCAGCCGAAGTGCCCAGTGGGAGCCTGGCGGCGGGCGCTTCGCTCCATCGGGAACGTGGCTGCTGAGATGGAACAGCGGAATACGAGGGCGCTGGCGGCCCGGCCCGGAGTAGGACAGGCGTCATCATGACCGCCGTGCCCACCACCGCCCCCCGCCTCACCCCGATGGACCGCGTCCGTGCCCTCGAGGAGCTCGGCCCGCGGCGGCTCACCGGCTCGGACACCGAGAGGGCGGCGCAGGCGCTGCTGGGGCGCGAGCTCGAGGCCCTCGGCTATCGGCTCGACTGGCGGCCCTTCACCTGGACGCAGAGCCTCTACGCCAGCCTCCTGCTGCACTTCGGCACCGCGGCGCTGGCCACCGGCGTCGGCTTCTCGGCTCCTCTCTTCGCCGCCGGCCTGCATGCGCTGGTTGCGGTGTCGTACGCGCTCGAGTCGCTGCGCAGGGGGCTCGTGCTGCGCAGCCTCTTCCCGCGCATCCGCTCGCAGAACCTCGTCGCCACGCGGCCGGCGCGCGGGGCCTTCCGGAAGCGGCTGGTGCTCGTCGCGCACGCCGACGCCGCGTACACCGGCGTCGTGTTCACGCCCGCGCTCATCAAGGCCGCGACGAAGCAGCCGCCACCGGGCCTGGGCTGGTTCAAGAAGTCGCTCGGCCTCGCCACGGCTACGGTGGCCCTCATGGCCGTGCTCGAGCTGCTCGCGGGCGTGGGGGTGTGGAGCGCGCCCGGCTGGCTCCGCGGACTCGCCAGCGTGCCGGCGGTCCTCACGGCGCTCTTCAACCTCGACGTCGTGCTGCGGAACCGGGTGGTGCCCGGCGCCGCGGACAACCTCTCGGGCTGCACCGCGTGCGTCGAGCTGGCGTACCGGCTCGAGGGCAAGCTGCCCGACGACGTCGAGCTCGTCATCGTCATCTCGGGCGCCGAGGAGGCGGGCACCGGCGGCGCCCAGCGGCTGGCCGAGCAGGTGACGGCCTCGGGAGAGTGGACGCCGGCCGACACCGTCGTGCTCGGGCTCGACACCCTCACCAACGGCACGCTGTGCATCCTCGAGGAAGGGGAGCTCTGGCCGCTGCCCATCGCGACGCCGCTCGTCGACGCCGTCGCTGACGTCAACGCGACGCTCCCGGAGCCGGCGCGCGTGCCGACCTACGTCATTCCCACCGGCGCCACCGACGCCCTGCCCTTCCTCGTGCGCGGCTTTCAGTCGGTGTCGCTGACGTGCATCGACCCGGTCATCGGCGCGCCCCGGCACTACCACCACCCCACCGACACCTGGTCGAACATCGACGCTGGCCAACTCGACGCCAGCATCGACTTCGCCGAGCGCCTGATTCTGCGCCTGTCGAAGGCGTGAGTCGTTGCAGTGGACTGACGACGCTCCGCGAAGTTTCTCGACGGATGAGAACTGCGCGACGGTGCTGCCCGCGCGAAAGAGACTTCGCGTAGGGTTCTCACCGTGCGCACGTCGACGCTCCTCGTCCTGTCCTCCGCAGCTCTCGTAAGCGCCTGCCAGTGCGGGCCAACCGTGCAGACGTGCCGCACCTCGGACGACTGCGCGAGTGGGCAGATCTGCGTCCAGGGCCAGTGCCGCGGCGGCGTGTCGATGGCGGGCGGGGGCGCGGCCTTTGACGGAGGCGCCGGCGGGCAGGCAGGCGGCGCTGGCGGTGGAGCCGCGGGTGGTGGTGACGCGACGGGCGGCGGCGGCATGACGCTCGACGTGGTGGCCGTCGAGGTCGAGCCGAAGAACCCCACCCTCATCACCACGCCGGGAAACCCCTCGTCGCGCACCTTCACTGCGTCGCTCAGGCTGCGTGACGGCAGCATCGTCAACACCGGCCTCGTGCCCACCTGGTCGACGGCCGCGCGGCAGTACGGCGACATCGACTCGGTGACGGGTGAGTTCCAGGCGACGGGGGTGCAAGGCGGTGTCACGACGGTGACGGCCACGCTCGTCGTCCCCGGCACCTCGATGACGATGAGCGGCAGCACCTCGGTGACGGTGCAGATCGCGCGCACCTTCTCGACGCCGAACTTCCCGCCCGCCGGCGTGAATCGCTTCACGACGCTCATGCCGTTCGATGCGCAGCAGTCTGCGAACCTGGTCTACCCGCTCGACAAGGCGGTGATGCCGCAGAACGTCTTCGCGGCCGACCTGCAGTGGCTCAACGGGGCGCCGGGCGACCTCTTCCGCGTCACGCTCTCGAAGCCCAACGTCGAGATCCTCGCGTTCCTCGAGCACACGGGCGCGTTCACCAACTCGTTCCTCGTCGAGCAGGCGGCCTGGCGCTCGTTCGCCCAGACGAACCCCGACGTCGACGGCGTCATCACCGTGGACCGCTGGGTGGCCGCGACCCAGACGGCGTACCGCTCGAACGAGGTGAGGGTGCGCTTCGCCCGCGCCGCGCTGTCGGGGAGCGTCTACTACTGGGCCGTCAACGAGGGCCGCGTGTACCGCATCGACGACGGCACCAACCAGCGGGTCAACTTCATGCCGAACCCGCCGCCGGTGCCCGGGCCAGACGACCCGACCCGCATGGACTCGTGCGTCGGCTGCCACACCGTCTCGCCCTCGGGCCGCTACATGGCGGGCCGGCTCGGCGGCGGTGACAACTTCGGCACCGTGTTCGACCTGACGGCGAACCTGTCGGGCAACCCGCCGCCGAGCTTGTTTCCGCCGAACCAGCGCAAGTGGTGGTTCTCGAGCTGGAACCCGGCCGAAGACCGGCTGGTAGTGACGACGGGCCCGAGCCCGACGGGGCTGTCGCTGCTCAACGCGATGACCGGGGCCGTGGTGCCCGCGGGCGGGAACGGCCTGCCCTCGAACAACGTCACCCACCCGGCCTGGTCGCCTGACGGCACCGCCATCGCCTGCGTGTCGAGCGTCGCCGACTGGGGCGTCGACTACATGGACGGTACCGTGTCGCTCATTCCCGTCACCGGGCCCGACACCTTCGGGCCGATGCAGACCCTGCTCTCGGGCACCAGCGCCACCATTCCGAACCGCGGCGCGCTCCGGGCGCCGAGCTACCCGGTGTGGACGCCGGACTCGCAGCGGCTCGTCTTCGCCCAGGGCACGTCGGCCCGCTCGTCGATGCAGCCGGCCAAGCTGTACGTCATGCGACGCGACGGCACCGACGTGCGCGAGCTCGTCAACGCCAACGGAGGGCTCGAGCTGTCCTTCGAGCCGCGCATGTCGCCCTTCGACTCGGGCGGCTACTACTGGCTCGCGTTCCTCTCGCGGCGTGACTACGGCAACGCCGCGGCAGGCACGCGGGGCGCCAACCGCGAGCAGATCTGGGTCACCGCCATCAAGAAGAACCCGATGCCGGGCGAAGACCCGAGCGAGGTGGGGTACTGGCTGCCGGGGCAGTCGCCGCAGTCTCGCAACATCTCGGCGTACTGGGCCGCGCGCGCGTGTCGGCCGACGGGCCAGAGCTGCAGCGTCAACTCCGAGTGCTGCACCAACGAGTGCCGCCCGCCGGTGGGCGGAGGCCCGTCCGTGTGCTCTCCGCCGCCGTCGAACATGTGCCGGGTCGAAGGGCAGACGTGCAGCGCGACGAGTGACTGCTGCGCGCAGCTGACCTGCTCGAACAACGTGTGCACCGGCGGCATCAACTGAGGTCTCGCCGCACGCCCCCTCCGACTCGTCAGGAATTCGCCACGTCCGAACGCGGCCGGCGCGCTATGAGCGCCGCATGCTCACGCTGCATGGGCCGTCGCCGTTCACCGCCGCCCGCCTCGCGCGCCGGGTGGCTCAGCTCCGCCAGTCGAACCCGGGCCTCGACGCCACCGCGCTGACCGTCTTCTTCGTCGACGTGGCCGCGCCGCCGAACGCCGCCGAGCTCGAGCGCCTCACCCAGCTGCTCGCGGCCACGCTCGGGCCTCCCGCCACCGGGAGCGACTTTCGCCTCGTCGTCCCCCGCCTCGGCACCCGCTCGCCGTGGTCGTCGAAGGCGACGGACATCACCCAGACGTGCGGGCTCTCGTTCGTGCGACGCGTCGAGCGCGGGGTCCTCTGGCGGCTCTCGGGCACCATCACCGACGAGGCGGGCCTGCGCCGCACCCTGCACGATCGCATGACCGAGTCGGTGCTCGGCTCGCTCGACGACGCCCGCGCGCTGTTCGAGACGCACGCGCCCCGCCGGCTCGCACGGGTGCCGCTCCTGGCCGAAGGCCGCGCCGCGCTCGTCGACGCCAACCGCCGCCTCGGCCTCGCACTCGCCGAAGACGAGCTCGACTACCTCGTCGCGGCCTTCACGCAGCTCGGGCGAGACCCGACCGACGTCGAGCTCATGATGTTCGCCCAGGCGAACAGCGAGCACTGCCGGCACAAGATCTTCAACGCCGACTTCGTCATCGACGGCGCCGCGCAGCAGGACTCGCTCTTCAAGCTCATCAAGCGCTCCACCGCGGCGTCTCCGGAGGGCGTCCTGAGCGCCTACAAGGACAACGCCGCGGTGCTCGAAGGCCACACGGCGGGTCGGTTCTTCGCCGACCCGGTCTCGAACACCTGGCGCGCCGAAGTCGAGCCGATGCCGATTCTGGCGAAGGTCGAGACGCACAACCACCCGACGGCGGTCTCTCCCTTCCCGGGCGCCTCGACCGGCTCGGGCGGAGAGATTCGTGACGAGGGCGCGACTGGCCGCGGCTCGAAGCCCAAGGCCGGGCTCGTGGGCTTTGCGGTGTCGAACCTCAAGATTCCAGGCGCGGTGCGCCCCTGGGAGCGCGACCACGGCAAGCCCGGCCGCATCGCCAGCGCGCTCGAGATCATGCTCGACGGCCCGCTCGGCGGCGCGGCCTTCAACAACGAGTTCGGCCGTCCCGCCCTGACCGGCACCTTCCGCACCTTCGAGCAGACGGTCGCCGGTCCGTCGGGCGCCACCGAGCTGCGCGGGTTCCACAAACCCATCATGGTGGCCGGGGGCTTCGGCCACGTGCGCCCGCAGCTCGTCCAGAAGGGTGAGATTCCAGCCGGCGCGGCGCTCGTCGTGCTGGGCGGCCCCGCCATGCTCATCGGGCTGGGTGGCGGCGCGGCGTCGTCGGTCGCCTCGGGCAGCTCGAGTGAAGACCTCGACTTCGCCTCGGTGCAACGGGACAACGCCGAGATGCAGCGCCGCTGTCAGGAGGTCATCGACCGCTGCTGCGCGCTGGGTGAGGCGTCTCCCATCGTCTCGATCCACGACGTCGGCGCCGGCGGGCTGTCGAACGCCCTGCCCGAGCTGGTGCACGAGAGCAGGCGCGGCGCGCGCTTCGACCTGCGCCAGGTGCCCACCGACGAGCCGGGCATGTCGCCCCTCGAGCTGTGGTGCAACGAGTCGCAGGAGCGGTACGTGCTGGCCGTCTCAGCCGACGGGCTGGAGCGCTTCACGGCCCTCTGCCGTCGCGAGCGCGCGCCCTTCGCCGTGCTGGGCCACGCCACCGACGACGGCCAGCTCGTGGTGACCGACGCGCTGTTGGGTGAGACGCCCATCGACGTGCCGCTCGAGGTCATTCTCGGCAAGCCGCCGAAGATGCGCCGCGACGTCACCCGCGTCGACGTGCCGCAGGCGCCGTTGGGGCTCGACGGGCGCTCCCTCGACGAGGCGGTGCACCGCGTGCTGCTGCTCCCGTCGGTCGCCGACAAGTCGTTCCTCGTCACCATCGGCGACCGCTCGGTGACGGGCCTCGTCGCGCGAGATCAGCTGGTGGGCCGCTTCCAGGTGCCCGTCGCCGACGTCGGCGTGACGATGACGAGCTACGACGTCTTCACCGGCGAGGCGATGGCGATGGGCGAGCGCTCTCCCGTGGCCTGCGTCGACGCGGCGGCCTCGGCGCGGCTGGCGCTGGGCGAAGCGCTCATGAACCTGGCCGCCGCGCCCGTTCGTCGACGCGGTGACATCAAGCTGTCCGCGAACTGGATGGCGGCGGCCGGTTGGCCCGGAGAAGACGCCCGCCTCTACGCCGCGGTTCAGGCCGTCGGCGCCGAGCTCGCGCCAGCGCTGGGCCTCGCCATTCCCGTCGGCAAGGACTCGATGTCGATGCGCACCCAGTGGACCGAGGGCGGGACCGCGCACACCGTACTCGCCCCGCTGTCCCTCGTCGTCAGTGCCTTCAGCCCCATCACCGACGTGCGGAAGGTGCTGACCCCCGAGCTGCGCCTCGACGTGCCCGACACGCGCCTCGTCTTCGTCGACGTCTCAGGTGGAAAGCGACGCCTGGGCGGGAGCGCGCTGGCTCAGGTGTTCAACGCCGTTGGCCACACCGCGCCCGACGTCGACTCGGCACAGGCCCTCGCACACGTCTTCGACACCACGCAGGCGCTCAACGCCGACGGCGCGCTGCTGGCGTACCACGACGTGTCCGACGGAGGCCTCTTCGCCACCCTCACCGAGATGCTGCTCGCCTCGGGGGGCGGGCTCGACGTCGACGTGACGCCGTTGAAGGGCCACGCGCTCGAGGTGCTCTTCGCCGAAGAGCTGGGCGCCGTCGTGCAGGTGCGCTCCAGTGACGTCGAGCGGGTCGTCACCGCGTACGCCGCGCATGGCGCCACCGCCCACGTCGTCGGGCGCTGCGTCGACACCGACGCGCTGCGCATCACCCGCGATGGACACCTGCTCTTCGAAGACGACCGGCACGACCTGCACGGCACCTGGTCGGACACGAGCTGGCGAATGCAGCGCCTGCGCGACGACGCGGGCTGCGCCGACGAGGAGCACGCGCTGCGCTCCGACGAGTCGTTCCAGGGCCTCTCCGCGAAGCTGACCTTCGACCCCTCGCATGACGTGAGCGCGCCGTTCCTGTCGCGCCGCCCGAAGGTGGCCATTCTGCGCGAGCAGGGCGTCAACGGGCACGCCGAGATGGCCTGGGCGTTCACGAAGGCGGGCTTCGAAGCCGTCGACGTGCACATGAGCGATCTGCTCGAGGGCCGCTTCGCGCTGAAGGACGTGGTGGGCCTCGCGGCCTGCGGCGGCTTCTCGTACGGCGACGTGCTCGGCGCTGGCGTCGGCTGGGCGCGCTCGGTGCTCTTCCACGAGCGGGTGCGAGACGAGTTCCGGGCCTTCTTCCACCGCAAACACACCTTCAGCCTCGGCGTGTGCAACGGCTGCCAGATGCTCTCGCAGCTGAAGGACCTGATTCCGGGCGCCGCGCACTGGCCGCGCTTCGTGCGCAACCGCTCGGAGCAGTTCGAGGCGCGCCTGTCGCTCGTGCGCATCGAGCCGTCTCCCTCGCTCTTCTTCGCCGGCATGGAGGGCACGGTGGCGCCCATCGCCGTGTCGCACGGCGAAGGTCGGGTCGAGAGTGGTGACGTGCACAAGCTGAGCGCGAGCGGCTTCGTCGCGGCCCGCTTCGTCGACCCCACGGGCGACGCCACGGAGCGGTTCCCGCTCAACCCGAACGGCTCGCACGCCGGCATCACGGCGGTGACGAGCGCCGACGGCCGGGCGACGGTGATGATGCCGCACCCGGAGCGCGTGCTGCGCACCGCCAACCTCTCGTGGCACCCGCGCGCCTGGGGCGACGACAGCCCGTGGCTGCGGCTGTTCCGCAACGCGCGGGCGTGGGTGGGCTGACACATGGCGGCCCGACGCGCCCGGCTCGACCCAGCGCCGCGCGTACGACACCTGCTGGCCGTCGACGCGAGCAACGTGATGGCGCGCTACGCCGCCCGGCAGGACTCGATGGTGGGCCTGTTCTCGCGGCACCGCGACCGCGAGCCGATGCTGTCGGTCCTCGACACGTGGTTCGACACCATCACCTTCACCGAGCTCTGCCTGCTCGAGCCCGTCGAACAGAAGGCCGTCAACCGCTTCTACGAGGCGCTGGGCGAGCTGCGCTGGTACCTCGCGTATACCGAAGACATGCCGGGGCAGGTGCAGACGCGGCTGGGCGGCTTCGCGCGGCGGCTCGACGCAGCGTTCCGCGAGCTGGTGGCCACCATCGGGCCGCCCGAAGCCGACGGCGCGCGCATCGTCGAGGTGCAGGTGGTGTCGAAGGTGACGAAGCAGCCGAGAAAATCTCGCGCTCGCCGCTGAGTCGCGCCTTCAACGCGTTGGGGCGTGGCGCTCCAGACGGGCGAGGAAGTCGGAGCTCCCCGGGTCGGGTCCATGCATCAGCGCGTCGAGGAATTCCGATGGTGGGGCGTACTGGTGCGCGATGACGA
Source organism: Myxococcaceae bacterium (assembly GCA_033763395.1). Taxonomy (GTDB): domain Bacteria; phylum Myxococcota; class Myxococcia; order Myxococcales; family Myxococcaceae; genus Xiheimicrobium. The sequence continues at coordinate 34,911 of JANRKQ010000035.1, forward strand.
TGTGGACGATGAGCTCGTCGTTGCCCGGTCGATCGCTCGGCTGCTACAGGCGCGCACGGTCGATGCAACGTCCCCTCGCCATGCGCGTTTGTGCCCTCGTTCTGCTGCTCGGGTGCGCGTCGGGGCCACGGTCGGTCACCACGCGGAGCCCTGGCCCATTTCCCGACGCGGGCGTCGAGCCACTCGATGCGGGAGCCGAGCCTCTCCTGGCTCAGGTCGACGCCGGAGCGGAGCCGCCACTCATCGATGCCGGCCTCGCGTTCGACGACGTCGACACCGAGGCGACCGGTGGTGACGAGCCCGGAGAAGACGAAGGCGCGCTCGCGACCGAGGAACCAGGGGATGTCGCCACGGGGTCCTCGGACGGAGGCCTGCTCTACTCGACCGATCTCTCGGACGAAGCGCTCGCAGAGGCCTGGAAGAAGGACCCGGCCACACTCGGCAGCATCTCGATGGGCTTCGTGGAGCAAGGTCGGCTCATCAACGGCGTGGCGTTTCCGCGTGGCGACGCGTGGACGGTGGTGTCGCCCGAGGCCACCTACGGCACGCAGGAGACGGTCGACTTCGTCGTCGCCGCCATTCGACAGGTGAAGGCGTGGCACCCCGACGCGCCGCCGCTGCGGGTGAATCAAATCAGCGCTCCCGAGGGCGGTTACCTGCGCCCGCACAAGACGCACCAGAACGGCCGCGACGTCGACCTCGGCTTCTACTACCCGGGCGGCCAGACGATTCGGGTCCGTGAGCGCGAGCGCGTCATCGACGTCGAGAAGAACTGGGCCCTGGTGAAGGCGTTGGTGATGCACGGAGACGTGCAGTTCATCCTCGTCGACCAGCGCATTCAGAAGGTGCTGTACGAGCACGCGAAGCGCGCAGGGGAAGACCCTGCGTGGCTCGACTCGCTCTTCCACTCGGGGCGCAGCTCGATTCTCCAGCACGCGCGCCGGCACCGCGACCACTTCCACGTGCGCTTCTTCAACGGCCGGGCCCAGGAGCTCGGCCGTCGCGTGGCGCCGTTGCTCGCCGAGCGGCCGGAGCAGAACCTCGCGCTCCATCGCATTCGCAAGGGCGACACGCTCGGCGGCATCGCGACGCGCTACGGGTCGAGCGTCACCGCCATCAAGAAGGCGAGCGGGCTGTCGTCGAACCTGCTGCGCGTGGGGCGAGTGCTGAAGGTGCCGCTGCGGAAGCCGTGCACCAGCTGTCCCGTTCCACCGCCAACCGTCGTGCCTCCGCGCCGGCTGCCGCCATCGGCGATCGCCTCGGGCCCGTCGCCCGACGGTCCCCCCGCCGGAGCGTCCCCCACGGCGACCGCTGCCCCCCTGAAACAACCGATGACCGAGCCGGCGTCGAGTGGAGGCTCGGCGACCGAACCGTCGACGAGCGAGCGAGCGGCGAACGACGCCGCGACGACCGGGCCGCCGACAACCGAGCCATCGACGAGCGCCGGCGCGACGACCACCCCGGCGGCGAACGAGACCGCGACGAGTCAGCCAGCGGCGCCGGCCGGCGCCCCAGGCCCCACCCAACCGGTCGATGCAGGCGTCGAGGCACCGACGACCTCGGTGATGGCGATCCCGGGCCGCGAGCGCTGAACCGCCGTAGCGCTGCGCGAGGGCCCCGTCAGGGATCCACCCCAACGTGGACTCCGCTCGACGTGGCGGGTGGGGTGAACATACTGCGCGTGCGTCAGCCTCGAGCGCGCAGGTGGCGCGACGACGTCTTCATCCTCGAGCGTGACCTCTTCAGAACCATGTCGTCGCGCCGAGGGTGAGCGTGTCTTGCGCGGAGCGCGAGGGCACCCACGGCGTCCCCTGCCCGTCTCCCTCGACCTGGCCCCGGAAGTAGATGGGCGCCGAGGCCTGGTCCCGCCGGTACTCGAGCCGGAACGACACGCGTGGGTGCGGCCGGACGTCGACCGTCGCGGTGCCCGACGCCACGAACGGGAGGCCGAAGAAGATGGGGCTTCCGCCCGTCGGCACGCGCTCGTGCAGGACATCGCCGCGCACCGCGAGGAACAGCCAGGGCCGAACCTCGAGCCGGCCTGACACCGCCGCGCCCACCCACGCCGCGAGCCCGAGTGCGTTCGGCTCGAGGCCGCCGTTCGCGTGGCCCAGCAGCGCCACGGCCTTCGTCACGAACCACGTCACATGCGCGTCGACGAGGTGCCGCCACGCGCGCCCCTCGGCCGCACCGGCTGGCCGCTCCGTGCCTCCGAAATAGAGGAGCGACAGCGCGAGCTTGTCGGGCACCGCGAACGTCGCCTGCACCGAGAGGGACTTCTCAGCGTTGTTGTCCACCACGCTGTTCCACCCGTTGTACGCAGACAGCGTGACGGCCCAGCGCTCGGTGAGCGACGCCGAGGCGCGAACCCCCGTGTGGTAGTACGGCAGCGCAAAGAAGAGCGTCGAGCGGGACCAGTTCCAGTTGTCGCGCACCGCGATGCCTTCGGGGCCGATGGGCGAGAGGAAAACGCCCGCCTGCACCAACAGCCCGCGCCCCACTGGAAAGCGATAACCGACGAACCCCTGCTGCACGTACTTCCACAGCTCGACGTTGCTGGCGTTGACGCCCGCCGCGCCTGAGAGCCCCGGCTCGGCCAGGTAGTAGCTCGACGGTGTGTGGCCCACCTGGAGCGCGACGCGCCCCACGACGTTCTCGTAATCCCACTGCAGGTCAATGACGGCGTTGCCGACGGTGAAGGTGTTGTGGCGGTTGTCGAAGCCGCGCCACGCGGTGATGCCGTTCGAGGGGTCGTTGAAGTTCCACTGGTAGAAGGCCTCGACGTAGCCGGACAGGTCGTACGCCTCGGCCGCCGTCACCGTCCCACCCACGAGCGCCGAAGCGTTCGCGGCCTCGAGGCGTTTGTCTTCGGCCTGGGTCGACTGGAGCCCTGCATCGCTGAGCCCTGCATCATCGACACCGGCATCGGCGAGGGTCACCTGGGCCACGGCAGTGAGAGCGACGACGAAGGTCCACATGTGCGCTCCCCTTAGCTAGCCGAGCGGAGGGCGGCCACGTGCAGGAAGTCAGGAACCCGGTGACCTGGCCGCTCCCTCGCGAGAGTGGCGCCACGCCGGTCGAACTGCGACGGGGCGTCGGGCAGCCCTATGCGCGCGACCGCTCGGTGACTCGACGCCAGGCCTCGGCCAGGTGCTCCGCCGCGAACGCAATGTCACCCACGCTCGTGCTGCGCCCCAGGCTCAGCCGCACCGTGCCCGCGGCCTCGGTCGGCGAAACACCCATGGCGAGGATGACGGCCGACGCGGTCTCGTGGCCGTCGTGACAGGCGCTCCCGGTGCTGGCCGCGAGGCCTGGCGCCTGCGCGAGCACGTCGCTGCCACTCACCCCCGGGAACCGGACCGACAGGGTGTTCGGCAACCGTGGAGCGGCCGCTCCGTTGACGACGAGGCTCGGCACCCGTGAGACGAGCCCCTCGTGGAGCGCGTCGCGCAGCGCGGTCACCCGGGCCGCCTCTGCCGCGAGCGTTCGGCGCGCCACCTCGCACGCCACGCCGAGCCCCACGATGGACGCGACGTTCTCGGTCCCCGGGCGAAGGCCGCGCTCGTGACTCGCGCCGAGAAGCACGGGGGTGGGCACCACGCCGTCGCGCACATAGAGCGCCCCCACTCCCTTGGGGGCGTACAGCTTGTGCGCACAGACGGTGAGCGCGTCGACGTCGAGCTCGCGCACGTCCACGGCGAGCTTGCCGACGGTCTGCGACGCGTCCGTGTGCACGAGCCCGCCCGAGGCGTGGACGAGCCGCGCCAGGCCGCTCACGGGCTGCAGCACGCCGGTCTCGTTGTTGGCGTGCATGAGGCTCGCCAGCACCGGCCCGTCGACGGCCCCGGGGAGCACCGCCACGCCCCGGTCGTCCACCGGCATTCGCGTGACGGGGGCGCCTTCCCGCTCGAGCCGCTGCACCGGGGCCGAGGTCGCGGGGTGTTCGACCACGCTCGTCACGAGCCCGTGAAAGCGCCGCGCGTGCCACAGGCCCACGAGCGCCAGGTTGTTCGCCTCGGTCCCACCAGAGGTGAAGAGCACCTCGCCCGGCGCGCAATGCAGGAGCGCAGCCACCTGCTCGCGCGCGTTCGCCACCGCCGCTTTCGCGCGCTGGCCATAGACGTGCCCGCTCGAGGGGTTGCCGAAGTGCTCCCGCAAGAAGGGCAGCATCGCGTCGACGACTTCCGGGAGCAGCGGCGTGGTGGCGTTGAAGTCGAGGTAGAGCGGGTCGGCCATGCGCGGGGGTGTACCAGCTCGAGCGCCTGAGTGACTCCCCGGCTCATCGGGCGACCCACCTGGGCCACCCTGCACCTGGGAGTGGAAGCCGGAGAGTCACTCAGCCGCTCGAGCCCTCGTCGACCCGCGCCGCCAGCTCTCGCCACAGGTGAGGCATCGAGGCGGCGTCGAAAGCCGGCGGGCGCGACCGCTGCCCCAACGCTGCGCCTCGCCAATCGGCGCCGGCCGTCTGCTGCACCCACGCCTCGTAGTCGGCGACCCAGCGCATCAGGGCCGCGAGCGCAGCGCCATCGACGCGAGGCACCTGGCGCATCATCGGATCACGGTCGAGGAAGACCTCGCCTCCGGCCGACCGGGCCCGCACCCCGAGGGACGACAGCTCGAGCTCAAGGCCGCCCTCTTCGAGCCGGTAGGTCCCCGACACGTCTCGGCCCGGCGGCGGAGGCGTGCGCGAGAAGCCCCGCAGCGCGAGCAGGTTGCCCTCGGGGCGCGTGGCGTCGCGGCCGAAGGCCCACATCTGCTGGTCGAACAGCCGCTCGAGGCGCTGCACGTCGCGGGGTGGAAGCGTCGCCATGCTTTCGCCACTGTATTGCAAAACGACCGCAATGGCGATAGCCATCGCGCTGCATGCTCGATCTCAGCGCTCAGCCCACGGCGCGTTGTGCGCCGAAGGACCGCCACCGGGTCGTGACCGAGGCCCACAAGCTCTCGGCCATCAACCGGTCCACCGTCGACCTCTGCATCTGGCGACGGAGCGTGTCGCCGCAGCTCTCGGCCTGGCTCGACGTGGTGGCGAGCGAACACCAGCTCGAGGCCGACGTTCGCGGCGTGCGGGGCGAGACGTTCGACGTCGAGCCGCTGGTGAAGCCGGTGCCCGCCGGACCGCAGCGTGACGCGTGGGTCGAAGAGCTCTCGCAGGTGCTCGCGCGCTACGTGCAGGTGGTGGGCGACCAGCCGCTGCGGGTGCAGTTGTCGTCCATCGACGGTCGCAAGTGCCCACGCTTCCACATCGACAACGTCGGGGTGCGCCTGCTGTGCACCTACGCCGGCGCTGGCACCGAGTGGGTCGCCGAGTCATCGGTCGATCGCGAGCACCTGCGCACCTGCGACGCCATGCACGCGCCGACCCGCGCCGGAGGGAGCGTCGAGCACCTCGAGCGCTTCGACGTCGCCTTCATGAAGGGCAGCGCCTTTCCCGGCAATGGGCGCTTCGGCACCGTGCACCGCTCGCCCGCCGTGCAGGGCGCTCCCCGACTCGTCTTCACCGTGGACACGCTGCGTGTCCCCGGGCGCTGAACCCCAACCCAGGAGTCCGACATGCCGAAGGGCAACCGCACCATCATCTACCTCGTGTCCACTGCGGGCACTGGCTCCTACTACACGACCACCAAGAACCGCCGGTCGCAGCAGGAGAAGCTCAAGATGAAGAAGTACGACCCCGTCGCGCGCAAGCACGTGGTCTTCGAAGAGAAGAACAAGCTCTGATCAGAGCAGGTCGACGGTCATCACCAGGCGGCGGTCCGAGCCAGCCGGGCTGCGGTGCACGATGCCGCGGCCCTTGTGGTCCGGCCACGCCTCGCCCTTGAACAGGCCCACCTCGAGCGGCGCGAGCTGGTGAATGGGCGCACCCTCGCGCTCGACGGACGATTCCTTCGCGCCGAGCAGCTTGCGCCGCACGTCGGGCTCGCCGAGGAACTCGCTGCCCCGTCCCACCAGCGTCACGACCAGACGGCACACCACGTCGTCGACGTGAAAGCGCGGGCACATCGGCTTGTCCG
>JANRKQ010000036.1:0-103547 GCA_033763395.1 Myxococcaceae bacterium
GCGGTCGGTGGTGGTGCGGCGGGTGGCTCGGCGGTCGGCGGTGGGGCGGCGGGTGGCTCCGCGGTCGGCGGCGGCTCGGCGACGGGCGGTGGCGCGGCAGCGGGCGGCACCTCGGGGACGGGCGGAGGCAGCGGCGCAGGCGGCCCGGGCCCGAACCCCTTCGTGTGCGGCGCGTCGAGCTGCAACGGCTGCTGCAACAATGGGCTGTGCGTGTCGATCCCCTCAGCGCAGCAGTGCGGCAGCGGAGGCAATGCGTGCCGCGCGTGTGGGGCCAATGAGTCGTGCAACAGCCAGGGGCAGTGCGTGGCGCGCCCGCTCTTCAGCGGGTGCGGCTGCACGGCGGTCGAGTTCGGGCCCCTCGCGCTGGTGGCGCTGGGCCTGGTGCGGCTGCGTCGGCGGGCCCGGCAGCGCTGATGCGAGTCTGGGCGCTCATCGGTGTGGCAGCCGTGCTGGCGATGAGCTGCCTGAGCGCCGGGCTGTTCACTCCGGTCGCCCAGTCCGTGAACGATCACATCCGAGACACCCCGCGCACTCCGACCATCAGCTTCGAGAACAAGCTCTCGGAGCCGGTGTGCGGCATCAACCTGTGGCGGTCTTCCCAGCCCGAGTCCGAAGCGGAAGCGAACTGGCTCGAGCTCACCGACGTGCTCAAGCTCGAGCCGGGCCAGCTCGTGACGGTCGGGCTCGTGCCGCGGGACGGGGCGTATCGCCTTCGCGCGCTCGGCTGCGGTGCGCGCGGCTTCTCACTGTCCGAGGTCGTCGTTCCTCAGGTGGTGCCCGGAATGACGCTCGTCCTCGGCGCGCCGACACCCGCTCCGATCACCGCGCCCCTGCCGTCGAGCGTGGGGCTCTGAGCTTGCGTTCGATGGTTCGGGCGGGGCTCGTGCTCCCGTCCGCTCGGCGCTTCGGGGAACTCTGACGAGAGCTGGCTGGTTGGCTCAAATGAGCGCGATCAGCACGGCGCCGAGCGCGACCACACCCGCGCTCGCTGCCGCCCACACGTCGAAGCGCACCGGGCCTTCCCACGCCTCATCGTGAACGACCGCCTCGTCCGCTTCGTCATCGGCTTCGAGCTGCCAACGCACGGGCCCGAGCGGCCGCGTCCCGCCGACCGGAGCGGGGGCTTTTGGCGCGACCACGGCCGGGCGGTGCGAGGCCACCCAGCGCAGGAGCGCGTTCGGATCCGCGTCGATGCCGAGCTCGGCGCTGAGCGCCACCAGCTGCCCGTCGACCTGAGCCAGCCGGTAGGGGCGCTGAATCGGATCGGCGTCGAGCATCGTCAGCACCAGCCCGTCGAGGGCCTCGTCGACAGCCGGGTTGAAGCGGCTCGGCGGCGGCAGGTGCCCATGGGAGCGCCGCGCCGCCTCGACAGGCGAGAGGCCCGAGAACAGCCGGTAGAAGACGGCGCCCAGGCTGTAGAGGTCGGAGAGCAGATCGGGCTCGGCGCCGGCCGCCAGCTCCGGGGCCGCGGCGGCGTGCGGCGCGCGCTTGACCACCACGTGCCCGAGGCCATCGACCGACACGCTCGACGAATCGAAGGGGCCGATCGCCTGCTGGGCCTCGTGGTGGTCGCTCACGGCCTGCACCAGCGCCCGCGCGAGGTGGAGCGCGGTGTCGAGGGGCACTCGGCCTTCGACGAGCAGGGCCTCGAGAGCATGGCGGGTCGGGACGGGAAGGTGCGCGCGAGCGTTCATGCGCCCCGGTTCAGCAAGCGGCTGGCCATGGCGCGAATTCGAGGACTTCGCGTGCGCAGCTCAGCGCGACTGCCCCTCGCTGGAGTCACTTTCGGGAGCGCCGCTGCACCGCTGTGATGTGCAGTGAACAGCGCGCCGTTTTCTCAGCGCTCGAGAGCGAAGGCGCGCGCCTTCTCGAGCAAGCGGCGCAGCGGGGCCTCATCGGCGCGCGCGAGCGCCTCGTCCCACGACAGCCACTGGGCCCCGTGCGACTCGGCGGGGTCGTGCGCGAGCGCCCCGGGGTTCTTCGCCAGCACGAGGAAGCGCACGTCGAGGTGCCGATGCTCCGGGTCCGCCTTGCGGGCTGGAATGACGTGCACGTCGACGTCGATGGGCCCCGTCGTGGCCGGGTGCAGGCTCACCTCGAGGCCGGTCTCTTCCCGTGCCTCGCGCAGCGCGGTGGCCTCCATCGCGCCACCATCGGCCGGGTCCGCATGGCCGCCGGGCTGCAGCCACCGGTTCAGCTTCGCATGCAACACGAGCAGCACCTGCGCGCCGTCGGGCGTGACGACCACCGCGCTCCCGGTGAAGTGGGCCGGCCACTGATCGCGCGAGAACGGGGCGGTGAGCGTGCGGGCGAACGAGCGCATCGCCTCGAGGTCGGCTCGCTCCTTGTCGTCGCTGGGGTGGTGGTGGGCGAGCAGCTCGTCGAGAGGCGCCATGGCCGGGCCGCCAAAGCACGGGACGAGCCCCTTCGACAATCACGCCCGGTCGTGCGCGCCGTGGAATATGGTGCACAGCCATGGCGCGCGTGCTGGTCATCGACGACAACGACACCCTGCGCGAGGGCACCCTCATCGCGCTCAAGAAGGCCGGCCACGACGTGCTGGGCTTCCGCAACGGGCTCGAGGGCGTCGCCGGCTTCCAGGTGAAGGGGGCCGACGTCGTCGTCACCGACCTGAAGATGGAGGGCCTCGACGGCATCGAGGTGACGAAGCGGGTCAAGGCGCACGACCCGGGCGTCGTCGTGCTGGTGATGACGGCCTTCGGCACCATCGAGACGGCCGTCGAGGCGATGCGGCAGGGCGCGCACGACTTCATCCAGAAGCCGTTCCCGACCGATCTCATCCGCGCGAAGGTCGACGCGGCGCTCGAGCTCGTGCGGACCCGGCAGCGCGTCACCCGGCTCGAGGCCGCCAACGAGGCGCTGTCGAGCGATCTCGCCCAGCGCTCCGGTACCCAGCTCGTCGGCGACTCGGAGTCGATGCAGAAGCTCGTCACCAGCATTCGCCGCGCGGCCGCCACCGACGCCACCGTCTTCGTGAACGGCGAGTCGGGCACGGGCAAGGAGCTCGTCGCGCGCATGCTCCACGAGCAGTCGCCGCGAAAGGCGAAGCCCTTCGTCACCACCCACTGCGCCGCCCTGGCCGAGACGCTGCTCGAGAGCGAGCTGTTCGGTCACGAGCGCGGCGCCTTCACCGGCGCGGTCAAACGCAAGCTCGGGCGCTTCGAGCTGGCCGACGGGGGCACGCTCTTCCTCGACGAGATCGGAGAGATCAGCGCGTCGGTGCAGACGAAGCTCCTGCGCGTGCTGCAGGAGCGCGAGATTCAGCGCGTCGGCGGTGAAGAGACGGTGAAGGTCGACGTACGCGTGGTGGCCGCGACGCACCGCGATCTCAAGGCCGAGGTGGCGGCGGGGCGCTTTCGCGAAGACCTCTTCTACCGGCTCCACGTCGTGCCGCTGACGGTGCCGCCGCTGCGCGAGCGCCCGGAAGACGTGACGCTGCTGGCGAAGCACTTCGTGGCCAAGCACGCGCCGCGCATCAACCCGCAGGTGAAGGCCCTGTCGCCCGAGGCCCTGTCGGCGCTCGGCCGCTACGCGTGGCCCGGTAACGTGCGCGAGCTCGAGAACGCCATCGAGCAGTCGCTCGTCTTCGCCGAGGGCACCGTGCTCGACGAGAAGGAGCTGCCAGCGTTCCTCCAGAGCGCCTCGGCGCGGGCGGCGCAGTCGTCAGGGAACCTGCCGATCCCCGTGGGAGACCGGCCGCTCCCCGACATTCTCGAAGATCTCGAGCGGCAGCTCATTCAGCGCGCGTACGACAAGGCGAAGGGCGTGAAGACCGAGACGGCGCGGCTGCTCGGCATCAAGACGAGCGCGCTCTACTACAAGCTCGAGAAGTACGGCTTCATTCAGAAGGGCGAGACGCCCGCCGAGTAACAAAAAAGACCGCTCCCACCATGCGCCTGCTCGTCCTGTCGTGTGTCCTCGTCACCAGCGCGGCCCTCGCGCGGCCCAAGTCGACGTTCATCGAGATCAAGAACCTGCCGGGCACCGTCAAGGGGCTCGCGGGCGTGCTCGAGAAGGAAAAGCCCGGCGACTTCCGCACGCAGGCGCTCTGGGCGATGGAGACGAAGCTCCGCGAGAAGGGCACCGAGGTGGCGGACCCCGAGGTGATCGACGCGCTGCTCGACGAGACGCTCCGGCGCGTCTTCGAGGACATGGCGGCCGCGAACGACATCTACAAGTGGGACGGTGACGACGCGCCCCGCGGTGACGTGCTGATTCGGGGCGTCACGCTCGTGTTCCCCGGCCGGGCCACCTCGGGCTTCTCGAAGTCGTACACCGTGCGCCCGCAGGGCAAGCGCATCGACCGCGCCTATTACAACACCGACTGCACGGTGAAGGTGCAGGTCGCGAAGAGCCCGGCCGACTGGTTCACCCACGTCGAGACGAAGGGCTGGGGCGTCGCGATGGACCCGGTGCTCTCTACCGATGGCGTGCACCGCGTGGTGCTGCGCCTCTTCTCGAAGGGGGGCACCGAGCCGCCGTCGATTCGCCACGAGCGCCCGGTGTGGGTCGGCTTCTTCCGCCAGGAGGCGACCGGTGGTCCATGGAACCCGCTCGTCTTCAACCCGGCCGACGCGAGGCTCGCGAGGGATCAAGAGACGACGCTGCTGCCGGTCGACCCGAAGACGAAGGCGGTGGACCCGAAGGTGAAGCCCACCGACGCGATGAAGCAGCACGTGCTCGCGGTGCGCCTGGGCGATCTCGCGTTCATCAACCCCGCGCGCGCGGCGCTGCACGAGACGGAGCAGCGGTGGACCTCGCTCAACGGGCTGTCGGGCTCGGTGGTGGACGAGAGGACCGTCAAGTGGATCGAGCCGCTGCGCACCGCCGATGACGCGCTCACGCGGGCGGTGGTGGTGCTCAAGCTCGCCTCGCTCGGCGTCGAGGTGCTGCCCGACGAGCTCTTCGATGTCGTGGTGAACGTGAAGCAGGCGCGGGTGCAGGCCGAGGCGCTCCTCGTGATCAACAAGCGCATCGACGCCAGCACCGACACGCCGGCCGACGAGGACACCGCCGTGCTGACGAAGCTGGGCGCCACCACCGACCTCAAGGTGTGGCGCACGCTGGCCCGGGCGAAGGGTGGCAGCGGCCTCAAGTACTTCCGCAAGGGCTCCACCGGCTGGGAACCCGTCGTTCCGAAGAAGTGATCATGGGCGCCGGGTTCGAGTGGCTGCCGTTCGATCGGTTGACGGGTCGGCAGGTGCACGACGTGCTGCAGCTGCGGCAGCGCGTCTTCATCGTCGAGCAGGCCTGCGCGTACCTCGACGCCGACGGGCTCGACCCCCGGTGCTGGCATGGGCTGGGCTCGCTCCCTGATGGCACGCTCGTCGCGACCGCTCGCATCGTGCCGCCGGGGCTGTCGTACGAGGTGCCCGCCATCGGCCGGGTGGTGACGTCGCCCGACCACCGGCGCGGTGGGCTCGGCCGCCAGTTGATGGAGGAGGCGATTCGCCAGACGAAGCGCCTGTACCCGGGGCAGGACATTCGCATCGGAGCGCAGCGCTACCTCGAGCGCTTCTACGGCTCGCTTGGCTTCGTGCCCGATGGCGCGCCGTACGACGAAGACGGCATTCCCCACCTGCCCATGCGGCGGGTCGGGTAGTCGCGCGTCAGGCCGGGCGGCGCCGTCTCGGCCTGCGCGACGTCGAGGGTCGAGCTGTCGTCCCGCTGAACGAGCTGGTGCTTCGCGGGGCCATCGAGCCGCAGCCGGCTGGCGCGCGAGAGCTCCGCCCTCAGGAAGTCGGGCGCGCGGAGCGTCACGGTCGACAGCGCGTTCGCGCGGACTCGGGCCACCCCGGCGGCCAGCGCGCCCGCGGCGATGCGCCCGACGTCGTCTGCACGGGCCTCGACGACGCGCGCGCGCCCACCGACGTCGAGGTGCCCATCTCGGGTGGCTTCGAGCGAGAGCGTGTCGGCGTCAGCGTCGACGACGATGAGTCGTGCGCCGTGTGTCGCGACCACGTCCAGCCGCCCGCCGCGAAGCCGGTTCATGGTGACCGCGGCGCCGTCGGCCGTGCGGACCGTGCTCAAGCGGCGCGCGGTGATGGAGACGCGGGGACGCTCCGTGGCGTCCGGATCGACCGCGTGGACCTCGAGTCGCGCAGGGGTGAAGGACCACCGCGCGCCACCCATCGAGTCGAGCCGAATCGCGGGCTCGAGGGCGTCACTCACGAGCACCTGCACGTCGACGGGGCCCTGGACGGTCAAGGTGGTGAGGCCGTGAGGAAGCGGCTCGGAGCGTTGGGCGCAGCCGACCACGAATCCCAGAAACCCGATGAAGACCGCACGCATGCACGACACCAGTTCATCCGACCCGCGACGCTCCTTGGTTGCCCTGGCGGGCCGGGGCGATCAGGCGGCCATCGCGCCGAATGGGCAGGCGTGCCGGGCTCACCGCCGGGGACGTCGGCGGCCGACGGGGGTCGACCTGCTCATCACGGGCTGGGAAGACCTCGCACCACCCACGCCGTGAGGGGCTGATTTCTCATGCAGCGAGAGCCGCGGGCGAGGCCTGTCCTCCGCCAGAGGACACGCGCGCATGCCGTGCGGAGCGAAAGAACTTCCCGGACTTCGATGAAGCCATCGGCTGCAACTGACGCTGCACAACGAAGCGGAGTGCGCTGACTCCGGTGAACACGGGCGTGCTCAGTCACGCGCCTTTGCACTCGCGCGTTCTGCCGAGGAGCGCGGCTCGTTCAAACGTCCCATGAGGCGAGAGGCACGCGGGTTGCTCTGGAGCCTTCGTGAGCAGGTTCCCTCCCAGGAGCTCCCGCATGAAGCATCTCCTCGCCGCGCTCGTCGTCAGCCTCCCCGTGGCGGCCCTCGCGCAGGCCACCACGCCCCCCGCCGCCCCGACGCTGGACACCCAGCGCTGCGCCACGAAAGTCGCCATCGCGCTCACCGGCCGCAGCGCAGACGCCGCCCTGCTGGCCAGCACGAACCCGCAGAGCCAGGTCGACCAGCTGCTGCAGGGCACGGCGTTCATCGAGCGCTTCTCGCGCTACGTGAACGCGCGCTTCAACGACGAGCCCGGCGCGACGTCGGTCGAAGACGCGACGTACCACCTCGCCCGGCACGTGCTGACGAACCGCCTGCCGTGGAGCGACCTCTTCGTCGGGCCCTTCCGCGTCGACACCGTCAACAACCAGGTGCAGGTGGTGAACGACCCCAACGGGCTGGGCTACTTGCGCTCGCCGGCCTGGCTGCGCCGCTACGCCGGCAACGAAGAAGACGGCGTCAAGCTCAACACCGCCTACCGCATCCTCAACAACACGACGGGCATCACGCTCACGGCCGCCGTGGTGGTGCCGGGCCTCGACACCTCGGCCAACGGGCGCCGCAACGCGGCCTGCTCGGCCTGCCACTACGACTCGTGGTTCGCGCTCGACACGGTGGCCTCGGTGTTGACGAAGCGCGTGGGCACCGGCACCACCATGCGCTTCGAGCCTCCGACGGGTGGCCCGAAGACGGTGCTCAACGGCGTGCAGGTGAGCGACGACAAAGGCCTCGTCACCGCCCTCGTGAACAGCACCGACTTCGAGTTCAACGTGTGCCGCGTCGCCTTCGGGTTCGTCTACGGCCGCAAGGAGCTCGCTTGCGAAGGGCCGCTCTTCGACCGCTGCGTCGACGCCTTCCGGGCGCAGCGCACCATGCAGGCCGCCGTCGCCACCCTCGTGAAGGACCCGTCGTACTGCCGCTGACCGGGAGCCCAGGAACCCATGAACCGCACGCACGTCGCGCTCAGTCTGCTGGTCTTCGCCGCCTGCGAGGGTGGCTTCAACCCCAACGACGGGTCGGTGAAGGTGGTCGACCCCGACGCCATCGAGCAGGACACGCCAGCCGTCACGCCGAACGACGTCACCGGCGACGCGCCGCCCGCGCCCACCTGCGACACGGGCCGCGAGTACCTGGGTTTCGGCGGCGCCAACCTGGCGTTCGACCGCGCGCCTGGCGAGCTCGGCGAGGAGTCCCGCCAGCCGCGCCCCTTCACCGCCCTGTCGAGCGAGTTCACCCGGGTGTTGGGCGCCGCGCCCGCGATGCTGGCGGGCTCGGAGTCGACCTTCGGCACGGTGCCGGCCCGGTGGCACGTCGAGCCCACCTTCAGCGCCGTGTCGGTCTTCACCACGTACCGAATCGCCTTCCAGGGCTGCCTCACGCACACCGCGCAGCCTGCGAAGTTCGGCGTGATGCCGACCGAGGCGACGGCCCGCGCCGAGTGCGCCACCTGGGCCGAGCGCTTCTGGCTGCGCAAGGCGCTGGGCCCCGAGCTCGACGCCTGCGTGAAGGTGGTGACGCAGGACGCGACCGTCGAGACAAGCGCGCGCCGCCGCTGGGCCTACGGCTGCGCGGCCACCCTGGCGTCCGCTGACTTCCTCACCTTCTGACCGAACTGGAGCCATCACCATGTCCCGCTTCTCCCGTCGCTCGTTGTTCCAGGGTCTCGCCTCGGTCGGTGCCGGCGCGCTCGCCGCGAAGGTCGGCCTGTGGCCCCGCACCGCGTTCGCTCAAGCGGGCGGCGAGAAGCCCGCCCTCCTCGTCGTCTTCCTCCAGGGTGGGTACAACGCGCTCTTCTCGAGCGCGAACAGCTTCGCCACCGCCGGCACCTTCGGCGTCACGGGGTCGAACCAGCGCGATCTCGGCAATGGCCTCGTCGTCGACGCACCGACGTTCGGCACCATGCCCGCGTTCGCGCTCTCGCACATGGCGACGGTGGGCGTGCGCCACGGCATCAGCAACCACGGCGCCGCGCAGAACGCGGTGATGTCCGACGGGACGCGGAGCTACGCGCTGCGGCTCGCGGCCGAGCTCGGCGGTGACGCGTCGATCAAGTGCGCGCAGGTCGGCACCCGCGGAGTCCCCGGCCCCAAGCCGATGGAGAGCGGCGTCTCGTTGCAGGTCATCACCGACATGCGCAGCACCATCGAGGCGCTCGGCGGCTCGACCGACACCACGCGCCCGGATCGTGCCGTGTCCGAGAAAGCCCTCCAGGCGGCCCAGCTCATGAGCGCGTCGACCCTCTTCACCAGCCCCGAGCGGACGCGTGAGCTCGGGGAGGGCTACGAGGCCGCCATCGAGACGCTCCAGCAGCCGGTGAAGGCGTTCAACTTCGCTGACCTCGCCACCGCCTACGGGCTCGCGAACAACGCCACCGCCGTCAACGGCTTCCGTGCACAGATGGCCGCGGCCGAGCTGATGATCACCGCTGGCACCAACGTGGTGGTCGCGATGGACGGCGGGTGGGACACGCACGGCGACCGCACCGGCGCGAACGTGCGCAACATGATGACGCAGCGGATCCTCCCCGGCCTCAACACCTTCCTCTCGCGCATGGTGAACGCTCCGGGCCGCAACGTCGTAGTGGCCATCGTGGGTGACTTCGCGCGCAGCCTGCCGGGCTCGGATCACGCCTCGGCCCTGTCGGCGACCGTCATCGGCAAGTATGTGAAGGTCGGCACGTCGGGGCGCATGAACGATCGCGTGCAGCTCGCCGCCGGAACGCCCACCGCGCCAGGGCTCTGGTCGTACCTGGGCCGGGTGCTGAACGCGCCCAGCACGCCCTTCGGTGCCAACCCGCACGGCGCGCTGGTGCTCTGAAGACGTCGTTGGGCCTGGAGTTGAGGGTGCGCTGGCGCGACACGTCGCTGCCGCCCTGGCCGAATCAGTGACCCCCCGGACGAAGCGCCCCCGGCCTCGAGGCGGCCGCCGCGGAGCCTTTGGCGTTGGAGGATCCAGAGTGCGGCCCATGCCTCTGCCGCCGGAGGCCTGACAGGGCGAACGCTCGAAGAGGCTTTAGCGAGCCGAGCCGTTGAGGACGAGGTCGAGCTGGAGCGCGCGGTGGGGGTCGCCCATCGTCCACGCGGGCGGCCGAATCACCCGGTTCGAGAGGACCGAGCGTGGCGACCGCGGCTGGTCCCCAGGGTTCAAGGAGTTCGAGCGTTCGGGCTCGGGGGTCGCCTCCGCGAGCCGCTCGCCGGCGCCACCGTCAGCTTGACGCTTGCTCACGTTGCGCGTGCGCGGACGGCGCTTCCGGCTGAGCAGAGGTCCCGCCTCTGTTTCGCGGAGAACGCTCGCGCCGAACATGTGCTGCGGCCGTGCGCGCGCTCGCCGGAGTGAGCACGCGCGTGAACACCAGCGCCGGTCGACGAGGCGCCGCAGGCCGATGAATCGACAGGGTTCGTCAGGTCGGCGTCAAGGCGCTTGGCACGAGTGGAGCGTGGCATGTCGCGTGAAATCGTCACGCTCGTGAGACACAGCCCCTTCGTCGTTGTCTCGCTCGTCGTGGGCGCGCTGGCCTGTGACGGGCGAATCGTTTCTCGATTTGGTGGGAGCCCGGAGCCCGAAGCGCCTTCGAGTCGTCCGCCCGCGCCGCGCGTTACGCCAGCGCCGGCGCAGCTGCGGGTGTTGAGCGGCGTCGAGTACCGGGCCACCGTGAACGATCTCCTTGGCGTCGAGGCGTCCACCGCGCTCGTGCACGCCGATTGGAGCTCAGGCTTCGACACCGGCGCCGGCACCCAGCTGCAAGAGGCGCTCTTCGGCACGCTCGTGCAGGAAGCCGAGGCGGTCTCGGCCGCCGCCATGGGGCCGCTGGCCACCACGTTCCCGTGTCTTGCAGCCGCGCCCATCGAGGACGCGTGCGTGCGGACCCTCATCGAGCGGCTCGGCCGGCGCGCGTATCGTCGCCCACTCGAGGCCGCCGACGTCGACGCGCTGATGGCGGCCTTCCAGTCGGCCGTGCAGCTCACCGGCTCGCGGCGCGAGGGCGTGCAGCACGTGGTGGCGCGAATGCTGCTGTCGCCCCGGTTCCTCTACCGCGCCGAGGTCGGCCAACCTACGGCGAGCCGGCTGCGCCGCCTCGACGCGTACGAGCGCGCCAGCTTCCTCAGCTACGTCCTCACCGGTTCGATGCCGGACGAGGCGTTGCTCGCCGACGCCGAAGCGGGCCGGCTCGACGACGCGACGGCGCGTGCCCATGTCCGGCGGCTCTGGCAGACCCCCCGCGCCCGCGCGCGCATGGCGGCGCTGTTCCGTCAGTGGCTGAAGCTGGGCGCGCTCGACGATCTGGTGACACGTCCACAGGACTTTCCGAAGCTGGCCTCACCGGCCCAGGGCGTCGCGCTGCGCGACGGCTTCGATGCCTTCGTCACCTCGGTGCTGTTCGACGGCGCCGGCACGTTGAAGGCCACCTTCGACGAGCCGCAGGTCATGGCGAACCAGCACACCGCGGGCCTGGTGGGCGCCCGGGTCGAAGGAGACAGGCTGCAGCGGGTCGAGGTGCCGCGCGCCGAGCGCCGTGGGCTCCTCACCCAGCCGGGTCTGCTCGCGGCGCTCGGCGCCTCGGGTGATGCGCTGCGCGACCGCCCGGTGATGCGCGGCTTCACCATCAAGACGCAGCTGCTGTGCGAGCCCATCGGCCCCCCCTCAGGCATCAACACCGCGGTCGCGGCCAGCACCGCCGCCAGCATTCCGGGCTTCGACGAGCTGACGACCCGGCAGCAGTACGAGGCGATGATGGAGCAGGGGGCCGCCTGCTCGGCCTGTCACGCGCAGTTCATGCCGCTTGGCTTCGCCTTCGGCCGCTACGACGCGCTGGGGCGCTTCCGCACCACGCTGCGTCAACGGGTCGTCGACCCGACCGCGCGCGGCGTGCCCGTGCTCGGGGAGGTGCGCGACTTCGCCGACGGGCTCGAGCTGAGCGACGTGCTGGCGGGCCACGAGGCCGTCGCCGCGTGCTTCACCAGGCACCTGGTGGCCTTCACGCTGGGCCTCGGCACGGCCGAGCCCGTCGCGACCCTCGCCGCGGCGCTCGACCATCAGCGCGCCGGTGCTCCGCTGCACGTGGGCGAGACGCTCGAGGCGCTGCTGCTCCATCCCGCGTGGGCGGACCGCGTGGTGCACGAGGCACCCCCGTCGGGCGCCGGGGGTGGGGGAGCGGGCGGTGGCTCCGCAGGCGGTGGCTCGTCGGCCGGTGGGGCGGCTGGCGGTGGGGCGGGCCATGCCATGAGCGAGGTGCTCCTCGCGTCGGGTGAGGAGCTGCGGCCCAACCAGAGCCGGCAGGCCTTCGGAGGGACCTTCACCTTCGTCTACCAGGGCGACGGGAACCTCGTGCTGTACCGGGCCGGGCGGGCGCTCTGGTCGTCGGGCACGGCCGGTCGGTCGGCGTACCTCGCCGCCATGCAGGGCGACGGGAACCTGGTCGTCTACGCGCGCCCGGGCGACCCCGTGTTCAACACCCAGACGAATGGCAACGCCGGCGCGCGGCTCTTCCTCGAGTCGACGGGCCGCCTCGTCATTCGCGCCAAAGACGGCCGGGAGCTCGTCTCGGCCATGCCCGCGGGAGCCACGCCATGAACCGTCGTCACTTCCTCTTCTCCAGCCTCTCGGCCGCGGCGCTGTTGTCTCCCGTCCTGTCGGGTCGACGGGCCTTCGCCCAGGCCGGCGCCGCGCCGAAGCGGCTCGTCATCTGGGTGAACTGCGGCGGGTACCCCTCGGCCGACGCCTTCTTTCCCACCGGCACCGAGACGAACTTCCAGCTCTCGACGATGTTGTCGGCGCTCGAGCCGCTCAAGAACGATCTCGTGGTCGTCGACAACGTGAGCATTCGCCGCTCCGGCCTCAACCCGCGCGGCAACGAGCACCTGCGCTCGATGGGCAAGGTGCTGACCGCGAAGGATCTGCGGCCGTCGGCTTCGAACCCCGACAACGAGGGCGAAGCCGGAGGGCCGAGCGTCGACCAGCTCATCGCGCGGCAGCTCGGCGCGTCGACGATCGAGCTGCTCGTGGCCGACCGCTTCCGCGACTCGATGCGGGAGCAGCCCTTCGCCACCGGGCCCGATCAGTTCAAGGCGCCGCTCGTCGAGCCCGCCCAGGCGTGGGACCGGCTCTTCCGCACCTTCCAGCCGCCGATGGGTGAGAACCCCACCACGCGCGCGCAGCGGCTGCGGCGCTTGAACCTCAAGAAGTCGCTCCTCGACGGCACGCTCGACGATCTCGGCCGGCTGCGCCGCGAGCTCGTCGGCATCGAGCGGCTCAAGCTCGACATCCACGAAGACTCGATTCGCCGGGCCGAGCGCAGCGTGCAGGCCGATCTCGCCGCGGTGCCTCCGCCGAGCTCGTGCCGGGTGCCGCCAAACACGTTCTCCGACGCCTCGATGCCGGGCCGGGGCGCGGCGCACCTCGACCTCACCTTCGCGGCCCTGACGTGCGACCGCGTGCAGGTCGCCGGCGTGGTGTGGGGCTCGTCGGGCTACCACTGGCGCTACGAGTGGGCGGGCGTCAGCGTGGACAGCACCATTCACGACGAGGTGCACCACCTGCCGGGCCAACGGCGCGACGACTACATTCGCGCCCACCGGTGGGACTGGGGCCAGCTCGGCGCCTTCGTCCAGCGCCTGAAGGACACGCCCGAAGGCGACGGCACCATGCTCGACAACACCCTGGTGCTGGGCCTCTCGCACTTCGGCGAGCACCACGATCTCGATCGCATTCCGGTGGTGCTCTTCGGCAACGCCAGGGGGCGGCTGCGCACCGGGCGGTTCGTGCGGGCACCGGCCGGGACCCACAACGATCGGCTCCTCACCTCGGTAGCGCACCTCATGGGCGTGCCGCTCTCGGGGCTCGGAGACGACCCGAACTGCGGCGTGCTGCCCGGGCTCGCCTGAGTCCAGAAACACGCGGGCCGCCGGCTCCGTGCAAGGAGTCCGGCGGCCTCTGAGCGTCTTCCGGTTTCCTCAGCGCTCGACGTACCGCGAGAAGCGAGCCGTCGACACGGGCGCCGACAGGTTGGCCACGTTGGCCACCCGGATGCCCGAGTCGCTGATGGCGTAGACGAAGTCGTCGGCCATCACGCTCCGGCGCACCTGCGGCGACCACCAGTACGTCCAGTTCGAGTACCGCTCGACCTGGTACAGGTCGCGCATCGAGATGGAGCCCTTCGGCGTAAAGCCCGTCGCCGCGTCGACCGAGAACACCCGCAGGTCCGACTTGAAAGACGTCCAATAGTCGTCACCCGACGCGCTCCAGTTCCAGTCGATGAAGGGAATCGCGAGCAGCTTCTTCGCGGGGAAGTAGTTGAACGCCTTGTGGTCGTGCTGGGCCTCGCTGTACCCGCTCGAGGTGCCGACGAGCTGCGTGTGCGCCTGCTTCGGGTTGCGCATGTCGGTGACGTCGAAGATGGTGAGCTGCAGCGCTCGCTCGCGCCAGTCGGGCTGCTGGCCGTTCACCGGCTCCGGCACATAGGTGCCGATGGTGAGCAGGTGGTTGGGCCCCATCGGGTGCAGGTAGGTCGAGAACCCGGGGATCTTCAGCTCGCCCAGCTTCTTCGGGTTCGTCGGGTCCGACAGGTCGAAGGTGAAGAGCGGGTCGACCTGGCGGAAGGTGACGACGAAGCCCTTCTCTTCGATGAAGCGCGCCGAGGTGACGCGCTCGCCCTGCGCGAGGGGCTCGCTCTTGCCCACCACCTCGAGCGCGCCGTCCTTCTCGGCCAGCACGTTGACGTGGTTCACCGTCTCCATGCGGCCCCACCAGTTGCCCGGGTTCATCGTGTCGGGCACGCGGAACATGGTGGTGGTGGCGACGCGGAAGAAGCCCGCCTGGTTCTCGTCCATCGAGAACTGGTCGACGATGTGGCCGTCGACGGTGCCCGAGGCCACGTAGAGGGCCGCGTCGGGGCTCGAGATGTCGAACTTGTGCAGGTACGTCGTGTCGCGCTGCCCTGGCGCCGGCCACCACCACCAGTGCCGCGTCGCCACGTAGAGGTTCTTCTGCGACGCGTAGATCTCGCCCGGCTCGGCGATGATCGACGCGCGGCTGAGCTTCGTCGGGTTCGACAGGTTGAGCGTCACCACCGACACCGTGCCCAGGCGGGTCGGCGCGTTCACCTTCTGGAACGCCGAGCACTCGTGCGGCACCGTCGTCGTCTGGCCTCCCACCGACACCTTGCCCGCCGGCACCCACTGCGCCAGCGTCTGCGCGCGGATCTCCTTCTCGTTCTGGCTGATCAGCTTGTTGAACTCGTCGACGCGGCGGCCCTTGTTGAAGGGGCTCCAGAGGTCGACGCCCGGCACCTCGGGCCACCACTTCACCGACGCGGGGAAGTTGAAGTCGTCGCTGAGCACCAGCCGCACCGACGAGCCCACCTTGCGCGATGAGTTGTAGTGCCCGGGCAGCGAGTACTCGTGGGTGACGCGCAGGTTCGACAGATCCGACACGTCGACGACGGTGATCTTCACCGTGTTGGACGAGTGGTAGCCGCAGTCGAGCGAGTCGCAGCGATCGCCAGCCGCGTTCGACAGGGGGTACCACGAGTAGATCGACGAGAAGACGACGACGCGGTCGGTGCCCTCGAGGAACATCTCACGCGGGTAGCCCTCGATGACGAGCGAGCCACGCACGGCCAGCTCCGCCGCGGGCCACGACTTCGCCGCGTACAGCCGGTTGCCCGACAGCGCGAAGATGCGGGTGCCATCGTTCTTCACGAAGTCGGCCTCGTCGACGCCGGCCACCTGGTTGTTGGTGGTGGTGTAGTTCGTCGGCGCGGCCTGGGGTGGAGCAGCCGCTCCGGCCCGTGCATCGTTGGCGGTCGCGAACGCTTCAGGGCCGCCGAAGCCCCGGCCACCCCACCAGCCCCACTGCGGCACCTCGTCGCGCATCGCCTCGAGCTGGGTGCGCATCTGCAGCACCGCGGTGTCTTCGAGGTACTGCTCGAGGTCGGTGCAGGCGTTGGGGCCCGAGAAGCTCGACAGCGCCACCCGGTTCTGCACGGGCTCTGGCGTGGGCACCTTGTCACCGCAGCCGCTCGCCGCCCCCAGCGCGCCTGCCGTCATCAACCACGTCCACCAGCGTGTCTTGCGCATCGTCATGCTCCCCATCGTGACTTCAGGTGTCGTCCCGGCCCTGTCTTGGGCACACCCGTTCGCAAGCCGCAGGCCAGCGGAATTCGATGAGAAATCAGTGGGTTGTCGAGGGTGAGAGGCTCAAATTGCTGAGGCGACGCAGAGGCTGGGCGTCGGGGCCTCAGAACTTCGAGGGCCGTCGGTGCCAACCGGCTTCAGACGCCGGCCCAGTCCGACAGCTGGGTGAGGCGATCGCCGTCGAGGCGCCAGCCGCCGCCGATGCCATCACGCGCGGCGTCGAGGCCTTCGAGCTTGGCGGCGTTGAGGGGGTCGCCCAGGCGACAGAAGAGCACGAGCTCGCGCAGCCCGAGGTACACGCGGAAGGGGCCAGGGCCGGCGGTGCGCTCCATCGCGGCCTGATGCGCCGGCGTCAGCAGCCGCGCGCCATCGTGGCCGTCTCCATGGGCGATGCACCAGAGGCCGGTGGGGGTTGGTGACAGCCGCAGCGCGCCCTGCTCGAGCTCGATGGCCCGCACCTCGGCCGGGCGCGCGTCGAGGTTCTTCCAGGCGACCGCGTCGAGCTGATCGACCGTCATGCGGTGCGAGTCGAGCAGGCCCTGCGGCACGTAGAGCACCGCCTCGGGATCTTCGACGGCGTAGAAGACCCACAGGCCCGCGGGCCCCTCGCGCCGCACCGCGCCCTCGGACCGCTCCAGGAAGCCCGAGTCGCACAGCACCGGCAGCACCCGCGCCAGGAACTGCAGCTTGCCGCCCGGCACCGCCAGCGCCTTCTCGGCGATCTCACGGCCGACCGAGCGCACGCCCTCGTCGAGCGCGCGGCCCGAGTCCACGAAGTCCTGGTACAGCGCGTCGACGTCGAGACGGGCGATGCCCTTGCGCGAGAGCCGCACGAGGAGCTGCTGCTTCTGCATCAGGTGCGGCGTCGACTGGCGCTTGAGCTGATCGAGCAGCGCGTGCACGAAGTCCTCCCGGCTCGCGGAGAGCTCGGCCTGTGGCGCGCCCGACTTGAGCTCCGAGGCGAGCAGCTGGGCCTCGGCGTGGAAGGGGTCGCGCGAGAGCACGTCGTCGACCAGCGCGCGGGCCCGGGTGCGCTCACCACGGCGCAGCGCCACCACCGCCAGCGCCGTCAACACCTCGGGATCGTCGGGTTGCAGCTCAAGCGCCTGGTGCAGCGCGCGCTCGGCGTCGCTCCAGCGCTCGAGGCTCGCCGCCGCACGGCCGAAGGCGAGGTGGACGTGCAGGTTCGTCGGGAAGTCGCGCCGCGCCGTCTCGAGCAGGCGCACCGCCTCGACCACCTCGTCGGCGTTGATCAACGCCTGCGCGACCGCGGTGCGCAGCTGTGGCCCTCCTTCTTCGCGGGCCGCCCGCTCGAGCGCCGCGAACTCGGCCGCGTCGAGCGGCTCCCCTGACTCGACCTTCTTCTGGATTCGTTCGAGCTCCACCACGCAGGAAGCGTAGAAGAACGGGCCGGCCGTTGGCCACGAGGTCGTGTCGGACCCCGCCCCGAAACGTGGAGTCCGGGGTGCAGCGTGTCAGACTCCCACCGTCCGGGGCTCCTCGTGCGCAGCATCGTGTCGCTCAGCGTCCTGGTGGTCGTCGCCTGTGTCAGCGGGCCGCGGGCGCTCACCCCGACGCAGCTCGAGGCCCTCTCCACCCGGCAGGTCGTCGGCGACTTCGACGAGGTGTTCGACGCCACCTGGCTGTCGCTCGAGCACGAGGGGCTGCGCGTGTCGCGCGTCGACCGGGTGGCGGGCACGCTGCTCGCGCGTCGGCCCGACGGCACCGGCTATGACGTCTCAGTCACCGCCGACGAGCGCGCGCAGCGCGTCCGCCTCTTCCCCGTGCCGGAGCGGGCGACGTGGGTGCTCGAGGGTGATGAGGGCGAGACGGCCAGGTGGGACGCGATCGAGCTCCATACGACCGCGCTGCTCGCGGCGTGGCGCGAGGTGCCTGAGTGGGCGCACGTGGCCGAGAAGAACCTGGTGACGGTGCCCGGGGTGAGCGCTCGCTTGCCGGAGGCCTGGGAGAAGCTCGAGCCCTCGGTGTCTCGTCGCGTGTTGACCGCCCAGCGCTCGCGGACGCAGCGGCGCGGCCTCAACCCGACGTGGCGCTTCGAGGTGAAGCGCCGCACGCCGAGAGCCGATCACCGCCCGTTCCTGCTCGAGACCGCCGGCGCGGCGCTCTTCGCTGGCAGCCGGCTCACGTGGCCCGACGACACCCGTCTCGCCTTTGCGGGCCACGTGGCGCAGGGGCGGGTGCGCCTGGGAGACGGGGAGATCGCCCGACCCGTCACCTATGCGGTGTGGGTCGGTTCCTCGGAGGCCTTCACGGTGCGCATCGCTGCCATCTGCGGGCCCACCGACACCGAGACGGCCTGCGCCGCGGAGTGGCGCGCGATGCTCGAGGGCCTGGTCGCCCGGGGCGTCGCGCCTTGAGTGACGTTCAGCGCCGGGCGAGCCGGCGCAGGTCTCCATCGTTCTCGGTGAGCACGAAGAGATCGCCGCGCTCGTCGAAGGTGAGCCCCTCGACCCGCTCGAGCGGCTTGTCCTTCGCGGTCCGCAGCGGGAACGACTGCACGAGCTGGCCTCGCACCGTGTCGCCATCGCGAACGAGCTGCACCTGCGCCACCGTCGCCGACTCGTCGCTCGAGATGAAGAGATGGCCAGTCTTCGGGTCGACCGCGACGGCCGAGAAGTCCCGGCATACCGAGTAGACGTCGCGTTCGAGCTTGACCTTGAGCGGCTTGCCCCCGCCGCCGTCGTCCGCCAGGAGCAGGCGCCGCGGGTTGCCCTCGCTCGCCAGCACGAGCTGCGGCCGCCCCGTCGGAGACAGGTGCCCCTCGAGGTACGCGAGCCCCTCGATGCCCTTGTTCTTCGGCTCGTCGGGGCCGGCTGGCGCGGTGAACGTCTTCTCGAGCCTGGGCGCGGCGTTCTTCGACGGATCCCACTCGTAGCGGAGGATCTCGCGGCTCTCTTCACGCGCCACGAAGAGGTGTTTGCGATGTGGATCGTACGCGACGCCCTCGAGCTGGCTCTTCCCGTTCTCGAGGCCCGGCAGCTCGATGCTGCGAGCGCGGCCGCGCGCGTCGATGACGGTGATTCGATCGGAGCGATCGCCGACGATCGCGAAGGCCCCGGCCGGGAGCGCCACCACGTCACTGGCCTCCTTCACCTTCGTCTTCAGCGTGCTCGACAGCTCGAACCGCGCCGCGCTGGCAGACGGTGTAGGTCGGCGCGTGACAGCGCCCCAGCCCTGAATTCGCGGCATTGAGACCTCCCCGAGGAGCCATAAGGTAACAGAAGAGTCACTCGAAGGTGTCGTTTTTGTTCCGTCGGCTCAGCAGTGAACTGAGAAAGTCAGGTTCGTTACAGTCGGCGGGTGATCACCTTGAACGTCGTGCGGACCGCCAGCGGTCACCGGGTGCTGCGGAGCGTCTACGAGGGCGACATCACCGTCGAAGACGCCCGGCGCTTCGTCGAGCAGGTCAAGCCGGGCGGGCCGTACGATCACCACGGCCACCTCGTGCTGGGGAAGATGCTCGAGGTCTCGACCGACGTGCGGAAGATCCTCAGCTCGCAGAAGCCGCTCCACGCTGACAACCCCATTCCGGTGGCGCTGGTGGTGCCCTCGGCGCTGCTGCGCATGGTCGTCTCGCTGGTGCTGCGCGCGTCCGAGAACCCGAACACCGACTTCTTCAAAGACGAAGCGAGCGCCCTCGCCTGGCTCGACGGCGCGCTCACGAGGTACGAACAGAAGCGCAAGTGACCGAACCGCCCGCCTGATCAGCGGGTGCCAATGTGGGGAAAGGACCCCGCTTCTCGCGGCGCGAGTCGGCGTGGTTAAGTGAAGGGCATGACGACGGTGCTTTCGATGGCGGGTGTGCTGGTGCTGGTCGTGATGGCGCTCGTGGCGTCGCGGCCGGCGGCGAAGGTGACGGTGCCGGCGAAGCGCTCGCGTCGGCGTTGAGCCCTCCTGCCGTGGCGCACCGAAGCGGTGCGCGCTGTCCTGGCCCGGTTGACGCGGTCGCGCCCGTGAGGCCGGAGCCCTCGTTCGCTCGAGGGAGGTCGCTCGACAGGCACGACGGACGCCGCCTCAGTGGTACACCGAGCGCCCCATGCGTCGACTCGTCCACGAACTCCAGCGCCGTGCGCTGCCCCTTCCACACCGAGCGAATGCCGCCATCATCGCGCTCCCGCTGACGCTGCTGGCGACCGGGTGCCTGTCGCTGCGGCCCGCGCTTCGCGAGGTGAGCCCCGCCGACAGGAAGGCGCTCGACGCGGCGGCCGAGGCGTTCTTCCGGGCCGACGCTCCCGCCGCGCTCCAGCAGGCCGTCGCCCAGGCTCGTGCGCTGGCGCCTGAGGCCGCGCTGACGCACGAGCTGCTCGCGCTCCACGCGGCGCTCGAGGGGCGTGAGGCCGACGAGGTTCGACACCTCGTAAGCGCGCTCGGTGACACCGCGAACCCGACGCCGGCGCTCCACCTGCACCTGTTGATGATGACCGAGTTCTCGTTCGCGCAGCGCGCCGAGGTCCGCGAGCTGCTGCGGGCGTTGTCCGATTCGCACCCACGGCCCGAGGTGCGCTCCCTGGCCGCGTTCCACCTGGCCTCGCTCCTCACCAGCGACGGGCGGCTGGCCGAGCGCGACGCCCTCATCGCCGATCAACCCGGCCGGTTTCCCCTCGCCATCGTCGGCACGTGGGACAACGACCAGGGCAAGGGCTTCGACCTGGTGCTCGCGCCCGAGAGCCGGCCCGGCCTCGACCAGACGTATGAAGGGCGCTTCGGAAAGCTCGAGTGGCGCCGCGACGTGCCCCTCGACCCCCGCGGCCGGCTCGAGCTCTCGTCGCTCATGACGCCATCGCGCTTCGCGGTGGCCTACGTGCAGGGCCAGCCGATCGCTCCGGACGACGGCCAGTACCAGCTGCGGCTGATGACGACCGGCCCGCTCAAGGTGTGGGTCGACGGGCAGTTGCTGTTCTCGGCGCCGCTCCTCGAGCGCAGCGTGTTCGACAACGTCATCGTGCCGCTCAAGTTGTCGAAGGGCCCGCACACCGTGCTGATCAAGACGGCGCACAAGGAGGGCGCGTGGAGCCTGGGGGCGCGGCTGGTGCCGGCCTCGTCGCTCCCCATGGCCGTGCCGGACGTCGAGCGCATGGTGGACTTCCACGTGCGCGGGCTGCCGCCGAAGGCCGCGCGAACGCTGGCGCACCGCGCGCTGTGGGCCCACCACGCCGTCGGGGGCATCACCAGCGTCAAGGCTGCCGACGAGTTCGTGCGCAGCTACCCGGCCTCGGTGCTGTCGCGGGTGTTCCAGGTCGAGGCGGTGTGGTTCAACCAGGAGCGCGGCCGTGCGGCCGATGCCCTCTCGGCGCTCGATCGCGAGGTAGGCGACGCCCTGGCGTTCGTCCGGCTGAGACAGCTGCGCTTCTGGCAGCAGCAGGGCCTCAAGCAGAAGGCGCGGTCGGCGCTGGTGGAGCTCACGAAGAAGCGCCCCGAGCTCGGCGAGGCCTGGGAGCTCCTCGTCGAGGCCTACCGCAGCGAAGGGTGGCTCGAAGACGAGCTGGCGACGCAGCGCGCCCGGCTCGCCCGCTTCGGTGAGGGGCCCGATGGCCTGCTCGAGCTGTCGCGCATGCTGCAGCGCTTCGGGCGCCGGGCCGACGCCGAAGACGTGCTCGACGATCTGCGCGACGACGTGCCGCTCCACCCCGAGGTGCTGCGCCGCCTCGTCGACCTGGCGCTCGACGCCGGAGAGCTCGAGCGCGCCGACGCGCTGCTGGTGGCCCGCGTCGAGTCGTGGCCCACCGACTTCGGCTCGTGGATGCAGCTCGCCGAGGTGCGGCGCCGGAAAAAAGACGCGCTGGCCGCGCGCAGCGCCCTCGACAAGGCCGCCAGCCTCGCGCCCGAGGCCGCGAACCCGTGGGTGAAGCGCGGCGACCTCGCCTACGAGGAGGGCGACGTGCCCCAGGCCGTGGCCGCGTGGCGCAAGGCGCTCGAGCGCAACCCCGAGAACGAGGCCCTGGCGAACCGCGTCGAGGCGCTCTCCCCCGAAGCGCGCGGGGCCTGGCTGGCCGACGCCCCCGACGACGACGCCATCGCCCGGGCCGTCGCCCGCCGGAAGGAGCTGCAGCAGACGCCGGGCGCCGACGTCGCCTGGCTGCTCGACCACGAGGTGACGCAGCTCAACAACGACGGCAGCACCTCGAACGTCGTCACCATGGTGGCGCACGCCTTCAACGCCCAGGGGCGCGATCGCCTCATCAAGCAGACGGTGGGGCAGGGCCGCTTGCGCGTGCTCCACAGCTACTCCATCGACGAGAAGGGCCAGCGCACCGAGGCCTCGAGCGAGCGGAGCCGGCAGATCTTCTTCCGCGGGCTGCAGCCCAACGCGACCGTGGTGCTCCAGTACCGCCTCGACGTGCCGCCCCGCGGGTACCTGTCGCGCTACCTCACGAAGAGCTGGGCCTTCCAGTCGCTCGCCGAGCAGCGCCTCGAGGCGCGCTACGTCATGTGGATGCCGCTCGGCACCACGCTCAACGAGCAGCGCATCGGCGGCGTCGCGCGCGTCTCGGAGAAGCGCGGGGAGCAGCTGCGCGTCGAGTGGTCGTCGGTCGATTCACCGCCCGTGGTGAGCGAGCCCTCGATGCCCCCGCTGTCCGAGGTGGCGGCCAACATCAAGCTGTCGAGCGTGCCCGACTGGACGACGTACCTCTCATGGGAGAAGTCGCTCCTCGAGGGCGTCTTTCGCGACAGCCCCGAGGTCGACGCGGTGGCCCGCCGGCTGGCCGATGGCGCGAAGGACAACGTCGACCGGCTCGAGCGGATCCACCAGTTCGTGATGGAGGAGATCCGCTACCAGCAGGACTACGAGAGCTTCATCGCCGGCGTGAAGCCCCACCCCGCGCCCATGGTGCTCGAGCGTCGCTACGGCGACTGCAAGGACAAGGCGGTGCTCTTCATCACGCTGGCGAAGAAGCTCGGGCTCGAGGCGCACTTCGCGAACGTGCGCACGCGCGACGCCGGGCAGATCGCGAAGGAGGTGCCCATGCAGCAGTTCAACCACGCGATCGTCTACGTGCCGAAGCAGGCCGGCGTCGACGAGGGCCGCTTCTTCGACCCAACGGCCGATCTGCTCGACCTCGACGTCGTCCGCTCCGATGACGTCGGCACGCAGAGCCTCGTCATCGACCCCACCACGGGCGAGCACACCTTCCGCGAGATCCCCTTCCAGGATGCGGGCAAGCACCGGCTCTCGTCGACGGTCGAGCTCGATCTCTCGGCTGACGGCAGCGCTCGGGGGCGCTTCGGCCTCGAGGCGAGGGGCCGCGGTGGGTCGGCGCTGCGGGTCGCCTCGCGCGACGCCGAGCTCTTTCAACAGGCCGTGCAGCGCATCGCGTCGGGCCTGGTGCCGAACTCGACGACGAGCGGCGTGGCCGTCGTCGAGGCGAAGGACCTGCGGCGCCCGGCGAAGCTCGAGGCCCTCGTCGAAGCCAGGACGTTCGCGCGCTCGGAAGGTGACACCCTGCGCATCAAGGTGCCCTCGTCGTGGAACCCGCGCGGCCTCTTCAGCCTGGCGAGCCGACGGCACACCCTCGTGCTCGGTACGCCCTTCACCGACGAGACGACCTTCTCGGTCACGCTCCCCGAGGGCTTCGAGGCCCGCAAGCTGCCCGCGTCGGGCACCATCACCCAGCAGTGCCTGGAGCTGAACCGCACCGTGACGCAGGCCGGCCGCACCGTCACCAGCCGCGCCGTCTTCCGCGTCACCTGCGACCGGGTCGCTCCCGCCGAGTACCCGACCTACCGCTCGAAGGTGGACGAGATGATGCGGCTGCTCGAGGACGAGCTGGTGGTGGGGCCGGCGGCGAGCCGGGGCGCGGCGAAGAAGCCGGTGCCCGTGAAGACGCGCTAACGCGCTAACGTCTCGACTCACTCCCGTGCGACACGTGCTCTTCCGTCTCGAGAAGGACCGATACGCGCTGCCGCTGTCGGCCATTCGAGAGGTCATCGTCGCTCCCGAGACGTGGACGAGGGTGCCGCGGGCGCCGCGCGCCGTGCGCGGGGTCATGAACCTGCGGGGCCGGGTGGTGCCCGTCGTCGATCTGCGCGAGCTGCTCGACGTGCCCGGGGTGCCCACCTCGCCGCCGGGCCGCGTGGTGCTGCTCGACAGGGGCCGCCGGGAGCTGGGCCTGCTGATCAGCGACGTCGATGGCATCGAGAGCCTCGAGAAGGTGGGGCCGCCGGCACCGAGGGCCTCGCTGGCCGTGAAGGGGCTCGCCCGGCTGGGCGCCCTGCCGGTGACGGTGCTCGACCCCGACGCGCTCGACGCGACGGTAGCCCGCGCCTTCACAACCAAGTAGGGTCCCGGGTGGTGAGCGCGATGGCAAAGAAGGTCCTGGTGGTCGACGACTCGGTGTTCATGCGGGACATCATCAAGGACATCTTCGCGGCGGGTGGTTTCACCGTCATCGGCGAGGCCGGCAACGGCGTCGAGGCCGTCGAGAAGTTCAAGGAGCTCAAGCCTGACCTCGTCACGATGGACCTCGTGATGCCGTACCGCAACGGCATCGACGCGACGCGCGAGATCCTCCGCACCGACAACAAGGCGCTGGTGGTGATGTGTAGCGCCCTCGGCCAGGAGACGATGGTGATGGAGGCCATCGAGGCCGGCGCCGTCGACTTCATCGTCAAGCCGCCGCGGGCCGAAGACGTGCTGGCCGTCGTCAAGAAGGTGCTGGGCGAGGCCTGAGCGGTTTTCCGCTAGGCTCGCTCGACCGTGGCCGGCGCTTCCTGGGACACCTCCCGCTACCTATCGCTCTTCGCCGGTGAGGCGACCGAACACCTCGAGGGGCTCGGCAAGGACGTGGTGCAGCTCGAGCAGGGGGCGACGGTGGCGCTCGTCGACTCGATGTTCCGGCACGCCCACTCGGTGAAGGGCATGGCCTCGTCGATGGCCTTCGAGGCGACCGCGAAGCTCGCCCACCGGCTCGAAGATCTGCTCGACACCCTGCGCGCCGACGTGGGCAAGGTGAACCAGGGCGTCGCCGACGTCATCCTCCAGACGGTCGACGCGCTGTCGGCGCACGTCAAGGCCGCGACGCAGAGCCAGCCGCTCCCGGACAGCATGGCGCTGGTGGTGCGGCTCTCGGAGCTCAACGCCGGCCTCAAGGGCGTGCCGCCGCCGCCCGTGTCGGCGCCGCCGCCTCCGCTCCCGCCGGCCGAGCCCGCGACCGCGCCCACGTCGAGCCCCTCGGGGGTGGTGCCCGTCGACCCGGCCGCGCCGCCCCGCTTCACGCTCAAGCTCAAGATCAACCCGGCCTCGAACCAGCCGGGCGTGCGCGGCTTCCTCGCGTACAAACGGCTCACGACGCTGGGCAACGTGTTCGACCTCAAGCCGCCGCTCGACGACATCAAGGCCGGCCGCGTGCCGCAGGGCGCCGTCACGCTCGAGCTCGAGACCGACCAGACCGAAGAGTCCATCACCCGCACCATGCGCACGGTGGCCGACGTCGAGCTCGAGTCCATCGGGTTGGTGCAGCGCGCGCCGCCGCCTCCGCCGCCGGGCGCCGAGGCCGAACGGGTCGTCGGTCAGGAGCCCGCGCGCACCATTCGGGTCCGCACCGAGCTGATGGACCAGTTCCTCGACCACGCCGGAGAGCTGCTGCTGGCGACCGCGCGAGTCCGGCAGATCGCGCGCGGCATGCCTGAGGCCCTGCGCCCGCCGCTCGACGAGTCGGTCGACCGGCTGCAGCTGCTGGTGAAGGGGCTCCACGACAAGGTGATGCAGGCGCGCATGACGCCGCTGGCGCTCATCACCGATCGGCTCCCGCGCGCGGCCCGCGACATCGCCCGACGCCGGAGCCGCGACGTCGAGCTCGTCATCACGGGCGAAGACATCGAGCTCGATCGCGCCATCGTCGACGAGCTCGCCGACCCGGTGCTGCACCTCTTGCGCAACGCCATCGACCACGGCGTCGAGCCGGCCGAGGTGCGCAAGGCTGCTGGCAAGCCACCGAAGGGGAAGGTGGCGTTGAGCGTGACGCGCCAGCGCGACCGGGTGGTGCTCGAGCTGTCGGACGACGGGCGCGGCATCGACGTCGAGCGGCTCAAGGTGCTGGTCGTCGAGCGGGGCCTGATGACGCCCGAGCAGGTGCGCGGGCTCAGCGAGCGCGAGGGCCTGATGCTCGTCTGCCTGCCGGGGCTGTCGACCGCGACCGACGTCACCGACATCTCGGGCCGCGGCGTCGGCATGGACGCCGTGAAGCGCGTCGTCGAGGCCGTGGGTGGCTCGCTCGAGATCGAGACGCGCGCCGGGCGGGGCACCACCTTCCGCCTCTCGGTGCCGCTGACGGTGGCGATGGTGAACCCGCTCCTGGTGGGGGTGGGTGACGAGGTGTACGGCCTGCCCATCGGCAAGGTGAGCGGGGTGGTCGAGACGGCGCGGGGACGACTCGCCTTGAGCCAGAGCGCACCGGTGCTGCAGTGGGGGCAGAGCGTGCTGCCGGTGCACGAGCTGTCGTCGCTCCTCGACGTCCCTCCGGGGCCGGTGTCGGTGGTGGCGTCGCCGTTCGTGGTCGTCGATTCCGACGACGGCCGGGTCGCGCTGGCAGTCGACCGGCTGCTGGGGCAGGAAGAGGTGGTGCTCAAGGCGCTCGCCCGTCCCCTCGACCTCGTGCCCGGCCTCGCCGGGGTGACGATTCTCGGGAACGGGCGGCCCGTCTTCATTCTCGACGTCGCGCGGCTGGTGACGGCGTGAAGGCCCCGCTCGCCCGCCAGGAGGACGCGCTCAAAGAGGTGGTGCACCTCGGCAGCGCCCAGGCCGCGTCGATGCTGGCGCGGCTGGTGGGCGACGTGGGCGTGCTCGTCGAGGTGCCGCGCGTCGTCGAGGTGACGCCGCCGCAGCTGGGCTGGTTGCTGGGCGGCCGTGACGTGCGCGTGCTCGCCGCCACCTTCGCGCTCGAGGGCGAAGTGCCGGGCACGTTGTGGTGGCTGCTGCCCATCGACTCGGCCGAGCGGCTGGGCCAGCGGCTGCTGCGGCGCCCGGGCGTCTCGGGACCGCTGTCGGCCTCGGCCAACGCGGCCATCGCCGAAGCCGCCAACATCGTGGCCTCGGCGTGCTGCTCCTCGATGGGCGCGATGCTGAAGGCGAAGATGCTTCCGTCGACGCCGCAGGTGAGCGAGACGACCGTCGAGGCGCTCCTCACCGAGAACGCGCCCGCCCGTACCGCTGTGCTGGCCGGCTTCGTCTCGACGAACGCGCCCACCTTCTCGGGCACGCTGGTGCTGCTCATGGCGCCCGAGGTGGCCGAAGACGTGCTGCGGCGCCTCGGCCTCGCGTCGCCGTGACGCCAGCGCTCAGGGCAGAAAGCTCGAGTGGTACTTCGGGTCCTCGAGGCCGGTCGCCGCCGCGGTCATCGTCAGCGGCAGCGCGCAGTCGAGCATCACGGCCAGCTCGTTCGTCTCTTTGTGGCCGATGCTGGCCTCGTAGGCGCCCGGGTGCGGCCCGTGCGGAATGCCAGCCGGGTGGTAGCTCATCGAGCCGGGCCCGACGCCCCGCCGCGAGGTGAAGTTGCCCTTGCAGTAGAAGAGGAACTCGTCGACGTCGACGGACGAGTGCGGGTACGGGCAGGGGATCGCCTCGGGGTGGAAGTCGACGGGCCGGGGTACGAAGCTGCAGATGAGCGCCCCGCGCGCCGCGAAGGTGCCGTGCCACGTCGGCGGCAGATGCGTGAGACCCACCCGCGGCTGGAAGTCGAGAATGTGGAACGCCCACGGGTAGACGGTGCCGTCCCAGCCCACGACGTCGAGCGGCGCCTCGGCCACCGTGAAGCCGTGGAACGCATCGCCGCGCTTCACCACCAGCTCGCGCAGCCCCTCGTCGAGGGGGCCCTTGAAGTCGGGTTTGCGGAAGTCACGGTGGCAGTACGGCGCGTCCATGCGCAGCTGGCCCACGCCGTTTCTCCACTGCTTGGGCACGTGCAGGCCACCCCGGCACTCGATCGACAGCCACCACTGCGAGAGCCCCGGCGTCAGGAGGAACCGGTGCAGCACGCCGCGCGGGACGAAGACGTAGTCGCCTTCACGAAACGGCACGTCGCCCAAGATCGTTCGCAGCGTGCCGCCGCCCTGGTGCACGTAGACCAGGTCGTCGCCGTCGCCGTTGACGAAGTACACCGGGTCGTCCGCGCCGGGCTTGAGCACCGAGAGGGTGATGTCGGCGTTGAAGAGCAGCGGCACGCGCGAGTCGAGCGGGCCCTTCGCCGAGGCCGGGAGGTGCTGCGAGAGGAAGTGGCGCTTGCGGAGCAGCTGCTCCGCCGAAGCCGGGGCGCGGGCGGCGGCGAAGCCGTGCGTCGTCGCGGCAGGCACCTGCCGGTGCGGCGCGTGGCGATGGTAGGTGATGGTGTAGGGCGCCTCGAAGCCGTCCTGGGTGATGCACTGCTCCCAGTGCAGGTGGCCCGAGGCGTCCTTGAGCTGCAGGTGGTGTTTGCGGGGCACCAGGCCGTTGACGACGCGCTCGATCATGCGGGCGCTTCTACTTCGTTTGGGGTCCGCCGTGAGGTGGCTTCGAGACCTCGTACAGCTGCTGCACCCGGTGGTTGATCCGCTTGCCGAGTGAGTCGTCGGTGTCGTCGGGCATGACGGCCACCCCGAAGAAGCGCTTCGCCGTGGGGCCCTCACCGTCGACGTAGCCGATGGTCGAGAACTCGTCCTTCTCGTAGGCGCCAAGGAAGGGCTTGAGGCGTTCCATGTCGGTGCGCTCACCAAAGCCGCGGCCGAAGACGATGCAGGGGTGCTCGGTACAGTCGATGTTCTCGACCTCAGCCTCGGCGAAGCCCGCGGCCTTGAGGGCCGAGTTGAAGGTCTCGAGCAGTTGCTTCTCGTCGCGGAAGCGCCTGGGCAGATCTTTCGGAGGCTCGACGCGTACGCCCTCGACACCCACGCGCAGTTGCTTCTCGATGGCCAGCTGACGCTCGAGGTCCTGCACCTTCGCTTCGAGCGCCGTGACGGTGACGGGACTCACCGGTGGGCTGCCCTCGACGGGCTGATCAGGCTGGCCGGGGGCGGGCGGCGTTGGCGCCGTCGACGGTGGGGCGGCGCCGGGCACCACGACGACGCGCTCCCGCTCGACGACCCGCACGACGGGCTCGGGCGGTGGGCTGCGCGGCTGGGCGGCCGGTGCCTCGCTCCGGGAGAACACGAGCGCGCCGAGGCCGAAGCCGGCGACGGACGAGACGACGGCCGTCATCACCAGAGAACGCTTCATCACGCCGTACGTTGCCCGCGCAACGCTCGGGCGGCAACCACGGCGGTTGCAGCGCCGCGGTCCCCGTCCGGCGAAAAGAGTTGGGTGACGTCGGGCCCTGAGGCCACCGGCGGCGCCTGGGTACTCGCGTCGTTCGCCCGAAGGCCGGTCGACCGAACCGTGTGGGACTGAGGCACGCGGCCGAGGGGCTCCCACCCCCGTTCGCCGCGAGGCCCGCACAGTCGGACCGCCCGGACGTACAGCAGGCGAGGTGAACCTCACGCTCGAGCCCAGGACGACGGCGTAGCCATGGGCCACCGCACGTGGTTGGGGCCGGGCCGAAACGCCGCGCTCGAGAACGTGCGCGACCCCTGGGCCGGGAACGGGCCTCGTCACCGACATGAACGCGACGGGCGGCGACTGGGACCGCACCACGAACCCGGCCTGCGCCAACCTCCCGCACCCCGTCGACCGCGTTTCCCGTCACCCTGTCGTCGTTCCCTCGGTGCACGAACCCGCGTCCCCCCGGTGGGACACGCTGTCACCTCGAGGTGGGGTTGCGCGACGTCAAAGCCGACGTGACACTGGGCTGCATGTTGACGCGCCGCACGGTCCTGTCTTCCGCTACCCTCACGTTGCTCGGCTGCACCGTGAAGAGCCGCGTCGAGCCGGGGCGTGAGGTGTCGCTCGTGCTGCCGGCCCAGCCCACCCGCGACGGGGCCGGCGTGAGCCTGAACCGCGCGCTCGGCCAGCGGGCGCTCTCGGTGCTCGACCCGTTCCTGCTGCTCGACGAGTTTCAGACCGACGACCCGAACGACTACCTCGCCGGCTTCCCCGAGCACCCGCACCGCGGCTTCGAGACGGTGACGTACATGATCCACGGCGCCATGGAGCACCGCGGCGTGCTCGGCAACCAGGGGCGACTGGGCCCCGGCGGCGCGCAGTGGATGACGGCAGGCCACGGCATCATCCACTCCGAGATGCCGAAGCAGGAGCGCGGCCTCATGTGGGGCTTCCAGCTCTGGGTGAACCTGCCGAAGGCGCGCAAGCTGATTCCACCGCGCTACCAGGACATCGCGCCCTCGCGCATTCCCGAGGCCGACCTCGACGGGGTGAAGCTGCGCGTCGTCGCGGGCTCGACCTTCGGCCACACCGGCCCGGTGAACGGCATCGACATCGAGCCGCTCTTCGTCGACCTCGCGCCGGCGAAGGGCGCCCGCTTGCGACAGCCCGTGCCGCCAGGGCACACGGCGTTCGCCTACGTCACCCAGGGCGCGGTTCGGCTCGGCGCCAGCCAGAGAGAGGTCACACGCGGCCACCTGGCGGTGCTCGAGAAGGGGAGCGCCGTCGAGGTGACGGGGGCGACCGACGACGGGCGCGTGCTGCTGCTCGCCGGCCGCCCGTGGAACGAGCCCATCGCGCGCAGTGGCCCGTTCGTCATGAACACCGAAGACGAGCTGCGGCAGGCCTTCGACGACTACCGCTCGGGCCGCCTGCTCACCGGCGGCTGAACGCTCACCCGGCGCGCGCCGCGGTCTGCGCCCGCTCGATGCTCTCGAACAGCGCCTTGAAGTTGCCGCCGCCGAAGCCCTTGTCGCCCTTGCGCTCGATGATCTCGTAGAAGAACGGGCCGGCCTCGCGGTCCTTCATGAGGTGGCCGTTCTCCTTCATGAAGATCTGCAACAGGTACTGGTGCTCCTTGTGCCCGTCGATGAGGATCTGCAGCTCGCGCAGCTCGTCGAGGCGCTCGTCGATGCGCGCGATGCCGCTCTTCTGAATCCGCTCGGGCAGGTAGTCGTAATAGGCGGCCGGCGTGCCGAGGAAGTCGAGGCCGTTCGTCTTGCGCATCTCACGCACCGCCGGGACGATGTCCTTCACCAGCAGCGCGAGGTGCTGAATGCCCTCGCCGCGCTGATCCTCGACGAAGACGTTGATCTGCGACTGCTTGAAGCGGGGCCGCGACGGCTCGTTGTTCGCGAACTTCACGGTGCTGTGCGGGTCCCACATCACCTGCGACTTGAGTCCCGTGCCGTGCTGGTTGCCCTTCTCGATCTCCTCTTCGGTGTGGAACTGAATGTTCCAGAACTCCTCGAAGCCCATGACGTGCTTCATCCACAGCACCATCGGCTGCAGCGTGCGGAAGTTCGACGTGATGTGATCGATCTTCCCGAACCCGAAGCGGTTCTTCCCGCCACGGGGCGCGGCGTGGCGCTGAAAGCCCGGGTAGAGTGCCTCGTAGCCGTCCCGCTGGATGAAGCGGAAGGTGGTGTTGCCGAAGGGCGTGGTGATGCTGAAGAAGGCCAGCCTGCCGCCTTTGTCGTCCGAGAAGCGCTGGAGCCCGTCGTCGATGATGGTGCCGCCGCGCGACTCGAGCAGCTTCCAGGTCTTCTCGACGTCCTTCACCAGGAAGTTCACCGTGCCGACGCCCTCGGGGTGCTTCTCGAGCCAGCGCCACGCGCGACCACCCTGGCCGACGGGGGCCGAGCAGATGAGCTGCACGTCGTTGGCCTTGAAGACGACGGACTGCTGCCGGCCGCGGGCGGTGAGCTCGGGCGACGACTCGCCCAGCTCCTCGAAGTCCATCAGCTCCGTGTAGAAGCGGCGCGTGCGCGCCATGTCGCGCACGTACCAGTGAACGCTCTCGACCTTGATGATGCCCAACGATTCCATGCGGTGCTCCAGGGGTGGGGAACGAACGATGACTCAGGCGGGCTGGGCGTCGGGCTGCGCCTCGGGCCGCGCGGCCTGCACGTGCGCCAACTCGAGGCTCGCCTGCTCGATGCGCGTGAGGCGGGGAAACGCCGCGACGTCGCCACCGAAACGGCGTGCGCCGTAGAGCTGCGGCACCAGGCAGCAGTCGGCCCAGGTGAAGGTGTCTCCGAAGAGGAACCGGCCCGCGTGGCGCTCGGCGAGCGCGTCGAGCGTCTTGAGGCCCTGGTCGATGAAGTGCCGCGCCCAGGCCTTCTCGTCCGCGCCGATGGCCTTGAGGTGGTTCAGCGTCGCCAGGTTGTGGAAGGGCTGAATGCCCGAGTTGATGAGCTCGGTGATGGCGCGGACCTGCGCCCGCCCCGTGGGAGACGCCGGCAGCAGCGGCCGCTCGGGGTACCGCTCCTCGAGGTACTCGAAGATGGCGACCGACTGGGCCAGCTCGACGACCCGGCCGTCCTCGTTCACCTCGAGCACCGGCACGGAGCCCGCCGGGTTGCGGCCCCGGTGCGCGGCCTCATGCTGCTCGCCCTTGAGGAGCGACACCGGCACGTACTCGAACGGAACGCCCTTGAAGTGCAGCGCCAGCCGCACGCGGTAGCTCGAGCTCGAGCGCCAGTAGTTGAAGAGCTTCATGGAGCCTCACGGGGGAACCGACGACAGGTGGTCTCGTCGCTGGTGGGGGCGAAAGTCAAGGTGTGAACGTCGGCCGTTCAGCGGTGCGTCGGAGCGAACGGGCACACGTGCGTAGACGAAGGCGGCCACCCCTTCATCGTTCGGCTGCCCTATGGTGCGCGCTGATGGGCGTCCCCGCGTACATGCTGTCGATTCTCCACCGCCAGGCGCTGCTCTTGAACGAGGGCTTCAGCCAGCGCTACGGCCATGACTGGCTCGTGTGGGAACCCGGCCCCTGGAAGCCGGCCCGCTCGGTGCTCGAGAGCAACCTCGAGAAGACGATCCTCCCCAACACCAAGCCGCTCGAGCGCCCGGTCGGAGAAGACGCCATCTGCTTCGAGCTGAAGCTGCCGAAAGGCGCCACGAGCCTCAAGGTGGGGCGCGCGACGACGAACGACCTCGTCATCAACGACCTCACGGCCTCGCGCGAGCAGTTCTCGCTGCAGTGGACGCGGGAGGGCTGGTTCGTGGTCGCCCCCCGCGGGCTCCTCACGCTCGATGGGGCGCCGGTGGAGGGGTCATCGGGGCCGCTGCGCAGCGGCGCGCTCCTCACGCTGGGGGACGTCCGGTTGTCTTTCCTGGTGTCCGGTGACCTCGGGCGCCGGGCGGCTGCCTTCAAGCTGCATCGGTCGGCCTGACGCGAGGCGGGCTTCTCACCACGCCGTCATTGGCAGCTGCGCATCCGGCAGGATTGGCTGCCCTGGCAGAACGCACACACGCCGCCATCGGCGCCGCACGCCTGCTTGGTGGTGCCGTCGACACAGCGGTCGCCCTGGCAGCACCCTCCGCACGAGCTCGAGTCGCACACGCAGACGCCCCCCGCGCACCGCTGTCCGGCGGCGCACGCCGCATTCCCGCCGCAGCCACACGCGCCCGTCGACGTACACCCATCGGACGACGGCGGTCCGCACGCGACGCACGCCCGGCCCAGCGCTCCGCACTTCATCGTCGATGGGGTGGCACAGCTCGTCCCGTCACAGCAGCCCTGAGCGCAGGTGTTGGCGTTGCAAGTCGACGTGGTCACGCAGGCGCCCGCGGTGCACGTCGTTCCCGCGCCGCAGGCGACGCAGGTCGCGCCAGCGGTGCCGCACGCGCTGTTCTGGCCCCCGGTGCGGCAGATGCCGTTCTGACAGCAGCCCGTCGGGCACGTCGTGGCGTCGCAGGATTGGCTGCAGCGCTGGTTGACGCAGGTCGTGGTGCACGTCGCGCAGGCCACGCCCCCGGTACCGCACGAGGTGGCCGTCTCGCCCGCCAGGCATACGCCGCCCTGACAGCACCCCGTCGGGCACGTCTGGGCGTTGCACGTCCCCTCGCAAACGCCCGCGTCACTGCACGAGCCGACGCCGCACGACTCGCACGCCATGCCCGCTCGGCCGCACGCGCTCGCGCTGCGGCCGGTGACGCAGGTGGCGCCCTGACAGCAGCCGGTGGGACACGTGGTGGCGTTGCACACCGAGACGCCGCACTGGCCGCCGCTGCAGGCGGTCGCTCCGCAGTCGAGACACGCCCGCCCCCCGGTGCCACAGGCCATCGCCGAGGGGCTCGTGACGCACTGGTTCCCGATGCAGCAGCCCGCACAGGACGCCGGAGTGCACTGACAGGCCTGCTGCAGGCATTCCTGGCCGGCTTCGCAGGCGGGCCCGGCTCCGCAGCGGCACTGGCCCTGGACACATCGATCGGCTCCAAGCCCGGGACTGCACGGCGGCCCCTCGCCGCACGCGCACCGGCCCTGCGCCGAGCAGGCATCGGCGAGCAGGGCGTCACACGCCACGCAGCTCGCGCCTCCCACGCCGCAGGCCGCGGGCCCCGGTGAGACGCAGGCGCCGGCGCTGGAAACACAGCCCGAGCACGTCGACATCGGCGGCAGGAGCTTCACCGTGGCCACGCGCTCCACGCCGAGCTCCAGCACCACCCGCGTCGAGCCCTCTCCGACCGTCGCGCCATTGCGCAGGCCGGTGACGTGGACGTCGGCCGTCGACCCGCCCCACTCGTCGCGGAGGAGGACTCTCACCGACGTGGTGGCCGGCAGCACCTCACCCCTCGTCTCGGGCCGAACGGCGGGCTCGAACAGCGCGCCCCCATCGACCTCGGCGGCATAGCGCAGCTGATCGACCTCGATCTCCGAGCCGTCGGTCGTCACGAGCAGGGCGGTCCCGTTGAGCCGGGCCGGGTCGCGGCAGGCGGCGACGGCGAGCAGGAGCAGTGAGAGGCGGCGCAGCGTCATCGAGCGTTGATGTCAGGGAACGTCGTGGGCGTGGGGCGTGGGGCGGTCGCGAAGGCGGTGGCGGTGACGGCGCCTCCGATGACGACGGCAGCGACGCCCGCCCAGAAGTACCAGCGCTGGGTGAGGGGCGGCGGGCCGGCTTCGGGCTTCTGACGCTGCGCCAGCTCCAGTTCGAGCTTTCGAGCGGCGGCCTCGGCTTCGGCTCGCGCGGCGGCCACCCGGGCCTCGTCGGCCTTCCGCTTCGCATCGGCTTCGGCCTCGGCGCGTTGCCGGGCAGCTTCGGCCCGGGCGGCTTCTTCGGCGACCCGCCGTTGCTCTGCTTCGAGCTCGCGCTGGGCCTGCAGCTCGGCGATGACCTGTTCGGTCGCCTTCGCCTGCGCCTCGGGCGGGTTCGACTCGAGATAGCGCCGGAAAAAGCTCAAGGCCTCGTCCAGCGCTCCCACCTTGCGGTGACACTGCCCGAGGTTGAAGAGCAGGCCCGGCGCTGCTTTCAGCCGGTAGGCCGCCTCGTAGCGCTCGATCGCCGTCCGGAAGTCGCCGACGTCGAAGGCCTTCTTGCCCTCGAGCGCCAGCGCCCTGGCCCGCGCCTCGGCTGTCTGGGCCATTGAGGCAGGCGCCGCGAGGGCCAGGAGCAGGACGAAGAGCCGCACGCCGCTTCCCTAGAACGGATCGAGCACGCCGTCAGTCACGACGCGCGTGCGTTTCGGCGTCGCCGTCCCCGCGACCGGCTGCCGCTTGAGCGGCAGCTCGACGCGCACGCTCTCGGTGGTGGGGAACTGGCGGGACAGTGGCTCGTACCCCTTCATCTCGAAGCGCACCGACACCACGCCCTCGCCGACGGGCCTGTCGAGAGTGAGAGGCGTCGTCCCGAGGAGGGCACCCGAGTCGGTGTCGATGACCGACGCACCCGGGGGAGCCGTCAGCAGCGCCAGGTGAATCGTCGTCGGAACCGTTGGCCCCGGTGGCGGTGTCGATGGCGTCGGCGTCGCGACCAGAGGAGCCGGCGAAGTTTCCCGGGGCTCCGGCGTGTCATCGCGGCCTGCGACGAGGCCCGCGGTCACGAGTGCGACGGCAAGCCCCAGCGCGCCGGCCACGAGGGGCCAGCGCCGCGGAGCACGGAGCTCGAGCGGAGGCAGCGCCTCGTCGAGGTGGGCCAGCCGGTACAGCACCTCGTCCATGCCTGGTGGCCGGTGGTCCGGTTGCTTGGCGAGGCACGCAGCCACCAGCTGTCGCAGCCCCTCGGGCACCGCGTCTCCCGTGCGCGTCAACGTGGGCACCGGCGGCGGAGGCCGCGTGATGATGTCGGCAGCGAGCTGGCCGTACACCGTCGACTCGAACGGGGGCTTGCCGGCGAGCAGCTCGAAGAGCAGCGTCCCGAAGGCGTATACGTCGGTGCGCGCGTCGACGTCGAGGCCAGCGGCCTGCTCGGGGGCCATGTACCGGGGCGTGCCGAGCACGTCGCCGTTCTGCGTCTCCACCACCCGGGGGCCCTCGGTCGACACGAGCTTGGCGACGCCGAAGTCGAGCACCTTCACCCAGTCGCGGCCCTCGCGCTGGCAGAGGAAGACGTTGTCGGGCTTGAGATCGCGGTGCACCACCGACAGCGCGTGCGCGGCCTTGAGCGCCTCGCCGAGCTGCGTGGCGACGCGCACAATCGTCGTGAGCGACAGCGCCTGGCGCTCCAGCCGGCTGGTGAGCGTCTCGCCTTCGAGCAGCTCCATCACCGCGTAGACCTGGCCCGGAGACTCGACGAAGTCGTACACCTCGACGATGTGCGGGTGGTTGATGGCGTTGACGAGCTTCGCTTCCTGCAGGAAGCGCTTCACGAGCATCGTGTCCGAGATCAACGACTCGTGGAGGCACTTGATGGCGACGGGCCGCCCGAGTGTCTGGTGCCTGGCGCGATAGACGAGCCCCATCGTGCCGCGACCCAGCACGCCCTCGACGCCATACGGACCGAAGGCCAGCGGCGGCGCAGGCCCGTCAGAGGTGACCAATGTGAGGGGGTGACTCATCCCAGATGCCCCCCAAGCGTAGCGCAGGGGCCGGCCCGTGGCAGCCCGAGGCCGTCACGACACCTCACACCTTCCGGACCCGCTGGTCGATGCGGCCGAAGAGGCTCGCTCCAGTCAGACCCACCATGTCGATCTCGACCCGGTCGCCGTGCTTGAGGAAGGGCGTCTTCGGCCCGCCGGTCTCGATGGTCTCGATCATGCGCCGCTCTGCCAGACACGAGATGCCGCGCGCGCGGTCTTCGTTCGAGACGGTGCCGCTCCCCAGAATCGTGCCCGCGCAGAACTGCCGCGTCTTCGCCAGGTGGGCGATGAGCTGGAAGAAGCTGAAGTGCATCTCGGGCCCGGCCTGGGTGTCGCCGACCTGAACGCCGTTGAGCCACGTCTTGAGGGTGAGGTGCAAGCGCCCGTCGCGCCACGCCTCGCCGAGCTCGTCGGGGGTGCACGCCACCGGTGAGAACGCCGTCGCCGGCTTGCCCTGGAAGAAGCCGAAGCCCTTGGCCAGCTCGTCGGGGATGAGGTTTCTCAGGCTGACGTCGTTCACCAGCATCACGAGGCGCACGTACGCACCCGCCTCGGCCGCGGACACGCCCATGGGCACGTCGCCGAGCACCACCGCCACCTCGGACTCGAAGTCACACCCCCAGGCCTCGTCGCGAATGACGATGTCATCGGTGGGGCCGAGGAGGTGTCCGCTGCCGCCCTGGTACACGAGCGGGTCGGTCTCGAGGGTCGGCGGCGGGTCGGCCTTGCGGGCTTTGCGAACGAGGCGCACGTGGTTGAGGTACGCGCTCCCGTCGACCCACTCGTACGCGCGCGGGAGCGGCGCATGGAGCACGCTGGCGTCGAACGGCGACGTCGGCACCTCACGGCGCTCGAGCTGGGCCGCCAGCGCCTCGAGCCGCGGGGCGACGTCGGTCCAGCGGTCGAGGGCGGCCTGCATCGTCGGCGCGATGGACGAGGCGTCGGTCACGACGGACAGATCCTTCGAGACGAGCACGAGGCTCCCGTCGCGGGTGCCGTTTCGTTTCGTGGCGAGCTTCATGCGGGCCTTCCACCCTGCACCCTGCCACCTGTCAAGCGACGACGGGGCCCCCAGGTCAGCG
Source organism: Myxococcaceae bacterium (assembly GCA_033763395.1). GTDB lineage: Bacteria > Myxococcota > Myxococcia > Myxococcales > Myxococcaceae > Xiheimicrobium. The sequence goes on from JANRKQ010000036.1 coordinate 37,836, forward strand.
GAGCTGCTGCTCGAGGTCGCCCAGCTGATTCCAGGCGTCCTTCCGGCTGGCATCGTCGGTCGCCGAGCGCACCGCCGCCTCCGCCGGGCCGAGGAACTTGCGCAGCATCTTGTCGGGCTCGCCCATGTCGGCTTCGCGCTTCTCGAGCTTCGCCTTCACGCGCGCCAGACGCCCCTCGAGCTGGGCCTGGGTGATGCCCTTGCTCGCGGCCACGGTGGGCTTCTTGTCGGTGGGTCGGGGCTCGGTCGGCTTCGGCGAATCCGGCGGCTTCACCGCGTCGGGCTTCACGGCGTCGAGAGGCTTCACGGCGTCGGGCTTCACGGCGTCGGGCGGCTTCACGGCGTCGGGCGGCTTCACGGCGTCGGGCTTCACGGCGTCGGGCGGCTTCACGGCGTCGGGTGGCTTCACGGCGTCGGGCGGCTTCACCGCGTCGGGCGGCTTCACCGCGTCGGGGGGCTTCACCGCGTCGGGCTTCACGGCGCCGAGCGGCTTCACCGCGTCGGGCCTCACGGCGTCGGGAGGCTTCACGGCCACCGGAGTGGGCGCGGGCGGGTCAGCCACCGGCTCGGTCTTTCCGCCGCCCAGCAGCACCACCGCGCCGACGACGATCGCGACGACCGAGACGGCGCCAATCACGAGGGGCAGCTTGCTGCGAGGCGCCTCGTCGACGGGCTCGAGCTCAGAGGCGGTCTGCCGGGGGACGGCGCTCCGGTCGGGGTCGGTCTGCACCTCGCTCGCGGGAAGCGTCGGCCGCGGAAGCGCGACGCGCGTCTGGTTCTCGACCCCCCCACCGAGCTCGGCGGTCAGGGGCGCCATGCGCGTCTCGAGGCCAGAGTCTGGCCGGCCGGGAGTCGCGACGGTCGCCGGGCGTGCCTGGGCCCGCGACTGTCGACCCGAGGTCGAGCCGAGCGGCTTCTGCGAGCCGGAGCGCGGAGGCGGGGTGCCGGCGAGCGGTCGCTGCCGGCCCGACGGCGTCGCGACCGACTGGAGCGGCGCCGCGCGGCCGGTGATGGGCGCGGGCGTCGTCGTGCCCGAGCCCGGGAGCAGCGACGCGCGGATCGCGTCGAGGTGGGAGCGCATCTCTTCCGCGCTCGCGGGCCGACTGGCCGGGTCCTTCTCCATCGCCCAGAGAATGAGCTCGTCGAGCGCCGGCGGAATCTCGGGTCGAAGCGACGACGGCACGGGCGGTTGGTCTTCGACGTGCATCCACATCGTCTGCAGCGTGTTCTCGCCCTTGAACGGCCGCTTGCCGGTCACCATCTCGAACAGCACGACGCCGAGCGCGTAGAGATCGGTCGCCGCGCTGATGGGCTTTCCGCGTGCCTGCTCGGGGGAGATGTAGTCGGGCGTGCCGAGGATCATCGAGGCCCGCGTCTGCGGCGCCGAGTCCGACCCGTTGGCGAGGGCGCCGAGCTTGGCGATGCCGAAGTCGAGCAGCTTGACGTACGCCTTCCCGCGCCCGGTGTTCACCAGGAAGATGTTCGACGGCTTGATGTCGCGGTGCACGATGCCCGCCGCGTGCGCCGAGTCGAGCGCGTCGAGCACCTCTTCGATGTAGCTGAGCGCCTCGGCGATCGGCAGCGGGCCGCGCTGCTTGAGGAGCCGGTCGAAGGCGAGGCCCTCGAGGTACTCCATCACGAAGTAGTGGGCCCCGTCGGGCAGCTGGCCGAACGAGAAGATGTCGACGATGCCGCGGTGCCGGATCTCATTCACGGCCCGCGCCTCGGCGAGGAAGCGCTCGACCAGCTCCTTCTCGTTCGAGAGCGACGGCAACAGCACCTTCACCGCCACGCGCTTGCCGATGAGCGGCTGCCGGCCTTCGTACACCTCACCCATGCCGCCCACTCCGATGCGGGCGATGACGTCGTACTCGCCGATCTTCCGGCCGGAGAGATCGGTGCGACTGGGTTCGGACTCGGACACGCGAGCGCGACTGTAGCGGGGAAGGGCGGCGAACGCGCGTTCACCGTCGGGCTGCGCCTACACCTGCCTACTACTGGCCAGCGGGGATGGTGAGGAGCGGCATCGGCAGGGAGGCCCGCCCCGCCTGCATGTTGAACAACTGAATGAGCAGCATGAAGGTGCTTTTCGACTCGAGATCGTCGTCCGCGATGAAGAACCAGTGCCCGCGGTGGAAGGCCTTCACGGCGGCCTGGGCGGGCTCTCGGGGCGACGTCTGCACTCGAAACATGCCGTCGAGCACGCGGTTCCAGTCGAAGCGACGGCCGTCGGCGTCGCGCGTGACCGTCACGAGCCGCGCCCGCTCGTGCTCCGCGGGTACCTCGACGCCCTGCGACAGGTAGAACATCGCGCCCAGAATCGACCGGAGCCGAACGCGCAGTACGCCAATCTCCTTGCGAGTGAAGTCCTCGGTGAGACGGAAGCGGGACTCGTCCCGCGGCAGGGACAGGAGGTCGCGCACGATGGTGACCGCTTCGGGATTCCGGGCGTTCGCGTCGAGGAAGAGCAGCCCCGTCTCGGCCCCGTCGTTGCGAACGATGCCCAGCGAGAGATCCTCGTCGAGCTGCAGAGACCGCAGCGCTCGGAGCAGGTCAATGAAGCGCTCCGTGTCGGGCGGAGACGACGGAGTCGGCCCGGTCGCCGACGGTGCGTTGGACAAGGTGTTCAGCCGGTCGACGGTGAGGTGAAAGACGCGGGCGATCTTCCACCCTGAAGAGGCCACCATCGCGAGCGTCTGCAGTGACACCGGCGCCACCAGGCGCTTCACGAAGTCGTCGCCACGAATGGGGAGGAAGGTGGTGGTGGGGGTGACCGAGACCGTGCCCGAGATCGTCCCCGTGGCGGTGGGCGCCGGCATGAGCAGGTTGCCGCCGCCACCGCTGACCGAGAGCGTGCTCGCGTTCGTCTGCTGGGTCGTCAGGCTGGCCACGTCGAGGAACGCGGGGGTGTCGCGGTACCGCAGCCGAACGATGTTGAGGAGGAACTGCGAGTCCGACGTCAGCGCCAGCCGCTCGTTGTACGACGCCTGCACCTCGGGCAGCGACTGCGCCCCCAGCGTGGCGCAGCCCACGAGCCCCAGGCACGCCACCAGGACACACGTGCGCATGGCCGACGCATACCCCTGATCCGACTGATGTTGTCCCGCGAAATGGCGGCCGATCGTCTCTGATCGGTCGTCTCACCCGTTCGCAGCACCCACACCCACATGAGCGCCACCGTCGTCTCGCCTGCCGCGGCCCGCCTTCAGTCGTGTACGGTCCCGCGCGGCTTTCGCGCTCGTTCCACCCAACAACGCCTGAAGCAGGGGGAGTCTCCATGACCACGAAGATCCAGAACACGTCCGCGCAGTCGGTGAAGCTGGCGAAGCCGGCGATCCTCTCGAAGCCCGACGCGAGCGCGGCTGCCGAGCTCAACAAGCTGGCCGCCCAGAACCCCGGCAAGGGCAGCATCTCGGGCGAAGAGATGGCCAAGGCCATTCTCAACGGCACGAAGGACGCCGACGGCCAGGCGGCCGGCAAGGAGTTCGACGCGGTCAAGAAGTTCGTCCAGAAGCACGGCGACAAGCTGTCGCCCGAGGCGAAGAAGGTGTTCGACGTCTACTCGCGTGAGGCGATGAAGGCGCGCGCCAACGGGCAGACGGGCATCGACTTCCGCAACTACAACGCCATGCAGCGCCAGATGCTGGCGGTGGCGAAGCCCCAGTACAAGGACGCGTCGGCGGCGAAGGCGCTCAACGAGCTGGCGGCGGGCAACACGAAGAAGGGCTCCATCTCGGGCAAGGAGATGATGGACGCGATTCTCAAGGGCACGAAGGACCTCGACGGCGCCTCGTCGACCCGCGAGTTCCAGGACATCTCGAAGTTCGCGCGCGAGAACGCGCACCTGCTCTCGCCCGAGGCGAAGAAGGTGTTCGACGTGTACGCGAAGGCGGCGCAGGGCGCTGGCAAGGGTGGCATCCCCATGCCGGCGTACAACCGCATGGCGCGCGACATGATGCGGGCGGCGACGCCCAACTATCAGGACCTCTCGGCCGGTAAGCAGCTCGAGGCGCTCGCGGCGAACAACAAGGAGCCGGGCTCCATCTCGGGCAAGGAGATGATGGACGCCATCGTCAAGGGCACGCGCGACCTCGACGGCAAGGCGGCCACCACCGAGTTCCGCGACATCGCCAAGTTCGTGCGTGAGAACGAGCAGCTCCTCTCGCCCGAGGCGAAGGCCACCTTCGCGGTCTACGAGAAGACGGTGCAGGGCGCGAAGAACGGGCAGATCGGCCTGCGCGACTTCATGAAGATGCAGGGCGAGATGGCGAAGGTGGCGGGCCCGAAGTACGCCGACGCCTCGATGGCGAGCCAGCTCAACGCGCTCGCCGGCAACAACAAGGAGCCCGGCAGCATCTCGGGGCGTGAGCTGACCCAGGCGCTGCTCAACGGCTCGCGCGACTACGACGGCCAGGCGGCGGGCGCGGAGTTCCGCGACGCGGCCAAGTTCGTCAAGGAGAACGGACACCTGCTCTCGCCCGAGGCGAAGCAGGCCTTCGCCGTGTACCAGAAGTACGCCGCGGCGGCGCAGGCCAAGGGCGAGGCCGGCATCGCGCCCCAGGACTTCGCGCGCATGAGCCTCGAGATGCAGCGCGCGGGCGCGCCCCGGTACGGCGACCAGTCGGCCGCGCAGGCCCTCAACGCGCTGGCGGCGGGCAACACGAAGCCTGGCAGCATCTCGGGCCGTGAGATGGAGCAGGCGATCATCTCGGGCACCCGCGACCTCGACAACCAGGCCGCAGGCAAGGAGTACGCCGACCTCGCGAAGTTCGTGAAGGAGAACGGCCACCTCCTCTCGCCGCAGGCGAAGGCCACCTTCGCCGTCTACGAGAAGTACGCGAAGGCGGCGCAGGCGAAGGGCCAGACCGGCATCCCGCTGGGCGAGTACTCGAAGATGCAGCTCGAGATGTCTTCGCTCAACCGGCCGCACTTCCCCGTCATCAACCCCGGCGCGGTGCTCGGCTCGCTGCTGCAGGGGCCTCCGCCCACGCCGCCGCAGGTTGGCGCCGCGCTGCAGAACGGCCTCGACTCGATCCAGAACACCTTCGGGCAGCTGGGCTCGTTGTTCCCCGGCGTGCCGGGCTTCGGTGGCGCGCAGGAGCAGCTCCAGCAGCTCGGCGCCGAGCTCGCCAAGGAGTTCTTCGGCGCGCTGGGTGAGGGCCTGGTGAAGGCGCTCAACGACGCCGCGGTGAAGCTCGGCGGCGCGCCGGCCAACGAAAAGGATCCGCTCAACCTCGCGGACGCGCTGGCCGAGTTCAAGAAGGGCGTCGAGGACCTGTTCAAGGAAGGCGCCAAGCCGCCGCCGCTCGGCATCCCGAAGCCCTACATGCCGCCCATCATCTTCACGCCTCGGCCCGACGCCGGCGCGACGGCCGCAGTCAACGAGCTCCTCAAGAACAACACGAAGCCGGGCTCGATCTCGGGCAAGGAGATGACCGAGGCCATCATCAAGGGCACGGCCGACCTCGACAACCAGGCCGCCGGCACCGAGTTCGCGGCCTTCCAGAAGCTGGTGAAGGAGAACCCGAAGCTGCTGTCGCCCGAAGCGAAGAAGGCCTTCGAGGTGTACGAGAAGCACGCCCGCGCGGCGCAGGCGAAGGGCCAGACCGGCATCCCCATGGGGGACTACCTGCACATGCAGCGCGAGATGCGCGCGGTGTCGGGCCCGCTGTACCAGGACGCTTCGGCGGCCAGCCAGCTCGAGGCGCTCGCGAAGCAGAACACGAAGCCGGGCTCCATTTCGGGCAAGGAGATGGTCGACGCCATCATTCAGGGCACCGTCGACAAGGACGGCCAGGCCGCGGGCAAGGAGTACGGCGACATCGCCAAGTTCGTGCGCGAGAACGAGCAGCTGCTCTCGCCCGAGGCGAAGAAGGCGTTCTCGGTCTACGAGTCGCACGTCAAGTCGGCCCAGGCGCGCGGCCAGACGGGCATCGACCTTCGCGACTTCGCCCGCATGGAGCAGCAGCTCCAGTTCGTCGGCCAGCCCCGCTACCAGGACGCCTCGGCCGCCTCGTCGCTCAACGCGCTCGCCGCGGGCAACAAGGCGCCGGGCTCGATCAGCGGCAACGAGATGGCTGACGCCATCAGCCGCGCCACGCGCGACCTCGACAACCAGGCCGCCGGCAAGGAGTTCGCCGACATCTCGAAGTTCGTGAAGGAGAACGAGCAGCTCCTGTCCCCCGAGGCGAAGCGCGCGTTCGGCGTGTACGAGAAGTACGCGAAGGCTGCGCAGGCGAAGGGCCAGACGGGCCTGACGATGTTCGACTCGGTGCGCATGAACGCCGAGATGCGCCAGGTGGGCTCGCCCCAGTACCAGGACGCGTCGGCGGCGAAGGCCCTCAACGCGCTGGCGGCCGGCAACAAGCAGCCGGGCTCGATCAGCGGGCAGGAGCTGTCGAACGCCATCTTCAACGGCATCAAGGACCTCGACGGCAAGGCCGCCACCACCGAGTTCCGCGACATCGCCAAGTTCGTGAAGGAGAACGAGCAGCTGCTGTCGCCCGAGGCGAAGCGGGTGTTCCAGACCTACGAGAACACGGTGAAGAAGGACCCGAGCCTGTCGCTGGGCGATCTGTTCAAGCTCAAGGCGAGCATGGACAAGGTGGGCCAGCCCTCGTTCCAGGACTCGTCGGCGGGCGCGGCCATCAAGGACCTGGCGGCGAAGAACCGCACGCCGGGCTCCATCAGCCCCAACGAGATGCGCGACGCGATCCTGCGTGGCACGCGTGACCCGGACTCGCAGGCGGCCGGCAAGGAGTTCGCCGACTTCTCGAAGTTCGTGAAGGAGAACGAGCAGCTGCTGTCGCCCGGCGCGAAGAAGGTGTTCGCCGCCTACGAGAAGGCCGCGAAGGCGGCGCAGGCGAAGGGCCAGACGGGCATCGACTCGGGCGCGTACCAGAAGATGTCGCGTGAGATGCTGATGCTCACGTTCTTCCCGCAGCGCTGAAAGGCCCGCGCCCGCACGCTCGCCCCTGTCGTGGCGCTCCCTTCGGAGCCCACGGCGGGGGCGACGTCGTTTCAGGGGTGCGTGAAGTACAGCGGGTCGCGCCCCACGGCTTCGGCGGCACCGAGGTCGTTCCCCCGGGGCTGGCCCGCCGAGGCCACGCGCGGGAGCCCGTCGTCTCCAGCCCCGCCCGGGCGCACGATGGCGACCTGCTTCACTTTGGGGTTTTTTGGAATGGCGTAGACGAGCTGGCCGGCGTCGGCGGCCGCGACGGCGCCGTCTGCGTCCACCTTCAGCCAGCCGACCGCCGCGGCCTCGTAGCGCAGCCAGTCGACCGTCTGGGCGAGGGACAGCTCACGGCCCTGGCGATGGTGCGGAATCGGGCACTCCATGGCGAGCGAGACGTCCCACGCGAAGACGTGCGCGCGGGAGCCATCGGGCGCGTCGTAGCGCTTGTTCTTCGCCACGGCGAACTGGTCGATGACGGTCCACAGGATGCGGGGGTTGCGCTTGGTCGGCTTGCTCTTGACGGGCGCCGTCAGCGCGCGCCACGTCGAACGCGTCTGCACCTTCGAGGCGGGCGTCTCGCCGTCGAAGAACTGATGGCTCGACGACGACGGCTCTTCTTCATCGGCGTCGAGGTGGAGCTGCCGGCTGCGGCCCAACAGCACCTCGATCTTCTCCTTCTCGTTGTCGTCGAAGGCCGAGGCGCGCAGCGCCTTCTGAAAGGGGTTGGTCTGCTTCACCGAGGGGTTCGTCGGCACCACGCCCACCGCTGGCAGGCTGGGGTGCGAGACCTTCGGTGGTGACTCCGATGGGACGCGCGGCAGGCTCTGAGACGAGGCCGACGCGACCTTGGGCAGGCTCTGGTGCGACACCCGCGGCGTCGACTCGGAGGTGACGCGCGGGAGGCCCTGCGCCGACGCGCCAGGCGCTTTGGCGGCGGGCATGCCACCGGCGGTGCTGGTGCGCGGAATCGAGCCGGTGCTCGTGCGGGGCGGGGCGCTCCCGGCGGCCGGCATCGAGCCGCCCGTGCTGGTGCGTGGAATCGCCCCAGTGCTGGTGCGCGGGGGGACCGTCGGAACCCGCCCGTGCCCGTCACCCTTCGGCGGCGCCGGCTTCTGACCGTGGGGTGGTTTGCCCTGCTCACTGCTCATCGTCACCCGAAGGTAGCCTAGACGGCGTCCACCACGCTGCTCTCTGCAGCGAGCGCCATGATGCAGCAGCGCGGGAGTGAGGGAGTGCCCAGGGCCGGAATCGAACCAGCGACACGGGGATTTTCAGTCCCCTGCTCTACCAACTGAGCTACCTGGGCGGGCCAACCACCTGCAAAAGCGGTCGCGCTTCTGCCTGCGACCGACACCTCCGTCAAGCACTTCGTCGACGCGTCCCCGGGGCGGCGCCTGACGGCGTGTTCACCCGCGGAACGTCGCGGGATCGACCCCGTGCTGCTCCAGCAACTTGTAGAGGTAGCTGCGGGCGATGCCGGCCTCGCGCGCCGCCGCGGCGGCCGAGCCCTGGTGCCGGGCCAGCAGCGCCTCGAGGTAGCTCTTCTCGAAGGCGGCCAACGCGCGCTCGCGGGCGATGTGAAAGTCGCCGCCGGTGCCGGTCTGCGGGGGCCTGGGCAGCACGGCGTCTTCTCCGAGCGCCAGAATGCGGTCGACGACGTTCTTGAGCTCGCGCACGTTGCCCGGCCACTGCCACGCCGACAACGCGGCCAGCGCGCTCGGCGACAGCTTCGCCCCCGGCCGCGCCGCGTGAGCGAAGGCCTGGGCGAGCAGCGCCACGTCGTCGAGCCGCTCCTTCAGCGCCGGCACCTCGAGCACGATGGCCGACAGCCGGTAGTAGAGGTCGGCGCGGAACCGCCCCGCCTTCACCAGCGCCGGCAGCTCGTGCTGCGTGGTGGCCACCAGGCGGAAGTCCGACGCGCGCGTCTTCGGCTCGCCCACCCGCTGGAAGGTGCCCGTCTCGAGCACGCGCAGCAGCAACGGCTGGAGCTCGAGCGGAAGCGCGGCCACCTCGTCGAGCATCAAGGTGCCGCCGTTGGCTCCTTCGATGACGCCCGCCGCGTCCTTCACCGCGCCCGTGAAGGCGCCCTTCACGTGGCCGAAGAGGGTGGCTTGCACCAGCTCGCCGGTGGCCGAGCCGCAGTCGAAGGTGACGAAGGCGGCGCTCTTTCTCGCAGACAGCTCGTGGAGCGTGCGCGCGCACGCCTCTTTCCCGGCGCCCGTGGGCCCGTGCAGCAGCACCGAGGCGTCCGTCGGGCCGACCTGCTCGAGCTGAGAGAAGAGTCGCCGCATCGGCTCCGAGCGGCCCAGCAGCGGGCCCAGGCCCTCGCGCGGCGTCGCCTGCACCGACACCTTCGGCAGCACGGCGAGCTGGGTGCTCCCGACCTCGCCGACGGCCCCCAGCGGCAGATCGAGCACCGTCAGCCGGGCCCCCTGGTACCGGGTGCCGTTCTTCGAGCCGAGATCGCGCACGCGCACCCGCACGCCGAGCAGCTCGATCGAAAGGTGCCGCCGGCTCACCGCCCCGTCCGACAGCTTCAACTGACAGTCGGCGTGCGTGCCCACCAGCGCCGTGCCCGCGTCGACGAGGAGCTCGCGCCCGAGATCGGGCCCCGCCAGCACGAGGAGGCGCACCGGCAGGGGTTTGAACGGCGCCGCCGTCTGGTCGAGCGTTCGCGTGTCGTCGGAGATCATCGCCTGGCGGCGAACTCTACACGCACCGACGACGTCGCCCCTTCCGAGATCGCCACCGTCCGCACTTCGGTGCGCCCATCGGGGGCGCGAAAGGTGATGGCGTGGCGGCCGACGGGGAGCGGGTACTTCGAGAACGGCGTGCGATCGACCGGCTCGCCGTCGACCATCACGTCGGCCCACGGCACCGCGTCAGCGGCGAGGTACCCGATGCGCACCGGCTGGGCGGTCGCGGGCCCCGGTGGGGCGGTCGCCTTCACGGGCCGTGGCGGCCGGGCGGGGCGCCGGTCGGTCCCAGGAGGGCCAGGCCGGACGTCGAGGCTCGAGCCCACCGAGCGGTCGGCGCGTCGCGGGCCGTCCTCCACCGCGGGGGCCGGGCCCGAGGGCCGGTCAGTCGGGTCGGCCACCCCAGAGGCGCCGAGGTTGGTGCGGCCGGGTGGGGGGGCGACCTCGAGGCCTGTATCGACCTCGCGACCGACGGGCCGCTCGACGGGCGATGCACCGGGCGCGGCGATGGCGACCACCGTGGCTCCACCACCGTCGCGTGTGCCGGCCGGCCCCGTTCCTGGCTCGACGACGAGCTCACGGCGGGTGAGCCCGATGCCGAGCGACACGGCGATGACGGCCGAGAGCACGACCGCGGCGATGAGGGGGCCCCGCGCGCGTGGAGTGCGCTCGGTGATGTCGGGGCGCGGCGGCGGGTCGGCCGACACGCTGTGGGTGACGCGCAGCACCTGCGAGCGCGTGCCGGCTTGCTGAGAGGCCTCTTCCTCGTGTGGGCGCTGCGCGAAGGGGGCGGCGACGAGCCGAACGTGCTCGGCGAGCTCCGGCGCGCTGGCGACCGGCCCGTCGAGCAGCGCCTTGCGAAAGCTGACGGCGTCGGGGAACCGCTCGGCAGGCCGCCGGGACATCGCCCGAGCGAGCGCGGCTTCCAGCCCGGGGGTGATGTCGGGCCGCGCAGCCCTGATGGGCGGCGCCTTGCCAGCGAGGACTGCCTTGAACGTCTCGTCCTGGGTGCCGCGGCGGAAGGGGCTCACGCCGGTCAGCAGCTCGTAGAGCGTCACCGCGGCCGAGTAGAGATCGGCCCGCGCGTCGAGCTCGGCCTCGTGGGTGAGCTGCTCGGGCGCGATGTACGCCGCCTTGCCCTGCAGGGCGCCCGAGCGGGTGCCGTCATCGCCGATGCGCGCGATGCCGAAGTCGGTGAGCTGCACGGCGCCGGTGAACGACAGGAGGATGTTCGACGGCGTCACGTCGCGGTGCACCAGCCTGAGCGGCAGCCCCTTCGCGTCGGTCAGCGTGTGGGCGTACCCCAGCGCCTCGCACACCGAGAGCGCGATGGCGCGCACGATGGGCAGCGGCACGGTCAGCTTCTGCTCGGCGAGGTGCCTCAGGTGCTGGGACAGGCTCACGCCCTCGACGAGCTGCATGGCGAGGAAGGGGCGGCCCTCGGCTTCACCCACGTCGAAGATCTCGACGATGTTCGGGTGCCGCATGCGCGCCGCGAGCCGCGCCTCGTCGTAGAAGCGGCGTACGGCGTCGGCCGACGCGGTGAGGTGCGGCAGCAGCAGCTTCAGCGCGACGTGCTTCTCGAAGTCACCGGTGCCCGTCTTCTTCGCGACGAAGACCTCGCCCATGCCTCCCGAGGCCACCCGCCGCACCAGCTCGTACCCGCTCGACGTCTCGCCCACCGCGGCCGACGGTAGCGCAGCTCGCTGCCCCTGTGGGCCCTCGCGCCGCCTTCAGGGGAAGACGCACTGGCTCCCCGGAGCCCTGAACAGCTCGGCGTCGTCGACCAGGACCGAGGCGTCCGCGCGCACGTCTGAGCTGAGGCGAAGCTCGATGCCCTCACCGCCGATCGCTCCGTACTCTTCGGTCACCACGACCCAGCCGCCATCACGAATCGAGCCGGTCGACTGGCCGCTGCTGCTGTTGGTGCCCCCGTCGAACAGCCGCTCTCGGATGGTGATGGTGACGCTGTAGCCGGCGTCGAACTCGTTCCGGGCACAGACGCGGGCGCAGAACAGCATGGGGAAGGACGTCGAGCCGCGAATGAACTCGCTGGTGACGAAGGGGCCGTTGTTCGGCTGGCCCGTCAGGCGAAGAGCCTGGGCGCCGCTCTTTGCCGGTCGCGACGGCTGGGCCGTGCCGTTGCCCTGGCGCCAGAACCGGATGCCCCCGTCGGCGAACTCGAGCTCGAAGCCGGGGTTCGCCAGCAGGTTCCTCCCGGTCGGAATCACCGCGCCTGCGTCGGGGCCGCCGTCGCTCCCACCGTCGAGGCCGCCGTCGTCGCCGGCGCCTGCATCGCGGCCCGCGTCGGCGCCGGCATCGAACCCGGCGTCACGGCCCCCGTCGACGCCGGCGTCGTCTTCACCGAGCCCGCCGTCGGCCCATTGGCACCGCTCGGCCACGCAGACGAAGTCCTCTCCGCACGACCGCTCGGCGTTGCAGCGCTTGCCCGTCTCGTCGAGCGGCGGCGGCATGCAGGCGAGGAGCCCCAGGTGAACCACCACTGCCAGCCCGCCACGTCGCGTCGTCACCATGCGAAGAGCACCGTCGAGGTGAGCGCCGCTGCGCCCGCGCCGATGAAGAACCCGGTGGCGAGCCCGCTCTGCTCGAGCGCCTGCCGGTGCGCATCGCGTGCCGTGTCGGCCCAGTCGCCCGGGGGGCGGGTCGAGTCTCGCGCGGCGCGCTCGAGTGACAGCGAACTCACCTGAAGGCCCAGGCCGACGCCAGCGGCGACGACGGCGGCGCCACCGAAGACGAGCGCCGCGACCGTCGTTCCACGCAGCCCCGGCGCGGGCGGTGGCAGCGGTGGCGGGAGCCCGTTCACCTCGACCACCCGTGGCGCCTGTCTCGAGCCCACCGCGCAGAGCACCTCACCTCCACCGTCGACGAGCTGGGCGTACCACTGCACCGGCACACCCGCCGCGCGGGGCAGGGGAAAGTCCAGGGTGCGGGCGCTGACCGTCAGCGGCGTCTCGCCCCAGGCTCCATCACCTCGCCGCTCGAAGAGCACCGCCCGCGTCACCTTCCGGTACGGGTCGACCACCTGCGCGCGCACCCGGCCGGGCGGCGCCGACACCTCGATGACCGACACCGCGCCCCCCGGGTAGAGCCTGGCCTTCACGTCGTCGAACACCGTGACGATCTTCGGCGACGTCGACTCGCGGTCGATCTCGAAGTCAGGCTCGAGCGAGAGCAGCTCGGTGAAGGCGGCCTCGGCCTCGGCGCGGTTGCCCTCGGCGACGTGACATCGCGCGAGCAGCTCGAGCACCTGCGCGCGCTGGGCACCGTCGAGGTTGGGCACCTGTCGGGCGACCGTCAGCTGGGTGATGGCCTCGCCGAACTTGAGCTCCGTGGCCAGCGCGCGCGCACGGTCGAGCCAGGGGTTGGCGGCCTGGGCGAGGAGCAGCGCGGTGGCGAGCGTCGACAACACGGGCTCCCACGTTCAGCACACCCGCGCGCCCAACCCAAGCGCTGGCCAACCGGCGTCAGCGGCGGCTGGCGAGGGGGCGGCGCATCGGCGCTACGCTGTCACCACGATGTGGAGGCTCGTCGTCCTCACCGCCGGCGTCGTCTGGGGGCTCGGGTGCTCCGAAGCCGGGGTGGCGGTGACGGCGTGGCGACTCGACGGGCGCGCGCTCACGCTGCCCGCGCAGCTGCCGCTGGAGCCCCGCCGCCAGATGGTGCAGCTCGAGGCAGACGTCGAGGTGCCGCCTCCGCTGCGGCGGGGCGCCATGCTCGAGCTGCCGGTGGTGCACAGCCTGCCGGCGCTCGTCGTCGATGGCCGCGAGGCGCTGGTGGTGAACCCGGGCTGGACCGAGCGCTGGCGCACCTCGGGCAGCCGGCGCTTCCTGCTACCGGCCGACGCGCTCGCCGACGGGCACGTGCACCTCGAGCTCGTCTTCGAGCACCGCTGGGCGCTCTCGGCCTGGTGGGACGTCGCGCCGCGGCTGCTGCCGCTCGACGCCGGGCCCGGGCTGACGGCCTTCGTGCGGGCGTCGGGCGCCTTCGCCTTCTTCACGCTGCTGCTCCTCTTGTTCCACGTCCTCAACCTGCTGCGCGTGCGGTTCTCCGCGGCGGCCGCCTGGTTCATGCTCGAGGCCGCGTCGGGTGTTCCGTACCCGGCGTACATGCTGGGCCTGCTGCAGGGCATCGGGCCGTTCGAGCCGGCCTTCATGGGCTTCTCACTCTGCGTGTCGGGCGTGGCGAGCGTGCACTTCGTTCGCGCGCAGCTGGGCCGGCCGGCGCCCCACGTCGCGTGGCGGTGGATGGTGGGCGTCGCCTTCGTCGCGTATCTGGTGGCGGCGCTCGACCCCTTCCGCCTCGTGCTGGTGGGAGCGCCGGTGACGGTGGGCCTCATGCTCGCCGCGGCCATCGAGCAGCTCGTCACGTTTCAGCGGGCCCGCGGCACGCCCGTCCGCGGAGTGGCGCTCATCTGGCCCTTCGCGAACCTCTGCGCGGTGCCCGACATGCTGATGTGGCTGGGGCAGGGCGAGCTGCTCGGCGGCGTGCACCCGGGCATCGTCGGCATCGGGGCGCTGGTGCTGGCGCAGTCGTTCGTGCTGTCACGCGAGCACGCGCGGTCGCAGGTGACGACCGACGAGTTGAACGTCGCGCTCGCGGCGCGGGTGCGCGAGCTCGAGCAGCGGCAGGCCGAGGTGCAGGCCCTCAACGTCGAGCTGAAGCACCAGCTCACCGAGCGCTCCAGAGAGCTGGAGCGGCTGGCGCCACAGGTCGCCTCGGGCCAGGAGCGGGCGCTCGAGGCCGGCGAGCTGGTGGCCGAGCGCTACCGGGTGGTGCGGCGCATCGCGCTGGGCGCGACGGGCGAGGTGCTCGAGGTGGCGCGGCAGCCCGACGGCGTGGCGCTCGCGATGAAGGTGCTCCAGCGCAACGAGCCCGAAGACACGGCCCGCCTCGCGCGGGAGGCGCGGCTCATCGCGTCGTTGTCACACCCGCACCTGGTGTCGATCGTCGATGTCGGCATGTCGGGCGACTCGTTGTTCCTCGTGATGCCGCTCGCGGTGAAGAGCGTTCGGGACGAGCGGCTCCAGTACGGCAACCGTCGCTGGGCCCTCTCGATGCTCGAGCAGGTCGCCGATGGGCTGGCTGCGCTCCACGCAGCGGGCGTGGTGCATCGCGACGTGAAGCCCGGCAACGTGCTGGTGACGGCGACGGGGGAGTACCAGGTGGCCGACCTCGGAGCGGCGGCGCCGCAGGACGCCGGGCCCGACGAGCAGATGACGGCCAGCCACCTCGTCATCGGCACCCCGCTGTACATGGCTCCCGAGATGTACGACGGCGCACGGTTCGTCACCGCGAAGGCCGACGTCTTCAGCTTCGGCGTGATGGCGTGGGAGGTGCTCGAGGGGAAGCTGCCGCGTCTCGAGGGCCAACCGGTGGGGAAGACGCTGCACCGGGCTCCGCTCTCGGCGCCACCCGCCTTTCCGGTCGACCTGGGTCCCCTCAAGCAGGCCTTCGACGCGAGCCTCGCGGCGGATCCCGGCGCGCGGCCGACGATGGACGAGCTTCACGCGGCGCTGCGCGCTGCGCGGGCCACCTGACCGTCAGAAGGCCGAAGGCGCGCAGCCTCGAGAAGCGCGCCAGCCAACACCACGAGCGGCGCCGGCGTGGAACTCCGGGGCAGGCGCCCCGGAGCGGTCGACGGTCCCGCACGTCTGAGGACGGCTCCAGCGGCGCGGTGCGGCTCGTGCCACCGCCCGGATCGCGACGACGCCGCGACCCGAGACTATGGAGTGGCGAACCGCATGCACACCGACACGACTCAGCGCGACACCACCACCGCTGTGCCCTCGTCGACGTCAGGGTTCCGCCTGGCGAGCGCGCTGGTGACCGCGCTCATCGAGCCCGATCGCCCGCGCGTGCTGCTCGGCCACAGCCGCGCCTGCGACGTGGTCGTAGCGGATCCCCGAGTCTCGCGGCGCCACGCGTCGCTCGAGCTGCGGGACGGCGGGCTCTGGGTGAAGGATCTCGACTCGACGAACGGTACGTGGGTGAACGGCCTTCGCCTCGGCGCGGCGTGGCTCAGCGGGGGAGAGCGCCTCGAGGTCGGCTCGACGAGCTTCACCGTCGAGCGAGAAGCGGTTTCGTCCCCTGCGGCGATTCCGGTGACGACCCGCTTCGGCCGCGCGCTCGGGCAGAGCGAGGCGATGCGGCGCGTCTTCCACCAGGCGCAGCGCCTCGCCCAGAGCGAGGTGCCGGTGTTGATCGAAGGCGAGACCGGCACGGGGAAAGAGGTGCTCGCCGAGTCGCTCCACGAGGCCTCGCGCCGGGCCGCGGGCCCCTTCGTCGTGTTCGACTGCACCACGGTGCCGGCGGGGCTGCTCGAGTCGTCGCTGTTCGGCCACGAGAAGGGCGCGTTCACGGGCGCCGTGCAGCAGCACCTCGGCGTCTTCGAGCGCGCGCATGGCGGCACGCTGTTCATCGACGAGATCGGCGATCTCGAGCTGGCGTCGCAGTCGAGGCTGCTGCGGGTGCTCGAGCGTCGCGAGGTGCAGCGGGTCGGTGGCGAGCGGCCGTTTCCAGTCGACGTGCGCGTCATCGCCGCCACGCGCAGAGACCTGGAGAAGGCGATCCAGGCGGGCCGTTTCCGCGACGATCTGTTCTACCGGCTGGCGGTCACGCGCCTCGAGCTCCCACCGCTGCGCGAGAGGCCGGGCGACGTCGAGCTGCTCGCGCGCGCGTTCTGGCAGCAGCTGAAAGGACCCGGCGAGCTGCCCCCGGCGTGGATCGAGCGCGCCCTCGGCGCTCCGTGGCCCGGCAACGTGCGCGAGCTCCGCAACGCCATCGCGCGGCTCATCGCGCTCGGCCTCACGGCTCCCCCGGCGCCAGCCGTCGCGACCGAGACGGGCGAGCTGCTCGAGCGCATCGCCATGCGCGACCAGCCCTTCGCGACCGCGCGGGAGCAGGTGCTGGCCGAGTTCGAGCGACGGTACGTGCACCACGCGCTCCTTCGCGCGAACGGCAACGTGAGCCAGGCTGCCCGGAACGCTGGCATCGGGCGCCGTTACTTCTACGTGCTCAAGGACAAGGCGAAGGGGTGACGACGGGCTCCACCTGTGCATTCCCGGAGCACACCCGGCCCGGCGCGTTCGGCCGCAAGCGCGCGAAGTGAGTCGTCGGCACGGAGCGTGAATTCCGCGCGCCGCCATGAACTGCTCTCGAATCGTGTCGCTGGTGCCGGTGCTTCAGCTGGCTTGTGGTGGGACCGAGGCCTTCGTCGATGACGGGCCGGTCGACCTCGGAGACGACGTGGTCGTCGACGAGCTCGTCGCGGGCGCGGCGATGGAAGACTGGCTCATTCAAGACGTCTGCGCGGACGGCGCCGGGCGGGCGCTCGCCGTCGATCCGGTGCTCGGGTGTCCGCGTGGAGCGGCGAGGCGCGACCTCCGCTCGGGTGAGGCCCTGCCGTACCACCGCAACGACGCCGCGAACGCCCAGCGCCACGACAGCTTCCCCCGGCCCGGCGTGGGCAGCGCGACCCGCATCGTCAACCCGTTCGACTTCGCGCCGTTCAACGAGCAGGGCCCGCTGGACGGCTACGACGTGGTGGAGACCGACGGCGCCTTCGCCTCGATCATCGGCACGCGCGACCCCGGTGGTCTCGCCGGCACGTTCTTCTCGAAGCGGTGCACGCTCGACGACGCGTGGCTGCTCTTTCCCCGCGACGTCGCCGGCTCGGGCCAGACGGTGGCGCGCCTGTCGTACGACCAATGGGAGCGGAACGGACGCGCCTTTCCCGGCCGGTGCGGCGGTGCCGTCGACTCGTTCACGGCCTGGCGGTTGTCGACTGTCACCTTCGGTGGCGTCAACGGCGTCCGCGCGAAGACCATGCCAGCGCTCGTCGTCGATCATCACGGCGGCGGCGATCCGAACCGCTCCGATCACATCGAGCGCTTCTACTTCACCCGCGTCTATGGACTGACCCGCTGGGAGCGGTGGAACGTCGCGGCGGCTCCCGCGGCCGGCGTCGTGTGCAATGGCCCTGTCCGCGAGGGCCGCTTCGTGCGCGCGGACTGCCGGGACTGGACGAACGTGGTGCCCAACGGCGAGGGCTGGAGTCCGCAGGCGTGGGCGACGCCGTACGCCGCCAGCACGCGCCTGGTGAATGGCGACTTCGGTCAGGGTGGGACCCGCGGGTGGAGCAGCCTCGGCTCGTCCACCGAGGGGCGACCGACGGCGCTCGGCACGGCGGCCGGTTCAGGTGGCGGCACCGTCGCGCAGGTGCACTGCAACGGCCGCTGTTCGCCCGGGCAGTCGATCTTCCAGGACGTGGCGCGCGCGGGCCTGGTGGGGCGCCTGCGGTTCGGCGCCACCGTGCGGAGCGCCGCTCGCAGCGCGGTCTCGGGTGAGCTCGTGGTGTTCCAGCTCGACGCGGGGGGCGGCATCGTCGGCCGCGTCGGCGTTCCCTTCTCCGTGGGTGGTGGCCGGGCCCGCCTCACCGCGCCCGCCTTCGACGCGCACCCCTCGGCGCAGCGCCTGCGGTTCCAGCTCTACCTGAACGGCCCCGGCACGTTCGAGCTCGACGACGCGTGGCTCGCGCCAGACTGAAGCGCCCACCCCGAGCGCCGCTGGGCTCTGGCGCCGCCGATCGAGGAGTTTGCGCGTCGTGGCTTCAGCGCGCGCCCAGCAGCAGGGCCTTCAGCGCGGCCAGGTTGGCGGGCACCGCGAGATCGTTCTGCGTGAGGTTGTAGACCGCGCGGCGTTTCCCCTCGGCGTCGACGATCACCACGTCCCGGTACGTCACCTGCCACACGCTCCAGGCGTTCACGGCGGCCGTGTCCTGCAGCAGCGGCATCGTCTTGCCCATCACGAAGTCGGCGTTGCCGCTCTCGTACCCGTCGGCGTTGACGTTGATCAGCGCGACGGCGCCAGGCGCCTCGGTGTCGAGCTCGGTCTGCAGTCGCTGAAGGGAGCCAGCCTGGCTCCGGCAGTACCCTCAATTCGTGTGGGTGAAGTACCAGCCGCTCACCTTGCCGCGATAGCGCGTGGGGCCGACCGACTGGCCCGAGGTGGGCGAGCCAGGGTTCACGTCGAGCAACGCGAAGGCGGGCAGGGGCTCGACGCTGGGCAGCTGCGCCGGTGGCTCCATGCGAGGCGGAGGCATGCCGCACGCGGCGAGGGCGAGGAGGCCGGCGAACGCGAGGTGCTTCGTCATCGCTTGAGTCCGTGGTGCGGGTTGCGGCGCTTCTGCGCGTTCACCGTCACGCGCGTCATCAGCACCACGTCGACGATCGCGACGAGGAAGCCGAGGCCCCACTTGAGATCGTTCTTCTCGGTGGCCGCCTGCTTGAAGAGCACGAGCGCCACGGTGCCGAGCGCGACGCCGATCAGCACGAAGAGGAACCACGAGCCGCCCCACACGTTGTCTCCATGGCGCTTGGCGGTGGCCAGCACCGCGAACGAGTCGGCGCGGCGCCACTTCTGGTGCCCCTCCTGGAGGATCTCGTCGCTCGGCTCGACCATGCCCATGAGCCACGCCTGCTCGAGCTGGCCGAAGCTCTCGAACTCGAGCTCACCGTCCTGGTTGCGCACGCGGTACTTCATGGCGTCTTCACAGCTCCTGACAGATCTGCTCGGCGACCCGCAAGCCGTCGATGCCCGACGAGACGATACCACCAGCGTACCCGCAGCCTTCTCCGGCCGGGTACAGGCCCTTCACCGACACCGACTGGAGCTGCTCGTTCCGCGTCACCCGCACGGGGCTCGAGGTGCGCGCCTCGACGCCGATGAGGAACGCCTCGTCGGTGATGAACCCGCGCATCGAGCGGTCGAACGAGCGCAGCGCCTGCTTGAGCGACTCGGTGAGCGCCTTCGGGAACAGCCGGTTCAAGTCCGCGTGGGTGAGGCCGGGCCGGTAGGTCGTGCCGCCGGGTGCCTTCGAGAGGCGGCCCGCGAGGTAGTCGGGGATCGACTGCGCGGGCGCGAAGAACTTACCGCCGCCGAGCTCGTACGCCGCCTTCTCCCACTTGCGCTGGAACTGAAGGCCGGCGAGGGGCCCTTCGAAGCCGTCGCGCGCGAAGTCCTCGACCGACACGCTCACCACGATGCCCGCGTTCGCGTACTTCGAGTTGCGCCGCGAGTTCGACATGCCGTTGGTGCACTGGTACCCGTCTTCAGTCGGCGTGGGCACCACGATGCCGCCCGGGCACATGCAGAACGAGTACACGCCGCGCACGTCGCCATCGACCGACAGGTTCTCGGCCAGCTTGTAGTCGGCCGGCGGCAGCCGCGCGTCGTCGGCCACCTTGTCGCCGTACTGGATCTCGTTGATGAGCAGCTGTGGGTGCTCGGCCCTGAAGCCCAGCGCGAAGGGCTTCGACTCGACGAAGACGTGGCCGTCGGTGGCGAAGCGCTCGTAGAGCTCGCGCGCCGAGTTGCCCGGCGCCAGCACCACGCGATCGCTCTCGAGCACGCTGCCGTCGGAGAGCCGCACGCCGGTCACCTGGCCGTCCTTCACCAACACGTCCTCGACGCGCGTCTCGAAGCGCACCTCGACGCCCATCGCGATGAGCTCGTGGCGCATCTTCTCGACCGCGAACGGCAAGAGGTCGGACCCGATGTGCGGCTTGCCCTGCACGAGGATTCGGTCGGGCGCTCCGAACTTCGCGAACGTCTCGATGACGCGCCGCACGTGCGGGTGGTTGATGCGCGTCGACAGCTTGCCGTCGGTGTACGCGCCCGCGCCGCCCTCGCCGAAGTTCATGTTCGACTCGGGAAACAGGGTGCCGTCGCGCGAGAGCTTCGCGACGTCCTTGCGGCGCTGAACGACCTCTTTCCCGCGCTCGAGGATGACGCTCTTCACTCCGCGCTCCGCCAGCGCGAGCGCCGCGAAGAGGCCGGCGGGGCCCATGCCGATGATGAGGGGCCGCTTGTCTGGCGGGCGGCTCACCTGGGGCAACGGGGCCGGCGGCGCGTCGACTTCGCTCACGTCGGGCGGCAGCGTCTTCGGGAGCCTCCCCGCCGCCACCTCGACCTCGAGCGTGTGCACGTAGCGCGGGTGGTTCTTCTTGCGGGCGTCGAGCACCGTGCGCACCACGCGCACCTTCGCCAGGTCGCCCGGCTTCACACCCAGCTTCGCCGCCGCCTTCTCGCCCAACACCGTCTCGGGCTCGTCCAACCACTGGGGGATGTTGTTGATCCGGAACGCCACGGCGCGTGCGGGTAGCACGGAGCGGTCGGTGGCCTCCACCCGCCGACTCGGCATCAGAGAAACTGATGGCGCTATGAGCCACGCACAGTGCGGGTGCTACCGGCGCTATGCAGCGCCACCACCCGCGCCCCCGCGAGTGCGAACCCGGCTTCGCACCTGTCGTTTCAGTCCGGCGGCAAACACCCTGATCTCGTTGGCAAAATCTGCGTCAGGTCCATGGCACAGGGGGTGAAGAGTGCCCCAGCAGGCGCAGGAATCACGTTGGAGGGAATGTGAGCACCGACAAGAAGAACACCAAGGCATTGGCGCAGGCCTTCTTTGCGCAGCTTCAGTCGGGGGGTTACACTCCGAACCAGATTCTGGACATCGCCACCGAGCTCATCGACCAGGTGACGGTGAACCTGAAGCAGAAGCCGGCCGACGTCGTGGCCGAACCCCGCGCCGAAGCCTGAGCGGGGCGCAACGCGGAGAAGCCCTTTCGAGGCACCCCGCTTTCCGGACTGGTTTCCGGCAAGTGGAGGCCCTCGAGAGGGGGCAGCAGCGCAAGCCCGGCCCTGGTGCCGGGCTTTTTTATTGGGCCTCACTGGTTCGGAGCGCTCGCCGCCGGGCCCAGGCGGTGTTGGCGCACACCACGAGCAGCCCGAAGAGCATCGCCGACATCACGTACGACTCGGTCCACGACGTGGTGAGGCCCCAGGTGCCGAAGGCGCCGGCCGCGAAGACGGCATCGAGCAGGAGCGGCTTCTTCGACTCGTGCATGAGGGCGCCCCCGAAGAAGGTGAGCGGCGCCCCGAAGAGCACCTGCCGCTCGATGACGGCGACGTCGCGGAAGATGACGTCGGCGTCGTGCACGAGAATGGCCGCGAAGATGACCATCGAGCCGATGGCCAGCACCAGCACCCCGGCCGCGGCGATGTCCTTGGTGAGGCGCGCCTTCTCGTCGAACTCCTGCACGGCGAGATCGACGAGCTGCTCGAGCGCGCTGTTGAGCATCTCGGCGAAGAAGATGAGCGTGACGCAGAAGATGAGAATCGCCTTCTCGGCGAGGCCCAGCTCGATGGCGCTCCCGACGAGGCCCACGAGGATCGCCGCGATGATGTGCATGCGCATGTTGCGCTGGTGCACCACGGTGTGAATGAGCCCGGCCCACGCGTAGCCAACCGACTTCACGAAGGTGGTCGGCTGGTGCTTGGGGAGGAAGGGTGGCTTCGACATGGCGCTTGAGGCCGTCACGGGTAGCACAGCGCTTCGGCGTGCGTCAGGCCCCCGGGCGCGGCGCCGTCAGGCCGCTCGCTGACCTCCAAGATTGCCGCCCCGTCGGGAGCGCCCCCTGGACGCCCACCGTCACGGCTCGCGGTTCATCGCTCGCAGGAGGAAGGCGCGTGTTGGCCCTCGTCGGGCCGTGCTGGTTCGAATCCAGCCATCTCCACCGTTGGGGATGTGGCGGAATGGATAAACGCGACACACCCGGTATTGACACCGGAACGCAGGCCATAGCTCAGTCAGGTAGAGCACGAGACGTCCATCTCGGAGTCGAAGGTTCAAATCCTTCTGGTCCCCGGGGCGCCTCGCGCGAAGCCGGCTCGAGGTGACGAGCGTCGCCGCAGGGCGAGCGCCCGCGCCGAAGGTGAATGCCAGCCACTGGCGCATCGTGCCTCCAGCCGTCCCGGAGCGCGCCCGCCCGCGGCCCGCCTCACCTCGCCGCGGGCGTCTCAGCCCGAGCGCCAGCAGTCGGGGCGCCAGACGGTGACGCGCGTGGAGGGCAGGTCACTCCACACGGCGCCCGGGTCCGCGACGCGCGGGGCGCTCCTCTTTTCTGGGGCTCCCGCCGCTCGAACGGCGACCGCGAACGCACGGTCTCGGCGGCACGAACGCAACGTCTCTTTGTCACGGACGCCCACCTCCTGGGCGTCACGGGCACCACGGCCCGGCCCACGCACCGCCTCCGAGCTCGTCGCAGGCCCGCGCGAGGTTGAAGGACGCCCACGTGCCTGGCGCCGTGCGGGGCCGCGAGAAGAGGCTGGCGTGGAACTCGTCGAGCCGGTGCGGAGGAATCTGTCGCAACACGCCCGCTGCGTCCGCCGAGAGGTCGCGCAGATAGGCGGCGTCGATCACCCCGTCGCGCTCGACGTTCTTCTTCGCGATGAAGGCGTCGGGGTTCATCGCGTTGAACAGCGCCAGCACGCCCGTCACCGTCGCGACGGCGCCCACCGCGAAGCGCCTGGGCCAGGTCCACAGCGTGATGGCGCGCCACACCATCAGCAGGCCCAGCGTCACGCAGATGATCTGCGAGAACAGGCGCTGGCGGGTGAAGCCGTAGGCGGCTTCGTAGAGCATCATGCGGTTCACCGCCGACAGGAGCATCGGCACCGCCGCCACCACGAGCGCCGTGGCCGTCGCGTTGAGGGCCACGACCGCCGCCGGTGTCCCAAGCTGGGCGCGCCGGGGGACACTCAAGAGCGTCATCAACACGATGCCGGCCACCAACAGCAGCTCCCAGAAGCCGCGTCGCGCGTACTCCGAGTAGGTGACGCCGCTGGGGAGCTGGCAGGCGTCGGGCGCGAAGGCGCAGCGGGCCGACACGAGCGCGAAGAGCATCAGCACCAGGGTGAGGCCTCCCAGCAGCGCGAAGGCCTCGGGCGCGCCGAGCGTGAAGTGCAGCGGCGCTTCGGCCACCGGGCCCCTGGGCGAGCGCCGCCGCAGCGCCCACGTGACGCCACCAGCCGTGAGCACGAAGGCGCCGAACCCGACGAAGCCGGCCCGCACCGCCGCGTCGACCGGCACGGCCCACAGCGCCGAGAGCACCCCCTCGAGCTGGGCGCCGAAGGCCGCGTCACCCGACGCGAGCAGCAGCGTCACCAGGCCGATGATGGGCATCGCGATGGCCCCCACCTTCAGGGCTGGCAGCACAAGGCCCGGCAGCACGCGTGAGAGGCTCGAGCCCCGCAGCACCTCGCTCACCACCGCCGCGCCCGTGGTCGCGCTCGCGCCCACGGTCTTGAACGGGGCCGCGACGACGTGCCCGAGGCTCGCGTCCACCATCGGGTCTTCGCCATTCCAGCCGCGCACGGCGAGCGCGAGGAGCCACAGCACCGCCAGGCTGTCGAGCGCCACCACCAGCTCGCTGTCGCGCACCACCACGAAGCCCGCGAGCGTCACCGCCGCGCCGACGAGCCACCCGTTCGGAGCGCCGCGCTGCCAGCCCTCCCGGCCACCGCCGACCACCAGGGCCGTCGCCACCGCCACCGTGGTGAGGAAGAAGCCCAGGCCGAGGGGGCCACCATCGAAGCTCCAGGCGGCCAGCAGCGCCGTGAACGCCGCCCCTCCCAACACGACACGGCGGACGACGGGCGGCCGCCGCACGGCCTCGAGTGGAGCAGGGGTGGGAAGGTCGACGGCGGACTCGGCAGCGGGCATCGGGGTCATGTCGTCATCGTCGCGTCGGCGATGGCGAATCCCGCGGTGGCGGCGCGGCGAGCCCGAGGAACCTTCGTGCAGATTCCGTGCAGGCGCGGGTGGGCCTTCGGCGCACATCAAGAACGGGCCGCCGAATATCGGCGGTGTTGGCTAGTCTCTGGCGTTGCGTGCGGTTCGTTCCGGTGAGTGTGGTGTTCAGCCTCGTGCCCGTCGTCGTCCTCGCGGCGGACGCCCGAGTGACGCTCTTGTCGAAGCAGCTCGCCGGCTCGAAGGATCCACGCGTTCGCGCGCAGACCGTGTTGCTCCTCGGCCAGACGGGCAGCGCCGAGGCCGTGGAGCCGCTCTGCAGCGCCTTGAAGGACGGCGAGTCGATCGTCCGCGCTTCGGCTGCCAACGCGCTCGGCGACCTGAAGCAGGAAGGCGGCATGGCCTGCCTCAAGGCGGCCCTCGGCGAGGCGGATCCCTCGGTGCGCGCGGCCATGGAGAAGGCGCTCAGCGGCACCGGCCCCGCGCCAGCTCCCGGAAGCGCTCCAGCGGGCCACGGTGGCCTGTACCTGAACGTCGAGCCCATCGCCGACAAAGTGGGCGGCCTCGATGACGCGCTCCTGACGCTGACGGACACGCTCTTGCGCAAGAAGCTCACCGATCTCGGCGCCAGCTTCGCCCCGGCTGGAGAAGAGAAGAAGGCGGCCCAGGCGCTCATCAAGAAGCAGAACCTGCGGGGCTACCAGGTGCGGGTGCAGCTCGCGCCGGGCGCCTCGGAGAAGCAGCTCAAGGTCGAGATGCTCATCATGACCTACCCGGAGCAGGCACTTCAGGGGAGCTGGAACGTGAAGGCCTCGGGCGCCAAACCCGAGACGCTCATCAAGGCCATGGTGCCCAAAGTCGTCGACGACGCGGCCGGCGATCTCAACTGGAAGTCGCCCTGACGTGCAGGAAGGGTAAAGGCGAAAGAACTCATGTCGACCCAGGCAGCCGCACCGGCAACACCCCAGTATCAGCGGAAGCTGAAGAACCTGCTGTTGGACTCGCGGTTCCAGCTCAAGTTCGCCGTGTACTTCATCGTCCCGACGCTCATCATCTCGGGCGTGCTGGGCGCCTTCATCGCCCACACCACCGGCAACCTCTTTCGCCGCATGAACGAGGCCGTCGAGGCGCGCAGCAAGTCCGCCGAGACGAGCAAGGAGCTCGGTACCTGCACGCTCAACAACGATCTCGCCAAGGGGCTCGACGACCCCGCACTGATGACGAAGCTCGAGGCGCGCTCGAAGGAGATCGACGCTGCGTACGAGGCCGAGAAGGCCGCGGTGGTGCAGGCGCAGAAGGAGCTCGTCGCCCAGCAGCAGACGACGATCACCGTGCTGGTCGCGCTCCTGGTGCTGTTCGTGCTCCTCATCGGCGTGGTGGCCATCGTCATCACCCACCGCATCGTCGGCCCGCTGTTCCGCATCAAGCGCATGGGGCGCGAGGTAACGAACGGGGTGATCCGGCCGCCCGAGTACGGCCTGCGGCCGGGCGACGAGCTGAAGGACGTGTTCGACGTCTTCGCCACGATGGTGAAGTCGCTGCGGGAGCGCGCCGAGGCTGATCTCAAGGCCGTCGATGCGGCGCTGGCGGGCGATCCCGAAGCGCTGCGCAAGCACCGGGCCGACCTCGCGGCGCGGCTCGAGCAGCGATGACGCCTCCGCCGAACGTCTCGCTCCTCGCCCTGGGGAGCGCGTTCACGTCGGGCGCGCTGTTGGGGTGTTTTCCCTTCCTGGCGGTGCAGGTGTTGCGGGGGGAGTGGCCTCCCCTCGAGGACAAGGACTGGCTCGCGGGCTTCGTCTTCGTCGGCCTTTCGCTGGTGGCGCTCGCGGTCGTCGTCCGGGCGGTGTTCCGCCGGCAACGGGGAGCCTTCTTCGACGCGAGCCGGATGAAGGGGACGCCAGAAGAGCACGGGGTCGCGCACCTGGTGGACATGCCTGAGCTCGTCGGTCTGGCCCGCGCAGCCGGCATCGCGGCGCTCCTCGGACTCGCAGCGGGTGCATGGGCGGGCACCCGCCTTCACCGAAGTCGACTCGACTCGCTCTTGGAGGACGGAGCGTCGTGGTGCGCGTCGGCGACGGTGTTCGGGTTCTCCGACGAGACGGCGTGCAGCGGAGCCGCCGAGCGCTGCATTCGCGAGGGCTGGGCGCTGCCGGCCGCGCGGATCGCTCGCGCAGGGGCTCTGAGGAGCGCCCTGCAGGCGAGGGTCACCTCCCTTCGCGCGAGTGGTGCGAGTACCGGCGACCTCGAATGGCTCGTGCGACGGCTCGAGGACTCATCCGAAAGCCCAAAGGGGGCCCAGTCGCGCCAGGCGGCGCTCGTCTGTCTCGCCGAGTCCGGCGGATCCCCGTTCTGAGGCGCCGCGCTTCGTCTCGCGGAGCGAGCAGCGCTTCGGGACGCGCCTCAGGGGAACGGTCAGCGCGAGCCCACGCACTGTGGATGAAGGTAGGATGTGGTGGGACGGTACCCCTCAGCGGTCAGGGGCCGACGAAGAACTTCAAGCATCTGGCGACGCGAATCGGGCGACTGGCGACGCGAATCGGGCGACTGCCGACGCGAATCGCACGACTGGCGACGCGAATCGGGCGACTGCCGACGCGAATCGGGCGACTGCCGACGCGAATCGCACGACCGCCGACGCGAGTCGGGCGACCGGCGACGCGCTTGGGATGGCGGAAGTGGTTCTTTGGGGGACAGGAGCAGCGCTTTGGGCGACGGGAGCAGCGCTTTGGGCGACGGGAGCAACGCTTTGGGCGGCACGAGTAGCTCTTTGGGCGAAGGGAGCAGCTCTTTGGGCGGCTCGAGGAGCTCTGTGGACGCCGTGAGGAGCACTTCGGTCGCCCGGAGGAGCGCTTCGAGTGACGTCGGTAGCCCTTAGGGCGATGCGAGCAGCGCTTTGGGCGGCGCGAGCAGCTCTTTGGGCCACGGCATCGTCTCTTCGGCTGGTCGTTGTGTTCCTTGTGCGCCCGTTGTCTTCCCTTTGCATACCTCGCCGCGCCCGGGTGGCCTCCTGCTGCACCTCGGTGCTGGCTCAGCGGGCGCGCACGGCTGAAACGACGTGCTGCGTCGCTTCGGTCTGCATCGAGGACTCAAACCACGAGATGCCGGCCAGCGGTGCCGCCCAGTGCACCGAATCGAACGGGGTGCGCAAGAGCAGCGCCTCGACGGCGCGCCCAACCGCGAGGAGGCGTCGCACGGCGAACCGGTCTCCGCTGCCCACCACCATCACGGCGCCACGCGTCGGCGGCACGGGCCCGAGGCCCCACCACTCCTGGAGCACGACGTCTCGCGGCCCGGCCCCCGAGGCGTGCAGGCGCACCTGGCTGGCCTTCCGCGCAGCCGACGCCACGAAGGCCGCCACCAGCGACTCCGACAGGGGCTCCGCCGAGAGGACGGTGAGCGGCCCCGGTGCGCTCAGGGCCGCCGCGGCCAGGGCATCATCGGACGAGAGGCGCGCGGCCACCAGCAACGGGCGCTGAGCGCTCACGGCTCCGTGCGCAGCCAGCGGCGGCGAACCCAGGCGGGCCGTCCATGCTTCACCCCGACGCACATCGGAGACGAAGAGGCACGGTACCTTCGCGGCGAGCGCGGCCAACGAGGCCTGAGCGGTCGCTGCATCGGGCCTGAGCCACACCGCCGAAGCCGAAGCCCAGACCTCGTCGCTCGCGCCCGGGTGAATCAGCCGATGGAGCCGCTCCGCCAGGCGTGAGGCCTCGTCGAGCACGCCCTCGAGGAGCGGTGAAGGCGGCGCGCCGCGCAGCTCCGTCAGCCACCACGCCAGGTCTTTCCCCACCGCCGACAGCTCATCGCGCAGCACCACCCACGGCTCCGGCGCCGAGCGGTCGAGGCGCGTCGCTTCGGAGAACGTCGAGAGGCGAAAGGCCAGCTCCCTTGCCCGGGCGTGTACGGCCTTGAGGCCCGCGGTCATCGGCCGGCCTGGCGCGGCGAGCTCGAACGCCTCGGGCAAGCGCAGCACGGTCGACACCTCGACCGTCACCGTGAGGCGGCGCCGCTCGAGCTCCGGAGCGCTGGGCGCGTCGAGCCAGACGAGGGCCCTGGGCGCCACGCCCGCCTCGAGCCACGAGGCCACGTCGGCGGGCGTCCCCACGGACAGGCCAGGGGGCGGCGGCGCGTCGGCTGGTGCCCGAAGGAGCGTGCGCATCACGTCGAACAGCGGCACCCGGTCCCGCCAGAAGCCGCTCAGCGTGCTCACGTCGGCGCCGGCGCGGGCACCCCAACGCTCGAGGTAGGCCATCGAGGCCGCCAGCGTCGGGTCGAGGACGACGCGGCGGGCGAGGAGCGCCTTGAGCCGAGACGTCGAGGTTGCGCCATCGCGCGGCGGAAGCCGGGCCACTCCCTCGAGCCGCCGGAGCTGGGCGTGCGGGGCCACGACCCAGGCTGCGCCCTGCACCCGGCGCGCCGCCTCGATGGCGAGCGCCACCGCGTCTTCCACCTCGAGCTCGATGGCGAGGGGCTGAGGGGTCGCGCTCCAGCGCTCGAGCACCGGGGGCAGACGGACGACGGGCGTCGCCTTCGGCCGTGGAGCCTCTGCCGGGCCCGTCGCGCGCGCGAGCTGAAGGAGCAGCCGCTGCAAGGGACCGCTGGGGAGCCGGCTGGTCACCTGCGTCAGCGACCAGCCGGGCGCCTCGGCCGCCGCGCGCTCGAGCATCGTCGAGACCACCCGAAACGTGTCGTGCGCGTCCGCCAGGGCCCGGTGCCGGGCGCCGTCTCCCAGGCCCGCCCAGCGCACCAGCGCCTCGAGCGCGTGGCTGCGCAGTTCGGGAAACAAGATGAGGGCCAGCTCGCACGAGTCGAGCACCGGCACCCCTGCGAGCAGCTCCTTCAGGAAGGACTGCTCGAAGAGCGCGTTGTGCGCCACCACGGTGAAGCCGTCGAAGGCGCCCGCGAGCTGTGGCGAGAGCTCTTCGAACGAAGGCGCGCCGGCGAGATCATCGGTCGACAGCCCCGTGAGCGCCGTGATGACCGCCGGAACGGGCCGCGTCGGCCGGACCAGCCACGAGACCTCGCGCTCGATGGCGCCGTCACGAACGAAGACCGCGCCGAGCTCGATGACCTCGTCGGTGCTCGCGTCGAGGCCCGTCGTCTCGATGTCGAGGAAGACATGGCGATCGAGCAGATGGGCGACGTCGAACACCCGGGCACCCTAGCTGACGGGGCTGACATCGCTGAAGCCATTGATCCGCTTCGATCGTCGAAGCGGGAGCGGTCGGCGCGCCCTCCAGTTCCCGCTGGCCGGGCGTGCGTTCGTCCGCGCGCGGCTTCGAGCCCGAAACCAGCGTCGCTCCCGCGTCTGCACTCGGGCCAGCCGTCAGGGCCCCGCGCGAGCCGTGCCCGTCCGGCGAGCGGCCAGCACCGGCCCCACGAAGTGCCACACCGCCGCGAGCGCCCAGGCCGTGCCGACGATCTGTTTGAAGGCGAAGTAGGGCGTCCCGGCGAAGGCGGCGCGGTCGGTGAAGAAGAAGGCGAGGCCGTTCACCATCCACAGCACGAGCAGGCCTCCCATCAGCCGCCGGTTGCGCGCGCCAAGGACCGCCCCCACCAACGTCACGACGCCTGCGTGGAGCGAGAACGCCCCGAGCCGTCGGTACAACGAGTCGAGCAGCCCGGTGGCCGCTGGTGACAGGGCCGCCACCTCTGGTGCCGAGGCCCAGCGCGTGGCGGGTCCATGCGCCTGCCACGGCGTACTCGAGCCGAGCAGGTACAGGCCCGTGCCGATGTCGAGCACGGCCACGGCGCCCACGACGAGGAGCACCGCGACACTCGTGCGCCCGTTCACCGCTCGCCCTCGAGGATCCGCGCGGCCCGCGTGCGCACGTCGCTGGCCCAGCCAGGCGCGAAGCCCAGGCGATGCATCGCGCGGAGGACGTGGACGGCGAACAGCCGCGGCGCCGAGACGAGCTCGAGGGGCGCGTACAGCGTGTTGAGCGCCAGCAGCCGCACCCGCTCACGCCAGGGCGCTTGTCGCCAGAAGACGGGGAACGGCTCGAAGTGCCGCCCGGTGAGCATCGGCGGCACGGGCTCGACCGAGTGGCTCAGGTTCTGCGCGAGCGCGGCGAGCCCCAGCGTGACGATGGCGTGCGTGGCCGTCACGCCCGCGCGCGCCGCGAAGAAGCTCGCGACGCCGAGCACGAGGACCTGCGCCGACGCCACGAGGCCCACGGTGCGGTGCATCGCGACGTACCAGGCGCCGAGCAGCCCCATCAGCACGGGTGCCAATGCCACGCCGCCGAGGCTGACGTTCCAGCCGGCGACGAGGAAGGCGCCGACGATGAGCTGCGTGCCCAGGTAGTGGATCCAGCGCGTCGAGGCCCAGGTGTGGAACACCTCGAACTGTTCGGCCTGGTAGTCGAGGTCGAGCACGCGCACGTAGACCCCGCGCTCGATGAGGATGAGGTCGATCAGCGAGCGGGACGGGGTGGAGGCCACGACGCGTCACCCGGCCCTGCTGTCGAGCACGATGGTAACGGGCCCGTCGTTCACCAGGGCCACCTGCATGTCGGCCGCGAACACCCCTTCGGCGACCGTCAGCCCCACGGCCCGGCAGCGCTCGCAGAACAGCGCGTACAGCCGCTTCGCCTCGTCGGGTGGCATGGCGTCGACGAAGCTCGGGCGGCGCCCTTTGCGTGTGTCGGCGTAGAGCGTGAACTGGCTCACGGCGAGCAGCTGCTTCGAGGCGTCGACGAGCGAGCGGTTCATCTTGCCGGCCTCGTCCTCGAAGATGCGCAGGCCGGGCACCTTGTCGACCAGGAAGTCCACGTCGGCCTCGGTGTCGCCCTTGCCGACGCCCAGGAGCACGAGGAGCCCCTGGCCGATGGCGCCGACGACCTGGCCGTCGACGGTGACCGACGCTTCTTTCACCCGTTGGAGGACCGCGCGCATCGCGTCAGGGCCCGGCGGCCGGCGTGGGAGCGATCCAGCTGCAGGACGACGTGTGTTGGCACCCGTCGAACGAGACCGACGTGCCCTGGCTGGCGAGGTACCGAGCGAGCATGTTCACCAGGTACGTGCCGTCGTCCCACCGCTTCTTCGGGTCTGGCAGATCGAACCCGTGCCGGCCGGTGGGGTTGGGCATCGGGTAGAGCACACCGACGGTGCCGCCCACGACGTCGCTGGGGAAGACGTGTCGAAGAGGCGGGTTCAGCCGGGGCACGTCGAAGCCGTCGTCGACGGGCACCGTGCTCGAGAGGTTCTCGATGTCCATCAGCACTGGCTGCCCACGCGAGTTGCGGAACGGGCTCGTGCGGTTGACGCCTTCGATGATCCACGAGTCCACGAGCACCTGGTTCACCGTCTTGTTGTACCGCGCGTCACGCGAGGCGAGGTCGAGGTACCCCGCGGCGCGGGCGAGCGCGGTGCCGGCGGCGACGGGGACGACGGGGTCTCCGACGGTGTTCATGATGAGCGCGCGGGTGCGCACGCGCTCGCCGGTGCCGTACTCGAGGATGCGGCGCTGGTAGTTGGGCGCAAAGTTCACCGGGTCGGCGGCGTCGAGGAGCACCTGGGCGAACCCGATGAAGCGGCGCATCTCGGGGGTGCCACGCCGCAGGCCGAACCCGTCACCGAGGGCGACGAGCGGCGAGTCCTTCGGCAGCGTGCGGCCCTGCCAGGTGACGTCGGCCGAGAAGGTCGAGGTGCTCCACCGCGGCTCGGCGCCGGCCGGCACCGTACAGCCATTGCCCTTCTTCGTCGGCAGCACCCCGGGGTAGACGTCGAGGCGCAGCGGGTTGCCCTCGTCGCTCGACACCGCCACGCGCAGGAGGCCGTCTTTCTGGACCCGGGCGCAGCGGTACTCCCCCGTGGTGAGGTTGGTGACGACGGCCGTGTCGCCCTCGCTGAGCGGCTCCGTCACGGGGCCGACCGTCACCTGGCCGCGATCGTTTCCGCTCGGCGCGATCTGCACGAGGTCAAGGCCGCCGGTTCGGTTCTTGAGCGTCACGAGCAGCGGGCCCATCGTGCGCAGCGACACCGCTTCCTTCACGCCGCCGGGCGCCGCGCGCTTGCCGACCTCCCCGAAGCCAGCGCCGGCCGAGATGGGCACCACCACGCCGACGCGGGGTTCGGTGCCGCCCACCAGCGCGCTCATGATGCCGCCGAGGGAGCCACCGCCCATCGTCATCACCGAGGCCTTGCCGATGTCGATGACGCCGTCACCGTCGAAGTCGCCAGCGAGGTCCTTCTCGCCGTCGCGGTTGACGTCCCAGTCCCAGCGGTTCGCGCCGTCGAAGCTCTCGAGCACGTGCACGAGGCGCAGGTAGTCGACGGTCGACTGGCGCACCATGTCGCGGGTGTGTACGGCGTAAGCGGTCCAATAGTCGGCGCCGGAGTCGGCCACGCCGTCGCCCGTCTGATCGAACGCGCGGTCGCGCTTGAGGCCCTGGAACAGGCCCGCGAGGCCCTTCGACGCGAAGAGGCCTTTGGCGGCCTCCACCTCGAGATCGCCGAAGCCGAGCCCGTGGCTGGGGCAGTCGGTGGCGATGGCGGCGATGCCCTGGCGGGCGAAGAGGCCCGCGTAGAAAAGGCCCTCGAGCTTGTTCGAGCCGTAGCCGTGGCCAGCGATGGCGATGGGCGCGGGCCCCCGTCGACCCTTCGGCACGGCGAGCCAGAACGCCACCTTCTCGCGGCGCGGCTTGCCCTCGGGCATCGCGATGGCGCCGGTCGCGGGGTCGAGCTTCCACGTCTGCTGGTGGAGCGGCAGCGGCTTTCCTTCGGTGTCCTGGCGCGGGAAGAACTGCGGCGATTCGAAGGCGCCGGTGACGAAGAAGTCGATGGCGCGGAAGCCGTCGATGAGGCTCTTCACCTGTGGCGAGTCGGCGTCTGCGCCGAGCAGCCCGGGCAGGAGCGACGACAGCGCACCGACGAGCTGCTCGCCGGGCACGATGCGCACGTTCAGCATGCGCAGCGGGTCGTCTCGGACGGCGTCGAGGTCGGTGAGCTTCGCGGGGTATTCGGTCGCCAGGCGCGACAGCGGCCCCAGGCCCCGCAGCCCGTCGCGAATGGTGACGAAGTACGACGAGATGCTCTGGGTGGTGAAGCTCCAGGTGAAGGCCACGTCGTCGAGGCCCAGGCCGTGCTTCGGCAGGCACGAGGGCAGCGTCGAGAGCGCGCTCGTCTGCGCCGTGTGGTTCACGAAGCGGAACGGGCTCTTCACGGGCTTGCCGTCTTCGTCGAGGAGGCGCCGGGTCAACACCACCGCATAGGTGGTGCGCTCGCGCATCGGCATCAGGGGGCGGAAGATGAGCGTGTTCGTCTCGCGCTCGTAGTGGAGCATCACCGACTCGTCGCCGGGCACCAGCGTGTTGGGGCGGTCGAGCACCCCGTCCATGTCGGAGTCTTCCCCCTCGTCGAGGCGGCCGTTGCGGTTCAGGTCTTCGTTCACCTCTTCGAAGAGCAGCTGGCCGGTCGCGCCGCGGGGGTCGTTGGGGAAGAAGTCGCGATCTTCGATGTTCGCCGGGAAGTTGCCGTTGCCGACGTCGAGCGGCACCGCGTTGCAGAACTCTGGCGAGTCGGGGGTCACGTCGATGACGTAGAGCGCGTCGTTCGACTGGTCGTAGTCATCGCCCGTATGGCGGCGGTGGAGCTCGAGCAGATCGAGCGGCTTCGTGAAGGCCACCGACATCGGCGCGTAGGTGCCCCAGCCGTCGAGCTTCGCGAGCTCGTCACGGGTGGCGCGCTCCCAGGCGGTCGAGGCCATGCGGCTGGCGTTGAGGCGCTTCTTCGTCGGGCTCGAGGCGTCGAAGCGCGTCGCGAAGTCGTTGGGCAGCGGAATGTTCGGAAACGGCCGCTCCTCGATGTCGAAGACGATCTCGGCGCCGGACGTCTCGGGCGTGAGGCTGAGGCCCGTGCCTTCGGGAGCGGCGCAGGCGACGCCGAGGAGCAGGCTCAGCAGGGCGACACGAAGCGGAGAGGGCATGCGGGGCTCCAGAAAACGAAACGACGCACCGAGCGTATCGCTCACCTCAGGAGCGCAGGGAACCGGAAGCGATGGCGCCATGCGGCGCGTGTGGTTTCCTACCGCGCGTACGTCTTGAGGTACTGCTTCACCGAGATCTTCTTCGCGGTGTTGTCCGACGACATGTAGCGCACGGAGCCGAAGATCGGCCGCTCCGGGCCCCAGGCGCGGTCGTACCGGCCGAGCACCCAGAGGTAGCCGGAGTACGAGCAGGGATCTCTCCCGTCGAGGCTGTACCGGTTCATGAGGCGCTCCATGCGCGAGAGCGCTTCGGCGGCCGAGGGCGACCACTCGAGGATCTTCTTGCCCCACAGCATGCGCAGGTAGTTGTGGAACCAGCCGTCGCGCACCATCTGGCGCTGCGCGGCGTTCCACAGCTCGTCATGCGTCTCGGAGCGCTCGAGCTGCTCGAACGAGTACAGGTGCGGCCGGGGGTCCTTCGCGTGTTTGGCGTGGGTGGCCTTCGCGAAGGCGGGCAGCGTGTCCATCGAGCCGTAGTCGTCGGGGCGAAGCGCGGCCATGTTGAAGGCGAGCTCGCGCCACGTCACCAGCTCGTCGAGGAAGGCCTCGGCCGCGGGCGACATCTTCCACCAGCCTTCTTTCGAGCCGCCGATGGACTTGCCCAGCACGTCGGGCGTCCACTTCTCGCGCCGCGCCACCTCGGCGAAGACGTGGTGCACCGAGACGTGGCCGAAGTGCAGGTAGGGCGACAGCGCGCTGGTGCCGTCGACCTCGGGTTCGTTGCGGGCTTCGGGGTAGTCCGCGAGCTTCTTCGAGACGAAGCGCTGAAGCCGCGCCTCGCCGACGTGGGAGCCGCCGCGGAACCGCCCCGGCGGCACCGAGTGATCGATCGGCAGCGCCGCCAGCGCCTCCGGGCGGGCGTCGAGCAGGTCCTTCGGAGCGCGGCTCCACCGCGAGGTGATCGACGACGGCAGCTTCGCCGTCGGCAGGTCGAGGCCGTCGAGCGGGGCGTCGTTTGGCATTGCCGAGAGGTGGGGCGGCAGCGTCTTCTGC
Organism: Myxococcaceae bacterium; assembly: GCA_033763395.1. Classification (GTDB taxonomy): domain Bacteria; phylum Myxococcota; class Myxococcia; order Myxococcales; family Myxococcaceae; genus Xiheimicrobium. Next base: position 73,078 of record JANRKQ010000036.1, read on the forward strand.
AGGTGCGCGCGGAACGAGTGCGCGGTGGTGAAGACGCGGTCGGTCGCGTGCATCGGCCACAGGCCGTTCGAGTCGACGAGCTCGAAGGCGACGTCGAGCCGCTTCGCCGCGGCCGCCTGCATGCGAGGCACGAAGTAGCAGGGCCAGTCATCGGAGACGACGACGCACGCTTCGGCCGCGAGCGCCTCGAGCAGCCCGGCGCCGTCGCCCGCGGCCTCTTCGACGTAGGGCACGTGCAGGACCGGCGAGCTCGCGAAGCGGCGTGCGTTCTCGGCCATGCCTTCGAGGATGAAGGTGTGGAGCCGATCGTTCGCGTCGGGGTAGCCCACCCGCAAGGCCTCGAGCACGACGAGCGGTTTGCCCAGCGCGCGGGCGTGCTCGAGGGCGCGATCGAGCGCGAAGTTGAACCGCGTGCGGCGGAACGACGTCATCCAATACAGCACCCAGCGGCGCTCGGCGCGCACGGGCCCTGGCTTCAGCAGGCGGACTCGAAGGTCGGGAACGGCCATCGCGGCTGGCTAATGCGGCGACGTCAGCCGCGCACGACTCGCTGGAGCACGGACGCCGCTCGTGCAAGGTGACGCTGCGCATGGCGAACTGGGTCCGGCCGGTGACGATGGCGTTGGGCATGTCGGCGGTCCTCGTCGGCATCACGCTCGTGGGCGTCTGGGCCGCGCAAGGAGACAGCTGGCAGGTGAGCCGCCGCCGAGCCATCTCGGCCAGCGCCCCCGCGCTTCACCAACACCTCGACGACCTGAAGGCCTTCGAGGCGTGGCAGACGCTCGAGCGCCGCGACGAGCCTCCGACGACGACGTTCTCGACGCCGAGCGCCGGCGTGGGGGCCTGGATGGAGCAGCGCACCGCGCGGGCCGTCTCGAAGACGAGCATCACGTCGTTGTCGCCGGACGTGGTGCGGTACGAGTTCGAGTCGACGGGGGCGTTCGGCACCGGGCAGTCTCGCCTCGACGTGGTGCTGCACCCGGCCGGAGACCGCACCGACGTCGAGGTGGCCTTCACCGGGCGCTTCACGTTCGTCACGCGGCTGATGTGGCCGCTCTTCCGCAAGGGGCTCACGTCGGCCGTGGGCGACCACCTCGACTCGTCGCTGGCGACGCTCGAGCAGCGGGTGACGAACGGTGGGGGCCCCGTCAAGGCGCCAGCCCCCGCTCCCTGAGACCGGGCGTCGCGCTCACCGAGCTTCGAAGCCAGCGTCCTGGCCTCGTCCATCGCGAGTTCGTGGCGTCAGGGGCTTGCAGGAGCAGCGCAGCTGCTGAGCGTCATTCGCGCGTCATGGCGGCTCGGACGACTCCCGCGCACGGCCCTCGGCTCCCGGCGTGAGCTCAGAACCGTCCGGAGAGGCCGACCATGCCGCCGCGCCCGTTCGGCAGGATCGTCGCCGTGGGCGTCACCGTCGCGTCGTCGGCGGAAGCGACCTCGGCGCCAATCACCGACCCGAGCAGGGGCAACGCGAACGCGGCCGACAGCGCCTCAGGCCCACCGAATGCGATCGCTGCAGCGCCGACGGCTGCGCCGATGAGATCGCCCACGATGGGCGCGTACCAGGGCGCGTTGCCGCGGAAGAGGGCGCCGGAGATCAGCACGCCAACGGGCGCTCCGATGGCGAAGCCGATGGCGCCACCCGTCCAGATGTTGCCGATGGGCGTGAGGCCCGGCCGCAGGTACTCGCCGCCGATGAAGCCGCCCGCGATGGCGGTGACGGTGCCCACGCCGGCGCCGAGCAACAACGACATGCCGATGCGCAGGAGGCGCGGGTTGCTCGCTGGGGGCGCCTGGGTCTGCACGGTGCCCGGCGGCTGCTGCGTCGGGTTCTGGGCGGGCTGAGCGTTCTGAGGCACCTCCCACTGTGGCGTGGGGGCCTGCTGCGGCGGCTGCGGGGTGAGCGTTCCCGGCACCTGGTTGGGCAACGGCTGCTGGCGGGGCGGCTGGGCGTTCGGGTCGATCGGCTGGTTCGCGATGGCCGGCGGCTGGAGCACCTGCTGGGGCGCGTTCGGGTCGGGCTCGGCCTGCACGAGCGGCGGGGGCGAGAACTCCTGCGCGATGGCGAGGTGGGCGACGAACAGGCTCAAGAACGCGGCGCGCATCACAAGCACCCGAAAGCACGAAGGTCTGCCGCGATGGCAGAGGAACGCACACATGGACGACGGGGCTTCACGTTTCTTCACCGGGGGCACCCCTGACGCTTCACAGAGGGTTCCTACTGTCCTCTCACGCGACGGGCCACTTCCGGCCCGGGCGAAGCACGAGGAACGGAACATGTTCGGATTCATCGTTGGCACGTTGAGCCTCATCGGCCTCATCAAGGTGGCGCGTTGGGGCCGGCACGGGCGGTACGGACGGTACGGCGGCTGGGGCCGGTGGATGATGCGGCGGCTGTTCGAGCGCCTCGACACCACGCCGGGCCAGGAGAAGGTGGTGCTCCAGGCGGCGGACGAAGCGCAGCGCGTGATGTGGCAGGCGCGCGAAGAGATGTTCCGCGCGCGGGGCGAGTACGCGAAGGCCATGCGCAGCGAGCACTTCGACTCCGAGGCGCTCAACGCCGCGTTCGACAAGCAGCAGGCCGCCGTCGACGAGGTGAAGAAGACGCTCAAGGAGAAGATGCAGGCCATTCACGAGGCGCTCTCGCCCGAGCAGCGCGCGGTGCTGGCCGACCTCATCGAGTTCGGGCCCCGGCGCTTCGCGCACGGTGGGTACGGCCGCGGCTGGCGCGGTGGCTACGGCGGGCCGTCGACGGTGAGCGTCTGAAGTCCAACCACGGGTACACGAGGAGAACGACATGCGTTTCGCACTGATGGCAGTCCTGGCGATGGGAGTGGTGGGTGGGTACGGCTCGGCGTTCGCGCGAATGGCGCACCACGCGCGAGGCGGGTGTCACGGCGGCGCCAATTGGCACGGCGGTGGCTGGCACGACGCGCGCTGGCGTGAGGCCGGGCGCTTCGAAGAGCCGGTGGTGAAGGCGGCTCCTGCGCCCGCGCCGGTGGTGGTGCAGGCCCCCGCGGCTCCGCCCGCGCCCGCCCCGCAGATCTTCGTCATCATGCCGGGCGCCTCGCCGGCAGCGGCTCCGCAGACGGTGGTGGTGCCGGCGGTGGCACCAGCGCCGACCCCGGCCCCGTGATCACCTGAAAAGCGGCATGGGCTCCCGGAATCGTCGAGACTCCGGGAGCCCGCTGTTCCACGCCACCCAGGCCACCCATGTCCTCCCGAGTCCTCCTCATCGATGACGACGCACGCCTGCCCGAGCTGCTCTCGAGCTACCTGGGGCAGAACGGCGTCACGTTGGCGCACGCGCCCGACGGGCCGAAGGGGCTCGCCATGCTGGAGCAGGGCGCCTGGGACGCGGTGCTGCTCGACGTGATGATGCCGGGCATGGACGGGCTGGAGGTGTGCAAGCGCATTCGCGCGAAGTCGAACGTGCCGGTCATCATGCTGACGGCGCGGGGCGACGAGACCGACCGGGTGGTGGGCCTCGAGCTCGGCGCCGACGACTACGTGGGCAAGCCCTTCTCTCCGCGCGAGCTGTTGGCGCGGCTGCGGGCGGTCTTGAGGCGGTCGCGGCCCGACGTGGTGAACGAGCAGTTGTCGGTGGGCGCCATTCAGGTCGACGTACCGGCCCGCACGGTGACGTCCGCCGGCGCGATGGTCGACCTCACCGGCATCGAGTTCGACATCCTGGTGGCGCTCATTCGCCGGGCGGGTCGCGTGGTGCCCCGTGACGCGCTGCTGTCCGAAGCGGGCCGCAGCGACGTGGTGGTGGGCGAGCGCACGGTCGACGTGCACATCAGCCACCTGCGGCAGAAGCTCGGCGATGATCCGCCGAAGTTGATCAAGACGGTGCGTGGCGTCGGCTACGTGCTCACGAAGGACTGACGATGACGCCGTTCGAGCGCCGCCACTGGCGGCACCGCAAGATGGGCCCCATCGGCCGCTTCGTGCGCGCGCGGCTGCGGCGGCGCATCTTCGCGTGGTTCGCGGGCGGCATCGTGGTGACGGCGTTGCTCACCTCGTTCGTCTTCATGGTGCTGGGCAAGGTGCAGGAGCCGGTGTGGCAGCGCTCGATGGATCGCGGCACCGCGTGGATCGGCGCGCAGTTCGCTCGCGACTGGAACGATCCCGCGGCGCGTGAGGCGTTCGCGCGCCGCACCGCCGAGCAGATGGAGATGAACCTCGAGCTCCGGGACCCGGGTGGCGCTTCGCTGCTCTCCGTGGGTGACGACTGCGGCCGGCGGGCGTTCGAGGTGCCCGTCACCGAAGCGGGGCTGCTGCTGGGCTCGGTGCGCGGCTGCTTTCAGCACGCGCCGGCCTTCGCCTGGCGGTGGGGCGTGGGCCTCCTCTTCGCCATCGGCATGTTGTGGCTGGCGTCGGGCAAGGTGGCCAGGCGTCTGGCGCGGCCTCTCGACGAGCTGACGACGGTGGTCAAACGAATCGGCGCGGGAGACTTGAGGGCCCGGGCCGATCTCTCGTGCCGCGAGCCCGACGAGCTCGGCGTGGTGGCCGACGCCATCAACGACATGGCGGCGCGCATCGAGAAGCAGCTGGCCGATCAGCGCGAGCTGCTCGCGGCCGTGTCGCACGAGCTGCGCACGCCGCTGGCCCGCGTGCGCATCATCTCGGAGATCGCTCGCGACACCGGCGCCACCCCGCGCACCTACGACGACCTGGACCGCGAGGTGGAAGAGATGGACGCGCTGGTGGGCCAGCTACTGGCGAGCTCGCGGCTCGACTTCGGCGTCATCACCGCGCGCGAGCTGTCGGTGCGTGACGTGGTGAATCGGGCGGTCGAACGAGCGGGGCTGCCGGTGAGCGCGCTCGAGGTCGAGGGTGAAGGCGATCGACTCACCGGCGACGCCACGCTGCTCCAGCGCGCGCTGGCGAACCTGCTCGACAACGCGAAGAAGCACGCTGGCGGCGTGGAGCAGCTGCGCGTCGTGCTGCGCGGCGACCGCGTCTCCTTCGAGGTGCTCGATCGCGGGCCCGGCTTGCCCGAGGGCGGAGAAGCAGCGCTGTTCGAGAAGTTTCAGCGGCAGACGGACGACCAGGGCACCTCGGAGGGCCTTGGGCTCGGCCTGTCGCTCGTGCGGCGCATCGCGAAGGCGCACGGCGGCACGGTGTGGGCGCGCACGCGAGACGGAGGCGGGGCGGTGTTTGGCTTCGACGTCGCGGTCACCCCTTCGGCCGTGGTCGCAGCGCCGGCGGCGTTGCCTGCGTAGGGGTGTCCCCAATCTCGGCGCTGCAGTGGCGCGGTGAAGAGACGGCGCCCACGCTCGTCACGAGGCGACCTTCCAGGGAGCCCGCCGATGCCTTCAACCCCCGTCTCGCCCGTGGATCTCGGGACTTGCCCACCGCACGAGCGACCTTCTCCGGGCGCGCTGCGTCAGGGCGGTTCGTTGCACAGCAGGCCTGCTCCGGGTGTGATGCCTCGCGTGACGCGGGTCGTCGTCGTCCTCGCCGTGTGTCTGTCGAGTCAGGCCTTCGCCGGCAAGGTGACGGTGCCGGCTGACGTGGGCGTGGGCCCCGAGGCGTTCTGGTTCTACGGGCCGCTGCTCGAGAACCGCGGCGCCGTTCCGCACTTCGCGCTCGCGTTCAACCTGCACGCCATCATCGACCGCGACTGGATCAACGACAACCGCGACCGCATTCCGGCGCAGTACCGCGGCCAGGCCGACCGCATCACCGAGCTGAAAGTGGGGCCGAGCATCTTCATTCCCTCGACCGTGTACGTGTCGCCGGCCATCGACGCGCTCAACGGCGTGGGCCTCTTCGGGCTGACGTGGAAGCCGCTCGGCCTGACGCTGGTGTCGACGGGCCAGAAGTCGGAGCGCGCCTGGAACCAGAGCCGCGGCCGCTTCCTCATCGAGGGCAACCTGCTGCTGACGGGCCTCTACATCTATTCCAACCTGCGGGGCGTCGAGCTCGCCGGCATTCCGTCGACCTTCTTCCTGCGGCCCGGCGTCGAGCTGCAGACGACGCTGCTGCTCAACGTGACGCGCACGGTGCTGGTGAGCCTCGGAGGCGGCGCGCAGGCGTACATCCCCCAGCGGCTCGGCGCCTTCTTCGACGTGCTGCCCATCGAGCGCACCGTGTGGCTCTCGTTCTTTGCCTTCTTGAAGTTCCACGTCCGTTTCCCCTACGAGGCCTCGTTCTGACCTCGTTCCCCGCCAAGGAGTCCGCCCGTGCCCGGTCCCATTCGTAACAACCCGAACGCTCCAGCCGTCACCGGCCCGGCCACCACGCGCCCCGCGACGACGACGCCTGGCACCACGCCCGCTGAGTCCTCGTCGCCTGCGCGTCCTCAAGGGTGGGCCCCAGGCGCCTCGACGGGGGGCCGACGTCCGCAGGTGCCGCCCGCGCTCACGAACGCCGTGACGAACCGGGTGACGGACGCCCTGCGCACGGCCGGGCCCTCGAGCTACGAGCTGGTTCCCAACCGGTACCCCGGCACCGTCGGCTTGCCGCAGGTCCTGCAGGGCCTCGCGAACTCGCCACAGGGCGGCGCGGCGGCGACGAAGCTGCTCGAGAAGCTCCAGCAGCAGACGGGCGTGACGGTGCCGCCCGAGGTGCTCGCGCAGGTGAAGCAGAACCCGGCCGCGCTCACGAAGGCCCTCGAGGTGACGCCCGGCCAGATGGCGACGGGCATCGCCGGCCTGAACGCCGCCTACAAGGCCGGCAAGGTGAAGAACCCGGCGCCGAGGGAGAACGTGCTGCCGCAGAGGTTCGATCTCTCGAAGCTCGAAGCGCTCGACCTGCCCCGCCCGAAGTCCGAGCTGAAGGAGATCGCTCCGGGCCTCTTCACCGGTGACGTGGCCAGCACCGCCTCGGACGCCGAGGTGAAGCAGAACCGCGTGATGTCCGAGGTGTTCCAGCGGCTGTCGCGCAACGCCACCGCGGCGCCCGACGAGAAGTTCGAGGTGACGCTCAACGGCAAGGCCTACACGTCGATGGAGGGCTTCCTCGGTGGCCTCAAGGAGGCCGGCTACGACGTCTCGGTGCGCTTCGATTCGCGGGTCGCCAACTTCGCCGCGCTCAAGGCCGCCGTGCCGGGCACCCAGCCGCCGCAGTTGGTCGACGTGCCGGCCCCGCTGATGGTGAAGACGGGCATCACCGACGCGCTGGGCAAAGAAGCCGTGGTGCCGGCCGCGCACTCCGAGATGATGGTGTTCATCAAGTCCGGGCCGAACACCCGGGGCCCCGCCCTCGACGCCACCACCCGCTACTACCAGGGCACCAGCGGCACCGGCTTCTTCCCCGCGAACGTGCACGCCGAGCCCGAGTGGCTGGGCCGCGCGTCGAGCCCGGTGCTCAAGGGCGCCGACGCGATGAAGGCCGTTCGCCTCGCGGGCGCGTTCACCGACGTGGTGGAAGACGCGGCGAAGCGGCTCGATCTCTACGCCGACGGCTACGGCATCACCGGCGTCTGCAACGACTCGGTGGCCGTGGTGCAGCAGGCGGTGACGGGCAACGCGACGCAGTACCCGCTCCTCATGAACGACGGCGTCCTGCTGGGCGAGCTGCAGCGGCGCCTGTCGGACGGCGATCGCACGGGTGACGCTGGCTACCGGGCGCTCAAGAAGGCCATCACCGAGCTGCCCTCTGACGCGCGGCCCAACCCCTCAGCTGCCCGGCGCGCGCTCGAGTCGTTGCCCTGGGAGAGCGGCAAGGAGCCCTTCCAGTCGACGGTCGACGCGCGGCGGATTCTGGGCGGCTGAAGCCCTCTCCAGACGGGCGTGAGGGGCCCGTTGCCTCAGCCGGCGAGCCGCTCGACGGAGACCGCGTGCGCCGGAGCGCCCGTCGCTTCGAAGCGGGTGAGGTTCTCGAGCGTCGTGCGGGCGATGGCGGTGAGGGCCTCTTCGGTGAAGAAGCCCTGGTGCCCGGTGATGACGACGTTTGGAAAGGTGAGGAGCCGCGCGAAGACGTCGTCCTGCAGCACCTCGCTCGAGAGATCGCGAAAGAAGAGGTCGGCCTCTTCTTCGTAGACGTCGATGGCCAGGCCTCCGAGGCGGCGGGCCTTGAGCGCGTCGATGACGGCCACCGTGTCGATGACGGCGCCGCGGCTCGTGTTGAGCAGCATCGCCGAGGGCTTCATCAGCGACAGCGCGCGCGCATCGATGAGGTGGCGGGTCTGCGGCGTCAGCGGGCAGTGCAGGCTCACCACGTCGCTCTCGCGGAGCACCTGCTCGAGGGCGACCAGCTCGAGGCCCACCTCGGCGCAGCCGGGGCCCGGGCGTGGGTCGACGGCGAGCACCCGGCAGCCGAAGCCCTTCATGATGCGCGCGAAGGCGAGGCCGATCTTTCCCGTGCCGATGAGGCCCACGGTGCGGCCATTCAGGTCGACGCCGAGCAGCCCGTCGAGCGCGAAGTTGCCCTCCCGCACCCGGGCGTGGGCGCGGTGGATCTTCCGGTTGAGGGTCAGCAGGAGCGCCACCGTGTGCTCGGCGACGGCGAACGGCGAGTACTCGGGCACGCGTGCGATGGTGACCCCCAGGCGCTGGGCCGCGGTGAGGTCGACGTTGTTGAAGCCCGCGCAGCGCAACGTCACCAGCCGCACGCCGCCCTCACGCAGTTGCAGGAGGACGGGTTCGTTCAGCACGTCGTTCACGAAGGCCGCCACCGCGTCGTGGCCTTTGGCGAGCGCCACCGTCGTCTCGTCGAGCCGGGACTCGACGAAGGTGAGGTGGTGCGCCCCCGCGCCGTTCTCGCGCTCGAGAAAGGTACGGTCCCAGCTGCGGGTGCTGAAGACGAGCGTGCGCATGGCCGGGTTCCACCACGTCACCGGGCCCCGCAGCGCTTCGAAAAACGGGAAGTCGACTCGGGCGGGGGCGCGCGCGGGTTCGACTGCCACGCGGCGCGGCTTTTGGGTACCTTGCCGCTCCGTGCAGCTCGTCCTTCCCAGGCCCAACCGCACGTTGGGCACCATCGACGCCCTCGGCATCATCGGGCTGGTGGGGTTGCTCATCGGCCGCTACGTGCCGGTGGCGCTCATCATTCCCTTCTGGGGCTGCACCTTCCGCGAGACGACCGGCATTCCGTGTCCCGGCTGTGGGCTGACGCGGGTGGCAGACCGGGTGGCGCACTTCAACGTGACGGGCGCCTTCATGGCGAACCCGCTGGGCACGGTGGTGGCGCTGCTCTTCGCCATCGCGGTGGTGTTGATGGTGGTGCACCTCGTCTTCGGCGTGCCGCTGCCGGAGCTGCAGTTGACCGACGCGGAGTGGCGCGTGGCGCGCTGGGTGGCGGTCGGCCTGTTCTTCGCGAACTACGGCTTCGTGGTGTTCGCGTACCGGGTGCTCCACTGGCGCTGACGACGCTGGGCTTGGTGCTGCTGGGGTACCTGTCGGGCTCGGTGCCCTTCGGCGTGCTGCTGACGCGCCTCTTCACCACGAAGGACGTGCGGGCCCACGGCAGCGGCAACATCGGCGCCACCAACGTCGCACGCGTGGCCGGCAAGAAGGTGGGCGCGCTGGTGCTGGTGCTCGACGCGCTGAAGGGCACGGGCCCGGTGCTGCTGGCGATGCAGCTGGCTCCAGAGGCGCCGCAGCTCCACGTGGCCGTGGCCTACGCAGCCTTCCTGGGACACGTCTTTCCTGTCTGGCTCAGGGGGCGCGGTGGGAAGGGGGTGGCGACGGCGCTCGGCGTCTTGTTGGTGTTGCTCCCGCAGGCGGCGCTCGTGGGAGCCGTGGTGTGGGGCGTCATCGTGCTCACCACGAAGGTGTCCAGCATCGGCAGCCTCGCCGGAGGCCTCTGCGCCATCATCACGTCGTTCTTCCTCGGCGCGCCCCTCGAGTACCCGGTGCTGGCGGTGGTGCTGTTGGCGTCGATGGTGTGGACGCATCGGGGGAACCTGTCGCGCATGGCGAAGGGGACGGAGAACCGCGTGTAGGCGGCCTTCAGCGCTTGACCATCGCCGCTTCAATCCCGCTCCCATGCCGTCCAGGAAGCACATCAGAGCGGGCGAGTCGGCCTCCCGTACGCTCGATTGCAGGACGGCGCCGAGGCGCACGCTGCGTGCATTTCCACACCGGAGGGCTCGAATCGGCCGCCCGCCGATCGAGGAGAACAGGAGACCGATTTTTTCGGTCTGGTGTGCTTCTCGATCGACTCACGGGACGCCGGGCGGACATCGACCGGTGCGCGGTCGAGTCATCCGGTCGACGTTTGGAGGCGCTCACGAAGGACAGCGCGAGGTCAGCGGGCCTCAGGCTCGACGAACGTGCGGGGCCAGCCGGGCGTGCGCCGCATGTCGGGCGGGTGGAGCTTCCACAGCAGCAACGTGGCGGCGGCGGCGCGCACCGAGGCGTCGGGCGACTGCTGCACGAGGCGGAGCAGGGGCTCGTTCTCGACGTCGCAGCCCAGCCTGAACTCGACCCAGGGCCGGGTGAGCTCGAGGAGGGCGCGGCGGACGACCGTGGCATCGGCACCGGACAGCGAGGCGACGAGGGCCCGGCAGCGATTCGGGGCGGGACGCTCCGGGGGCTCGGGGGCGGCGACTTCGACGGGCTTGAGGCCGCCGCAGGCGCGCGGCGGGTCGACGCCCAGCTCGGCGAGGGTGGTGCACAGCAGGGCCTTCTCGTCAGCCGAGCGTGGCGGTGAGGCCGACAGGCTCTTCTCGAGGGCGCCCGCGGCGATGATGAGGCGCAGGGCCTTCACGGCGGCGATCGCGGCGAGGCGAACCCCCGCGTCGCCATCGAGCACGAGGTCGGCGACGGCCGAGGTGCCGGGCTCCCAACGAGCGGTGGCGGCGAAGCGAGCGAGGTGAAACCGGGTGGCCGCGTCGGGGGCGCGGCTCTCGGTGCCCCACGAGAGCGCGTCGGAGCGGGCCAGCGCGACGAGGCGAACCTGGGCGACGGGCACCGGGCATTCGGGGGCGCTGATGACGATGGCATCGAGCGTCTCGGCGGCCTTGCGCGTGTCGGCGACGGCCGAGAACCACGCTGCCTGGCACGGATCATCAGGCAGGGGCCCGCGCGCGACGACCTGCTGGAGCTCGGCGATCGTCTGGCCCGTCACCACCACCGGCTCGACGCGCTTCGGAGTGCACGCCAGCGTGGCGGCCAGCACCACCCAGCCGCACCGCTTCACTTCGGCCTCTTCAAGTCGTTCGCCGGCGGCGGCGAGTGTGGTGCGAGGGGATCCTCGTCGTCATCGAGCCGCGAGGCAGGCTTCGGCGTGGGCTTCTTCACCGGGCTGGCCTTGGGCTTTGGCGCGGGCTTCACCTCGGGCAGCGCGGGCGGCTTCGAGTCCTTCGTCGTCTTCGGCGCAGGCCCGTCGAAGGCTTCGTCGATGGCGTTGACGGGCGGCTTTGGCGGCGGCGGGGTGCGCTCGGTCGCCTTCTCGAGGGGCTTCACGTCTTTCGGAGGCTCTGGCGGTTTCTCCTCGGGCACCTGCTGGAGCTTCTGCACCAGCTCGATGCGGGGCCCCGAGCCGGCCGCGGTGACGGTCATCGGCAGGTAGCCGTCCTTCTGCAGGGTGACGTCGGCCTTCGCGCGGCCGTCGACGGCGGGCAGCTCGAGGTCGAGCGGCGTGACGCCCTTGATGACGCGGCCGATCACGACCTGCGCGCCGGCGGGGTCGGTCTCGATGTGGAACATCACCCGCTGCTGCTCGGCCTTGCCGCGCCTCAAGACGAGGGCCGTGCCTCCGATGCCGACGAGGAGGGCCACCACGAAGCCCGCGATCAGGAGCGGCGTGTTCGAGCGCGGCGCGGCAGGCGGAGGCAGCGGGGGCACCGGCGTGTCGCTCGGCGGCGTGGCCACGGGAACGGCCAGCTCGCTCATCGCCTGGAGCACCTCGTCCATCGACTGGAAGCGGTCCATCGGCGACTTCTGGAGGCACTTCACCACCAGCGCGCTCATGCCCTCGGGAATGGGCTCGAACTTTGGCGGCGTGACGATCGCCGGGATCGGCTCGTTCACGTGCTTCAAGATGATCTCGAGCGGCGAGCCTCCGGAGTAGGGCGGCTTGCCGGTGAGCAGCTCGAAGAGGATGCAGCCCAGCGAGTAGATGTCGCTGCGGGGATCGGCGCGGTTCTTGTCGCCCTGCTCCGGGGCCATGTACGGCGGGCTGCCCATGAGCATGCCCTGCTGGGTGATGGCGCGGCCCTCGAGCTCCTGGCCGTCGATGAACGACTTCACCAGGCCGAAGTCGAGCACCTTGATGTGATCGGCGTCGTCGTCGGCCGACAGCACCATGATGTTGGCGGGCTTCAAGTCCCGGTGAACGACCCCGAGCTCGTGCGCCTCGCGGAGCGCACGCGCCACCTGCTGGCCCATCGACAGCACGCGCCGCCAGCCCAGAGGGCCCTTGGTGAGGGCGCGGTCGAGGGGCTCGCCCTCGAGGAACTCCATGGCCAGGTAGAAGATGCCGTCGGCCGAGCAGCCGTAGTCGAAGATGCGAACGGTGTTGGGGTGGCCCAGCTTGGCGGTGAGGGCGGCCTCGACGAGGAAGCGCTGGCGGAAGGACTCGTCGCGCCCGGCGCCGTAGTTCGAGTCGAGCACCTTGAGGGCGACGGCGCGGTTGAGGCCCACCTGCACAGCCCGGTACACCTTGCCCATCGCGCCTTTGCCGAGGCCGCCGACGATGCGGTAGCGCCCGTCGAGGGTGACGCCGATGAGCGGATCGAGCCCTTCGGCGGCGATCTCGGCGGTGACGTCCTCCTGGGCCTCGGACACGGACACGGTCGCCATCGGCTATAGCGCCGAGAGGCCACGGCGGTCACGCGGCGTGGGGCCGGCTGTCACGTGCGCGTCATGGGGGCGCGGCCAGCCGTCCGCGGGGCCACCTGGAGCCACTCGCAGGCGATCGGCCCATTCCACACCTTGAGGCGGGCAGACGGGCGCATGCCCAGGGCGCTCTCGAAGGCCTCGTTGCCGGCGAGGAAGGCGAACCGCCAGCCGTTCCACGTCTTCAGGTTCGTGCCGAGCTTGTGGAAGAACGACTTCATGCCCTTTTGCCCACCAGAGCCCAGGCGCTCGCCGTAGGGCGGGTTGGTGGCGACGAGGCCGGGCGGGCCGTCGGGCGGGGGCGCGGTGGTGGCGTCGAGGTGGTCGACCCGCACGCTGGTCGACAGGCCCGAGGTGACGACGTTGCGGCGGACGGCGGCGATGACCTCGTCGTCGTAGTCGCGCGCGTACAGCGGAGCAGGCGCCGTCCTCACCTGCGCGAACGCCTCGGTCCGCACGGCCTCGAGGAGGGGCTTCAGCTTCGGCGCGAAGTGCGGCCAGCGCTCGCAGGCGAAGTCGCGCTTGAGGCCGGGGGCGCGGCGGGTGGCGATGAAGCCGGCCTCGATGGCCAGGGTGCCGGAGCCGCACATCGGGTCGACGAAGGGCTCGCTGCCGTCGTACTTTGCGGCGAGGAGGAGCGCGGCCGCGAGCGTCTCTTTGAGGGGCGCAGCGGTCGTCTTGACGCGGTAGCCGCGCTTGAAGAGGGGCTCTCCGGACAAGTCGAGCGACAGCGACAGCTGGGTCTTCGCGAGGTGGGCGACGACGTGGAAGGTGGGGTTGCGGGTGTCGACGTCGGGGCGCTGGCCCCACTTCTCGCGCAGGCGGTCGACGAGGCCGTCCTTGAGCTTGAGCGCGACGAAGCCCGAGTGGGTGTGCTCCGAGTCCTTGAGGGTGGCCTCGATGGAGAACGTCGAGCCCCGGCCCAGCCACTCTTCCCACGGCACGGCGCGGGCGGCCTCGTACAGCCCGTCGGCGCCCTCGGCCTCGAACTGCCGCAACGGGTACAGCACGCGCATGGCGACGCGCGAGTGCACCAGCACGCGGGCGAGCTCGTCGAGGGCCGCGAAGAAGCGCACGCCGCCGCGGTCTTGCCGAATGCGCTTGCAGCCCAGGCCCTCGAGCTCCTCGGCGAGGAAGGGCTCGGTGCCTCGGGTAGCGGTGGCGAAGAGGGGCAGCCGTTCCATGGGGGCGCGCCGTACCACGGCAGGGGGCCTTGGGGGACCTGGGGCCCGTGGGTACAGCCGGGCGGTCCGGCGGTGGCCTGGGCGACTCGCGGGCTGGGCGGACTGGCGGTCCTCGCCGGACTGGGGTTCCGGAACTCTGGGGACTCAGGGCGAGACCCCGAGGCGTGGAGGACTTGGCGCGGGCACGCTGGTAGGGTGAGGTAGTTGTGCCGGTGGGAGGCTCCATGCGCGTACTCGTGGCCGTCGTTGCCGTCGCAGTCGCTGGGTGCCAGTGCGGCGGGACCGTGCTCGTGAAGTCTGGTCCCGATGAGCGGCCCGACGCCCGGCCTGATGCGGGAATGGGTGGCGGCTCCGCCGGGGGCGGGCTGGCTGGCGGCCTGGCCGGTGGCGCGGCGGGCGGGATGGCGGGCGGTGACGTCGGCGGCGGAGCGGGTGGCGGCGGGCCCGACTACTGCGCGTCGGACTGTGACTGCCCCGCGACCGAGCGCTGCGTCGCGACGGGCGAAGAGATTCTTTTCAACCAGTGTGTGCCCGGCGGCCCCAACGTGTGCACCACGCGCTGCCCGGTGATGTGCCCGTCGGGGCAGCAGTGCGCCAACGGCGTATGCGTGGTGACGCCGTGCGTGGGGCAGAGCTGCACCACCACCTTTGCCACCAACATCAACGGGCGGTACCAGACGTACTACGAGCTCGACATCTCGGAGTTCGCGCAGCGGGCGAGCTCCATCTCACGGCTGCTCGACGTGCTGTCGGCCATCGCGTCGGGGCAGCAGACCAACTGCAACCAGTTCGGCCGCCTCGAGCAGCAGCTCATCTGTTACGTCGGCAACCTCGTCGCGCAGAACACGCGGGCGCCGCCCTGGGTGTCGCAGCTGTTCAACGTGCTCTCCGACATGTTCCGCTTCGGCAACCGGCCCCTGAAGGCGCGCGGCGTGATGGATCTCGCCGAGGGGATGAATGCGCGGGTGGTGGCCTCGGAGCGCTGGAGCGAGCTCTGGCTCGATTACAACGGACAGGTCATCGACGTGATGAACAACCCGACGCTCGGGGCGAACGGGCGCATCACGGTGACGGTGCTCGCGTTCGGCGGCTCGCGCACGGCGATGGAGGTGATCCTCGGCCCGCGCAGCGTCGAGTTCGACGTCAACAAGCTGCTGGTGAACCTCATCAACGTGGCCATCTCGGCGGCGTCGAACAACCAGGCGCGCGACGTGGGGCAGCTGCTCAACCTGGTGCTGTGCGACCAGATCACCTCGGTGCAGACGCGGCTGGCGTGCGCGGGCCTGGCGTCACAGCTCGCGCAGCAGTTCGAGCTCGAGTCGGGGCTCGGCGGCGTGCGCATCGACGAGCAGCGGGCGACGATTCACGATCTCGACGGCAACGGGTTCGCTGACGCGCTGGGGCTGCCGAGCGCGCGCGGGCGGGTGACGGGCCGCATGACCAACGGCATCGTCTCAGGCGCGCTGGGGCCGTTCCCGCGCTCGAGCTGGTACGGGACGAAGTAGCCGTCTTCAGCGGAAGAGCGAGTCGACCGCGACCGTGACCTTCGGAGCCACGGTGCTGGCTACTGGGCGGGGCTGACCTGGAACCGGGCGGCCATGATGCGGTTGTTCCCGTCGTTGGGAATGGTGTCCTTGTTGACGAGGGGCAGGCGGGCGTCGGTCTTCGGGTCCCAGAAGCCCATGAGCACGTTGAGGCCGCGCACGGGCATCTGGGGCGGAATGGGAATCTCGAACTCGTCGCGCAGCACTTCGCCGGGCTGCCACTTCGAGGTGGGCTTCTGGCCGCGCATGGGGTTGTGGTCGACGTTGAGGCGGTCGACGCGGCCGTCGATGTCTTCGACGTGGACGAAGATCATGTAGTCGGCGTCCATCGCCTGGAGGACCTTGAAGTTGAAGCCCACGCGCACGGTGTCTCCGACGAAGGCGGCGCCCGGCGCGAGGATGGTGGAGACGAGCTCGACCTTGTCGCCGAAGTTGGCGCCCGACTTGAACTCCTGCGCGGGGGCAGCGGGGGGCTTGGGCTTGGCGACCTGGGTGCCCTCGGCGGTGGGGGCGGGGACGATGCAGGCAGACGCGAGCACGAGGCAGGCGGCGAGGACGAGGCGCATGGCGGCGGCTGCGTACACCAAGGGGCGGTGGTGCCCAAGTCTGAAGGCCTGCCAAGTCTCCCGAGCCACTCACGGCCCCCGTCTGCTAGAGCCGCGCGCGTCATGACTTTCGCAGATGTCGTCATTGCCCCAGACCAGATGCCCCCAGCGCCGGGGTCCAGCCCCGTGGAGACCGTCATCGCGGTGGTGCTGGGCGTGGGCCTGGTGGTGCTGCTGCTGTTGGTCGCGCGGAAGATGCTGTCGAAGCCGGGGGCCGCGGTGGCTCCGCCGGCGTTGCCGAAGCAGACGGTGGTCGAGCCGGTACTCGAGGCGAAGCCGCTCCCGAGGGTGGAGCTGCCGCCGAGCGAGGCCGAGGCGAAGGCGAAGGCCGAGGCGGAAGCGCGGCGGGCCGAGGCGGAGCGGCTGAAGGCCGAGCGGGCGGCGCTGGAGAAGGACTCGGCCGAGGCGCAGGCGCTCAAAGAGAAGGAAGAGGCGCTCAAGAAGGACGCGTACCGGGCGCAGAAGCAGGCCGAGGCCGAAGAGAAGGAGCGCAAGAAGCGCGAGCGGGAAGAGGCCGAGCGGCTGGCGGCGGAGGAGAAGAAGCGCGCTGAAGAAGCAGCGCTCGAGGCGAAGCGACAGGCCGAGGCAGCGGAGCGGGCGAAGATCGAGGCGCAGGCCGGGGCGACGCTGGCGGCGGGGCTCGCGAAGACGAAGAGCGAAGGCTTCATGGCGAAGCTGAACGGGCTCTTCGGGGGCGGCCCGAAGGTCATCGACGAGAAGGTGCTGGGTGAGCTCGAAGAGGTGCTCTTCACGGCGGACATCGGGGTGCGCACGGCGTCGCGGTTGGTGGAGCTGGCGCGCGAGAAGGCGAAGTCGAAGGAGCTCGACAGCGCCGAGAAGCTCAAGGGCGTCATCCGCCGCGAGGTGGAGCAGATCGTCTCGCTCAAGGCGAACACGGGGCTGAGCGGTGGCGGGCCGCCGCACGTCATCATGGTGGTGGGGGTGAACGGGGCGGGGAAGACGACGACGATCGGCAAGCTGGCGTCGAAGGCGAAGGCCGAGGGGAAGAAGGTGGTGGTGGGGGCGGGCGACACGTTCCGCGCGGCGGCGGCGGAGCAGCTCGACGTGTGGGCGGAGCGCTCCGGGGCCGAGCTGGTGAAGGGCAAGGACGAGGCGGACCCGGCGAGCGTGGTGTTCGACGCCATCAAGCGGGCGCGCGAGGTGGGGGCGGATCTCGTGCTGGCCGACACGGCCGGGCGGCTCCACACGAAGGCGAACCTGATGGAGGAGCTGAAGAAGGTGAAGCGGGTGGCCGAGAAGGCGCTCCCCGGGGCGCCGCACGAGGTGTTGCTCGTGCTGGACTCGACGATGGGTCAGAACGCCATCGCGCAGGCGAAGGAGTTTCGCGACGCGGTGGGGGTGACGTCGATCGCGCTGACGAAGCTCGACGGCACGGCGAAGGGCGGCGTCATCATCGGCATCTGTGACGAGCTGAAGGTGCCGGTGGCGTGGGCGGGCGTGGGCGAGAAGGTGGCCGACCTGCGCAAGTTCGACGCGAAGGAGTTCGTCGAGGCGTTGTTCGAGTGAGGTTCGGCGTTCAGAGGTAATCGTCGGAGGCGTCTTCGCGGCGCCACGCACAACCCTCTGAGTTGCCAGGTGATGCTGCCCACAGCGTCTT
Organism: Myxococcaceae bacterium; assembly: GCA_033763395.1. Taxonomy (GTDB): domain Bacteria; phylum Myxococcota; class Myxococcia; order Myxococcales; family Myxococcaceae; genus Xiheimicrobium. The sequence continues at coordinate 90,760 of JANRKQ010000036.1, forward strand.
CAGCTCCCGAGCCAGGTGCTGATTCGCGATGCGCTCGAGGAACTCACGAACAAGCGATTCGACCGTGGTGCCCTGCGCCGAGGCTGCCTCTCGGGTGCGCTGCAGGGGGGCCGCATCGAGATCGAGTACGAGTTGCATCGCGTCGATGATTCGAGGGCTCGGGCTTCGCGTCAAGCCGACCGTCTGCTCGACGCGGCGGTCCGGAGCAGGTCGATGAGCGTGGGGGCCCAGCGCTGCACCGAGTAGTGGGCCACGACCCGGTCCCGGCCGGCGGCGCCGAGGCGAACTCGCAGTGACGCGTCTTCGACGAGCTCCGACAGGCGGCCGACCCAGTCGTCTTCCGTCGAGGCGTGCAGGCCATCGACGCCGTGCGTGACGATGGAGGTGTTGACGCCGACGGGCGACATGACCGTGGCGGCGCCGCTGGCCATCGAGGTGAGCCCTTTGAGGCCGCACTTGCCGCGGGTCCACTCGTCGTCGGGGAGCGGCATGAGGCCGACGTGCATCTGCTGGAGGAAGGGCGGCTCGGCGGCTTCGCTCCAGGCTTCACCGACGAGGCCCAGCGCGTCGTCACGGAACGAGGGCGCGCCCATGAGTCGGAACCGCACGCGCTCGCCGAAGCGAGCCTTCACCCGGCGCAGCGCGGGGAGGATCGTCTTGTAGTGCTCGAGGGTGGTGGGGCTGCCGCTCCAGCCGATGACGACGGGGTCACCGGCGGGGCGCGGGGCGGGATGGAAGACGGTGCTGTCGACGCAGGTGGGCACGACGTGCACGTTGCGGGAGTGCTGGCGGGCCCAGTCGGCGAGGTAGTCGTTGCCGGCGATGACGGTGTGGGCGAGGCCGACGATGCGGGCGATCTTGTCGACGTTCTTGAGGAAGGCGAAGCGCCGGTTGGCCTCGGAGACGGCGTGGATCCAGATGGCGTCGTCGAAGTCGTACACGATGGGGGCCTGGAGCGAGGCCAGCCACTCGCTCCACGCGCCCAGCAGGAAGAAGGCCTCGCGCTGCACGAAGACGACGTCGGGCCGTGAGCGCACGCGGGGCCGAACGCTCGCGGCGCGGCGGAGCAGGGCCTTCACGGCGATGCGCGCCTTCGCCGGGGGCGGGGAGCGCCCATAGAAGACGCGCAGGTCGTCGGCGGTGAGCACCGGCCGCTCGATGAGTTCGATGCCAGCCGCGCGAAGGGCGGGCTCGAAGGCCTCGACGCGGTAGCGCTGGCTGGGGGAGCGGCCGTGGGCCTGAAGCGACTGGGAAGAACGCGCGCGCTCGTCACCGCGAACGGAGCGAGAGAACGAGGCTGGCGACGCGCTCGAGCTCGGCCGTCGTGAGGCTCGACCCCGAGGGCAGGCACAGCCCGTCTTCGAAGATGGCCGACGAGACCGAACCACCCCGCATCGGGCACTCCGCGAAGACCGGCTGCAGGTGCATGGGCTTCCACACGGGCCGCGACTCGATGTTCTGCTGCTCGAGCGCGATTCGAATCTGCTCCCGCGTCGCACCGAACGCCTTCGAGTCGACGACGATCACCGTCAGCCACCCGTTCCAGGTGCCCTCGGCCGCGACGGGCATGAAGCGAATGCCGGGCACGTTCGCGAACGCCTGCTCGTAGAAGGCACGGTTGCGGCGGCGCACGGCGATGCGCTCATCGAGCACCCGGAGCTGCCCGCGCCCGACGGCCGCGAGCAGGTTGCTCAGGCGGTAATTGTAGCCAACGTGGCTGTGTTGGTAGTGCGGCGCCGGGTCGCGTGCCTGTGTCGCGAGGAAGCGCGCCTTGTCGATGAGCCCCTTGTCGGGGCCGACCAGCATGCCGCCGCCCGACGTGGTGATGATCTTGTTCCCGTTGAACGAGAAGACGCCGAAGGCGCCGAAGCCGCCGGCGGGCTTGCCGTTCCACGTCGCGCCGAGCGCTTCGGCCGCGTCTTCGATGAGCGGCACGCCGTACTTCGCGCACAACGGTTCGAGGCGCGTGTAGTTCGCGCACTGGCCGTAGAGGTCCACCACGACGACCGCCTTCGGCATCGGGCGGCCCTCACGGCGGCGCGCTTCGAGCTCTTCCTCGAGCAGGTCGGGGTCGATGTTCCACGTCGTCGTCTCCGAGTCGATGAAGACCGGGCGCGCGCCGAGGTACGTCACCGGGTTGGCCGAGGCGGCGAAGGTGAGGCTCGAGACGACGACATCGTCACCGCGGCCGACGCCGACGAGCTGCAGGGCGAGGTGGAGCGCAGCAGTGCCGCTCGACAGCGCCGCCGCGTGGGGGACTGCCACGCGCGCGGCCAGCTCCTTCTCGAAGGCCTCGACGTGGGGCCCCAGCGGGGCGATCCAGTTCGAGTCGAACGCGTCGAGCAACAGCGAGCGCTCGTCGGGGCCCATGTGGGGTGGAGAGAGGTAGATGCGATCCGGCATGGGGCGGCCCTATCACGACCTGCGGGCGAGCGGCCGCGCGGGGACACCGACGACCGTGAGGTTGGAGTCGACGGGCCGCACGACGCAGGCGCCGGCGCCCACGGTGACGTCGTCACCGACCGTTCCGAGGTGAATCACCGAGGCGTTCAGCCCCACGTGCGTGCGCTTGCCGATGCGGGCCTGGCCGCCGAGGGTGGCGCCCGGTGACAGGTGCGCGAAGTCGTCCACGACGCATTCGTGCTCGGTGACGCTGCGCGTGTTCAAGATAACACCCCGGCCGACGCGGGCTTCGGCGCTGACGACCGCGAGCGCCATCACCACCGTGCCCTCACCGACCGTCGCGGAAGGCGAAATGACGGCCGAGGGGTGAACGACGGTGGCCAGCCTGAAGCCGGCGTCGACGAGGCGCTGGGCGATGCGCTCCCGAACGCGGTTGGCGCCGATGCCGAGCGCCACCCAGCTCCCTCGCGGGAGCCGCGCGAGCGCGTCGAACCCACCGAGCACGACGCTCGAGAGCACCGGTGTTCCCGCGGGGACCCCATCGTCCAGGAAGCCGCCGACCTCGTCACCGCACTCCAGCACCATCTCGGCGATGACCTTGCCGTGCCCCTTCGCGCCATAGATGGAGACCGTTCGTCGGGAGGCCACATTCGCAGTATAGGTGCGGTGTGACGCTGGACCAGCAACGCAAGGTGAAGCGGGCCATCGACGTGGTCGCCTCGGCCGCGGGGCTCCTGGTGACGGGCCCGGCGATTCTCGGCGCCGCGGCGCTCGTGCGCGCCACCCTCGGCGCTCCCGTCTTCTTCCGCCAGCAGCGCCCCGGGCTGCACGGCAAGCCCTTTCACATCTGGAAGTTCCGCACGATGACGGACGAGAAGGGCCCTGACGGGAAGCTGCTGCCCGACGACGAGCGCCTCACCCGGGTGGGCCGCTTCCTCCGCTCTTCGAGCCTCGACGAGCTGCCGCAGCTCCTCAACGTGCTGAAGGGCGAGATGAGCCTCGTGGGCCCCAGGCCGCTCTTGACGCGGTATCTCGAGCGCTACACCCCGCGGCAGGCGCGCCGGCACGAGGTGCCCCCCGGCATCACGGGGCTCACCCAGGTGCGGGGCCGAAACGCGCTGTCGTGGGACGAGAAGTTCGAGCTCGACGTGCAGTACGTCGAGAACTGGTCGCTCTGGCTCGACCTGCAGATCCTCGGTGAGACGGCCCTTCGGGTCGTCGACCGCCGCGGCATCTCGAACGCGGGGCACGCGACCATGCCGGAGTTCATGGGCCCGGGAGCTTCCTGACGTGTTTCGCGGCCGTTCGCTCGTGCACGTCTTCTCGGTGGCCGACTCGCTCATCTTCGTGTCCGACCAGGTGCGCCGGCTCCGCGAGCTCGGCATGGACGTGACGCTCGTGACGGCTCCCGACGAGCGGCTCGTTCGGGCGGGGTTGAACCTCGGCGTGCGCACCGTCGGGGTGCCCATGGCGAGGCGGGTGAGCCCGCTGGAAGACTGGGCCTCGCTCAACCGGCTCCGCGACCTGTTCACCTCGCTGCGCCCCGACATCGTGCACGCGCACACCCCGAAAGGCGGGCTGCTGGGCATGCTGGCAGCCTCGGCCGCGCACGTGCCCGTTCGGCTCTACCAGATGCGTGGGCTGGCCTACGTCACGCAGCGCGGGCCGATGCGCGCGCTGCTCTCGACGACCGAACGCGTGAGCTGCCAGTCGGCGACGAAGGTCGTCTGCCAGAGCAAGTCGTTGCTCGAGACGGCGCTCGAAGACCGGCTGGTGCGCGCTGACCGCGCCGAGGTGCTCCTCGAGGGCAGCAACGGCGTCGACACGCGGCGCTTCAACCGGGAGCGCTGGCGCCGCGACGGTGAGGCGCTGCGACGGGCATGGGGCGCGGCACCAGACGACGTCGTGTTCGTCTTCGTCGGCCGGCTCGTGCGCGACAAAGGCGTGCCCGAGCTGCTCGAGGCCTTCGGCGCCGTTCGTCGCGAGGTGCCGTCGGCCCAGCTCGTGCTCGTCGGTCCGCTCGAGGCGCGCGACGCCCTCGCGCCAGACACCGTCGCCAGGCTGAACGGGAGCGGGGTGCGGTCGCTCGGCTTCCAAGCCGACCCGGCGCCGTACCTGGCGGCGGCCGATGTGCTGGTGCTGCCGAGCCATCGTGAAGGGTTTCCCAACGTGCCGCTCGAGGCCGCGGCCATGGGGCTCCCCGTGGTGTCGACGACCGTTCCCGGCTGTCGTGACGCCGTCGACCGCGACGTGACGGGCCGCCTCGTTCCGCCTGCTGATGCCCGAGCGCTCGCGCAGGCCATGCTCGACTACGCGAAGTCCGCTGAACTCCGTCGAAAGCACGGCGCAGCCGGCCTCGCGCGCGTCGAAGCGAAGTTTCGTCGCGAGGTCGTCACCGAGGCCGTCATGGGACTGTATGTGCGCGAAATGGCGCGCGTCGGGTTGACGGGGTAGGCGGGGTGTAGTGGACGGGTGGTGAATGGCTGGGGGTTCCGTGGACACCAACGCCGACATGCGGGAACCGAGTCAGTGGCTGCTGCGCTACCGCCGCGCCGTCTCGGTGGGCGTTCACCTCGCGCTCTTCGTCGTCGCGCAGGTGGGCTCGTTCCTGTTGCGGTTCGAGTTCGACGTTCCCGACAGCTACCTCGCGCCCGCGATGCTCTGGGTCGCGGTGAGCCTCGTCATCCGGCTCGTCGTCTTCGCGTGGTTCGGCATGTTCGCGGGCATGTGGCGCTACACCGGCGCGAAGGACCTCGCGGCCCTGGCGAAGTCGGCGACGCTGTCGACGCTCGTCTTCGCGGTCTTCCTCGTGCTGGGCGGGTACCACAGCTACCCGCGGTCGATTCTCGTCATCGACTTCATGCTGACGATGCTGCTCGTCGGCGGCCTGCGCTTCGGGGTGCGTTCGCTGTGGCAGCTCGCGGCGACCGTCTCGCAGAAGAAAGAGGGCGCCATTCGCCGGGTGCTCATCGTCGGGGCCGGCAACGCGGGCGAGGCGCTCGTGCGCGAGATGCAGAAGGCGCACGGCGGCCGCTACGAGGTGGTGGGCTTCGCCGACGACGACTCCACGAAGAAGGGTGCGCGCATTCACGGGGTGCCCGTGCTCGGCCCCATCGACGAAGTGCCGGCCTTCATCGAGCGCCACAAGCCCGACGAGGTGGTGATCGCCATTCCGTCGGCCAGCGGGCGCGCGATGCGCCGCATCGTCGAGCTCGTGAAGAGCGAGACCATCACCATTCGCACGATGCCGGGCATCGACCAGCTCATCGACGGGCGCGTCACCATCAACCAGCTCCGCAGCGTCAACATCGAAGACCTGCTGGGCCGGGAGCCGGTGCGGCTCGACATGCAGTCGATCGCGTCGCTCATCGAGGGCCGCGTGGTGCTGGTGACGGGCGCGGGCGGGAGCATCGGCTCGGAGCTCTGCCGGCAGGTGGTGCGCTTCAACCCCTCGAAGCTGGTGCTCGTCGAGCGGGCCGAGAACGCGCTGTTCGAGATCCACCGCGAGCTCGTTCACAAGGCTCAAACGCCGGGGGTCGTGCCGTGCATGGCCGACATCACTGACGAGGCGCGCATGCGCCGGGTGTTCTCGGACCACCAGCCCCAGGTGGTGCTCCATGCGGCGGCGCACAAGCACGTACCGATGATGGAGGAGAACCCGGGCGAGGCGCTCAAGAACAACGTGGGCGGCACCCGCATGGTGGCCAACCTCGCCGACGAGTTCCGCGTCGACCGCTTCGTGATGATCAGCACCGACAAGGCGGTGAACCCGACGTCGGTGATGGGCGCGACCAAGCGGGTCGCCGAGCTCTACATTCAGGGGCTCTCGCAACGGAGCCGCACGCGCTTCGTGGCGGTGCGGTTCGGCAACGTGCTCGGGTCGGCCGGGTCGGTGATTCCCATCTTCAAGGAGCAGATCGCCTCTGGAGGACCCGTCACCGTCACCCACCCCGAGATGAAGCGGTACTTCATGACCATTCCCGAGGCGAGCCAGCTCGTGCTGCAGGCCGCCACGATGGGGAACGGTGGAGAGATCTTCGTGCTCGACATGGGCGAGCCGGTGAAGATCGTCGACCTGGCGCGCGACCTCATCCGGTTGAGCGGCCTGGTCCCCGAGAAGGACATCGAGATCAAGTTCTCGGGGCTGCGCCCGGGCGAGAAGCTCTTCGAGGAGCTCTCGACGGCCGAAGAGATGGCCGAGAAGACCCGGCACCCGAAGGTCTTCATTGGCCGGCTGCCGATGCGCCCGTTCGAGCAGGTCTCCAGCGAGGTGCGTGGCATGCTGGAGCGTGCGAACAACGCTACGTTGGGTGACTGCGTGCAGCAGTTGCGTGGCCTCGTTCCCGAGTTGCAGCGTGCAGCTGAGGATGCCGAGGTCATCGAGCTGCGGCGGTTCTTTCAGTAGGCGAGGGCCCTCGGTCGTTGCTCTGCAACTGCCGCGGCTCGACGCCTTGCGGCAAGGCTTTCCATCCATAGAACGGCGAGGAGTCCTGCAAAGAGGGGCATCATTGGTGCCCGATAGCGAGAGAGCGTGCCCAAGTTCGTTGTAAGCACGCCGACAGCCGAACCGAAGGACACCGAGAAGACAAGGCAGAACATGAGCGAAGGCGAACTTGAGATTCGCTCCCAGACTCCACGGAAGCCGAGGCGACGAAGGATGATGAGCGCTACCACGAAGAGACCCGTGCTCTCGATGGCGTTGATAAACACCATCGCCGAACGGGCTTCGAAAAGAAGAGGGCGGAAAAGCGCGGTAAACAATCCCGCAGGGGCGAGTGCAAGCTGCTGACTCAGTGGTCGCTCCTCGTCTGTTCCGCTTGCCAGTTCGTAGTATGAGTCGCCGCCGGCCGAAGCGCCGTACATAGCCTGCTTCGTAGCGCGCTCTCGAACCTGCTCGGCTCCGTACTCGGGATTGAGGCGACCGACGAGGGTAATGCCTCCAACGGCCAGGGCTGCACCAAGAAGAAGAAAGACTGGTTTCACAACGACGGTTCCAGTCCGTTTCTGCTGAACCGACCAGTAGAGCCACACGCCTGCAGAAAGCGAAAAAGCAAGAAGAATATAGGCCTTAATCATTGCGACGATGGTTGCGCTCAATACGGCTGCCCCGAGGGCAATCGCGATAGATCGACGCTCGAAAATCGTGCGGAGCGCCCAAGTCAGTATTCCGAAGAAAGCGATGGCAACGGCCTCCTTGGCGAGAGAGCCGCACCAGTACACTGCAGATGGCAGTAGAACGATGGCTGCGCCCAAGCGTGGTCTCACTTCAGGTTCGAAGTCGTTCTTGAGCGCTGAGTAGATCCCCGCCTTGCCAAGCAGTGCAAGCATCGCCAGAAGAATGCTCGACGCGTAGAGCGAATTGCCGGTGACGAACTGTAGGAACGCACTGAATACGCTCTGGGAGGCTGTCGCACCGCCCCCATACAGTTCGAAGGGTAGACGGCCTTCGCGGTGAAGAAAGACGTCGATGAGCCCTGGGGCAATTCCAGAAAAGTCGTAGCGGAGAGCGTCCGCAAGTGCGACACCTTCAGCCCAATAGACCATGATGTCGCCTGATCCGTAGACGTCGCGCGTAATCGTTACCTGTGCAAATGAGGCAATGACGTGCGCCGCGAACCCCATCTGAAGCATACGCTACTCAGCGGAATCCAGAAAACGACGGGCTCCGAGCACGATCAGCCATGCCACGACCAAGACGATCGGAGTCGCGATGAACTCGAGCACGAGGTCGGTATCGAAGCGGTCGAAATTCATAACGAATGCTCCACTCTGGCTGATTGAGTCGGCCGCTGCTCGATGAGTCGGCGAAAGAGTTCAATGTAGGTGCCGATTACCGATTCACGTGAGAAGAACTGTTCGACATGGAGGCGGCCAGCGTTTCCCAGTTTCACTCGGATTTCTTGATCGTGAATCAGTTCAAGTAAAGCTGGTGTCCAGCGGCCGCCAGGTGGAACAAGGTGGCCTGCGTCGCCAGCGCTCAGCACGTTGATATTGGCTCCGACAGCTGATGCTACCACAGGAATTCCAACGGCCATGTATTGAAGAATCTTGAACGCGCACTTCCCTCGCGCGACCTCACTGTCGATCAGCGGCATGAGGCCGACGTCGAAGGATCGCAACAGGTCGGCCTCCGTCTCTTCGGACCACGGGACGAACTCCGTTTGTGGGTGCTGCTTCAGTTCTGCCAGAGGCTGGTTGGACACGATACGCAATCGCGCCTGGGCATGCTTCGAAACGAAGGCGAGCAACTCGGGCAGCACCGTTCTCAGGTGCACGAAGTTGCTCGAAGTCCCCATCCAGCCGATCGTAAAGGTGCTCCGCTCCGTTCGGGGCCCGGGGCTGAGTTTGGTCGTGTCGACGACTGTCGGGATCACAGTTGTCTTGGCCGGGTGGCGGGCTGTGTCAGCTAGGTGAGCGTTGCCTGCGATGAGCCAAGAAGCTCTTCGAACGGCCGACCTGAAAGCCCTCATTCGAGGTGCACTGGGGGTTCCGTTTGGTCCGAGATAGATCGCGTCGTCGAAGTCGAAGATAGTAGGAGTCGAGAACGAGCTACGAAGAAGCTCAGGCAGGGCAGTTACTGAGAGAGCGGTTCGCTGGAAGAAGAGAAGGTCATAACCGGGCGACGCGACGGTCCATGCGGCCCTCCTGAGGCGTCCGAGCGTGCGGTACGCTGTACTGAACGGACTCGCGAGAAGTGCGTTATAGCGGCGGCCATATGCGTAGCGCTCATGGCACTCGATGCCGGCGCGCTCCAAGAGTGGAAAGAACTGCTCGCACCGAAAGCGCCCAGCTGGATTCTGTGGTCCATCGGTGAGGAAGAGGACTTTCACGCCAACACCTCAATGCTCTGGGTCGATCGCAGGGTTTGACCCGGCGCTCCGCGTTGTCTACGAGACCTGGCATGGGCACACCTATTCGTTTCCGGCCGATGCGCCGGACCGACGAAGACGTCGATCTCTACAAGGCGACCTTCGATAGGAACGGCTCGCCCAGATCGCTCGAACACCTCCAGTGGCAGTTCATCCGAAACCCGACGGGTCGACTCAACGTCGAGTTCGCTCAAGCCGAGGGGAGCGAAAAGCTGGCGGCGATCTATGCGACAATGCCAGTCGACCTTCGTGTTGAGGGTGAAGTGCTGCCTGCTTGTCAGTCGCTGGACACCCTGACGGACGTCGATTTTCGAGGTCAGGGACTCTTCGTCAAGATGGCTCAAGCGGTCTTCGGTCGCGCCGAGACCAATGGAGATGCTTGCGTCTACGGGTTCCCGAACGGGAACTCGGCACATGGCTTCTTCGAACGACTGGGGTGGACTCGGCTGGACCCGGTGCCGTTCATGGTGTTGCCATTGCGACTCAACTATTTCTTGAGGCGGTTGCCGCGCGTGGGGCGAGCATTCTCTCGCTTGCCTGGCGTTCCGCTCGCTGTGGTTCACGCGCCCAAGCTGCCGTTCCACCGCGAGTTCAGGCCGATCCTCCAGTTCGGTCCGGACGCTGACGATATCTGGACGCAGTTCGCCGCGGGGATTCCGGTCGCAGTTCACCGCGACCAGCGCTACCTGAACTGGCGTCTCGTTGAGAAGCCTCGGGAGAGATACCAGCGAGTCGGACTCTTTGAGAATGGGCAGCTCCGAGGCTTCGTTGCTTGGTGCACGAAAGAGAAGCACGGTGGCCACATTGGTTACGTACTGGAGTTGTTGCATGCGCCTTCGGCGCCTGACGTCGCGCGGTCGCTCCTTCAGTTCGCAGTCTCTGAGATGCGGCGGAGCGGCGCTGAGGTCGTTCTTGCCTGGAATCTCGAACATTCGCCGAATCACTCCGCGTTCCGTTCAACCGGGTTTCGGAAGCTGCCCGAGCGGTTGAGGCCCATCGAACTCCACGTTGGTGTAAGGCCGCTGCGGGCGCCAGCGACCGCGAACATCGGTAACAGGCTGAACTGGTATCTGTCGTATCTTGACTCAGACACGGTTTGAGAGAAAATCGACAGCGATTTCATGCATCGTGCTTGACCTCATTGCGTACTGGCGTTGCAGCACTGAAAAGTCGTCGAGGACGCTCTCCAAGAACTCGATGTTCTTTTGAATGTCGCGGCTGAAGTTGTTCGGATGCCACCAGAGGTGAAACAGGCCCTGGTCGCGCGCAGCTCGAGTCATCTGCTCACGGATTCTTCGCCTACGCATGCCATCCGCGAACGATGCTCTTGGGTGCCAAGGTCGTAGGAATTGAGTTGCAGGCACATTGACCAGACCAGATGGGTCAAGCTCTGGGCGCTGTACGGCTCTGTCGCCTCCTGGTAGGTACGCGTCCGCCAACCTGGCGATTCGCTGTGCCTTCGATTCCTCTCCAGAGGGTCTCGGCTGCCAGAACCACCTTTGAGGATTGCCGCGATAGCAGAGCACCCCGGCCTCTCGCGCCTCGCGCAGGTACGGGAGTGCGAACTGATTCCGGGGGAACACGATGGAGCGGACCACTTCGCCGTAGGCCTCTCCGATCGTTCGGGCTGCTTCCAAGTCAGCACGAAAAGCCTCCACCGATTGCCCCGGTTCGAGACAGTAGTAGTGAGAGAAGGTGTGGGTCGCGAGTTCCTGATGCTTTGCCTTGGCGATGGTCTCGACGATCGATGACGCGAAGTGGAATGGGTCTTGGTCTTCCGAAGCGCCTGCTGAGTCCAGTTCAGGGTACGGGTCGAGTTCTTGCCGCTCGTACCGTGGCTTGACTTTCGGCGCATGTCGAAGGGCGTCTGCTTTGCCTCGAGCGAAGAGAAAACCGACGACCGCCCAGGTCGCATGAATGGCACGGGCTTCGAAGACCCGAAGGATTTGGAAGACTGCGTCGCGCCCCGCGAGGATCTCCTCTTGGCACTGGTGCCAGGGCCGTCTCTCTCGAGTGCCCCAGTGGAGTTCGAAGTCGAGTGAGATGACAAACCGACCGCTCATCGAGGCCTTCCTGAATGAATCGCGAGTCCCACCGCGAGCACGATCGGCGTAAAGATGAAGTCTTCCATGGCGCTGGGCGCTGAGTACCCCAACCGGGGCTCCCTGTTCGAGGTCCTCGCCCGGATTCCGCACCGGACGGCCGAGCTGCGCGACCTGCTCCCCACCCTCGACGGCCCCGCCCTCGTCGACGCCGCGTCCCGGCACGGCGTCAGCGCCTGGGTCGCGGACGCCCTGGGAGCCCTGTCCTTCCCGGACCAGCCGCGGCTCCTCTCGGACGCCCGGGCCACCGTGGCGAGCGCCCACAAACTGAAGCGGCTCACGCTGTCGGTGTTCGACGCGCTCCACGGCGCTGGCATCATGCCGCTCGCGCTGAAAGGGACGGTGCTCGCCCACCGCCTCTACCCCTCGAACCCACGCTGCCGGCCATCGTCCGACGTGGACGTCCTCGTCCTTCCCGAGGAGCTCGACCGGGTCGCCACGGCGCTTGCGCCGCTCCAGCTTCACCGGTGGGTCGACCCCTCGCTCGGAGACGTCTTCGACGACCACCACCACCTCTCCTTCTCCGGCCCTCCGGGGCTCGTCGAGGTGCACTTCCGCCTCATCTCCACCTTCGGCCGAGGCCTCTTCGACGACGCCGCCATTCGCGCGCGCGCCCGTGACGCGACCTTCGAGAAGCGCCCCATTCGGTTGCTCTCCCCGGAAGACGAGTTCCTCTATCTGGCCACGCACGCGGCCAACCATGTCTTCCTCCGGCTCGCGTGGCTCGTCGACCTCCAGCAATTCCTCCGCCTGCACCCGGCGCTCGACTGGCCTGCGATGGCCGCGCGCGCGCATGACGCCGGCTTCACCCAGGCCCTCACGGTGACGCTGCACCTGCTCGAGCGGCTCCTCGACGTCCCGATTCCCGAGGCGGCCTGGCGGGCGTTCCCCGGCCGACGACTCCGCGGCCACCTCGACGCGCGGCTCTTCACCGCCGACACGCTCCAGTCCGCGTCGTTGTCGACCCACCGCCTCGGTAGCTTCGCGGCGCGCCTGTGGCTGGTGGACACTCCGCGTCATGGCGTTCGGCACGTCATCGACGGCGTGAAACGCTACGCTCGCCGCGCCCTCGCTCGCCCCTGATGCCTTCGCAGGACTCCACGCGGTGGTGGTACGCAGCCGAGGCCGCGGTCGGCGGGGCCATCGTGTCGTTGCCGCTGTCGATCGGAGGCTCGCCCCCCTGGACCTTCGTGCTCCTCTGGGCGCTGGCCTCGGTCGCGCTCGTCACCTGGCTCATCGGCGCGTGGAAGCACCGGCGTCGCGCGGGAACCCACGCGCTGCTGGCGCTCCCTGCGGGGCTTGCGGTGGTCGCGCTGGTGACCCTCATTCCGCTCCCGGCCACGCTGCTGGCCCTCGGCTCGCCGGTGAACGCCGAGCTGCGGGACTTCGCGTTGGTGCCGCTCGGGCTCGACGC
>JANRKQ010000037.1:0-29932 GCA_033763395.1 Myxococcaceae bacterium
GCCGCAGTTGTCGCAGGTGTTGCCGACGCCGTCGCCGTCGATGTCCAGCTGGTCGCGGTTGGCCGAGAAGGGGCAGTTGTCGGCGTCGTCGGCCTTGCCGTCGCCGTCCGCGTCGTCGGTGTACGACAGCGTCTTGCCGTCGTCGGTGTAGGCCACCCACACCGAGCAGCCACAGCCGCAGCCGCACCCGCAACCACCGCCGACCTGCTTGGGCTTGCCGCACGAGGGGTCGAGACACTCCGGGTTGGTGCCGTTGGCCAGCTGAGCCGCAGCCGGCAGCGCGAGGAGTCCGGCGCTGAGCGCGGCGAGCAGGGTGAAGTGACGATTCATGGGTCATGCCTCCGGTGGGGGTCCACGAGGCGATGCCGTGGCGGTGAAATTCCCTTCCCGTCTGCCGCAGAGGGCAGAGAAGTGCCGCGATTCCAGGGTTTTGGCCTACAAGCTGCGCATGCGGACCGTCGACCTCGAGGCGCTCAACGCAGGTTTCCAGGACTTCATCCCGCACAACAAGGCGCTTGGGCTCAGCATCACCCGGGTCAGCACCGAGCCGGCGTGGGCCGAGCTCTACTTGCCCTGGAGCGAGCGCCTCATCGGCAACCCCGATACCCGCGCACTCCACGGAGGCGTCATCTCGACGTTGCTCGACACGGCCGGAGGCGCCGCTGTCTACCTCGCGCTGAAAGCGCCCACCCCCATTGCGACACTCGACCTGCGCGTGGACTTCCTCGGCGCGCCCACGCCGGAGCAGCCGGTCTACGCGCGCGCCGAGTGCGTGAAGACGACCCGCAACGTGGCCTTCGTCCGCATGACGGCGAGCCACGTGCCCGATGGACCACCGCTCGCCACCGCGTCAGCGACATACATGCTGTCGACGCGAGGGAAATCAGTCACCCCGCGATGAGGTGCCCGCGGCGGCGGCGCCAGCCTGGAAGCTCACCGCCAGTGACTTCACCCGCGGGTCCACCTTCCCCGCGTCCTGGGGCGCGACCTCTGGCAGGCGTGCGCGCCGAGGCGAGGCTGCGGTTCCAATGTCACCACTGGAAATATCGGCGGCGAGGAGCGGGGCGCCCTGGTCACGGGAGGGCGCGACCTCGCACGACGAGCGCTGCTCTTCCGAGTCGATGTGACCAATGGAAACACTGGCGCGGCGGGGAACCGATGCTCCGTTCTTCGGGTCAACCGCCGTCGGGCACGTCTCGGCGAAGAATGGCTCCGCTCACACCGGTCGCCCAGAGGCGGGTGGTGCCGTCGAGGTCGTCGACCCCGAACAGCCCCCGAATGCGCTGACTCACCGGTACGGGCTCGAAGCGCAGGCCACCGTCAGGCGCGCGGAAGATGACGGTGGCGCTCGTGCGGCCGACCAGCGTCCCCGCGTCGGTGGTGGTGGCGATGTAGGCATTGAGCGAGCGGGAAACCCAGACATCGGTGAGGTCGCCGACTCCGGGAATTCGCGTCGGGGTGCCCCCGACGCCCTGGCGACGCTCGGTGACCAGCCCCGAGTTTCCCACCGTCAAGACGACGAACCCCGAGCCCTGGGCGATGCCATGAAGCGCGAGGTAGTCATTGGGCACCGTGGCGCTCGAGCCGTTCACGTTCCATGTGCTGAGCTGGGGAGGCGCGATGAAGTGGTTCCCGTTGTTCATCGCGCCCTGGACGGCGCCCGCGATGGTGGGGCTCAGCGCCAGCAGGTCGTTGAGTGGACCGCCATCGAGCACGACCCGCCGGAACGACCCCAACGCAGTGCCGCCATCGGCGTTCACGAGCACGACGTTTCCGCTGGCGAGAAAGTACGTCGTGCCATCTGGAAAGCCCGACACAGCCGTCCACTGTTGAGAGAACTGCGGCGTGTCGACCTCGGTCCACGTCGTGCCCGACCGGCGCGACACGCGAGAGATGGGGCCGGCGATCGCTCTGTCATTCCCCACCGCCCAGGCCTGGTCGGGGGCGAAAGCGTGACAGCGGTTCCACTCGAACAGCGCCAACACCCCTCCAGCGCCACCGCTCTGCCAGGACCACCGGTTCGAGCGTGAGCCGATTCGATTCCCCGCGCCGGTGACGAACACCGCGGGGCTCCCAGCGACCACGCCGGGGGCGGCACACCCGTCGTTGAGATTCTCGAAGCGATTCTGGGCGAACTCGTTGTCGGTGACTGTCCAACTGCCTGCGTCGCGCGCGAGAAAGCCCATGACGCCAGACTGCCCCCCGAGCACGACCTCGTCGGTCGCGGTGGGAACGACAGTGCGGTACAGCGGGGCGGTGACAGGCAGGAGCGGGCCTTCGACCCCAGCCCCTCCGTCGGGCGAGAGCGTCACCACGGCCACGGCGCCGCGCTCACCCGAGAAGAACACGCGCGGCGCCTGCACCTCGACCGCCGAGAAGGGGAAGCCCGAGAAGTCTGCCAGCTGCACCCAGGCGGGCGCCGATTGCCGGAGGTCGAGCATGAGGGCCCGCGCGGTGGGCGGACCGAGCGAGCCTCCAGCCACCACGACGAAGCCCGCGTCAGCAGAGAAGGCAGCCGCGTTCTGCTCGGGCAGCAGCCCGACGGGAGCAGGACCCAGAGGCGAGACCTGGCTGCTGCCGATGACGCCGCGGTAGACCTGCCCCACGTCCGAGATGGCGAAGAGGAAGGGCTCAGCGACGTGGATGCGGCGGAACGCCGGGCTCGCTGGCGGCGAAATGGAGATGGGCGTCCACACCCGCGTCGCCGGGTTGCGCTCGAGCAGCACGCCGCCGGAGCCGGCCGCGACGACCACCCCAGACGGGCCCCGATGAATGTGCAAGATGGCGTTCGCGACGGCGGTCGAGATCAGCTCTCGCGTCCACGTCGTGCCATCGAAGCGGAAGATTCGGCCGCCTTCTCCACCCACGTACAACTCGGTCGGTGACACCCCGAGGATGGCGCGCAACCCCACCCCTGCCTGCGTCGGGAAGGTCGTGCCGCGGGTGCGTTCCCCGTTCCACAGCAGGAGCGAGCCGGTGTCAGTGCCGAAGTAGACCTCGCGTGGGCTGAACGCGAAGCCGCTCACGAGTGACCCGCCCTGTGGAAGGGGGTGCTCCCAGCACCAGCCTTCCGGCGTGCACACGCGAGGGTCGCTGCAGCGGTTGGCCGTCGTGACGCCGCATTCCTGGGGAGCGGCGCACCGCCCGCAGAAGACCGAGACTCCACACCCCGCGTCGAGATACCCGCAGTCAACAGCCTGAAGGCAACTCACGGGCGTCGGTACGCAGGCCGCACCACCCGCGGCTCCACCCGCGGCTCCACCCGACGTTCCACCTGCCGTTCCACCTGCGGCCCCACCCGACGTTCCACCTGCGGCCCCACCCGACGTTCCACCCGCGGCTCCACCTGCCATTCCACCTGCCATTCCACCCGAGGCACCGCCCGCCATTCCGCCCGAGGCACCGCCTGCCGTTCCACCCCCGATGCCACCCCCGATGCCACCCGCTGAGCCGCCTCCGCTGCCTCCCGCATCGACCGGCTCGCACCGGTCATCTCGGCACGAGAACCCCGTGGGACACCCTCCAACGTCGTCACAGGCGTAGAGCGCGTTGGGGTCGAGTTGGCACCCCACGAGCGTCGCCAGCCACAGCCCCGTCGCCAGGAAGCGTACGTGGCGCATGGTCACCAGGTCAGAACGGCCGCGAGCCCGAGCGCGAGCGCGACGCCTCCCAGCACGCCCGAGACGATGAAGTCCGTGTTGGCGAGGTCGCGGCGCGCAGACGCCTCGGCGAAGGTGAGGAGCGAGGCCCGGCGATTCATGGCGTCGACACCCGGCTCGTAGATGGAGCCCCAGCGCCCAAGCCCGGAGGCGAGGAAGACACCGCTGGCGACGAGGGCCGCCGCTCCGATGCCACCGAGGACCCACGAGGCCACGTGAGACCGTGGGGCCTCAGGCACCGGCGGCGGCGGCGGTGGTGGGAGGTCCAGGGGAGGTGGCGTCTGCTCGGCAGGCGTCACGGCGACGACCGCGGGCGTGTCGGCGCGCCTGGGGTTCCAGCGGTCGAGGACCCGCTTGCTGAAGCCCGCGAGCAGGTCGGGGGTGAGGTCGGCCTTCGGCGCGAGCACCACGGCGTCCTTCTCGGGACTGGTACCGTCGGTCACGTGGATCAGCTCGACGCCGACCGACCGGTCCTTCTCGACTTTGGTGACGCTGACCGCGAAGACCCACTCGACCTGAAGCTGCCGACCGAGCTCGACGAGGCACTCCCGCTTGCCGCTGCACGAGGAGGAGTCAGGGAACCCGAGCCGCTTGAGCGCCGCTGACGCCGCGTCGGGTGGCGTGGAGAGGCTGACGCCTGCGGCTTCGAGCGCAGCGGCCAGCCGGGCCGTGAGGGCATTGGCCTCGGCGACGGCCACGCTCGTGCGCCGACTCAACAAGACGACGGATGTTGGAGGGGCTGGGTCGGCCGCGAGGACGGCGAGGGCAACGAGGGTCACCATGGGGACAGGGTCCAGCCTATCCCGTGGCCGGCAGAAGCCAATCTCACGGTGGGCTGAGGCCCATCGCGGGCGCAGCGCTCGGCGGTGAAGCTGGTCGACGGCCGGGTGGTGACGTTGGAGCTGAAGCGGGCTCCGATGCGCAGCGCGGCGAGCCACGCGGCGACGTGTGAGGTGCGCTCGAGCAGCCCCACGACGTTGGTGCTGTGGGGAACAAGCCTGGCGTGACGACGGTGGCGACGCCCGCCAGGAATCACTCCGGACAACCCGCCAGCGCTCTCGACTGCGCCGGTGCCGTGGCGAGGGGGCGGCTCGTTCATCCTGTGGGTCCGCCAACACGACCCCACGCGTGTCCGGAAAACGCGGGGCCACCGTACGACCTGAGGCTGTCATGATGTTCCACGTGGAACACGCCACCATCATCGCCATCGCGACCGGGGCTGCGCGCGCCGGCATCGGAGTGATTCGAATCAGCGGCCCCCGGGCTCTCCTGGCAGCCCGGCGGGTCGCCCCGACGCTGACCCACGAGCCCCCAGCGCGGCGGGCGGTGCTGCATCCCTTCCTGCTGAACGGCCGGCGGGCCGACGAAGGGCTCGTCATCTTCTTTCCAGGTCCACGGTCGTTCACGGGAGAAGACGTCGTCGAGCTCCAGGCGCACGGGGCGCCTCGGCTCCTGCAGGCGCTCGTCGAACGTTGTCTCGAGGAGCCCACGGTGCGGCTCGCCGAGTCTGGAGAATTCACGCGCCGTGCGCTGCTGAGCGGCCGCCTCGACCTGACACGTGCCGAGGCCGTGCTCGACCTCATCGAGGCTGACACCGAGGCGCAGGTGCTCGCGGCAGCAGACCGTCTCGATGGTGGGCTCGCGGCTGCCCTCCAGGCCCTTCACGTACCGCTCGTCGAGTTGGTGTCGCTCGTCGATGGGCTCCTCGACTTTCCCGACGAGGCGCACGGAGCCGAGGCCGACGTGGGTCCACGACTCGTGGCGCTGAGGAACCAGGCGCTCCAGCTCGAGGCCGAGGCGCGGCGGGGCGCTCGCTTGAGGCAGGGCGCGCGGGTTGTCCTCTTCGGCCCACCCAACGCTGGCAAGTCGACCCTCTTCAATCGCCTCGTGGGCGCGGACCGGGCGATCGTCGACCCCGAGCCCGGCACGACGCGAGACGCCCTCGAAGCGCGCATCGAGCTGCGCGGCGCCCTGTTGGTACTCGCCGACACCGCAGGCCTGCGAGAGGGCGCCGGGCGGGTCGAGCAGCTCGGCATCGAGAAGACGCGCGCGCTCCTGCAGAGCGCCGACCTCGGAGTTCTCCTGGCACCAGCTGGAAGCTCCGACGGTGTGGTCGACCCCTGGCGCCTCGAGGTGCCGATGCACCGCCGCCTCGACGTGGGCACGAGAGCCGACGTCGAACGTTCCACGTGGAACAGCTCGCTCCAGGTGAGCGGGCTGACCGGAGCGGGGGTGCCTGCCCTCCTCGAGGCCATCGCCGACCGGGTGCTGGGCGACACCACGGGAGCACCACCCGTCGCGACGGAACGCCACCTCGAGGGCTTGACCAGGGTCCGCGAGGCGCTCGACCGCGCGACCGCACGCCTCGGCAGCGACACGCTCGACCTCGTCGGCACCGAAGCGGCCGTGGCGCTGGCCGAGGTGGGCCGACTCCTGGGGCTCGACGTCGAGCGCGCCCGTCTCGATGCGCTCTTCAGCCAGTTCTGCATCGGCAAGTAGGGGGGTTGAGTCGACTCTGAAACCAGCGTGCTGCGGACCCGTGATTCAGCGCGGGGCCGAGCTGCGGCTCAGGGTGCGGCTGGCCTTCTGCTCATCTGACGACAAGCCCGCGTCTGACGATGACTGACTTGCGAGCGTCGTTCTGAAAGCCACGTGGGGAAGACGAGGGCGAGCACGTAACGCCGCTCACGCTCTGCCCTGGTCTCAGCACCCGGCCCGAGAAGGACAAGCGCGTCGCGGAAGGCTGGCGCCTTCACCGCTCAACCGCGTCGACGAATTCTCCAACGTCGTCCCCGTGAGACCAGAAACAGCCCTCTGGCGAGGCTGAAGGCGACGAGCGCAAACCCGGCTGGAGGAAGCACCTCGTCGACGAAGAAGAGGAACGCCTCGCTGGGTCCCTGCTCACCGAACAGCTCGGGGAGCGGGACGAAGAGCACCAGACACACCACGACGAGCAGGGCCAACCCGAAGACGAGCCAATAGGCGCCAACCACCAACGCGTCGCCAGAGAGGCCGAGTTCCGTCACTGAGAAGAGGCCGGGCGCCAGGGGGTTCGTGGTGAGAGAGACGTTGGCCTCAGGCAGCTCGGCTGGCAGCGGCGCACCGGGCAGCGAGTTCACCGCCACGCGAGCGGACTCGTCGTCGAGCCCTCGCTCCCGAAGCGCCGAGCGGATGGCATCGCGAGACTCCCCTTGCCCATGACGTCGGAGGGCTTCGTCGAACGGCGTCTCTTCGCCAGCGGGCGGCTCCATGCGCACACGAAATGGGCGCGGAGGCCCGATGTCAACCCAGTGTCCTGTTCCACGTGGAACAGGGCCGTGCTCCATCTGCGCTGGCGAGCTCGCGGCACGTCGAGGACAAAGGCGCAGCCTGCGCTCAGCCTTCCGCGTGCTCACGAGCCAGCCTGCCTCGGGAGGCGCTGGCTGGCTGGGTTCGGCCATGGTGGTGCGCGAGGTCCTCGCTCGTGCGCCACCCCGGCCAGTCACGTCTCGTCACCCTGCCCTCTTCCCCCTCTCCGTTGCGCCTCGCAACGCCAGCCTCTACACGAGGCGCATGACCTTCGATGTCATCGTCGTTGGCCTCGGGCACGCCGGGTGTGAAGCAGCGCTCGCCGCAGCCAGAATGGGTCTTCGGGTCGCGGCCATCACGCTGGACGTGCGGAGAGCCGGGGTGATGTCGTGCAACCCGGCCATCGGCGGAACCGCCAAGGGGCACCTCGTTCGAGAGCTCGACGCTCTCGGCGGCCAGATGGCGCGCAACGCAGATGCGGCGGGCACGCACTTCGTCACGCTCAACGCCTCGAAGGGCCCGGCCGTGCAAGCGACCCGGGTGCTGTGCGACCGTGAAGGCTACGCCGGTGCAGCGCAGGCCTCGCTCCATCAGCAGGAGCGACTCACCCTCATCAGCGGGCAGGTGAGCGGGTTGGCGCTCGAGCCCGCCGGCGCGCGCTCGCGCTGCCGTGGGGTGCACTTGTCGGACGGCGCGGCGGTCGAGGCGAAGGCAGTGGTGGTAACCACCGGCACCTTCCTTCAGGCGGTGCTGCACCGAGGCGAGCACCAAGAGGTCGGCGGGCGGCTGGGCGACGGCGCGGCAGTTGGGCTCTCGACGGCGCTCCGAGCCGCGGGCTTCGAGCTGGCTCGGTTCAAGACCGGCACCCCGGCAAGGCTCCGCCGCGACTCCGTCGACTTCACCCGATGCGAACGACAGCCCTCCGAGGCCCCGCGCCCCTTCTCTGTTCGAACGCCTTCGATGGAGTTCGCCGCGCGACGACTGGTCGACTGCTTCGTCACCCACACCACGGAAGCGACCCACCGGCTCGTTCGCGACGCCCTTCCCCGCTCTCCGCTCTTTCAGGGCCGAATCGAAGGGCGGGGCCCCAGGTATTGCCCCAGCCTCGAAGACAAGGTGTTCCGCTTCTCGCACCGCCCCCGGCACACGGTGTTTCTCGAACCAGAGGGCCCCGACTCGCCGCTCGTCTATCCCGCGGGCCTCAGCACGAGCCTTCCAGATGATGTCCAGCTCGAGATGCTGCGCTCGATTCCTGGCCTCGAGGCCGTCGAGGTCGAGCGCTTCGGGTACGCCGTCGAGTACGACTACGCACCTCCGACCCAGCTTTTGGCCTCGCTCGAGACCCACCGGGTCGAAGGCCTCTTCTTCGCGGGGCAGCTGAACGGCACGTCGGGCTACGAGGAGGCCGCCGTTCAAGGGTTGTTGGCCGGCATCAACGCAGCGCTCACCGTTCAGCGCGCGCCAGCCCTCGTGCTTCGCCGCCATGAGGCTCACGCCGGAGTGCTGGTCGACGACCTCGTTCGGCTTGGCGTCGATGAGCCGATGCGAATGATGACGAGCCGTTCAGAGCATCGACTCAAGCTCCGTGAAGCGACGGCCCAGTGGAGGCTTGCGGCCCATGGACATCGAGTGGGGCTGGTGAGCCCGGCGGCGCTCGAGGCGGTTCAGGCCGAGGTCGATGCGGTGCGGACCGAGCTCGAACGTCTGCGCCGCGGTGGAAAGCTGCCACAGCTGCTTTCGCCGGGAGCCCGGTGGGAGGCGGTGACGGCCGGTGATGCTGAGCGCCCTCACCTGCCCTCGTCCGTCATCGAAGCGGTCGAGGTCGAGGCGCGGTATGCGCCCTACATCGCGCAGGCCGACGCTCAGCTGGCGCGGCAGGTCGCCCTGTTCGACGACCTGCCGATTCCGGCGACGCTCGACTTCGGTACGGTGACTGGACTGTCCAACGAGGCGCGCGACCGCCTCGGCGTGGCCCGACCGCGCACCTTTGCTGAGCTTCGGCGCCTTCGCGGAATCACGCCTGCCACCGCGACCCTCGTGCTCGTCCACTGCCGCCGGCTCCTCGTTTCACGTGAAACATCCGCGCCTGTGGAGACGGCTGTGGAGTCGCGGCGTCGTCTGGAAAGCTGAGGAGTTGTGAGCTCGGTGACTGTGGAGAACCTGGAGCAGTTGGTCCGTCATGGACTTCGCGAGCTGGGGCCGCTCGGGCTGGAGGCGCGCGTGCCTGAGCGCCTCGCGCTCTATGCGGCGGAGCTGCTGAAGTGGAACCAGCGGGTCAACCTCACCGCCATCACCGACCCAGAAGAGGTCGTCGAGAAGCACCTGCTCGATTCTCTCGCTGTCCTTCCCGAGCTGGACGCCATCCGCCCCGGGTCGGTGCTCGACCTCGGCGCGGGCGCCGGGTTGCCCGGAGTCGTCTGGGCCATCGCCCGGCCGGCGCTGCAGGTGACCCTGGTGGACGCGGTGGCCAAGAAGGTGGCATTCCTCAAGACCGTCTCGGCACGACTGGGCCTCTCGCCTCGGGTTCGGGCGGCCCACCTGAGACTCGCCGGGCAACCGACGGCCGAACGCCTCGAACCAGCCCAACTGGTGGTCTCTCGGGCCTTCATGGACCTCGAGGGCTGGCTCGAGCTGGCGCGCCCCTATGTCGCCAGCGACGGGGTGGTGATGGCGATGACCGGGCGCCACCAGCGCGATGGGGACCTCGACCTGGTGGGCCGTGCCCATCGCTACCATCGGCAGTCGAGCAGGCGGTTTCGTCTGCCTCGCTCGGGTGACGAGCGAGGGGTGAGTGTCTGGGTCCCCCTCGACGTTCAGGGGCCGAGCGCTGCGTGAGGTGTTCTGCACCCTCACCAACGCCCGATTGCTCGGCGACCGTCGGGCCGTAGGGACCGCGAGCGACCCC
Organism: Myxococcaceae bacterium; assembly: GCA_033763395.1. Lineage (GTDB taxonomy): Bacteria > Myxococcota > Myxococcia > Myxococcales > Myxococcaceae > Xiheimicrobium. The sequence continues at coordinate 9,853 of JANRKQ010000037.1, forward strand.
GTCTCCAGATGACTCGCCGGTCCAATCGACGACGGAGCGATACGGAGCGGTCTTCACGACCGGGGCCAGTGCGAGGAACCCCTGTCGTCGTCAGCATCGGGGGCGTCGACGTCTTTCGACATCCCTCGGTCGAGGTCTGCCTCGGGGGCACGGCTGCAAGCGTCGAGCGACGGCCCTCATCTCCGGGCTGCACCGACCAGAGGCACGCCCTCATGTTCCACGTGGAACAGGTGAGACGCCGCGCCAGCACACCAGCGTCGAAGCATGCGCGTGGCGCGCAACCGACATCGACGGCTGGAGAGGGCCAGAGCGTCGGCCCTGAGCGTGGAGCTCCAGCTCGGCCGTCGTGTTCCACGTGGAACAGGTGAGACGCTGCGCCACCTGGGTCTGTGCCAGGTCGAAGTCGCACGGGTGCATCACGGCCGACTTCTTGACGGCCACGAGCTGGTGCTGGCGCGGACGGGCGTGACCGCTGACCGCATCACCATCGCGGTTGGAGACGCCACCTTTGGTTCGCGACCCGCCTTGCACGCGTTCCGCTTCTCCTGGTACCCGCAGCCCGAGTCCACCTCGAGCACGGGGGAGGTCGCTCTCCGGGAAGATGGCCTTCGTTCGGCAGACCCGCTCGCAGGCGCCGCAGTTGATGCACTCGTCGCGGGGAATCACGAGGAAGCTGGCGCGCTCGTAGAAGCAAGTTGACGGGGCAGCGGTTGGGCGCGGGCTCCTGCCGACTCATGGTGTCGCGAAGTGTTGGCGTGGAGGTGGTCATGTTCCACGTGGAACAGGTCCACATCCGGCCGTCATCAGCGTGCACGTTCAGAACGGTGGTGCAGTCGGGGTTTCGAGGCGTCGTTCCCTGGCTCACCACGTTTCACGTGGAACATTCGACCCCGAACTCGCTTCCTGGTTGCCGAACCTGGGCCTGCCGATGAGGGGGGGGGAACCCGGCGATGGCGGCGAAAGCGCTGGCGCTGGCTCCACGGACCAGGGTCGCGGACCGCAGGGCGCGGTGTCGCTTCCAGCTCGTCACGAACGTGGCCGGACGTGCCGCCAACGCGAACCAGCGCAACAGCAGGGCGCGCGCTGTCACGGGAGAGGCTGGCTTTCCGGCGACGCTTGACCCGAAGGGCCGCCCAAGACCCACCAAGAACGAGCCGACGCCGTTGAACTCGCCCGTCCGCTGTCGCCCCGCCGTCGGTCACCTTTGCTGCCATCCGCGCAGGATGCGCTGGACTCCCAGACCGGGCTGTCGGTTCTCAGAAGGAAGGGACCCCGGTTTGGGCCATTCTCAGAACCATTCCCCCTTCGGCCTTGAGCTTCTCAAGAGGAAACTCCCCGTCACTCGCTTCAGTTCAAGCCCTACGACTCCTCGAAGGGGGTCCGTAGGCCAACCGCGAGGTCGGGGGCTGCAGCGCAAACTGCTTCAGCGGCCCGACGGCTCCCTTCAGTCGTGCCGCGCCGGCTCGGCGTCGACATCTGAAGGTGACCGATTGTGAACCCCACCCGGCCTCGCCTCTTTCGCATCGGACGGAGGCAGGCCACACATGAGCGCAGGCGCCCCTTTGTTCCACGTGAAACAGGTCGGGCCCCAAAAGCGCGGTCGGGGTCGCGATGGTGAGGCCGGCGCAGCTCCTGGCGCGCAGGCGCGTTCAAACCAACCCTCCGCAACCAGCGATCCGTCATCCGCTGGAGGCGGGAGGGGCTGAGGAATGCTCCAACTGGCGGGAGGTGCGGCACCAGCAGTGGGCCCACGTCACGCGTGTGAAATGGCCCCACGTGCAGGGGGAAGGGCCTCACTTGCCCCTTGAGGACGTCGCGCTGGGGAACGCTCGAACTGGCGGGAGTGCCAGCACCAGCAGTGGGCCCATGTCACACGTGGGAGCTGGCCCCTCGTGCCGGGGGCATCTCTCACGTTTCGAGAGGACAACTGGAGTGTCCATGTCCGCACGACCCCGTCGCGCCTCAACCCTTCGAAACCCATCATCTGCGCACCAGCACGCTTCGTGCTTCTCGAAGCCCGGCCGCCACGGTGGCGGCCAACAACTCTCGGGGTGAAGCATGGGCGGCGTGGTGACGAGCATCTCTGTGGTGTTTCACGTGGAACAACGGCGGCGGCCGCAGGGCCGAAAACGGCCGAGCCCACCGCCTCAACGACGCTTCTCGGCACCACCGGTCTCGCCTATGAGACCGCGCATGGGGCGAATCCTGGCGGTCTCGAATCAGAAGGGTGGGGTGGGGAAGACGACGACGGCCATCAACCTGGCGGCCTCGCTCGCGGCGGCAGAGCAGAAGACGCTGCTCATCGACCTCGACCCGCAGGGCAACGCGGGCTCTGGGCTCGGCATCGACCGCGCCACGCTGACGGGGAGCGTCTATGACTGCCTCGTCAACGACCGGCCGCTTGGTGAGGTCATTCAGCCGACCGAGCTCCGCTTCCTCGACGTCGCGCCCGCCACGCCTGACCTCACCGGCGCCGAGGTCGAGCTGGTGAACGTCGACGCCAGGGAGCACCGCCTCAAGCGGGCCCTGGCAGAGGTCGCGAAGTCCTACGACTACGTGCTCATCGACTGCCCCCCCTCGCTCGGGCTGCTGACGCTCAACGCGCTGGTGGCGGCCGACGCGGTGCTGATTCCGCTCCAGTGCGAGTACTACGCGATGGAGGGCCTCGCGCAGCTGCTGTCGACGGTCGAGGCGGTGCAGGGCTCACTCAACAAGCGCCTCGAAGTCGAAGGCATCGTGCTCACCATGTTCGACCCGCGCGCCAACATCTCGCACCAGGTGGCCGACGAGGTGCGCCGCGTCTTTCCCCGCCTCGTCTTCGAGGCCGTCATTCCCCGCAACGTTCGCCTCGCCGAGAGCCCCAGCTTCGGCAAGCCCGTGCTCCTCTACGACATCCGCTCCAGGGGGTGTGAGGCGTACCTCCAGCTCTCGCGTGAGGTGCTCCGTCGTCAGACCCAGAAGCGCCGGCGCGGCCAGGTGGCCTGACCCATGCGCCAGAACTTGCTCATTCTCAGGGAGGACCTGTCATGCCTGGCGTCGTCAAAGTGCTGACCGCTGCGAACCGGAAGCCGGCCCTCGGGCGGGGGCTTGGCGCGCTGCTCCAACAAGAGGCACGCCCCGCGGCTACGGCTCCCGGGAGCGTCACCCGGCTGCCGCTCGACCAGATTCACGCCGACCGCGCCAACCCGCGCAAGACGTTCGACGAGGCCGCCCTCGAAGAGCTCGCCGTGTCGCTCAAGCACCAGGGCGTGCTGCAGCCCGTGCTGGTGCGACGTGACAGCCGGGGCGGCTACCGCCTCATCGCCGGGGAGCGGCGGTGGCGCGCGGCGCAGCGGGCAGGCTTGCGCGAGATTCCGGCCATCGTTCGGGAAGCGTCGGACGCCGAGGCCTACGAGCTCGCCCTCGTCGAGAACATTCAGCGCGCCGACCTCAACCCGCTCGAAGAGGCCGAGGCCTTTCGCCGGCTCCTGGACGAGCGCCGCCTGTCACAGGAGCAGGTGGCCGATCGCGTCGGAAAAGACCGCTCGACCGTCGCGAACGCGCTCCGCCTGCTCGCCCTGCCCAACGAGGTCAAGCAGCTGCTGGCCGAAGGCGACCTCGACATGGGCCACGCGCGCGCGCTGCTGGGCCTCTCGCGCGCCGCCGACATCGTCACCCTCGCGCGCGCGGTGGTGACCGACAAGCTCACGGTGCGCGAGGTGGAAGCGCGGGTGAAGGGCCTCAAGCCCCCGACGGCTCCCACCTCACGACGCAGCAAAGGCCGGGAGAAGTCGAGCCCCGAGGCGCGCCGGCTCGTCGAGGACCTGCAACGACGCCTTGGCACGAAGGTCCGTCTGGTGGAGAAGGGGGCAGGGAAGGGGTCTCTCGAGGTCGACTACTTCAGCTTCGAGGACCTCGAACGGATCATCGGGCTGATCAAACGGTGACGCAGCACTCTTTGGAACGGGTCGCATGGCGCTATTCGGTGACAAGCGGGACGGAGCAGGTCCCGGGAAGGAAGAGAGACCAGTGTCTGGCAAGGCAGGTCAGCTCAACGCACTGTTGGGCAAGGGGAGCGAGTTCGAGGGGAAGCTGACCTTCGAGGGCGAGGTCCGCATCGATGGGAAGTTCAGCGGCCAGATTCTCACGAAGGACACCCTCACGGTGGGAGACGGGGCGAAGGTGACGGCCGACATCACGGCGGGCATCGTCATCGTCAGCGGCGCCGTCGAAGGCACCATCAAGGCGTCGAGCCACGTCGAGCTGCACGCCCCGGCGCGGGTGAAGGGCACCATCGAGACGCCCTCGATGTCGATGGACAAGGGCGTCATCTTCGAGGGCACGATGAAGATGGAGAACCTGTCGGCGAAGCCGCCGCCAGCGCCGGGAACCCCAGCCAAGTGAGTCGCGCGCCGGGGTGGGTCGCCCTGCTCCTGGTTGCCTGCCCCGAGCCCAGACCGCCTCCGAGTGGACTCCGGGTGCCGCTGCCGCCCGGCTGGGTCGCGACCGCGCACGCGGCCGGGCTGGCCGTCGGGCCGAAGGGGCGGGTGGTGGTGACGCTCGAGACCCGGACGGGCGACGTGCCGAAGGCGAGCGAGCTCCGCGACGCCGCGACCGACGAGGGCGCGACCGAGGTGCTCGTCGACGATGGAGACGGGTACGCGGCCGTGCGGTACCGGCTCGGGCCCGAGCGAGACGCGTTCCTCGCGAGCAAGCGCGTCGGCCGTCGAACCGTCTTCTGTGCCTCGACGGCGCAGGCCACGCCAACCGAGGTCGACGACGGCCTGGCGCTGTGCCGTCAGCTCAACGCGGACGATTGAGGCCGCACGAACGAGCGACGTGGTGAGCTTCGCTTCGCCGGGCTCGCGAACACTGCAGCGGTGCCACGGAAGGCTCTCACCAGGTCGCGAACTCGCTCACCGCTTCGGACGCGAGCGGACGGGGCGGTCGAGAAGCGTACGTTCGACCAGGCAGAGCACGCCTCGAGGCCGAGCTGGCGGCACACCCGACCGAGACGTGTTCCTGCAGCCGAGGCTACCGAGGCGCATCACGCGCGCTTCCGCACCCAGCGCAGTGGCGGCGTGGAGCTCGCTGAAAAAACGCCAACGTTCACCCCGTGGAGCACCTGCGAGCGGCGGCAGGTCGTCGCGCCCTCGTTGACACACACGCCCCGCGGCGGACACGGAGAGGCCTGCGCGCAGGTGTAGCCGTCGGCGCCCTCACGCCCGAGGCGCTCACCACTCCCAGCAGCAGGCAGCGACTCCCTCACCCACGCGGCGGCGCCACCGCGCGCTCGCTGTCGAGCATCGCCATGTGCTCCGGCGCATACCGCGTTCCGGCGATCGACTCGGGCGTCACGGCCGCCTCGACCTCGCGCAGCACCTCCGGTGAGAGCTCGAGCTTCAGCGCGCCGAGCGCCTCGGCGAGCTGCACCCGCGTGCGCGCCCCGATGACTGGCACCAGGTCGGCCCCCTTCGTCAGCACCCACGCGATGCACAGCTGCGCCGGCGTGGCCCCGTACCGTGCGGCGAGCGCCCCGAGCGCCTGCCTGGCCTGCTGGTTGGTCTCTGCATTCTTCCCGGTGAAGCGCGGCAGCCAGGCCCGGAAGTCCGTGGGGCCCTTCGGGGCGGAGCCGGTGAGGAGCCCCCGCGACAGCACGCCATACGCCGTCACGCCGACCCCCATCGACCGCAGGGCCGGCAGCTGCGCTTCGAGGCTCCGGCTCGCGAGCGAGTACTCGAGCTGGACGTCGACGATGGGGTGGACGGCCTGCGCCTTGCGCACGGTGTCCGCGTTCACCTCGGACAGCCCCACGTGCCGCACATACCCGGCCTTCACCATCTCGGCGATGGCGCCCACCGTCTCTTCGATGGGCACGTTCGGGTCGAGCCGGCCTGGCCGGTAGAGGTCCACCACGTCGGTGCCGAGGCGCTCGAGGCTGTACGCGAGGAAGTTCTTCACCGACGCAGCCCGGCCGTCGACGCCCGTCCACCCGCCACCTGGCGCCCGGAGCGCCCCGAACTTCACGCTCAGCAGCACGTCCTTTCGCCGGCTGCCCAGCGCGCGCCCGACAAGGCGCTCGTTGTGCCCGATGCCATAGAAGTCTCCGGTGTCGAACAGCGTGATGCCCGCGTCGAGCGCGGCGTGAATGGTGGCGATGCTCTCGGCCTCATCGGCGGGCCCATACATCGCCGACATGCCCATGCAGCCGAGCGCAAGCGGGAACACCGTGGGGCCGTTTCGTCCAAGTCGTCGTGCGTTCATGTCGTCTCTCCAGTGACGCGGTGGGTTCAACACGACGAGGTGTATTCACCCATCGAACCCGAATAAACATCGACCGGAAGACATCTCTTTTCGCAAAATCCGAACAATCATGGACCTCCTCCGCTCGATGGACGCCTTCCGCCACGTCGCCCGCACGGGTGGCTTCAGCGCGGCCGCCGAGGCGATGCGCGTCTCGAACGCGACGGTGACCACCCTCGTGCAGCAGCTCGAGGCGCACCTCGGCGTCACGCTCTTCCACCGCACGACGCGCAAGGTGTCGCTCACCACCGACGGCGCCGCGGCCCTCGACCGGGTCGAGCGGCTGCTGCAAGACGTCGACGAGCTGCAGGACGGCGTGCGGGGCGCCACTCGTGCCGCGAAGGGCCGGCTGCGCGTCGACGTCCCCGCGGCGTTCGGCCGTCACCTTCTCGCTCCAGCGCTGCCACGCTTCTTCCAGCGACACCCGCACATCGCGCTCGAGGTCGGCAGCTCCGACCGGCCGGTCGACCTCATTCGAGAGGGCGTCGACTGCGTCGTCCGCGGCGGGCCGGTCTTCGACGAGAGCCTCATCGCCCGGCGGCTGAAGGCGCTCCCCGTCATCACCGCCGCGGCGCCGGGTTACCTCCGCCGCCATGGCACCCCGCAGACCCCCGACGAGTGCCGACGTCACCGCGCGGTGAACTTCTTCTCTCCACGTTCCGGAGAGGTCTTCGCGTTCGACTTCGCGCAGGGCGCCCGCACCTTCGAGGTGCCCGTGCCCCACGCCGTCGCGTGCAATGACTCCGACACGCTGCTGGCCTGCGCGGTCGCCGGGCTCGGGCTCGTCCAGACGCCGCGCTCCGCGTACGTGGAGTCCCTGCTTCGAGCGCGGAAGCTGGTGCGCGTCCTCCCGGGCTGGGACTGCGGCACCTTGCCCGTCTTCGTCCTCTACCCACCGACGCGCCACTTGAGCGCCCGCGTGCGCGCGTTCGTGGAATGGCTGGTCGACGAAGCGCTGTGACGACGCGAGCGGCGCCTGGCTCGCTCACCAAGCCACCACGCGGTGATGGCCCTCGTCACGGCCCTGCGCCATCTTCTCCCCATGGCGCCCGTCCGGGTCCACCTCACCGCCCTCGCCCTCACGCTGGCCTCCTGCGTGCCCACCTTCCCGGCGAGCTACGGCCTCGCCAACCTCCAGGCGGACTCCTCGAAGTGGCCCGGCGACGCGCTCCTCCACTTCATCTCTCGCCCGGGCAACAGCCCGTCCGCCTGCCTCGCCCAACACCTCGAGCGCACCGACGACGCGCTCATTGACCCCTTCGTCCGCGGCCTCGAGCGCGACGCCATCACCCCAGACGTCTGGGCCCGCTGCAGCATCACGCTGCTCCCCACGCTCCCCCCCGCGAGCCGCCAGCGCTTCTTCAACCGGCTCGCGCCCCTCACCCGTGAGCGCCTCGAAGCCTCGGACACCGCGCGCGTCATCGCCGTGCAGCGCGTGCTCTCGGCACGCCCGCGCGAACCGTCGGAGGACCTCGAGCGGCTGCGGCGCGACGTGACGGCACTGCCCATCAAAGGCGCCTCGACCCGCCGCGCCCTCGACGCCCTCATTCGTACGCTCGAGCTCGACGAGGGCCTCCTCGAAGGAGCTCCGCTCACCACCGACCGCCTCGCCACGCTCGACGACGAGCGCCTGCTGCGAGAGACCGAGGTGCGCGCGCCGACGGCCGAGCTCCGCACCGCCGCGCGGCGACGGGTCGTGCGGCTCCACCTCGCCGCCTCGTCGATGCGAGAGGTGAAGGACCGCGCCGAAGCCGCCGAGGCGGCCGTCATGGCGACCGGCCGGTGGCGCCAGGCCCTGGCGAGCCTCCCGCCAGCCGTCGTCCAGCCACCGCTCACGCTCCGCACCGCGCTGCGTGCTTCACAAGACATCGACGCCCAGGTGGCGCGGCTCTCCATCGACGGCGAGCCACCGCGCATCGACCTGCGCCCCCTCGTGCGCTTCGGCGTGGGCTGGAGTGAGCCGCTGCCCCTCTGTGCGCCACCCGACGCGCTCGACGTCACCCCCTGCATCGACGCGGCCGAGGTGAAGCTCGGCACCGGCTTCGCCACCCTCGACGCCGACGGCACGCTCGTGCTGCTCGAGCGGCTGGCGATGACCGACCTCGTGGCGCTCACGCGCGCCGGCTTCGGCCTGGTGGTGCCGCTGCTCCTCGCGGGCCGTCAGGTGCAGGTGCTGCAGGTGCCACTCACCATCCTCGAGCCGCCGTCGTCGTGGTTCGAAGGCGCCGCCGCCACGCGCGGGCCAGCCGTCAACGTGGTGGTGGTGCCCAGCACGCAGGGGTTGCTCGTCGAAGCTGTCGCCGAAGGTGGCCAGCGCAGGCGCTTCGTCCTCCCTCGCGGCGCGACGGCGTTCGAGTTCGGGAGCCGGGGCGGCGCGGGCGTAATGGGGCGCTCGGGGACGCCGGGCTTCAACGGCAGCACGGGCTCGAACGGCACCTCGGCCTCGTGTCCAGGCTCTCCCGGCGGAAGCGGCGGGCGTGGCGGAGATGGCGGCCCCGGCGGAACGGGAGGGCCTGGCGGCCCCGGCGGTGACGGCGGGCCGGTGACGGTCGAGCTCGTCTGCGGAGCGACGTGTCAGGACGAGCCCTTCGTCCGCGCGGTGTTCAAGTCGCGTGGCGGCCTCGGTGGACCCGGAGGACCTGGCGGCGCAGGTGGGCGGGGCGGCTCGGGCGGCTCTGGGGGTATGGGCACCAGCTGCTACAGCAACGGGCGCACGACTTCTGTCTCGGGCGGCAGCGCGGGAGCGAGCGGCAGCAACGGCCCGCCCGGTGCGACTGGCCCCCGCGGGCCCCCGGGCGTCGACGGCGACGTCTCGGTGGTGCTGCGCTGAGGCCCCATTGAGCGAAGACGACGAGCCGGGTGTCGCCGTCAGCCGTGCCGTGACGCGCTGGCCACCGTGCGTCCGGGTTCGAACGGGTGGCGCGCGAACTCACCGGCCCGCCTCCACGCGAGTGACCCGACTGGGCGCCCTGAACTCGGGAGGGCAACCCGGCAGCGGTGGAGGCCACGCGAGCGGCCATCGCCAGGACGCCACCACGCTCTCGCGGTGGCGCAAGCCATCACGGAGTGAGCGCACCACTGTGCACGACACCGCCCCGATGCCGCGACTCTCGGGCAAGATGACCTCCGATGCGCTGGCTCTTCTGGGTCCTCTTCACGCTCGCTCCCGTCACCGCGCTGGCTCAGGTGCCCACGGCCCGTTCGCTCTTCGACGACGGCATCGCCCACTACCAGCGTGGGGCGTACGACGAGGCCGCCGAGGCGTTCGAGGCTTCGTACGCGCTGCGCCAGGCGCCCTCGGTGCTCTTCAACATCGCCCGCTCGTGGGAGAAGGCCGGGAAGACGGCGAAGGCCATCAACGCCTGGCAGGGCTGGCTGGCGGTGAGCCCCACGTCATCCCAGCGACCGGACGCCGAGGCCGCGCTGCGCGCCCTGAGCGACAGGCTCGTCAAGCAGGGCCTGCAGGCGCTCACCGTCACCTCGCTCCCGGTGAATGCGCGCGTCACCATCGACGGCCTCTTCCGCGGCACCACACCGCTCACCGTCGAGCTGCCGCCCATGCGCCACCTCGTCCGCCTCGACCTCGAAGGCCGGGAGCCGCTCGAGCAGACCATCGACTTCACCCTCGACGCGCCCCGGGTGGAGTCGTTCGAGCTGCCGCCACTCGGCTCGCCGCGCGCGGCGATGCTGCAGCCCGCGCCGCTGATGCCCTTCGTGGCCCCGCTCCCGCCGCCCACCGTTCCGACCGGGCCCGAGCGCCTGGGCGATGGCGTCGTCGACGTGCACATCGAGGCCGACACCACCGAGGTCCGGCTCTACCGGGCGAACGGAAACCCGAACGGCGAGTGCCGCGCGCCGTGCGACCGACCCATCGCTCGGCCCGATGAGAAGTTCTACGTCGCTGGAGACAACGTGACGCCGTCGACTCCCTTCGTGTTGGCAGACCATTCGAGGCGCGGGCGGGTGCTGCTGGGCGTCAAGGCGGGCAACAGCGCGGTCGGCATCGGCCTGGGCACGACGCTCACGAGCCTCGGGGTGGCGGGCACCATCGCGGGCCTCGTCTTCCTCATCAGCCCCAGCACCCCGGACAAGACGGGCCCGGCCGTCGGCGCGACGTTGGGCATCGGCGCCCTCCTCGGCGGACTCGCGGCGTTCCTGCTCAACGCCACCACCGTCACCTTCAACGACGAGGTCAGTCCGGCTGGGGATTCTCGACGTTGATGTCCAGGCCCGCGTCCCGGCCCGGAAACGACTTCAAGGGCGAGCGGGCGTTCTGGGTTCGCGTGGCTCGCGGCGGCGGCCTGGCGGGAGCCGGTGGGGCTGGACGGTCGACTGGCTCCGCGGGCGCAAGGGGGCGCGGCGCTGGTGACGGCGAGGGCAGCGGCTCCAGTGGGTGTGGCGGCCCGTCGACCGTCGCGCGGGGAGGCGGTGCAGGCGGGCGAGGTGGCTCGGCGCCGACCGCCGCTGAAGGCGCGGCCCCTTCATCGGCCCACTCCACCACCACTGACCGCAGCGCCATGACGATGCCGACGGCCACGACGGCGAGCCCTGCCACCAGCACCACGGGGCGTTGACTTCGGGGCGCGCGCGCCGGCACCAGCACCTCGTCGCCGCGCAGCGCCTCGAGCACCTCGCCCATCGACGACGGCCGCTCACCAGGCCGCTTCGCCAGCATGCGCGTCACCAGCGCGCGCAGCGTCTTCGGCACCTCACTCGGGAGCGGCGGTGGCGGCGTCGAGATGTGGGCCGACATCACCAGCGCGGCCGTCTCAGCGACGAAGGGCGGCCGGCCGGTGAGCAGCTCGTAGAGAATGAGGCCCAGCGCGTAGACGTCGGCGCGCGCGTCGAGGGCCACTCCCGCGGCCTGCTCGGGCGCCATGTACTGCGGCGTGCCCATGATGACGCCGTGGGTCGTCTGCTTCTGGTCGGGCGCCGGCGTCACCACCTTGGCGATGCCGAAGTCGACGAGCTTCACGAACGGCTTCCCCGCCCGCTGAAGCACGATGACGTTGTCGGGCTTGAGGTCGCGGTGCACCACGCCGGCGCGATGGGCGACGTCGAGCGCCTCGGCCATCTGCCGTGCGAGGTCGACGACGAGCGCCGGCGCCGTGGGCCCCCGCCCGATGAAGTCCGACAACGGCTCGCCGTCGAGGAACTCCATCACGAAATAGAACTGCCCCGTGTCGGCCCGGCCCGAGTCGATGATGTCGACGATGTGCGGGTGGCCCAGGCGGCTGGCCGTCATCGCCTCGCGACGGAAGCGGTCGACGAACGAGGGCTCGGCGCTCAGCTCGGGCTTCATCATCTTCAGGGCGAGCGCCCGACCCAGCTCGACGTGCGTGGCCTTGAACACCTCACCCATGCCACCGGCGGCGAGGCGCGAGTCGAGCCGGTACCGCCCGTCGATGACCCGCCCAATCCACGCGTCGGGCCGTGGCGCAGTGGCCTCGAGGTCGTCCGCGGAGACCGGCGTGGCGCGTGGGTGAGTCGGGTCCATGAACGAAGCGAAGAGCGAACAGCCTACTCACGGGCCGGTGCCAGAAACACCACGAGGTGCAGCCGCTCCGTTCACCGGAGTCACGCCGCACCTCGCGGGGCCGCCTGGACCGATGCGCCTCAGTCCTTCTTGCGCAGCTTCATCTGCACGTCGCTCGACCAGTGGTTCGCGAAGGCCTTCACGCACGTCGAGAGGTAGCGGTCGTAGTTCGTCCACACCGTCTCGCCGTTCGACATCACCTTCGTGCCCCAGCCCGAGGCCATGATCTTGTCCTTGTTCGCGCGGAACCGGCGGAGCCACTCGGCGGTCGTCTTGCCGTAGTCGACGCGGCGGGTGTTGAGCTGCACGATTTCCCACGACTGGCCGCAGGCCTCGACGAGCTCCTCGAGGCGCGGGTTGAGGCCGCCGGGGAAGATGACGTCGGCGGTGAACTTGAGGTCCTCGAGGTCCTTCCGGGTGCGCGGCACGCGGTCGCGCAGAATCGCCTGGAAGCCGAAGCACGCGCCGGGCTTCACCCACTGCGCCGTCTTGTTGAAGTACTCGCGGTAGATCTGCACCGCGAGGCCTTCCTTCTGCTGGGCCGGCGAGACGAGGTGGTCGATCATCTCGATGCTGACGAGGGCGTCGTACGGCTGCGGCGGCTTGAAGTCCTTGTAGTCGACGCACCACACGGTGACGCCGGGCAGCTTGCGGGCCTTGATCTCCTCGAACTGCGCGCTCGACAGCGTGATGCCGTGCACGTTCTTCACCTTGCGCTCGAGCGCGAGGTACTCGACGTTGGCACCCCAGCCGCAGCCGATGTCGAGCACGAGCGAGTCGGGCGTCACCTCGGCGAAGTCAGCGAGCCAGCGGCTCTTGTTGCGCTGGGCCTGCTCGAGCGTGGTGTGCTCGGCGTCGAACACCGCCGAGGTGTAGTGCATGCGCTCGTCCAGCCAGAGCCGGAAGAACTCGTTCGAGATGTCGTAGCCGATTTCAACTTCTGCCTTCGTCGAGGTCATGTTCGCTCTCTTCGGGTGAGGGACTTCTTGGTTCGGGTGAAAAACCTCAGGCCACCGCGTCGCCGTTCATCTCGCGGGTGAGCCGGTCGAGCTCTTCCTTGAGCACGTCGGCGGCCTTGAGCAGCTGCTCGGGCTGGTGCAGCGAGGAGATGAAGAAGCGCAGGCGGGCCATGTCTTCTTCGACGGCGGGGTAGAGAATCGGCTGCACGTTGATGCCGCGCGTCTTGAGCGCGTCGGAGAGCTGCAGGCACAGCACCGAGTTGCCGATGATGGCGGGCACCACGGCGGAGTCCTTCGACATGCCGGTGTTGATGCCGCGCGCGTGGAGCAGCTCGAGGAAGTACTTCGCGTTCTTCTGCAGCGTCTGCACGCGCTCCGGGTGCGCGAGGATGTTCTTCGTCGACGCGAGCGCGGCGGCGCAGTTCGGCGGCGCCAGGCCCACCGAGTACACGAAGCCGGGCGTGGTGTACTTGAGGTACTCGACGAGCGCGTGGCTGCCCGCGACGTAGCCGCCGCACGAGGCGAACGACTTCGACAACGTGCCCATCCACATGTCGACGTCGGCGCGGTTGACGTCGAAGTACTCGCCGATGCCGCGGCCCGTCTTGCCGATGACGCCGGCCGAGTGCGCCTCGTCGACGAGGAGCATCGCCTTGTGCTTCTTCTTCACCTCGATGAACTTCGGCAGCTCGGGAATGTCGCCGTCCATCGAGTAGGTGCCCTCGATGCACACCAGCACGCGGCGGTAGTGCGGGCGCAGGTTCGTCAGCATTCGGTCGAGCGCCGCCCAGTCGTTGTGCGGGAAGGGGCGACGCTTGGCGCCCGACAGCTTCGCGCCCTGGATGATGGAGTCGTGCGCGAGCGCGTCGTGGAGGATGAGGTCTCCCGCGCCGACGATGTGGCCAATGACGGTGACGTTGGTGGCGTGGCCCGACACCAGCGCGATGCAGTCTTCGGCGCCGAAGAAGTCGGCCAGCGCGCGCTCGAGCTCGAGGGTGAGCGGCTTCTCGCCCGACGCCACGCGGCTCGCCGACACCGAGGTGCCGTACTTCGCGATGGCGTCCTGCGCGGCCTTCGAGACGACCGGGTCGCCCGAGTTGCCGACGTAGTTGTACGACGAGAAGTTGATCATCTCCTTGCCGCCGACGACGGTGGTGTCACCGCAGATGGCCTCGTGCACCGAGAAGTAGGGGTTGCGCAGGCCGAAGGCCTCGGCCATCTGGAGCCGCTCCTGGAGCGCCTCGTACTCGGGGAACTTCGCCGGGTTCCACGTCGACTCGTCCACCGTCACCGTGGGCGCGCTGGCGGCCTCGGTCTCTTCAGCGGGCGCCACCGGAGCCGCCACCACCACCGGCGCGGGAGCCGGAGCCACCGCCACCACCGCGCGCGGCGCCGACGCCCTGGGCGCCTGGGTGGTGAACGTCGGGTCGCGCTTCTTGAACTCGGCCTTCGCGCCAGTCATGAACGCGAGCACCTTCCCCTGCGCGTCCTGCCACACGAGGGTGCCGGAGAAGACGTCGTCGCTCGACGCCTCGAACGTCACGGTGCACTTGATGGGGCCGAGGCCGAACGGCGCGAGCTGCACGAAGCGGCCGACGCCGATGGGGAAGCCCGCGCGCTGCTGCTTCGTCCACGCCCAGTAGCCGGCGAGCTGGAACGACGCGTCGATGATGAGCGGGTCGACGGCCCAGGTGGAGCGCAGCGGCTCCTTCACCCAGTCGGCCGGCGTCGAGCCCTTCACCCAGCCCACGACGCCGTCGTCGGCGAGCGCGTCGATGCGGGTGATGCCCTGGAGGCGCGGCCCGTGGAAGGTGAAGCCCTTGTAGAAGTCCTCGAGCGACATCGGCAGCGGGCCAGCCGAGGCGAGCTGGCGAATGGCCGGCACCTCACCGTGCGCGCCGAGCGACACCGTGCCCGCGTACGAGCGCGCGGCGCCCTGCGAGAGCGTCACCTTCAGCGTGCCCGCGTCACCGCGCACCTGCTGCGTCACCGCGACGTCGAGCCAGGTGGTGTCAGGCACCAGAATCGCGCGCTCGAGCGCGAAGTCCGTCACCGTGAAGGGCGCGAAGCCCGGGGCCTCCGTCGGCGCCACGTCGAGCGCGGCGGCGGCGGCGTGGTCCATCGCGGCGGCGAGCGGCACCACGCGCTGGCCGGCCATGGTGTGGTCGTTCAAGTAGACGTGGTTGAGGCGCGAGACGGGGAACGACGTCGCGTGCGTCACCGTGCGCTGCGGCAGGTCGCGGCCGAGCAGCACCTCTCCAGAGCCGCCGAGCAACTCGACGAGGAACGCCGCCACGCCCTCGTCGTCACCGAGGAACGTCACGCCGCTCGCCTTGAGCTCGGCCTTCTTGAAGCCCGGAATCTTCCGCGCCATCTCCGAGTCTTCCCACGGCGGGGAGTCGATGGTGACGCAGCGGGTGCCAACGCGCGCCACGCGGGCCAGCATGCGGTTGGCGGCGGAGTAGTCGGTCTGCGCCGCGTTGCCGAAGCGGCCGGCCCACGAGCCGATGCCAGCGAACAGCACCAGCGCGTCCGTCTTCGTCGCCTCGAGCAGCGCGAGCGCGCCGCCCACCTTCGTCTCGAGCACGCCCTCGACGCCAGCCAGCGTCTTCTTCTCCACCAGCGCGTCGGCCAGCACGCCCGCGCCGTGCACCACGCCGTCGATGCGGCCGTGCGCGGAGCGAATCGTGTCGATGGTGGCCTTGACGCTCGCGGCGTCGCGCACGTCCATCGGGTGGTACGTGCACGCCTTCGCGCCCGCCGCCTTCACCTGCGCGCAGGCCTTCGCGACCTCTTCCGACGGCGCCGAACGTCCGGTGAGGGCGAGCGTCGCGCCGGTGGCCTTCGCGAGGCCCTTCGCCAGCTTGAGGCCGACGCCCTTCGCGCCGCCGGTGATGACGACGACGGACGAGGCCGACAGGGTCGCGGCCTTCGCCGGCGCGGCCATCGGGAGCAGGGAGACCGCCACGCGGCCCTGCTTCGTGAAGCCCACCTCGGTGGTGCGGTCGCCCGAGAACAGCTCCTCGACGAGGTGCTGCGCGACGTCTCCAGCCGGCAGCGACGGGTCGACGTCGACGGCCTTCACGAGCGCGTCGGTCCACTCCTGCGCGAGGGCCTGGGTGAAGCCGATGGCGCCAGCCTGGCCGAGGAGCTCCGACGAGGTGCCCGACAGCCCGAAGCCGCCGCCGAGGCCCGTCACGGTGACGAAGAGCTCGGCCTTCTCGGCGGTGAGGCGCTGCGCGAGCTGCAGCAGCGTGCGCGTCGCGGTGCGGTAGTCGCCGCGCGTGCCCGTCGCGAGGTGCACGATGCCGCCGAACTCGCCCGGGGCGTCCAGCGTGCCGACGGTGGTGGCGACCCCGCGCTGCGCGAGGGCCTTCGCGATGGCGTCGGCGAGGCCGGCCTCGTCGCGCGTCACCAGCACCGGCTTGTCAAAGCGCACGACCGACTCGGTGAGCGTCGCCAGCGGCGCGGGCGTGACGGTGGGCAGGCGGCGCTCCACGGCGGCGAGCGGCGCGTTCGCGTCTTCGGCCTTCGAGACGCCCTTCATCAGCGTGTCGGCCACGTAGTCGATGACGTTGGCCACGGTGGTGCTGCGGCCGAACAGCTCGCGCGGCAGGCCACCCAGCTGCGGGAAGGCCTTGCCGATGGACTGGTCGAGCTCCACCAACATGAGGGAGTCGAAGCCCAGCTCGCCCACCAGCGTCTGCTCGGCCTTGAGGCTGCCCTGCGGGAAGGCCGAGATGCGCGCGACGGCCTCGAGCACCTTCGCCGTCACCTGCGGCTTGACGTCGGCGACCGGGGCGGGCGCGGCGTCCTTCTTCTCGGGCTCCTTCGCGGCGACGAGGTTCGAGAAGTTCACCGGCTTCGCGTGCGCGTGGCCATTCGTGTGGCCGTTGCCGTTCGTGTGGCCGTTGGCGCCATTCACCACCGGTGCCGGCAGGTTCATCACCGCTGGCATCACCACCGGCTGCTGCATCACCGTGGCGCCGACGGCTCCACCGGCCGAGGCCTGCATCGTCGTCACCTGCGCCATGGCCTGGGCGAGCTGCGGCGCCTGGCCCTGCGCGAGCGACGCGATGGCGTTCGACTGAGCCTTCAGAATCTCAGCCTGGCTCTGGAGCAGCTGCATCTGCTGCTGGAAGAGGGCGATGAGGTCGTTCATGGGCACTCCACGACTGGTGGGAAGGGAAGGGGAGGGGAGGACGGACGTTCCAACCGAGGCACCGGCAGGCTGCGACGGGGCGACGAGGGGCTGACGGGGCGCGCGCTGTAGGCGCTCGACGGCCCAGTACTTCTGTGTCTCGAGCAGCGACGGCGGGAGCAGCGCCATCTCGGCGCGGTCGAACAGCGGCGCGGCGTTCAGCGGAGCGCCCTTCACCCACAGCGCGCCCAGCGTCTGGAAGAAGGGCGTGACGCCATCGGCGCCATCAGCCGAGCCGAGCGTGAAGAAGCCCTGCGCCTGCTTCGCCACGCCGCGCGCGAAGGACGTGAGCGCGTTGCCAGCACCCACCTGCACGAAGAGCGACGCGCCCAGCGTCACGCACGACTCGAGCGCGTCGACGAACTTCACCGGCGCGGTGGCGTGCTTCACCCAGATGGCCTTCGCGTCGGCAGCGTTCGCGTAGGGCTTTCCCGAGATGCAGGACACGACGGCCCGCTGCGGCGCGTGCACCGCGAGGCCGCCCACGAGCTGCGCCATGCCCGCGTCGATGCCCGCCATCAACGGCGAGTGGAACGCGTGCGAGACGTCGAGCCGCGTGCACTTGAGGCCCGCGGCCGTGAGGCGCTGCTGCGCGGCCTCGATGCCCGGCGTAGTGCCCGAGAGGACGACCTGCGTCGGGTGGTTGTGGTTCGCGAGCGCCACGCCGTCGAGCGACGCGAGGTGCGGCTGCACCACCGCCGCGTCCGCCATCACCGCCAGCATCGCGCCCGGGTCGGCGAGCTTCAGCTCGTTCATGAGCTGGCCACGACGCGCCACCAGCTTCACCGCGTCTTCGCCGCTGATCATCCCCGCGGACGAGGCCGCCGCGAACTCACCCAGCGAGTGGCCGAGCGCCGCGTCCGCCGAGAGCCCCAGCGTGCCGAGGAACTCGGACAGCGCGAGCCCGAGCGCCGCCATCGCCGGCTGACACACCTCGGTGCGGGTCAGGTGCGCCTGCGCAGCCGCGAGGTCCGACCGGTCCGCCGGATACAATGCGTCGACGATGGAGCACCCGGCCGCGTCCTTCGCGGCCGCGTCGAGCTCCGCGAGCCGCTGCGCGAGGAACGGGAAGCGCTTCACCAGCTCTTCGAGGAGTCCCACCTTCTGCGCGCCCTGCCCGGGGAACAGGAAGGCGAGCTTCCGCGCTTCGGCCGGCAGCGGCGCTTCCGCGTACGACACGCCAGCCGGCAGCGGCTGGTGCGCCGTCAGCGCCGCCGACACGTCTTTCAGCGTGCGCACCAGCTCGTCCCGCGACGTCGCCAGGAACGCTACGCGCGCATCGAAGGCCTGCCGGTTCGCCAGAGCCGCCGCCACCTGGGCGACGTCCAGCCGATGCGTCTCGACGTGCGCCGCCAGCTGCGAGGCCGAGGCCGCCAGCAAGGCCGGCGTCGGCGCCGAGAGCAACACGAGCTGCGGCTGCTGCGCGACGGCGGTGACGGTGGCCGCGCGACGAAGCGGAGGCGCCTCGAGCACCACGTGCGCGTTCGTTCCACCAAAGCCGAAGCTCGACACCGCCGCGCGACGCGGAACGCCGGGCTTCGTCGTCCACGGCACCGCCTGGCTCGTCAGCTGGAACGGCGAGCTCGGCAAATCGAGCTTCGGGTTCACTTCTTCGACGGCCGGCTGCGGCGGAATCACGCCGTGGTGCATCATCAGACACGTCTTGATGAAGCCCGCCACGCCCGCCGCCGACATCGTGTGGCCGACGTTCGCCTTGATGCTGCCCAGCCAGCAGTAGGGCGCGTCGACGGGCTTACCGAGGCGCTCACCGAAGAACTGACGGAGCGCTCCGACTTCCACCACGTCGCCCACCGTCGTCGCCGTGCCGTGCGTCTCGACGTACGAGATGGTGTCGACGCCGAAGTCGAGCCCCTCGTGGGCGCGCCGCATCGCGTCCTTCTGGCCCTCCGGGCGCGGCGTCATCGGGCCCTCTCCGCGCCCGTCGTTGTTGCAGCCCGAGCCCCGAATCACCGCATAGATGCGGTCGCCGTCTCGCTGCGCGTCCTCGAGGCGCTTCAAGATGACGACGCCCACGCCCTCGCCCATCACGAAGCCGTCGGCCTTCGCGTCGAAGGGCCGGCACGCGCCCGAGGGCGAGATGGCGCCGATGCGCGAGAAGCCGATGAGGTTGTCGGGGCCGAGGTTCAGGTACACGCCGCCCGCGACGGCCATGTTCACCACGCCCGCGCGCAGGTTGACGACCGCCTCGTGAATCGCCACCAGCGCCGAGGAGCACGCCGCGTCGATCTGCATCGCCGGCCCCGAGAGGTCGAACGTCTGCGAGACCGAGCAGGCAATCATGTTGAGCAGCCCGCCCGCGATGCTGAAGGCGCGCGCCGGCACCACGTCGGCCATCGCGGCCCGCACGGCTTCCTGCTCGGGCGGGGAGAGCGCGTCGCCATACTCACCGTTCGCCAGCTGCAGCGCGCGGTGCCGGGCCGTCATGAGGTCGCGGTACTCGCTCACCGAGGCGCCGAGGAACACGCCCGTGTGCAGCTTGTCGAACGGCCGCGTGTCGTAGCCCGCGTCCTGGAGCGCCTGCCGGGTCGCCTCGATGGCCAGGCGCTGCTGCGGGTCCATCACCTGCACGCGCCGCGGCGCCATGCCGTAGTGGAGCGCCGCGAACTCGTCGACGCCCTCGACGAACGCGCCCTTGAGCACGTACGTCTTGTCCGGCGCCCGCACGTCCTTCGTGTCGACGAACGCGCCGTGCTTCCACCGCGTGTCGTCGATGGCCTCGAACGTCACCTCGCCCGTCGAGACGACCTTCCACAGCTCGGGAAGGTCCTTCGCGTGCGGGAAACGGCAGGCCATGCCGACGACGGCGATCGGGGCGTTCTTCGATGAAGACGCAGACTGACTCACGAGAACCTCAAGGCCAGGTGGCTCGCCACTTCTTCGCGGCGAGGTGCGACTTGGGTGGCTCCGCGGTCACCACGACCGAAGAGCCACGGCCATCACCACGTCACTTCGGAGCCGGCCGGCATCAGGCGCTTCACGAGCCCGCCCAGGTCGGCGACCGTCTGCACCTTCGCGAGGTCTTCGTCGGGCATGCGAATGTTCAGCTTCTCTTCGAAGTGCGCGACGAGCTCCATGACCGCG
>JANRKQ010000038.1:0-16679 GCA_033763395.1 Myxococcaceae bacterium
GGTGGACTCGTGGTGCTCGGAGCTGCCGCGACCGCAGGCCTCTTCAACGTCGAGGCGCGTCGCTCGTTCGCCTCGGCCGAGCGCATGCCCGACGGCACCATCACCGGCCTGACGCGGCCGCAGGCCCAGGCGCTCGAGGCGACCGCGCGCACCAGCGGCCTCCTCGCCAACATCGGGTTCGGGGTGGGCGGCACGCTGCTCATCGGAGCCGTCGTGACGTGGCTCGTGGGCCTGCCCCCATCGGTGACGGTGGCCATGGGTCCAACGGGCGTGCTGGTCGCCTCGACCTTCCCCTGAAGTCAGCCCATCGCCGGGCCCGTGTAGAGCACCGGCAGTGGACTCCGCTTGCCCTGGGTGGTGCCCCAGTCGGCGCCATTGGGCCGGTTCGTCAGCGCGTTCGCGGGGTACAGGCCATAGCCGGCGCCGGCGCTCGCCTCGTAGTCGCTCGACCGCAGCCCCATGGCGTTGAAGCAGGTGACGGCGAAGTTGTTGAGCGGCACGCCGGCCCGAATCTCGCCGGTCGTGCCTTCTTTCCGCAGGTCGAGGTACCAGCCCTGCGAGAGGCGCCCACCGCCCCGGCCCGCCACCACGACGGGGAAACAGTCGGCGACGTGCTGGTTGAAGGTGACGGCGCAGCCGTACTGCATCGAGGCGTACACGATGGACTGGTCGAGCAACGTGCCCGTCCCGTCGGCGATGCCGTCGAGAATGGTGATGAGGCGCGCCACCCGGCGCCAGTAGGTGTTGAGGTCGGCGTCGTAGGCCACGAAGTCGGCCGGGTTGGCGCCGCCCTTGGCGAAGTCGTGCGCCATGGCGTGCCGCTCGCCGTACCCCGCCGACATGCCCAGCACGATGGAAGCGACCCGCGTCAGGTCGCACGCCATCGCCGCCGCGAGGATGCGGAATTGAATGTCGACGACCTGCTCCGTCACGGTGCTCGGCTGCCAGGTGGGCGCGGCGCACTGCATCGGCATGGGCGCAGGCAGCGCGGCGACGTCACGCTCGAGGTCCCGCACCATGTCCATGTACGCCGTCAGCCGCTGCTGGTCGGCCGCCGAGATGCGGCTCGAGTCCCGCACGGCCTGGTAGTCGCGGAACACGGCCTGCACGAGGGACACCTCGCGCGCATCGACGGCTGGCGCCACCGAGCCCCCGGCGAAGCCCGAGGCGAACGCGTCGAAGAGGGCCTGGGTCTCCTTCAGCGGGTTGAGCATCTCGACGCTTTGCGAGGTCGGGCTCCACGACACCGAGTTCCCGCCCGAGTAGCTGTCGGTCTTCACCGGGTTCAGGTTCATCAACCGCCGCCCCGACGGCACGCCCGCCGCCGCGGGGTACACCACGCCCGAGCGTGACAACAACACGTCCATCGAGACCTGCCGGCTGTGCGGCGGCGCGCGGTCGTTGTCCACCCCGGGTGACTGCGATGACGCCGTCGTCGCCATGCAGTAGTTGTGATTGACGTTGACGGACAGACAGTCGAGCCCGCGAATGACGCTGACCTTGTCCTTGAGGGGGCTGAACTCGGCCCCGAGGTTCTGGCTCAGCGTGCCCGTCACCTCGCTCAGCCGCCGGGTGTTGACGTGCGGGCTGGGGCGCTGGTTCGTCGAGAGCGCGCCATAGAAGCGGCTGGCGTTGGTGGCGTACGGCGAGAACACCTGCAGGTAGCGCACCTTCGCGCCCGACACCTGGGCCTCCGCGCGGCGTGAGAGGAGCGACGGCAACAGCGGCAGGGCCAGCGCGGCGCGGCCGGCGCCGGTGAGGAAACGTCGACGGGACTCGAAAGGGTGGTTCATGGGCGTTCCTTCAGGGCGCGGCGCGGTAGAAAAGGTCGTCGTTGGCGATGGTGGCGGCGAAGACGTCGACGAGGCGGCCGTCGCGCACCGCCTTCTGCGCGTCGCTCACGGCGCAGTCGTCGGCGCCCGGCGTCGGCTTGCGCCGCCGGTAGTACTCGAAGGCGCGCTGGGCGAAGCAGGCCTGGGCCCGCGGTGACGTGGCCAGCTTCTCGGCGAGCTCGCGAG
Organism: Myxococcaceae bacterium; assembly: GCA_033763395.1. Classification (GTDB taxonomy): domain Bacteria; phylum Myxococcota; class Myxococcia; order Myxococcales; family Myxococcaceae; genus Xiheimicrobium. The sequence goes on from JANRKQ010000038.1 coordinate 2,019, forward strand.
AGTCGCGCACGTCGAACGGCTCGGAGCCCGGCAGCGTCAGGCCCTTCACGTCAGTCGTCATCGGGAAGGTGCGCACGGGCCGCCCCTGCACGTCGAACACCACCTCCTCGGTGCGCGGCATGCCGAGCTGGTCGAAGTGCTCGAAGGCGAAGCCCACGGGGTTGATGAGCTGGTGGCACCCGACGCAGTTGGGGTGGGCCGTCAGCGTCGTCACCGCCTCGCGGTTGGGTAGGTGGTCGACGCTGCCCACGGCCTCGACCTGCTGCTGCACCGCCACCATGTCGGGCGCCATCTCCTGACACAGCAACAGCTTCACCACGTGCGCTCCCCGCAGAATCGGGCTGGTGCGCGCGCCGCTCGACGCGAGCAGCGCGGGCCGGTGAACGAGGCCCGGGTGCTTCGGCGCAGAGACCGTCTGGCCCTGCTGGCCCGGGACGCCGAGAATCGTCGCCAGGCGCGCGGTGGCCGGCTTCGTCGACGTCGACGTCATCAGGTTCGAGAAGCGGTTCTCGCTCGGGTGCCAGACGATGGCCTCGGAGAAGTCGAGCGCCTCGGCCGCCAGCTCGGCTTCGAGGCCGACGTTCGAGAGGTTCCGGTACGCGCTGACGCCGGCGGCCGGCTGCGCGAGCAGGTCGAGGTGCAGGGTGTAGCGGAAGAACTCGCGCACGCGGGCCCGGCCAGCAGGCGTGTCGAGGAGCCGCCGCGCCTGGGCGCGCGCCTGCTCGACGGTCTCGAGCTGGCCGGTGCGCGCGGCCTCGAGGAGCGGCGCATCGGGGCCGTTCTGCCCCGTCATCGACGCCAGCCGCACCGCGACGTCGTTCGCCGTCACCCGCAGGCGGTTCGCCGTCGCCGGGGTGCCACCCTCGAGGTGGAACACCATGGCCGGCGACTGCAGCACCCGCCGCAACGTGAAGCCGAGGTGGCCCGACACGCAGTCGGACGAGGCGGTCGCCGGCCCCGCCAGCCGCAGGCGGACGAAGCGCACCGAGCCGCCTGCCGGCAACGCCCTGATGCTGACGCCCACCTTCGCGGCCGCGCCCGCCGGGACAGAGGCGACCGCCTCGATGGTCGCTGGCCCCACCGCCACGACGTGGTTCTGCAGCACCGGCGCGTCGTTGAGGTTCACCTGGAACGTCGTTGGCCCACCCGACACCACCACGTCGACCAGCAGCCGCGTCGAGGCCGTCGTCACCCGGCTCGCGGGCAGCGGCCACACGAACCAGCCGGTGCGCGTCACCGTCTCGACGGGCCCCGACAGGCGCATCACGTCGTCTCCGAAGAAGACGACCGGGTCGCTCCAGGGGAACTCGAGCGGCGGTGGTGGCATCGGGCAGCCGGCCGTCGTCGCGGTGACGAGCGCGTCGAGCTCGGCCGGCCCGAGCGGCCTGCCCGTGGCCCGCGTCGCGAAGTCGCCCACCACGCTGCGCACGCAGTCGGGCGTCACCACCGCGGCGTTGGCGCAGGCGCCCAGCATCGACGAGCGCCACGCCGGGTCCCCGAGGCCCAGGGTGATGGCCCGCTTCGCCACGGTGTGCAGCACCCGCGCCCACTGCGACGGCACCGTCTCTGACAGCTTCGCCGACTCCGCCGGCAGGCCCGCCAGCTGGGCGCTGATGGTGGCGTCAGCCATGAGGCCGTCTCCCACCGCCGCCCGCAGGCGCGCGCGGAGCTCCTCTTTCGTCAGCCGCGCCACGCTCGTCGTGCTGAGCCCCCGCTCGTCGGGCTTCGTGCACGCCAGGCCAACGTCGCCACCGGCCGCGGCTCCACCCACGTCCCCGCCACCTCCCGTCCCACCAGCGGCGCCTCCACCACCCCCAACGCCCCCCACCTCGCCTCCGCCCGTGACACTTCGGGTCTCGAGCACGAAGGCCCCTTCGCACCCGCAGACCCACAGCAGCACACACACGAGTCGTTTGAACATGCGGCCGGGCTGTTCCAAGCGGCGGACCAGCGCTGCTGACTGGAAAGGCGCTGTAATGTCAGATGGTTGCGGGCCTCGATGCGACAGGCCCGCTCCAGGCCAGGTGACCCTCGTCTCATCGACGCGACGAGCGACGACGCCACCCCAGCAGCAGCAGGCCGGCGGGCCAGCCCGGGAGGTGTTGGCAGCCCTGCTCCGGCCGCTGCGAGGTGCGCTCGATGCCGATCAACCAGCCCGAGGGGTCGGTCACGGAGAAGACGGTGTCAGGGCCGGCGGTGCTGAAGAAGCGCTTGCGGCTGCGGCCCGGCTCGAGGGCCAGGGTGGTGATGGGCTCGGCGCAGGCCGGGTCGCTGAAGAAGGCCGCGCCCGTCAGCGCCAGCGTCGTGGGCCGCAGCAGGCCGCGAAGGTTCCGCTCGACGTCCTCGACACGCAGCGAGTAGCCCGTGCAGGGCCCCGGGGAGACCAGCTCGAGGCCGAGCCGGGCCGGGGGCATCGCGCCTTCCGTCACCTCGACGTTGTCGAGCGCCGACGTCCCCACCCAGGCGCTGTCGGCGAAGGGCGCGCCCAGCAGCAGCGACCGCGCCGTCATCGAGGTGAAGTCTGCCTCGACTTCGCACCGGGGACTCACGCCGTCGTCGACGAAGAGCCGGCCCCGCCCGGGCCGCGCCCCCCGCAAGCCCTCGGCCGTGAGCTGCAGCCGGTACCAGCGGCCCAAGTCGAGCGGGACGCCCTGAGGGCACCGCTGCCGCGCGAGCACCTTCAAGGCGCCGGTGGGTGGCCGCTCCTCGACGATGAACTCGATGAAGGTGAAGGGCCCGAAGTCCGGCGAGTGGAGGTGCACGGGGAAGGGCCCGCCGGAGGTGGACGAGTCGAGCCGGAAGGCGAAGCGGGTGTGGAGGTCGCCCGTCACGCCGGCGTCTGGAAAGTCCGTCTCGAGGCGCCGGTTCGAGCCGGGGCCGAGGGGGCCGGTGTCGACCAGCAAGAGCCCTCCATCTCCGCCGAGCGCCGCGCGCGGGTCGACCCGCAGCGCCTGCGAGGCCGTCGAACCGGCCTCGGCCCACCGCGCGGCGAGCGGCCCGTCGAACGTCTCGTCGAGCACCAGCCGCGACGGGGCTGGCCCACACGCGCTGTCGGCGCCGACGCAGGCCCCACGCACGCACGTCAGGCCATCGCCGCACTCGCTCGAGGCCTCGCAGGCCAGGCACTCGCGGGCCAGCGGCGGAGGGCAGCCCGCACCTACCGCGGCCACCACCACGGCCGCGGCCAGGCGAAGGAGCGCCGCCTCAACGGCGTGGACGTCGCGGTGGTGGAACCCCATGGCGTTGCAAGACCCGGTAGAACTGGCTGCGAGACAGCCCGAGCGCCTGGGCCGCGCGCGTCGCATCTTGCTCGGAGGCCGCGAGCGCCGCCAGTACGAGCTCCTTCTCGACGTTGCCCAGCACCGCGTCGCGGGCCCCTGCCTGCGCGCGTGCCAGTGCGGCGCCCCCAGGCGCGAGGTCGAGTGACAGACGCTCCACGGCGCTGCGCAGCTCGCGCACGTTGCCTCGAAAGGGCTGGGCGAGCAGCGTCGCCAGCTGCACCTCGTCGAGCGGGCGGGCGCCGCGGGTGAAGTGCGCCACGAGGGCGGGAATGTCGTCGCGCCGCTCGCGCAGCGCCGGCACGTCGAGCACCACCACCGCCAGCCGGAAGAACAGGTCTTCCCGGAACTGCCGCGCCGCCACCAGCGCGTCGAGGTCGCGGTGGGTGGCGGAGACGAGGCGGAAGTCGCTGGTGCGCGGCGTCGACTCGCCCAGCCGCGTAAAGCGCTTCGTCTCGAGCACCCGCAAGAGCTTCGGCTGGAGCGCCAGGGGCAGCTCGCCCACCTCGTCGAAGAAGAGGGTGCCCCCGTGCGCCCGCTCGATGGCCCCCACCCGCGCTTCGACCGCGCCGGTGAAGGCGCCGCGCGCGTGCCCGAACAGCGCGCTCTCGGCGAGCTCGAGCGAGAGGTGCGTGGCGTCGAGCACCTCGAAGGGGCCCGCGCGCCGATGGCTGTGCGCGTGCAGCGCCCGCGCGATGACCTCTTTCCCGGTGCCCGTCTCGCCCCGGAGCAGCACCCCCACGTCACTGGGCGCCACCTTGCGCACGGCGCTCGTCAGCGCCCGCATCGGCGCCGAGGCCCCGACGACTCCCTCGAGCGGCTCGAACGCCTCCACGCCCGCAGCCTCGCCTGACACGAAGCGCACGAGCGTCCGGCCGAACCGCACCGTGGCGCCGACGGGCACCAGCACCTCCTGCACGCGCGCGCCGAGGTACCACGTGCCGTTGCGACTGCCGGTGTCCCGCACCCGAATGCCGTCGAAGGTCAGCTCGAGCGTGGCGTGCTGCCGCGAGACGGTGGCGTCGCTCAGCTTCAGCTCGACCGGGCCCGCGCCGACCCGCACCAGCGTGGGCCCGAGGGAGACGACGCGGGCCACGCCGCGCCCGTCGAGCACCTCGCACTGCACCGACGCAGGCGGTCGCTGCGAGGTGCCCGTCAGCGTCTGGGTGGGCCCTTCTCTCATCGGGGCACGAGGGTCTTGAGCACCTTCTGGTGCTCGCCCGCCTTGAGGACGAGCTGGAACTGTTGCGGCGCGAAGTCGGGGTTCTCGAGGCGAATGAGCGGTCGGGCCGATGTGATGGGCACGTCGGCGAGCGGCGTCTGGCCCACCTTGTGGCCGTCGATGAAGACGAAGGCCCATGGGCGGGCCTGGATGGTGACGAGCGCCGGAGGGGTGAGCCGAGCGCGCCGGCGGGCGTCGGGCATCGGCTTCGAGGCGTCCGTCGCCGCCTGGCCGGCCACGCCAGCGCGGGCCCTGGGCAGGGCGCCCTCGCCGTCACCCGCCTCGCTCGGGCGCCCCTGGGCCGCGTCGTCGACGGCGCCGGGCGCGACTGCGGTCTGCGGCGAAGACGCCCCGGTGTCGCTGCCTGGAGGCGGCGCGGGCCTCGTTCCGCCGGTATCGGTGCGCCCTCCGCTGCCCGTGGGCTTCGACGAGCCGGCTGGCATGCCATCGCCCCGGGCCCCGTCTGCCACCCGGGGCGAGGACGCGGCGCCGCTCGTCGGGCCGCCGGCGGCTCCGGCGGTGCCCTGCTGGTCGGTCGGCGCCGCGCCACCTGGGTCGACCCCCGCTCGTTCCGCATTGACGGCCAGCGCCCAAGCGGCCGCGGTGCGCGAGCCGCTCGCGCGGTCCCCCTCCACGGGGGTGGCGGCCACATCATCGAGGGCGGTCGCTCGAGCCCCGGGAGGGCCCGAGTCGATCGTCCGCGTCGACCTCACCGTGGTGACCACCACCCCGACGGCGAGCAAGCCGAGCGCGGCGCCGGCGACGAGGCCCCATTTCCGCGCCGACGGGGTGGGGCGCGCCCGGGGCTCCACGGCTGGGAGGTCGACCTCGGTGGGGCCCGGCAGCGCCGGCGCCGAGAGGTCGACGTCGACGATGAGGTCGGCCGTCCCAACGGGCGCCGCTTCGATGGTCGCCGGGACCGGCGCGACGCGGCTGACGAGCGCGCCCAGGCGGGCGATGCGCTCCTCGAAGTCGCCCCGCTGAAACGCGTCTCGCATGGCCCGTGCGCTCGGAAAGCGCGCCGATGGCTCGGCCTCGAGCGACCGCGTCACCGCGGCGCAGAAGCTGGCGGACAGGTCGGGCCGAACCGTGGCCAGGGGCCGCGCCGGCCCCACCATCACCGGCCCGTCGAACGGCGACCTCAGCGCGGCCAACCGGTACAGCGTCACCCCGACGGCGAAGAGGTCACTCTGCGGCGAGGCCCGCTCTCCCCGCAGCACCTCGGGCGCGAGGAACTCGAGCTTGCCCCGCACCGTGCCGGGCGCCGTCGTGCTCTCCTCGCTGCTGGCCCTCGCGATGCCGAAGTCGGCCAGCTTCACCTCGCCGCGCCGCGACAACAGCAGGTTCCCCGGCGAGACGTCGCGGTGGACGATGCCCAGCGGCTGGCCCCGCTCGTCGACGGCCTCGTGCGCGAACGCCAGGCCCTCGAGCGCCTGCCGGGCCAGGTGCGACAGCACGTCTTCGTCCAGCTGCTCGCCTGCGGCCTTCAGCTGGCGAATGAGGGTGGACGCGGAGCAGCCTTCGACGAGCTCCATCGAGAGGTAGTAGCGGCCCTCGACGCAGCCTGCGTCGAACACCTGCACGATGTTGGCGTGGTTGAGCCTGGCCGCCAGCCGCGCCTCGGTGAGGAACTGCGTCACCTGCTCCGGGTCGCCCGCCAACGCCGGCAGCATCAGCTTGACGGCCAGGGGCTTGCGGAAGTCTCCCACGCCCGTCTGCACGCCGACCCACACCTCGCCCATGCCGCCGGCAGCGATGCGGTCGAGCAGGTGAAAGCGGCCAAACGGGAGTCCGGCGGCCACGCTCAGTCCCATGAGAAGACCAGGCCGGCGCCGACGGCTCCGAGGCCGGCGCCCGCGAGGAGGGCCCAGCCCACGCCGGCTTCGGTGCGACGGCGGGCGTCGAGGCGGTCGGCGGCGAACGCATCGGTGACGGGCGGGACCGGCTGGAACGCCCGCGCGAAGAGGACGGCGGCGCTCGCCGCTGCGGCGACGGCCGTGGCCACGAGCGCCCACCCGAGCCACGCCGTCGGCTTGCGCGGCGAAGGAGAAGGGCGCTCGAGCGTCAGCGCGGCGCTGGGGCCCGGTGCGCTCGGCGCCGGGCCGACCACCTCGAGGTGGGCGAGCAGGGTGTTGGAGGCATCGAAGGCGTCGACCCAGACGAGCTGCTCGGGCTGGGGCCGCGGGACGGTGACGGCGTGGGCGACGACGGGCACGCGGGTCGTCGTCATGGCCTCGGGGCTTCGGCCGGCCGCGTGCTGCACCCTCGCCACCAGCCCATGGGGGTCGACGACGCTCACCACCACGGGGCCTTCGGGCGACGTGGTGGCGCGAAGGCTGACGCCGGGCCGTGGAAACACCGCCTCGCGAGCCCTGAGAAAGGCCTGCTGCACCTTGGGAGCGCCGGTCGGCACCGGGGCGTGGGGGTCGAGCCGCAGCAGCCGACCAAAGCTGGCCTCGGCGTCGGCTCCACGAGCGAGCGCCAGCTGGGTCTGCGCCAGCAACCCGAGCCCCTCGAGCAGCTCGTCGTCACGCTGCCCCTTCACCGTCACGGCCACCTCGAGCGCCCGCAGCGCCTTGGCGTAGTCGAGCGCCTCGAAGTGCTCGCGGCCTTGCGTGAGGTACGGGTTGGCCTGACAAACGAGGAGCAACACCACGCCCGTCATCATGTGTCACTGACTCCGTACACGGTGGCCTCAGCCTACTCCCGTGGCCAGGGCCTGACGAATGCCGCTCCGCCTCGCACCGCGAGCCCGGCCGCGTGAACGGTTCGTGTCGTCGACCGCCCGGAGGGCGTCACTCCTCTCCAGAGCAGCCGTCGAATCGGGCTTGATCGAATCTGCACGGCCGTTCAGTCTGTCGCTCCATGACCGCCGTGCCCGTTCCGCAGTTGCCGCTCGACTTCTCCGCCGCCGCGCAGGTGCCCGTGCACGAGGCCCTGCGGCCCTTCCACCCGGTGGTGCGCGCGTGGTTCCAGCAGACGCTCGGCGAGCCGACGGAGCCGCAGGTGCGTGGCTGGCCCCTCATTCGCGCCGGCAAGGACGTGCTCATCGCCGCGCCCACGGGCTCCGGCAAGACGCTCACGGCCTTCCTGTCCTGCCTCGACGAGCTGTTCCGCCTCGCCGCCGAGGGCCGCCTGACGGACCAGACGCACGTGCTGTACGTCTCTCCGCTCAAGGCGCTGGGCAACGACGTGCAGAAGAACCTGCTCGAGCCGCTGGAGCAGCTGAAGGTCCGCGCGAAGGCGGCCGGCGTCGAGCTGCCCGACATTCGCGTGAAGGTGCGCTCCGGCGACACGCCGATGTCCGAGCGCGCGCAGATGGTGAAGAAGCCGCCGCACGTCCTCATCACCACGCCCGAGTCGCTCTACCTGTCGCTCACGGCCGACCGCTCGCGCGCCACCCTCGCCTCGGTGCGCACGGTGGTCGTCGACGAGATTCACGCGCTGGCGCGCGACAAGCGGGGCTCGCACTTCGCGCTGTCGATGGAGCGCCTGCGCGCCCTCATCGCGCACAAGTCACCCGGCGCGCGGCTCCAGTGCATCGGCCTGTCGGCCACCACCCGGCCGCTCGACCGGCTCGCGCACTTCCTCGTCGGTGACCGGAGCGAGGCGGGTGGCATCGCCCGCACCGGTGCGGCGTCGGACCTGCAGGAGACTCCCGGGCCGCGGCCCGACCAGCGTGACGCCGCAGGCCCGGACGCGGGGAACGCCGTCGCCGAAGGGCTCGAGCGCCCATTCGAGGGGGCCGCCGAGCCGACACCGCCGCTCCCGTGCGAGCTCGTCCAGGTCGGCCACGTGCGCCCGTGGGAGCTGTCCCTCGAGACGCCCGAGGAAGAGCTCTCGGCTGTGCCCACGCACGAGATGTGGGGCCAGGTCTACGACCGGCTCGTCTCGCTCTCGCAGTCGCACCGCACGATGCTCGTCTTCACCAACACCCGCCGCCTCGCCGAGCGCGTCGCGCACGACCTCGGTGAGCGCATGGGCCACGAGTTCGTCCGCGCGCACCACGGCTCGATGTCGCGCGAGCTGCGCCTGTCGGCGGAAGACCTGCTCAAGACGGGCCGCCTCAAGGTGATGGTGGCCACCGCCTCGCTCGAGCTCGGCATCGACGTCGGCGCCATCGACCTCGTCGTGCAGCTCGGCAGCCCGCGCAACATCGCCGTCATGCTGCAGCGCCTCGGCCGCTCCGGCCACCACAAGTCCGCCATCTCGAAGGGCCTCCTCGTCGCCATGACGCGCGATGAGCTCGTCGAGTGCGTGGCGCTCTTGCGCAGCATCAAGGAGGGCCAGCTCGACGCCGTGCGCCTGCCCGACTGCCCGCTCGACGTGCTCGCCCAGCAGGTGGTGGCCGAGGTCGCCGCCCAGCCGTGGGACGAGCGCGCCCTCTTCGACACCTTCCGCCGGGCGATGCCGTACCGCGCGCTGTCGCGGGAGGACTACGAGAAGGTCTTGCACCTCGTCAGCGAGGGCGTCTCGACGACGCGGGGGCGCTCGCGCGTGCACCTCCATCGAGACCGCGTCAACGGCGTGCTCAAGCCCCGCAAGGGCGCCCGCCTCATGGCGCTGCAGAACGGCGGCGCGATTCCCGACCTCTTCACCTACCCCGTCATCGCCGAGCCCGACGAGAAGCAGGTGGGCACCGTCGACGAAGACTTCGCCATCGACTCGTCCGCCGGAGACGTCTTCGTGCTCGGCAGCACCTCGTGGCGCATTCGCCGCATCTTCGACGGCGCCGTGCGGGTCGAGAACGCCCACGGCCAGGCCCCCAACGTGCCCTTCTGGCGTGGCGAGGCGCCCGGGCGCACCGACGAGCTGTCCTTCGAGGTGGGCCGCCTGCGCCGCGACGTGCTCGAGCGCGACGACGCCGTGCGCTGGCTGGAAGATGACCTGAAGGTGCCCGCCCACGCGGCCCAGTTGCTGGTGCACTACCTGCGCGTCGCGAAGGCCGCCCTCACCGAGCTGCCCACCACCACCACGCTCGTCGCCGAGCGCTTCTTCGACGAGGCCGGCGGCATGCAGCTCATCATCCACGCGCCCTTCGGCGCCCGCATCAACCGCGCCTGGGGCCTCGCGCTGCGCAAGTCGTTCTGCCGCGCCTTCGACTTCGAGCTCCAGGCCGCCGCGACCGACGACGCCATTCTCCTCTCGCTGGGCGAGCAGCACAGCTTCCCCCTGATGGACATCTTCGACTTCGTGCACCCGAAGACGGCCGAGAAGGTGCTGGTGCAGGCGGTGCTTCAGGCGCCGATGTTCGGCACCCGCTTCCGCTGGGCCGCGGGCCGGGCGCTGACGCTGTCGCGCCTGTCGAATGGCAAGCGCGTGCCGCCGCCGATTCAGCGGGCCCGCGCCGAAGACCTCATCGCCGCCGTCTTCCCCGAGCAGGTGGGCTGTCAGGACAACCATGGCGGCGCTGAGCTCGAGCCGCCCGACCACCCGCTCGTGTCCGAGACGATGAAGGACTGCCTGCGCGACTTCATGGACATCGACGGGCTGGTGCGCGTGCTCGAGGGCATGAAGTCGGGCCGCATCGCGCGCGTCGCCGTCGACCTGCCCGAGCCCAGCGTGCTGGCGCACCAGATGCTCAACAGCGCGCCGTGGTCGTTCCTCGACGAGGCCCCGCTCGAGGAGCGCCGCGCCCGGGCCGTCTCGGTGCGGCGCACGCTCCCATCGACCGACGAGGCTGCCTTCGGCGCGCTCGACGCCGCCGCCATCGCGCAGGTGGTGGACGAGGCGCGGCCGGCGCTGCGCGACGCCGAGGAGCTGCACGACGCGCTCCTGCAGCTCGGCCTGGTGCCGATGGACGTCGACGACGAGGTGGTGCCGTGGACCGACGAATGCGACGCGTGGCTGGCTGAGCTGTCGGCGCAGCGGCGCGCGGGCGTGGCGCTGGTGGGCGCGCGCCGGTTCGCCTTCGCGGCCGAGCGGGTGCCCGTGGTGAAGGCGCTCTTCCCCGAGGTGGCGCTGCCGCTCGTCGCGCTGGCTGGAGACGGCCCGGTGGACCGCGAGGTGGCGGCGCGGCAGGTGGTGCGCGGGTGGATGGAGGTGCTCGGCCCTACCACGGTGCCCGAGGTGATGGAGCGCCTGGGCCTCGGCCGCTACGACGTCGAGGGCTCGTTGGCGCGCATCGAGGCGCAGGGGCAGGTGCTGCGCGGGCACTTCCGCTGGGCGCCACCAGGGAGGCTCGGCGCGGCGAGTGCGACGAGCGCGGGCACCACGAGGCCGGGCCCTCACCTCGCTCCGCTCCCGCACGCCACGCCCGCGGCCTCCACGCGACCGCTGAGCGCTTCCAGTCGCACCTCCAGCGCAGGCGAACGACCTCTGCCCGGCGCGAGCCACGGTGGTGGGTCTGCCGCAGGCGCCGAACTCGAAGACCTCGAGATGGACGCGGGCCCGCACCCGTCGCCTCCGCGAAGCGACGACGTCCGGACCGACGGAGAGCAGCGCCAGCCGAGCTCGAGCGCACGGCTCGACGACGCCGAGGCAGGCGCGACGCCCGAGGCCGTTGCAGCGTCGGTGGGCGCATCGGCCGCGCTGTCCCCCGCTGCGCCAGTGAACGACGTGGCCGAGGTCGAGTGGTGTGACCGCCGGCTGCTCCAGCGCATTCACCGGCTCACCGTGGGCCGCCTGCGCCGCGACATCGAGCCCCTGTCGCAGCAGGACTTCATGCGCTTCCTCTTCCGCTGGCAGCAGGTGGGCCCGCACGCCACCGCCCGCGGCCCGCGCGGCCTCGCGACAGTCATCTCGCGCCTCGAGGGCCTCGAGCTGCCCGCCGCGGCCTGGGAGCGCGACGTGCTGCCCTCGCGCATGAAGCAGTACGTGCCCGAGTGGCTCGACCACGCCTGCTTCGCGGGCGACGTGGCGTGGGGCCGGCTGACGTTGCGCGAGCCGAGGCTCGTCGGGCCCAGGCGTGGAGACGTCTCGGGGCTGGCCGGCAACGAGCTCGTCACCGCCACCCGCAAGCCGGGCCTCACCCGCGCGGCGTCGCTCACCTTCGTGCAGCGGCAGCACCTCGACTGGCTGCTCGCCGCCGCGCGGCCCGACGAGGCGCGGCTGTCAGACGGGCCGCGCCCCTGGCCGGACGACTTGTCGACGCCGGCGCGCGACCTGCTGGGCGTGCTCGAGCGGCGCGGCGCCTCGTTCTTCGCCGAGCTGGTGGCGGGCACGCGCCGGCTGCCGAACGAGGTGGAGGACGCGCTGTGGGAGCTGCTCTCGCGCGGCTTCATCACCGCCGACGCCGTGCAGAACCTCCGGGTGCTCCAGTCGCCGAAGCTGAAGCGGCTCCAGCGGGCGCAGCAGCGTGGAGGGGCCGGCCGATGGACGCTGCTCGCGCCCCTCGAGCGCCCGGAGCCCGAGCTCGTCACCGAGCAGCTCGCGCTCCTCTTCTTGCGGCGGTGGGGCATCGTCTTCCGCGACCTCGTCGTGCGAGAGCCGCTTTGTCCACCGTGGCGGGAGCTGGTGCAGGTGTACCGCCGCCTCGAGACGCGGGGGGAGCTGCGCGGCGGCCGCTTCCTCCACGGCTTCGCGGGCGAACAGTTCGCGCTGCCGGAAGCGGTCGACCTCTCTCGCCAGACGCGCCGTCAGCCGCTGTCGGGCGAGGTGGTGACGCTGTCAGCGGCCGACCCGCTCAACCTCACCGGCGTCGTCACGCCTGGGCCGCGCGTCCCCGCCACGCTGGGCCAGGTGGTGCGCTACGTCGACGGGGTGCCCGAGCCTGCGCTGGCGCTCCCGACGCTCACCTGAACCCGGCTCCGCACCATCGGGCCAGCCAGCCGGTTCGAGCAAAGACCGAGGCCCCGCCGACGCCCGCGGGGATTCGGGCGTCGACAGGGCCTGAGCTCGGCGGCGTCGGAGCTTTCTTCAGCGAACGTTGCGGCCGACCGCCTGCGCCGTGTCGTTCTGCGCCTTGAGCACGTTCGACAGCGTCTGCCAGTAGAGCGAGATGTTGTTCATCGACTGCTGGTACTTCGCCATGTCGCGCTGGAACTGAGCGGCCTCCTTGGGGTCCTCCATCTTGTAGTTGTCGGGGTTGGGCATCGAGGCGCCGTCCCACTTGGAGCTCGAGTTCCCCGCCGTGCCATTGGCGCCGCCGGTGCCGGTCGAGGGCGACGGGCCCGTCGCGGGCGCGGGGCCCGAGGTGGGCGGGGGCGGGGTGCCGCCAGCGGGCGGCGGGGGCGGGGCCGTGGTGACCGGCGGAGGCGGCGCACCGGGCGAGGGCGGCAGCGGCATCGGGCGCGGCAGCTTCGGCAGCTTGATGGGCAGGTCTCCGACGAGGCGCTCACCCGGCATCAGCGAGAGGAGGAGCTTGATGTCCTGCTTGGCGGCGGCGCTGACGTTCGGGTCCTTCGCCAGCTTCTGGAGGAACTGGCGCTCAGTGGGCGACAGGTTGCCGTCCTTGAAGATGTTCTTGAGAATCGCGCGGCCCTCGCTGCGGCCAATCATCCCGTCGTCCTTCTTGAAGTGCTGCTCGAGCGAGTTGAGGCGCACGCGGTCGAAGACGCCGCCGAAGAGGCCCTGCTTCTGGGGCAGGTTCGCGAACGGAGGCAGCCGGCCCGAGGCGTGCGACTGGTCGGCGCTCCGGCCGAGGAACTTGTTGAGCTGCGCCTTGCCGCCCGCGTCGAACTGGGTGTTGTTCCGGGACGACTGCGCGAGTTCCTTGAGCTGCGCCAGCTCCGACGAGGTGACCCCACCGGCCTTCGCGCGGCTCAGAATCTGGCTCATCTCTCCGCTGGTGACGCGACCGTCGGCCTTCGCCTGGGCAATGTGACCGCGCAGCACCGCGCCCTGGATGACGTTGTTCAGGCTCTTGTTGGGGATCAGCATGATGGGTGTGTCCTTTCGAAAACGGCGTTGATGATGAAAGGACTCGGCAGCCGGCGTTCGTGGGACATCGGGTGCCCTTGCCAGATAGGAACTCAGTAATTTCAGCCTCTTGAGAGGTGGCCTGCATTCGACTGCACGCTCACCGGACCCACGGGGTCGTTCCGACCGTGCCCCGCATGACGCTGGCCTTTCTGGTGCTCCTCTCGTTGTCAGCGGGCGCCCGGCCTCGCTTCAGCGCCTCCATCAACGGCCAGCCGGTTTCACTGACGCATGCCATCGGATGGACCTCAGGGGAGCGCGCCGTGACGTTGCTCCTCTCGGACCGCCCCCAACGGTGTGAGGCGGCCCCGCGCGAAGGGCTGCTCGTTCAGCTCGTCGTCGCCCCGCTCCTCCTCGAGCGGGAGCAGAACGGTTTCGGCTGGAGGCGGCCCACCCCCGAGACGTGGCGTGTCACCGGAGCGACCTGGCCAAGAGGGGTTGGCAGCGACCCGACGTCGAAGGTGACGCTCGCAGCCCCGCTCCAGCGAGGGGGCAGCGGTGAGGCGCAGCTGTCGACGAAGGTGCACTTTCTCCTCAGGAACGAGGTGTCGACGCTCGAGCTCTCGGGCGCCATCGCCGTCCAGGGGTGCGGCGCACGCCTGGATCAGGGGGTGGAGCTGGTGCAGGCGCCGCGGGTCATCGTCGCCGGTGAACCCGTCGAGGTGCGGGGAGCGACCTTCCGGCACGACCTGGACCGCCCCGGTGCCTGGCGGCTCGAGCTCTCATCGAGCCCAGCGGTCTGCCAGCCCCGCGAGCGTCCTGACGTTTGGGTCGCGCTTCGGGCCCTCCCGCCGACTCGTGCCGAACGCAACCAGCTCATCCAGTTCGACGTCGGCGGGAAGCGCGTCGACGGCCAGGTTGGGCAGCAGCGCCGCCTCGAACACGGGTTGTTGCCCGTCCCTCGCCCGGTCGACGGTGGCATCGAGGTCGAGGTGGCCCTCGAGTTTGATTCGCTTGGCTCAGTGCGCGGGGTCGTGACGGCGGTCGACTGTTCACGGTGAGCAGTGTCGGCCAGACGAGCCGACGATGATGGTCCGCCGGCGGCGCAGGAAGGCCAGCCCGAGCAGCGCGAGAGCCGTCGGGTCGACCGTCTGGCAGCTGCAGCCTTCACCGGACATCTCACCTCCACCCGCGCCGCCGGCCGTTCCACCAGCCGCGCCGCCGGCCGTTCCACCAGCCGCGCCGCCTGCCGTTCCACCAGCCGCGCCGCCGGCCGTTCCACCAGCCGCGCCGCCGGCCGTTCCACCAGCCGCGCCGCCGGGGGGGCGGGCCGGGGCGCCGGCGGGGGGTCGGGCGGCGGCG
>JANRKQ010000039.1:0-2931 GCA_033763395.1 Myxococcaceae bacterium
AGGAGCCGCTCGTGGTCGGCCCGCATCTCGGCCTCGATGACCGCCCGCTCGCGGTGCACCGTGAACGCGAAGTCCACCGCGAGTACGGCGAAGGCCCCCAGGCCCACGACGGTGGCCAGCTGAAAGGCGAGCTTCATCACCCGGCGGTCATCTGCACCGCCCGACCGGGCACCAGTTGATTGTCTCTGGGCGGTACCTCACCCGGACTCGAATCATTCGGCCGGCTGAATCGTCGACGCTGGCTCACTCGTCGGAGACCGGCCCCTGGCTGGCGAACGCACAGTTCGTCGAGACGAAGCTGGGAATGAGCGAGCGGTGGAGCTGGTCGAAGCTGATGAGCAGGAAGCTCGTCAGGCCCTGGCCGAGACCCGGCAGGCCGACGTCGACGCCGACGTCGAGGTAGAGGTGGTCACCGAGCGTGATGCTCAGCGCCTGGAGCCAACCGAACTGCACCAACTGCGGCTGATTGGGCTGAATGGTGTTGACGAACGCCTCGCTCCAGAGCGTCAGCCGGTCGGTCAGGTGAATCACCGAGGTGAGCGAGCCCTGCCCCTCGGCGACCGAGACGACCTGCTCGAGGCCGCTCGCCGCTGCCACCCCGGCCCAGAGGTCGCCCTGTGGTGCCTCGCCTTCGTCCTCGAAGAACCGGAGCGCGCCCGTCGGCCGCGGCCCTTCGCCTTCGGGGCCAATGAGGCCTGCCTCGCACAACAACGCGGGCTGGCAGGGCTGTGGGGCGTCGAGCTCGGGCAGCAGCGACGCCACCTGAGCGAAGGCAGAGGGAGCCGCCACGAGAACCACCAACGGGAAGACGACGCGCATGGGCTCTGACGCGATGGGGGAGGGGCCACCGCGAGAAGAGCCCTGTGCAGCCCCGATGCCGTCGAGAAAGCGCCTCGGCTCGCGACGTTGCAGCAGAGGGTGGTGAGTCGGCAAAACCTGCCGGGTCGGTCGCGACCGGCTCCCCGGTCGATCAGAAGAGCTCGACGTCGCCGCCGGCGGGGAGCGCCGGGGCCACCTTCTCGCGAGAGAGGTCGAGCAACGTGGTGGCGATGTCGCGAATGAAGACGCGCCCCTCGTGCGGCCAGAAGCGCACGTCGGTGCCGCAGTCGCTCAACAGACGCTCGCCGCGAATGGGAATGCCCTCGCGCGCGAGGAACTCCCGCGCGAAGGCCGAGTTTCGCTCGCCCACGGTCGGCCGGCGGGCGACCGACCCCAGCACGTTACCGCCACCGAAGAGCTTGCCTTCGAGCCGGCGGCGATCGGCGCCCAGCTTCATGAGCGCGTTGATCAACATCTCCATCGCGTGCACCCCGAAGCGCGCGGGGTCACCGCCATGGTCGGACGAGTCCGGGAGCAGGAAGTGGTTCATGCCCCCTATGCGGGTGACGGGGTCGTAGAGGCACGCGGCCACGCAGCTGCCCAGGAGCGTCTTGATCTCCACTGGGCGATCGCTCGCGTGCATCTCGCCCACATTGATGACCACGAGCTCGAGGTCACCGCGCGCCGGAGCGCCCTTGCTCTTCAGCAGCGCCGAGTCCCGAATCGACGAGCGTTCAGCCCGCCCTGGCGGGGCGCTCGGAGCCGGCCGCGAAGGCGCTGGTTTCGACGGTCGAGCCGGCCCGGCCTCGGCGGCTGGGGCCGACACCGCGCCCCCCGTTCGGCGATACACGCCGCCCGCCCTGGCCTCGAGGGGCAGCTCGGGCCAGTGCAGCACCTCGGCGTGGCCGACGAAGAGCGTCCCGCCGGGCTCGATGAGGGCGGCGAGGCGCCCAAAGAGGGTCTTCTGCGTTGGCTGGTCGAAGTAGATGCTCGCGTTCCGACACAGCACCAGGTCGAAAGAGGTGCGGATGGGCCAGCTCGGGTCCATGAAGTTGAGCTGACGAAACGTCACCCAGCGCTTGAGGTCGTCGTTCACCGCGACGAGCCCGGCCTGCTCTCCACGCCCGGGGACGAAGTGCTTGAGGAGCCGCTCACGAGAGAGGCCCTCGAGCCGCTGGGCGTCGTAGACACCACGCTCGGCCCTCGCGAGCACGTCGGTGTCGATGTCGCTCGCGAGAATGCGCACGTCCCACGCGTCTGGGCCGGGCAGGGTCTCGCGCAGCACCATCGCCACCGTCCACGGCTCTTCACCCGACGAGCAGGCGGCGCTCCAGATGCGCACCCGGCGGTTCCCGGTGCGCTGGGCGCGCTGAATCCACGAAGGCACCAGCTCGCGGGCGAGCACCTCGAACTGGTGGCCCTCGCGGAAGAACGAGGTCTTGTTGGTCGTGACGGCGTTGATGAAGTGTTGCCGCTCGCGCTTGAACGCCGCGGGGTCCGAGAGCTGCTCCCGGTAGGCCTGGAACGAGGCCAGCTTCAGCACCCGCAGCCGCGAGGCCAGCCGTGAAGCCAGCATCGTTCGTTTCGAGTCCGCGAGCACGATGCCCGTCGCGTCCCGCACCAGGTCGCGCAGGGTCGAGAAGTCCCGGTCTGACATCGTCGGCATCACGAGGGTGCCGACGTCTGGTTCGCGCGCGCTCATGGGCTGGCCCCGGGGGTCGACCGGGTCAGAACTCCTGGAACCCTTCCGAGGTGCTCTCCTTCGAGCCGCCGGCCGGGAACGGCGCCGCGGGCAGCTCGCTGAACCCACCGCTGCTCGGCGCCGCGCGGGCCGCGGGTCGTGCCGTCGCGGGCGGCTGCCGGGCGGGGCGCCTGGCGCTGCTCATCGCTGGCTCGAAGGCCACGGCCGAGCCGGCAAGCTGCAGCTTGAAGCGGGCCACCGTCGCCTCGAGGTGCTTCGCCGACGCCGAGAGCCGGTCGGCGGTCGCGGTCAGCTCCTCGGTCTGCGCCGCGTTGCGCTGGGTGATCTGGTCCATCTGGAGCACGGCCTTGTTCACCTGCTCGACGCCCTGCGACTGCTCCTTCGAGGCGGTGGCGATGTCGCCCATGAGG
>JANRKQ010000040.1:0-53619 GCA_033763395.1 Myxococcaceae bacterium
CCGAGCTCTACCGCTCGGAGACGATGCGTCTGTACGAGACGATCCTCCGCGAGTACCCGAGCTACGAGCGCAAAGACGAGGTGCTCTTCAACCTCGCCTACAACCTCTACGACACCGGCAAGAAGGACGGCGCCGTCAAGCGGTACGAGGAGCTCCTCAAGCAGTACCCGGGCTCGAAGTTCGTGCCTGACACCTACGTGCGGCTCGGCAACCACTACTTCGACGTCGCCAACGTGCTCGAGAAGGCGCGCAGCTACTTCGAGAAGGCGTTCGCGACGCCGGTGCCGAAGATCAAGTCGTACGCGCTGTACAAGCTGGCCTGGTGTGACTTCAACGCGGGCGAGCACGAGAAGGCGCTCAAGAAGCTCCAGGACACCGTCGAGCTGGCCGAGAAGCAGGGCAAGGAGAAGGCCGCGACGGACCTCAAGAACGAGGCCCTCCAGGACTCGATCCGCATGTTCACGCAGCTCAACCGCGCGGACGATGCGATCGCCTATTACAAGGCCAAGGCCGGCAAGAAGAAGCAGACCAGCCTCATCACCAAGCTGGGCTACGCGATGGCCGACGCCGGCCACCACGACAACGCGATCAAGTCGTTCCGGTACCTGCTCAATGACAACCCGAACGCCGAGAACTCGCCGGACATCCAGCAGGCGGTGATCAAGTCGTATGAAGGCCTGCGCCAGCGCGACAACGTGAAGGCCGAGGTGAAGAAGCTCGCCGAGCTCTACCGGCCCGGCTCGTCGTGGTGGGAAGCGAACAAGTCGAAGAAGGAAGTGCTGCGCAATGGCTTCAACGTCGCCGAAGAGGCGATGCGCACCACCGTCACCGAGTACCACAACGAGGCGCAGAAGACGAAGTCGGTGGCCACGTACCGGCTCGCGCGCGACATCTACAAGCAGTACGTCGACGGCTTCGCCACCAGCGAGGACGAGGCCTTCGTCTCGGACCACGCCTTCAACCTCAAGTTCTACTACGCCGAGATCCTCTGGGCCCTCGAGGAGTGGGAGCCCGCCGCCAACCAGTACGACCAGGTCACCGCGTTCAAGGTGCCCAACCGCGCCGAGGCGAAGGAGATCTCGCAGGAGAAGTACCGCCAGACGGCCGCGTTCAACGCGATCCTCTCGTACGACAAGCTGGTGAAAATCGAGCGCGGTGTGCTGCAGAAGACCGACCTCAAGGACGACAAGCTCGTCGAAGAGAACAAGAAGAAGGGCGCCGTCGAGAAGACGCAGAAGGTGACGAAGCGCTCCGCGAAGGAGCTCGAAGAGAAGCCGATCACGAAGTTCGAGACGGCCCTCATCAACGCCTGCGACAAGTACAACCAGCTGTACCCGAAGAACCCGGACGAGGTGGACATCGCCTACCAGGCGGCCGTCATCTTCTACGACAAGAACCACTTCGTCGAAGCCGCTCGCCGCTTCGGTGACATCATCGGCAAGTACCCCGAAGAGAAGCGCTCGGCCGACGCCGCCGACCTCTCGATGGGCGTGCTCGAAGAGAAGGAAGAGTGGCTCGAGCTGAACAAGCTCTCTCGCGCGTTCAAGGCCAACGAGAAGTTGATGAAGAAGGCCTCGAAGGAGTTCGCCACCCGCGTCACCACGGTCGTCGAGGGCTCGCAGTACAAGTACGTCGACGAGGTGGTCTACCGGAAGGAGAAGGACGTTAAGAAGGCCCGAGACCTCTTCCTCGACTTCCAGAAGGAGTTCCCGAAGTCGAAGAACGCCGACCGCGCCATGGTGTTCGCGATGGAGATCTCGCGCGAGGCCAACGAGCAGGACAAGTCGATCGAGATCGGCGAGCGGATCTTGAAGGAGTACCCGAACTCGATGTTCGACCTGCGCGTGAAGAACGGCCTCGCCTTCTTCTACGAGAAGGTCGCCAACTTCGAGAAGTCGGCGACGATGTACGAGAACTTCATCGCCACCTACGACCTGGCGGCTGGCGACAAGGCGGTCGGCTACGAGAACATCAAGCAGCTCCTCAAGGACGAGAAGGAGGCCCGCGAGAAGGCCGAGAAGGCGGCGAAGGCGGCCAAGAAGGAGCTGCCGAAGGGCGAGGCGATCACCACGTTCCAGATCCCCGCGAAGGGTGAGGACGCGGCCGCGCTGAAGACCGAGCGTGAGGCGCAGATCAAGGCCGCGAACGACTGGGTGGCCGACGCGCAGTACAACGCCGGCTTCTGGTACGAGGGCGTCGGCAAGTTCGACAAGGCCATCGCCGCGTACAAGCGCTACGTCACGCGCTTCAAGGACAAGAAGGACGCCCCCGAGATCGCCTTCAACATCGGGCTCGTGCTCGAGCGCACCGGCCAGCTCGCCGACGCGACGAAGCACTACGACACCTTCCTCACCACCTACGCGAAGGACGCGCGCGTCACCGAGCCGCGCAAGCTCGACGTGAAGTACCGCCAGTTCCTCATCGCGCAGAAGCTCAAGGACACCGCCGGCGCCGACCGGCTCGCGAAGGAGATCGTGGCCGCGTTCCCGAAGCTCAAGGACGACGAGAAGAAGCTCGATCGCGCCATGCTCGCCGTCGCCCACACGCGCTTCGTGCAGCTCGAGCCGACGTGGAACGCGTACGTCGCGCAGCGCTTCAAGGCCATCGGCACCTTCAAGAAGGACCTGCCCGTGAAGCAGAAGGCCCTGGCCGATCTCGAGAAGAGCTACACCGAGGTGCTCGCGCTCGGAAATCCGGACTACGGCATCGCGGCGCTCACCCGCATCGGCCTCTTGTACTCGGATCTCGCCAAGGCCCTCGTCGACCTGCCGGACCCGAAGGGCTTCGACGAAGACCAGCTCGCCATGTTCCGCGGCGAGCTCGAGAACCGCTACATCTTCCCCCTCGAAGAGAAGGCGGTCGAGGCGTTCGACAAGTCGCTGGCGAAGTCGACCGAGCTCACCCTGTACAACGAGTGGACGCTCCTCGCGCAGGACAACCTCAACAAGTACAAGCCGGGCACCTACGGCAAGGCGCGCGACGTGACCTACCGGGGCAGCGAGTTCTTCGTCACCTCGGGCTTCGAGAAGCAGCCGTCGGCCAACGACGCGCCGCTGTCGACCGTGCAGGAAGAGGTGATGCCCGCGGTCGCCCCCACGCCAAACCCGAACGGACCACCGTCGGCCGCCGCGACCGGCGCCGGCGCCGGCAGCCGCTGAAGAGGCCACGAGGACTCCCATCATGAAGCTCAAGATCGTCGCCCTCTCTGCCGTCACCTCAGCCACTGCCTTCACCGGCTGCGTCACCACGCCCGAGCCTCCCAAGGAAGACGTCAAGCCGGTGCAGCCGCAGGTCATCAAGCTGCCCAGCCCGAAGGAGAACTTCGACAAGGGCGTCGCCGCCTTCGACGCGGGCAACCTCGACGAGGCGAAGGCGCTCTTCACCAAGGTGGCCGAGAAGGCGCCCAACAACATCGTCACCCAGTACAACCTGGGCGTCATCGCCGAGCGGCAAGGCCGCCTCAGCGACGCGCAGGGGCACTACGAGGCCGCGCGCAAGCTCGACCCCAAGCACAAGCCCACGCTCCTCAACCTCGGCAAGGTGTACCGCCTCCAGGACAAGTTCCAGGAAGCGATCGCCCTCTACGAAGAGGCGCTCAAGGCCGACGAGTTCGACGTCGAACTCAACAACAACCTCACCGTCGCGTACCGGCTGGCGAAGAACTACGCCAAGGCCGAAGAGACCGCGCGCCGGGTGCTCTCGCGCACCAAGGACAACCCCGACGCGTACAAGAACCTCGCGCTCATCTACTTCGACCAGGGCAACCTGCCGCTCGCGCAGTTCATCTCGGCGAACGCCAAGAAGCTTGATGAGAAGGATCCCGGCGTCTACAACAACCTCGGCCTCATCTACCTGCAGCAGCAGGAGAAGCGGCAGGCGCTCGCGCAGTTCCAGAAGGCCGTCAGCCTCAACAAGGACTTCGCCCCGAGCCTCTTCAACATCGGCGCGATGGCGCTGAGCTACCGCGACTACCTCACCGCCGAGAAGAACCTCGGCCGCACCACCGAGCTCGATCCCACCCGCTACGAGAACTTCCTGGCGTACGCCTGGGCGCTCGATGGCCAGAAGGGCAAGGATCCCAAGAAGGGCGTGAAGGCCGGCGAGGTGTTCGAGCGCGTGCTGTCGCTCAAGGCCGGCCAGAACGACGCCATCTGTGGAGCTGCCTGGGCGTACGCCGCCGACAAGTCGGGCTGGGACAAGGCGCTGGGCTTCTTTGAGAAGTGCAAGGCCATTCCCGGCACCTCGGACCAGGACCAGAAGCTCATCGACAACAAGGTGAAGGGCATTCTGGCCATGCAGAAGTCCGGGCAGCAGGCCCCCAAGGAGCCCGAGAAGCCCAAGGCCGTCACCCCGACGGGCCCGTCGATGCTGGACAAGGCCGAGAAGGAGGCCGAGTCGACTCCGGCCGAGACGCCGCCTGCCGGTGGCGAGACGCCTCCCGCCGGTGGTGCGACGCCGCCTCCAGCGGGTGGAGCCGCGCCTGCCCCGGCACCGGGCGCTTCCCCAGCACCGGCTCCAGCCGACCCGAAGGCGGCTCCCGCGAAGCCCGACGAGAAGAAGTAATTCTCAGAAGTTGAGAGGGCGCGAGTGGGCTGCCCGCGCCTGAGGTGGGCTTCACAACGACGCGCCGATCCCATAGGGTCCGGCAACTTTTCAGGAACCAGGGCCCTGCCACAGCTGTCCACAGGGCCGTACGCTTTCGAAGTCGAAGGAGATCGAATGAAGCGCTTTCTTGGTGTGGTGCTGGTGGTGATGGCCGTCGCGGCTCCCTCGTTCGCGCAGGAGAAGGTGATTCGCGAGGCCGACCGCGTGGTGACGCGCAAGAAGACGGTCATCGACTTCACCGACGTCGCGGTCGAAGGTGAGCTCACCAAGCCTGAAGGCAGCTACTCGGTCAGCAAGAAGAAGACGACATTCCGCACGCTGATCAAGGTGCGCGACAACTTCAACCCCGAGCTGCAGAAGTCGGTCGACAACCTCTGAGTCGTTTCTCCGTCGGCCGGACGGAGCGCTTGTCTCTTCACATCGCAGTCGCTTGACGCAGCACGAGGTTCTCCATGGCGAACAAGGTCACCTTCGAGATCACCAGCCCCGATGGAAAGACGTCCGAGTCGACGTCTGAGCTCGAGAGCATCATCCTGGGCTCCGGCGAGTCGGCCAACGTGAAGGTCGCGGACCCGAAGGTCTCGAACCTCCACTGCATGGTGAAGGTGGCTGCTGACGGGAAGCTGATCGTCATGGACCTCGGCTCGGCCGAAGGCACGAAGATCGGCGCTGAGTCGGTGAAGGAGAAGCCCATCACCTCGGGCGACGTGCTCGAGATCGGCGGCTCGAAGGTGAAGGTCGTCGTCAAGAACGGCAACGGCGCGGCCGAGGCGAAGCCGGTCGAGTCGAAGAAGGACGAGGCGAAGGCCGAGAAGAAGGGCGGCAAGGACAAGAAGGGCAAGAAGGACGCTCCGCGCGCGCTCGCGGGCACGGGCAAGAACGCCACCGCGCTCTTCACCGAGCCGCTGCCGGCCGAGGCGATTCCCACCGAGACCGAGAAGATCCTCCAGGTCGCGCTGCTGTGGGGCGACACCCTCATCAACGTGCAGCACTTCGGCGAGGGCGTGCCGGTGACGGTGGGCGAGAACGCCGCCGCGCGGTTCAACGTGTTCTCGCCTGGCCTGGGCGACCTCTTCACCCTCGCGCAGGGCCGGGGCAGCGGGGCGCTCGTCAACGTTCCCTCCGAGGCTGGCGTCGTCGTCTCGACCAAGGGCGACAGCCACAAGTCCAAGGAGCAGCTCAAGACCGAGGGCAAGCTCAAGGCGGCCGAGGGGGGCGTGCGCGCCGACGCGGTCGAGCTCGGGCTGCACGATCGCGCCCAGGTCTCGTTCGAGTCGGTGGCCTTCATCGTGCGCTACGTGCGCCCGAGCGCGGCCATCTCGCTCAACACCCTCGATGAGCACGACTTCACCTTCTTCAAGATCACCAGCATCTGCCTCATGGCGTTCATCGCCCTCGTGGCCGCGATGGTGATCACCCCGCTCGACGGCGGCGGCGATGGCGACGACATCTTCTCGGATCCGTCCAAGTACGTGAAGATGGTGGTGAAGCCCGAGAAGAAGCAGGAAGTGAAGAAGTTCGACAAGTCGGGCGCCAAGGAAGGCGAGAAGGCCAAGGAGAAGGAAGGCAAGTTCGGCAAGCAGGACGCCAAGCAGAAGGACGCCGACCCCTCCAAGAAGGGCGCTCCCGTCGTCGACGTGAACAAGCGTGAGGAAGACCGCAAGAAGGTCAGCTCGCTCATGGCCGGCATGTTCGCTGGCGGCGCGGCGTCGAACGTCTTCGGTCCTGGCGGACTCGGCACGGGCATCAACAACGCCCTCGGCGGCCTCCAGGGCGGCGCGGGCGTCGGTGATGCGCAGGGCGTCGGCGGCCTCGGCTCGCGCGGCTCGGGCGCTGGTGGCGGCGGCAACGGCCTTGGCCTCGGTGGTCTCGGCACCAAGGGTGGTGGGCGAGGCGCCGGTGGCTCCGGCCTCGACCTCGGTGGCCGTGGCAAGGAAGGCACCCGCGTCATCCCCGGCAAGACGACCGTCGTCGGCGGCCTCGACAAGGACGTCATCATGAAGGTGATCAAGCGCCACCAGAACGAGATCAAGTTCTGCTACGAGCAGGAGCTCCAGAAGAACCCGGCGCTCGGTGGCAAGGTGGCCGTGGCCTGGACGATCGACCCCTCGGGCGCGGTGAGCGAGGCGGCCGTCTCGGAGAGCTCGATCGGCAACGCAAACGTCGAGAGCTGCATCGTGCAGCGCATTCGCCGGTGGAAGTTCCCTGAGCCCGACGGCGGCGGCATCGTGAACGTCACCTTCCCCTGGATCTTCAAGGCCGCGGGCGACGAGAGCGAGTAAGCCGGTCGGCTCGACCTTACGCAGTTCCGACGCGGCGCGCCCTCACCGGCGCGCCGTTCGTGTTTGAGCGGAACGGCGGGCGCCTTCGCGTTGCATCCCAACCGCTCGGGATGGCAGCCGCCGTCATGCCTGCCATCACCGCGCTCGTGCCGCGCCGCGGAAAGTCGCGCTGCGTCGGCGTTTTCCGCGCGTGACAAACCCGATAGAGACGCCCGCGTCGCACCCCTTTCTGGAGAAGGTCAAAGCCCCGCATGGATCTCGAGCTCCCCGACGACGTCAAGGCACTGCAGGCGACGATTCGTGACTTCTGCGAGCGGCGCGTGAAGGACAAGGCGCGCGAGTGGGACGCCTCGGAGAAGTTCCCCCTCGAGATCGTACGTGAGCTCGGCCAGCTGGGCGCGATGGGCATTCGCATCTCGGACGCGTACGGCGGCGCCAACATGGGCTCCCTGGCGGTGGCCGTCGCCGTCGAAGAGGTGGCGAAGTACGACGGCTCGCTCGCCCTCACCGTGGCCTCGCACAACGGGCTCGGCACCAGCCACATTCGGGTCTTCGGCAACGAGGCGCAGCGCCAGAGGTACCTGCCGAAGCTGGCGACGGCCGAGTCCCTGGGCGCCTGGGGCCTCACCGAGCCCGGGAGCGGCTCGGACGCCGCCGGCATGAAGACGACGGCCGTGCGCAAGGGAGACGGCTGGCTGCTCAACGGCTCGAAGATGTTCATCACCCAGGGCACCGTCGGAGACGTCTTCGTCGTGCTGGCCCTCACCAGCCCCGAGAAGAAGCAGAAGGGCATCACCGCCTTCATCCTCGAGAAGGGCCTCAAGGGGTTCAGCCAGCGTGCCATTCACGGCAAGCTGGGCATGCGCTCGTCCGACACCGCCGAGCTCCACCTCGAGAATGTCGAGGTGCCCGACACCCAGCGCCTGGGCGAGGTCGATCACGGCTTCATCGACACCATGCAGATCCTCGACGGCGGCCGAATCACGATCGGCGCGCTGTCGGTGGGTCTCGGCCACGCCGCGATTCGTGAGTCGGTGAAGTACGCGAAGGACCGCACCGCGTTCGGGAGCCCCATCGGCGACTTCCAGGCCATTCGCTGGATGCTGGCCGACATGCAGACCGAGCTCGACGCGGCGCGCATGCTCGTCTACCGCTCCGCCGCGCTGGCCGACGCCGGAAGGCCGTACACGCGCGAGGCGTCGATGGCCAAGCTCTTCGCCTCCGAGGCCGCGACCCGCGCCTGCAACAAGGCCGTGCAGATTCACGGGGGCTATGGCTACACGCGCGAGTTCCCGGTCGAGCGCTACCTGCGCGACGCCAAGCTGTGCGAGATCGGCGAGGGCACCAGCGAGATCCAGCGCAACATCATCGCGCGAGAGCTGCTGAAGGGCTAAATCGCCCTCAATGGACCGCGCCTTCCTCGAGGGCCTCGGGCTCACGGTGAGCGACGTCGATGGGGTCGTCGAAGCCGAGCTCGAGCTCAACTCTGGCCTCGCGCTCAACCCGCTCACGCGGAAGGCCCTCGAGCGGGTGTCCTTTACCGTGCTGGGCGACCGGCTCCTCTACGTCGGCCCGCCCGAGTTCGTCGGCGCGCAGCCCATCAACCTCGCGTTCCTCTCGGCGGCGTCGCGGCTCGAGGATCTCGTCATTCAGACGCTGAACGATCACCTGTACCAGCTCGAGCGGCGCTCCAGCGAGCTGTCGGCCCTGGGGGTGAGCCCGAAGGTCGACCCCGCGACGCTCCAGCTGGGCGCCGAGCTCGAGCGCGGCCCCTTTCGGTTCTCGCTCGGCGCCAGCCGCACCGGCCAGTTCCGCGTCGTGCGCTGTCTGCACGAGGGCCACGAGCTGACCATCAGCTCTCCCACCGTGTTCGAGCTCTCGGAGTTCCGCGATCGGGCGGCGCTCGAAGACTTCCTCTACGCGATGTTCGGCGACATCGCCGGCTCGCCCTCGCCGCCGCCGCGCCCGAAAGAAGAGCCGCCACCCGAGCTGGACGTCAGCCTGTCGATGAAGTCGCTCTTCGAGGCCTTCGGCGACGCCATGGTGCCGCCGCGGAGCGTGATGGAGTTCTTCTGCGAGCTCAAGGTGGGTGACGAGACGGTGCGCTTCGCCGCGGCGCGGCTCCACGGGCGCACCTTTCGCGGCCTGCTGGCGGGGCCGACCGGCAAGATCTGGGCGGAGCGCTTCGAGCTCGACGAGTTCCCCGGCATTCGGGCGCTCGTGTCCGATCTGATGCACGTGCCCATCGAGCAGATCGAG
Organism: Myxococcaceae bacterium; assembly: GCA_033763395.1. Taxonomy (GTDB): domain Bacteria; phylum Myxococcota; class Myxococcia; order Myxococcales; family Myxococcaceae; genus Xiheimicrobium. The sequence goes on from JANRKQ010000040.1 coordinate 9,147, forward strand.
GTGGTCGAGTGATGGAGCTGACAGCACAGGCCCTCGCCGAGGGCGTGCTCGCGGGAGACGTGCGCAAGGCCTCGCGCCTCATGCGCCTCATCGACGATCAGGCCCCGGTGGCCACCGAGGCCCTCAAGGCGCTGTTCCCAAAGACCGGTCGCGCGTGGGTGCTGGGCATCACGGGGTCGCCCGGCGCGGGCAAGTCGACGCTCACCGATCGGCTCATCACGGCGTACCGCAAGAAGGGCAAGTCGGTCGGAGTGATCGCGGTCGACCCGACCAGCCCGTTCACCGGCGGCGCCATTCTCGGCGATCGCATTCGAATGCAGGGCCACGCGACCGACCCGGGCGTGTTCATTCGCTCGCTGGCGACGCGGGGCAACCTGGGAGGGCTCTCGAGGGCGACCGGTGACTGCCTGCGGGTGATGGACGCGATGGGCCGCGATGTGATCATCGTCGAGACCGTCGGGGTGGGGCAGGACGAGATCGACATCGCGCAGCTGGCGCACACCACCGTGGTGGTGCTGGTGCCGGGCATGGGCGACGACATTCAGGCGATCAAGGCTGGCATCCTCGAGGTGGCCGACGTGTTCGTGGTGAACAAGGCCGATCTCGATGGGGCCGACCGGGTGGTGCGGGAGCTGCGGGCGAACCTCGAGCTGCGGCACGCGATCAAGGCGCCGCCGATGGATCACGACGCGCACCACCGCATGGTGCGGGCGAAGGCCGAGGGGAAGACCATCGAGGCGCCAGCGGGCCCGCCCGAGTGGGAGCCCCCGATTCAGAAGGTGATCTCGGCGAAGGGCACGGGCATCGACGAGCTGGTGGCGGCGGTGGAGCAGCACCAGCAGCACCTCGTCGACACAGGCGAGAAGGCGAAGCGAGAGCAGACGCGGGCGATGACGCAGTTCCTGACGTTGCTGCGCGACCGGCTGCTCCGCGCGGGCCTCGAACGGCTCGAGCGGGAACGCGGGAACCTGGCCGACGTGGCCCAGCGCATCGCCGAGCGGCGGGCGGACCCGTACGTGCTGGCGGACGAGCTGGCGCGCTGAGGCCGTCGCGCTGTCTCTTCGTCCGTTGCGCCGCGGTCGCCCAGGCTCGCCGTCTCGTCAGCCACCGTGTCTGCGTCGTGGGTGAGGGCGAGCGCGCGCGCCGAGCTGGTTCGGCTACGATGTTCCGGTGAGCGACGCGCAGGCGTGGAAAGCCGCGGTGCGGGAACGGCTCAAAGCCGCCATGAAGGCACGTTCGGACGCCGACCGCTCGCTGTGGAGACAGGTGTTGGCGTTGATCGAGAACGCGGAAGCGGTCGAGGCGCCCCTCGTCACCCAGGAGTCGAGCGTGATCGCGGGCAGCCGCGCGGGCCTGGGGGCCTCAGAGGCCGCGCGCCGCGCGCTGTCAGCGGACGAGGTGCGTTCCCTGCTGCGTGCCGACATCGCGGAGCGCCGAAACGCCGCGCCCGAGCTGGAACGGGTCGGGCAGGAGACGGAGGCGACGCTGCTGCGCACCCAGGCCGAGGCCGTCGAGGCGTTCGTTGGGGAAGCTCCCGTGTGAGCCGGCGGGGAGGGTGCTTCATCGAAGGAAGTGCCCGAGCGGGCCCGCGGTGGTGGCCGTCTCCGTCTGGCGCCCTCCGGCGCGAGGGGAGGCTCGGCGTGATCAGTCAGCGCGCTCGATCGGCTGCGAGTGCGACCTCGTCGTTGCACGACGAGCGAGCGCCTCGAGGGGCGGCCGCGACGCAGATGACCTCTCCAGGAGGTGCGAGTGGCGACGTGAAGGTCTTCGCCCGGGCGAGCACGTGCCCTCGAATGGAACGCAACGCTGACGCCTGGTCGCGCGGTCCTTCACGACCTCCGGACGCGGACAGGCCGTGTCGATCACCTTGCCGTCCTCCCAGCGTTTGCTCCAGACGAGGGCTCCGGCCGTCGTGACCTGCAACTCGAAGGTCCCGGCCTTCACGGCGAATTCTCCGTCGCGCACTCGGTGCTGCCCGCGGCCATCACTTCGGGTACCAGGTGCCGATCACCTCTCCGGTGCGGCCGACCTGCACGATGATGCCCTCGAACTTCGTCTTGATGCCGCGAATCTGACCGCCGCTCTTTTTCGGGAGCGTCCACACGCCGTCGGGGGTGAAGACTAGCTGCAGCCGCAGCGCCCGCGCGCCCACCTGCCGGTTCATCAGCTGCATCGACCACCCGTCGGGCACCTTCGCCGGAATGCGGATGAACGGCAGAATCGCGTTGCCGTTCGCGTCGGTCTTCGTCGGCGCTCCGTGGGTGATCGCGCTGTCGCCCGCCGCGAAGAGGGCGTCATGTTCAGAATGAACTCGCCGGTGATCGGGTTCGCGTCGCCCATCGACAGCACGTTCGTCGAGTCCTCCGTGACGATCATGTAGTGCTTCTTGCCGTCGGCCCCGCGGCGGAACTCCTTGCGCTTCTCTTCGCACTGCGCCGTCATCAGCGGGCCGCAGACACCGGCGTAGTTGTCGATGAACTCCGACAGGCCGCCGATCTTCTCGGCCACGTCGCGCATCTTCGCGAACCGCGCGTCGACATCGGCCAGCGCCAACGCCGGCATCATCACCACCAGAGCCATCAGCCAACGCATGATTCTTCCTCCAGTTGCATGTCGTTTCGGGTGCTTAATTTGCCTACATCATCGCACTCTGTAGGCTTCGCGACGTCACACCACACGACAGGGGTGCACGTGAGCGAGCGGCGGCAGAGTCTTCGGTTCGACAAGGTCTTCACGGTCTATCTCACCACGCAGCAGGGGATGACGCGGGGGATCGCCAGAAACATCAGTTCCACCGGTCTTTTCGTCGAGACGCGAGACGCGTTGCCGCTGGGCGGGCAGATCAAGGTGACCTTCACCGGCGATGACGGCACCGAGATGACGGCCTTGTGTGAGGTCCGGTACCAGGTGGCGCTCAATTACGGGCATGCGCAGGGGGCGGACGGCGAAGAGGCGGTGGCGACGACGGTGGCAGCGGGCACCCGGGGCGCGGGCCTGCGCATCATCGCCTACGAGACGCGCGAGAACCACCCGATGTTGCTCGTCGACCGCGAGCGGGTGCTGCACTGAGCCTCGGAGCGGGTCGCGCCATGACGTAGCGGCGCACGAGCTCGAGGGCCTCCGAGACGAAGCGCTCGTCGTGGAGCAGCCGCGCGTCGTCCAGCACCGCCTGCTGCTTGATGGCCTCTGCGCAGGTGACGACGAAGCGGGCCGCCAGCGCCGGGTCGCCCGGTCGCAGCGCGCGGCGTCGGCGCACGAAGTAACCGGTCAGCGTGAGCGTCATCCGCTCCCGGAGCGCGAGCATCGGGTTGACCCGCTCGATCTGCGGAACGTGGGTCAGCAGGGCCCGGTGAAGCGCGGGGTCCTCGTCGTGCACGGAAAAGAACGTGCGCAGGAGCGCCTCAAGGCCGGGCCACAGCGGCGCGTCGGCGATGCGCGCAAGGCAGTTGGACAGCGCCTCGTCGAGGCGGGCGAGGTAGCGCTCGAAGACCCGCGCCACGAGCGCCTCCTTCGAGGGGAAGTACTGGTAGAGCGAGGCGATGTTGACCCCCGCGACCTCGGCGATGCGGTTGGTGCTGGCGCGATCGTACCCTTCGCGCACCAGCACCCTCGCGGTCGCCGCGAGCAGGTACTCGACGGTCGCGCGCGAGCGGGCCTGGCGGGCCTCTTTGCGTGGTGATGTCTTCGGAGCCGGGCGGCGGCGCATCGTTGCCAAAATGTAAGTGAAGACTGGCAATCGAGGCCAGCTCCGTCGGCGGAGCCCGTCGCTGAAACGCAAGCTGCGGGCGCGGCCGAAACGTCGCAACCTGCGCCCATGAAGACCTACGTTGAGCTGCGGCCAGCCCAGGGTGCGGCGAAGTCCGTGCTGGTGTTTGGGGTGTACATGCTGGGGCAGGGGACGGTTCTCCTGGGAGCGCCGAACCTGCTGCTGGAGCCGCTGGGCCTGGGCCGGACGGTCGAGTTCTGGCCGCGGGCCGTGGGCATCTCGTTGCTGGTGCTCGGCTTCTACTACGTGCTCGCCGCCAGGCAGGGGCTGGTGGCCTTCTTCCGGCTCACGGTGCTGGGCCGCACCTTCCAGCTCATCGCGTTCATCGGCTGCGTGCTGGCCGGCGTGGTGACGTGGCGCATCCTCCCGACGGCGCTGCTCGAGGCGCTCGCGGGCGGGTGGACGTTCTGGGCGCTGTGGCGCGAGGGCGCCTGGCGTCAGGGGGCCTGAGCGGTCGCTGGCGGATCGACGGGAGCCAGCCAGATCACCCCGAGCGGCGGCAGGGTGAGCGACGTCGAGCCCGGCTGGCCGTCCCAGGACCTCGGGGTCGCCTTGAACGGCGCGTTCGACACGCCCGAGCCGCCGAACTGCCGATCATCGGTGTTGAGGATCTCGGCCCACCAGCCGCCCGACGGCAGGCCGATGCGGTAGTCGTGGCGGACGACGGGCGTGAGGTTGGCGACGCAGACGATCTCTCGCCACGGGTTCCGGCCGCGGCGGACGAAGGCGTAGACGCTCGGGTCGGACGAGTCGGCCTGGATCCACTGGAAGCCCTGCGCGTGGAAGTCGGTCTCGAAGAGCGCGCCCTCGCGCCGGTACGTCTCGTTGAGCACGCCGACGAGCTCCATGAGCTGGCGGTGCGCGTCGTCTTCCAGCAGGTGCCAGTCGAGCGAGCGTGACTCGGCCCACTCGTGGCGCTGGCCGAACTCGCCGCCCATGAAGAGGAGCTTCTTGCCGGGGTGCGCCCACATCCACGCGTAGAGGGCGCGCAGGTTGGCGAACTGCTGCCAGGGGTCGCCCGGCATCTTGTCGAGCATCGAGCGCTTGCCGTGCACCACCTCGTCGTGGCTCAGGGGCAGCACGAAGTCTTCGCTGTACGCGTAGAGCAGCCCGAAGGTGAGCTGGTGGTGGTGCCACTTGCGGTGAATGGGCTCCTTCTCGAAGTACTTCAGGGTGTCGTGCATCCACCCCATGTTCCACTTGTGGGTGAAGCCGAGGCCGCCCTGCGCGACGGGGCGCGAGACGCTCGGCCATGACGTCGACTCCTCGGCCATCACCACCACGTCGGGGTGCTGGGCGCGCATCGTCTCGTTGAGCTCTCGCAGAAAGCCGATGGCCTCTTCGTTCTCGCGGCCGCCGAAGCGGTTGGGCACCCACTCGCCGGGCGCGCGCGAGTAGTCGAGGTAGAGCATCGAGGCCACCGCGTCCACCCGCAGGCCGTCGACGTGGTACTCGTCGACGAAGAAGAGCGCGTTCGCGATGAGGAAGTTCTTCACCTCGTTGCGGCCGAAGTTGAAGATCAGCGTGCCCCAGTCCGGGTGCGCTCCCCGACGTGGATCCGCGTGCTCGTAGAGGGCGGTGCCGTCGAAGCGCGACAGCGCGAAGGCGTCGCGGGGGAAGTGCCCGGGCACCCAGTCGACGATCACCCCGATGCCGTGCTGGTGCATCGTGTCGACGAAGAAGCGGAAGTCATCGGGGTGCCCGAAGCGCGAGGTGGGCGCGTAGTAGCTCGACACCTGGTACCCCCAGCTGCCGCCGTAGGGGTGCTCGGCCACCGGCAACAGCTCGACGTGCGTGAAGCCCAGGCGCGAGACGTGCTCGGCCAGCTGCGGCGCGAGCTCACGCCAGGTCAGCGGCCGGTTGCCTTCTTCGGGCACCACGCGCCACGAGCCGGCGTGCACCTCGTAGATGCTCATCGGCTCGAGGTGGCGCAGCGAGGCCTGTCGCTTCGAGAGCCAGGCCGCGTCGCTCCAGCGGTAGTGGTGCAGGTGGTGCACGACCGAGGCCGTCAGCGGCGGCACCTCGGTGCGCAGCGCCATCGGGTCGGCCTTGAGAAAGGGCGCTCCGTCGCGCGGGTGGATCTCGAACTTGTAGCGGGTGCCCTCGTTCACGTCGGGCACGAAGAGCTCCCAGACGCCGCTTGGGCCCATCGAGCGCATGGGGTTGAGCCGGCCGTCCCACCCGTTGAAGTCGCCCACCACGCTCACGCCCTCGGCGTTGGGCGCCCACACCACGAACGAGGTGCCGAAGACGCCCTGGTGGTGGCGCGGGTGCGCGCCCAGGTTCTCCCAGAGGCGGCGGTGCGTGCCTTCGCCGAGGAAGTGCAGGTCTTGCTCGCCGATGGTGGGGAGGAAGGCGTAGGGGTCGCGGAACGAGAAGGACGCGCCGCCGGGGTACTCGACGTGCACCAGGTAGCTCGGCACCTCGCGCCCGGGGAGGCGGCCCTCGAAGACGCCCGGAAAGTCGCTCCTCGGCTCGAGGCGGTGGCGAGCGCCGGCGACCTCGAGCTCCACGCGGAAGGCCTCGGGCCGGAACACCCGCACGAAGAGCCCCTCGGCCGCGGGGTGGACGCCCAGCAGCGCGTGGGGATCGCCGTGGCGGAGGGACAACAGTCGCGAGAGCGCCTCGTCAGCCATGCGCACGGACTTTTCACACGGCCCGCGCCGGGGCAACCGCTGTTCACCGCAGCGAGAGCGAGAGGTCGCCGCGGAAGACCTCGCCGCCGTCGGCGCCGGTGCCCGTCACGAAGAGGCCGCCGTCACGGATCATGAGCAGCAGGGGGAGCGGCTCGAAGGTGCCCGAGGCTCCGGTGCGGCTGCCGTTGAGCTCGAGCGCCAGCAGCGGCGTGCTCCCAGCGCCCTGGACGAGCGCGGCCGAGGTGACGCGTCCGCTCTCGGGCCACTCGAAGTCGTACCCACCCGCGGTGGGGAACATGCCCATGAACTCGAGCACCAGCTGGCCGCCGCCGCCGTACTGGCCGTTGGCCGCGCGGACGAGCTGCGTGAAGCCCACGAGAGCGCCGCGGGGCGCGAGCTGGCCCTTGAGGCCGCCCGCCGGTCGCTCGGTCGTCGCGATGACGAGCGAGGCGCGGTTCGTCGACACCGCGGCCGCCTGAGCCCGGGTGAGGGCCAACGTCCCTGAGAGCGAGCCTCCGTCGGACACCACGAGCGGCCCCGCGCCGCTCCGTCCGGCGGGAGCGTCGAAGAGGAGGGTGGCGCCAACCGGCGTCGCGTTCATCACCATCGCGCTCCACGAGAGGGTCGCCACGCCGGCGTCGTCGACGACGAGCGTCGCCTGCGCCGAGCCCGCGGCGCTCGTGGCGACCGGCGGTACGAGTTGGCCACCGGACAAGCGCGCGGTGTACTCGCCGGGCCGCAGCGCCACCTCCGGCGCTCCGCCGTCGCTGGCGCCCCCGTCGACGCCGCCGTCGCGGCGCCCGGCGTCCATGCCGCCGAACGAGGGGAACATGGGCAGCGTCGTCTTCGCCACGCAGCGCCCGTCGTCGCAGGTGAGGGGCACCCGCGATGGTACCTTCGCGCAGTCGAACGCGTCGACGCACTCCTCGTTGCAGCCCCACAGGCCGACCACCATTCCCACTACCGCGAGCCGTTGGAGCATCGAGGCGCCTTCTATCGAAGGGATCGATGCGTTTCATCGGAAAGGCAGGGCCTTCCCCTCGGAGGCCCGGGCCGGGTAGGGAGCCCACCGTGCGTCTCCTCGTCCTCGTCGTCCTCGCCGCCGCGGCCTGCAGCCCGGTCGCGCCTCCCACCGGCCCCGTGCGCAGCTGCGAGTCCGTCATCCGCTACGCGCCGTCGCGCACGCTCGACACCGTCTTCATCCGGGGGGAATGGAACCAGTTCGCGCCCGAGCCGATGCGCCGCCGCGACGACGGCACGTGGGAATGGCGCGCCACCCTCGAGCCGCGCGTCTCGGGCTACGGCTACCGCTTCGATCTCGGCAACGACGAGCTGCTGCGCGATCCAGCGCACGGCTTCACACGGTGGGTCGCGGGCGTCGAGCAATCTCGCCTGCTGACCCCCGACTGCCAGGCGCCGCTGCTCGAGGTGACGTCGTTCGCCACCAACGGCGCGGGCGCGCTCTCGCTCGAGGTGAAGGCCTCGCTGGGCCAGGCGAAGGCGACGCTCGAGGTGCCGAAGCTCGTGCTCGACGGGCAGGTGCAGACGGTGCAGTTCGACCCGGCGTCCGGGGCGCTGCGCTTCGAGATGATGGGCCTGGCGCAGGGCAAACACACGGTGAAGGTGACGCTCGTGGACGAGGCTGGGAAGGCGGCCGAGCCGCTGCTCCTGCCTTTCTGGATCGAGGCCGAGCCGTTCCAGTGGGAGGAGGCGATCTTGTACTTCGTCTTCACCGACCGCTTCCGCAACGGCGACCCGTCGAACGATCGCCCCACGCCCAACGTCAACGGCATCGCGAACTACCAGGGCGGCGACTTCAAGGGCGTCACCCAGGCCCTCGAAGAGGGCTACTTCGACAAGCTGGGCGTGCGCGCGCTGTGGCTGTCTCCGCCCGACGCGAACCCTGACGGGGCCTACGGCGGCTCGTACAACCAGCAGTACACCGGGTACCACGGCTACTGGCCCAGCGCCCCGCGCACCGTGCAGCCGCGCTTCGGCACCCTCGACGATCTGAAGGCGCTCACGAAGGCCGCGCATGCCCGTGGCATCCGCGTGCTCACGGACCTCGTGCTGAACCACGTGCACGACACGCACCCCTACGTGGCCGCGCACCGCGACGACGGCTGGTTCAACATCGGCAACGGCTGCGTCTGCGGCACCAACGGCTGCGGGTGGGAAGAGAAGCCGCTGGTCTGCTCGTTCACGAGCTACCTGCCCGACTACAACTGGCGGAACACCGCCATGGCCGATCAGTTCGCGGCCGACATGATGTGGTGGCTCGAGGAGGCCGATCTCGACGGCTTCCGCCTCGACGCGGTGAAGCACCTCGACAGCACCGGCGGCCGCACCATCAACCAGCACCTCGCGCGCATCACGGCCATCACGGGCACGAAGTACTACCTGGTTGGTGAGACGTTCACCGGCGCCGATGGCCGGCCCCTGATTCGCCAGTACATCGGCCCGCAGGAGCTCGATGGGCAGTTCGACTTCCCGCTCTACTGGCCGGTGGTGCAGGCGTTCGCGCGGAACGACTCGCTGGTGCCGGTCGACGAGGCCGTGCGGCTCAACGAGTCGTACTACCTGCCGGGCACCATCAACTCGCCCTTCCTCGGCAACCACGACGTCGCGCGCTTCATCTCCATCGCGGCAAACCAGATCGAAGGTGACGCCAACGGCCAGTCCTGGGGCCCCAACCGCCCGCCCGCCACCATCGATTGGGACGAGCCGTTCGATCGCACGAAGTGGGGCTTCGCCTTCATCCTCACCCAGCCCGGCGTGCCGCTCATCTACTACGGCGACGAGCTGGGCCTGCCCGGCGCGGGAGACCCCGACAACCGCCGCTTCATGAAGTGGAGCAACCTCACGGCGCGGGAGCAGGGCCTGCTGGACTTCATGCGCAAGGTGGGCACCGCGCGGAAGCAGAGCCGCGCGCTGCGGCTGGGCGTTCGTGACACGCTCGTCATCGAGCGCGATCTGTACGCGTACCAGCGCAGCACCGACGACGACGGCGCCATCGTGGTGATCAACCGCGGCGGCGAGCGAACGGTGAACCTGCCGCTCAAGCGCTTCCTCGCGCGCGGTGGCATCAGCCTGAAAGAGGTCGTCTCAGGTGCGACCGTGACGCTCGGAGCCTCGGGCCAGCTCACCGTGCCCGCGCGGGCGGCGATGGTGCTGATCCGGCCGTAAAGAGTTGTGTCTCCCATGGGAGACACATGGGGGGCGGCGCGTTCCGGGCGGAGTTCACTGACGACCGTATACTGCCGTTCTCCTCAAGGGGGGCCGTGCGTGCCCGGGCGTTACCAGCTCATCAAGAAGCTCGCGACCGGCGGCATGGCCGAGGTGTTTCTCGCGCGTGCGGCGGGCCCCGGGGGCTTCGAGAAGACGCTGGTGGTGAAACGAATTCTCCCGCAGCTCGCCGAGCGGGAGTCCTTCGTGCGCATGTTCTTCGCCGAGGCGCGCATCGCCGCGCAGCTGACGCACCCGAACATCGTTCAGATCTTCGACTTCGGTGAAGACGAGGGCTCGTACTTCATCGCGATGGAGTACGTCGACGGCGTCACCCTGCGCGCGGTGTCGAAGTGGGCGCAGGCCAACACGCCGCTCGCTCCAGCCCTGGCCGCGAAGCTGGTGTCACTGGCGGCGGAAGGGCTCGGGTGGGCGCACGGGTACGCCAACCCCGAGACGGGAGAGCCGCTGGGGCTGGTGCACCGCGACGTGAGCGCCGACAACATCATGGTGTCGCGCACCGGCGCGGTGAAGGTGCTCGACTTCGGCGTGGTGCGCGTCGACGGCGAAGAGAACGGCACGCAGAACGGCGCGCTCAAGGGCAAGGTGTCGTACATGCCGCGGGAGCAGATCGTCGGGCTCCCGCTCGATGGCCGCGTCGACGTGTACGCGCTCGGCGTCGTGCTCTTCGTGCTGCTCACCGGGGAGCGGCCGTACGAGAAGCCAAGCGAGATCTCGTTGATGCACGCGATCCTCAACGAGGCGCCCCGGCCCCTGTCGGACTTCCGGGCCGACGTGCCCGAGGGCCTGGTGGCGATCGTCGAGCGCGCGATGGGGAAGACGCCAGACGAGCGGTACGCGAGCTGCCTCGATCTGCAGGAGGCGCTCGAGCAGTTCATCGCGAGTCAGGGCGCGGTGGTGACGACGGCGCACCTGGGGCAGCTGGCCGCACGGGTTCAGACGTCATTGCCGGGCGCCGAGTCGCGCGGCACGGGCTCGCGCAGTGGAACGGGGGCGGGCTCGAAGAGCGACGCTGGCTCTGGCTCTGGCGTTCGTCTCGCGACGTCGTCGGGGCCTCGGCCCGCACCCATGCAGGCGGCGCCCGAGCCACAGCCTGCCCCCGCCCCCCCCGCGCCCGAGCTGGCCGCCGCGGAGCCACCGCCGGAGCTGGGCGAAGAGGTGCCCACCAGCGTGGAGCTGCGCGCCATTCCGGCGCCGATCGATCCCTTCAAGACGACGCCAGGCCTGCCGGCTCCGACGGTCCTGGCGGCGCTGCGTGCCCGCGAGGCGGCTCGGGAGTTCGACCCGGGGCCAGAGCCCACCACGGTCCCGAACGCGCCCGCCGCGGCGGTGAGCGCCGCCGGCCCGGCCCCGGTGAACGCGCCCGCGGCCCCTGCCGCCGCGGAGCCGCTGCCCCCGGCAGAGCTCGCGGGGCTGAACGACGTACCGGTGATGAACCCGGTGCCAAAGATGGGGTGGTGGAACGAGCGCACGCCGCTCTCGTCACCGTCGGCACAGGGGCTCCTGTCGACGCCGGCGCAGGGCCTCGCCGCCGCCCGGCCCGAGCCCGCGGCCACACCGCCTGGCGTGCAGGTGCCCTCGTCGACGCCAGACGTGGCGCGGGTCGTCGCCGGGACCCCCGTCGTCTCGGCGCCGTCGTTGGTCCAGAGTCCGGAAGACCCATCACGACCGCCGGGCGCGCCCCGGGCGTCGTCGCCCTCGTCGGTCAGCGCAGCGATGCCTCCGCCGGGCGGAGCGCAGCCGCGGCCAGGGGCACCTGCGCCGTCGGGCATGCCACCGCCCGGAGGCGCTCCCGCGCGGCCGTCGTCGCCTTCGTCCTTAGGTCCGCGCCCGTCGATTCCGCCGCCCGTCCTCGGGCCGTCGGCGTCACCACCGGTGCCATTCTCGTCGCGGGAGTCCGGGCGCATCACCGCTCCGCCCCGCGAGGCGGGCTTCCGCGTGGGGCCGGCCGTTCCCGGTGCGCCAGCGACGTGGGCCTGCGCGCCGACGCGGGGCCAGCCGATCGCGGTGCTCTCGTCGTTGCGGACAGCGGTGGTCGCCGAGCGCTCCTCGCTGCTCGTCCGCAAGTTCTTCCCCGTCGCGGCGCGCCTGATGGAGGCCTCGCCCGATCTCGTTCCATGGATCGGCTGGCACGCGGGCAGTGTGCTGTCCGCGGCCCTGGTGGCAGAGGAGCACGCGGCGTTGGCCCGACTCGTCGAGCGGGTGGCGACGGCACCCAACGGCGGCGGGCGCTTCGGGGCCTGGCTCCGCGCGGAGCTGTCGAGCCCGCGCGTGTGGCTGCACCTGCTCGAGCGGCTGCGTCGCGGGCTCCCGTCCGACGCAGGCGCCCTGGAGCAGTGGATCGCCGGCCTCGGTCCGCCGGCGGCGCCCGTCGTCATCGTCACCATCGAGCAGCTCGAGGCCGGCCCGGCACAGGATCTGCTGGCCCGCGCCCTGGCCTCGATGGTGGGCGACCCGGCGTTGATCATCGAACGCCTCGAGGCGCCCAACGCGAAGCACCTGGCCGTGTGGGCGCACGTGCTCGAGCGGTGCCCGTCGGCGCTGGAGCGCAAGAAGGTGTTCGCGCGACTGCTGGCGCGGCGGGACGTGCCGCTGGTGATGGAGGTGATGGCCGGCCGCGCGAAGGTGGTTGGCCCCGAGACGCTCCAGCAGCTCGAGGCGGGCCTTGGTGGTCGCTCCGACGAGGTGCGGCGCCGCGCGCTCGACGTGATGGCCGAGCTCGCCGAGCCGCGGGTGGTTCGAGTCCTGCTGCCGCTGGTGACGGACGCGCAGTTCGACAAGCGCCCCGACGCCGAGCGCGCCTCGATGGTGCACGCGCTCGTCAGCGCGAAGGAGCCCTCGGTCTTCCAGATCCTCACGCAGCTGTGCTCCGAGAAGGCGACGATGCTCAACCGCAAGCGGCTGGTGCAGCAGCGGTTGCCCATCGTCGAGGGCGTCGGGCGGGGCAAGTCAGACGACGCGCGGCGGTGGCTCGAGGCGGTGGCCGGCGACGGTGCACAGCCCGACGAGGTGCGAGAGGCGGCGCGAGCCCAGCTCGCCCGCGCGAAGGGGCCGGTGACGAGCGATCGGTTGACCCCGGAGCAGGCCGTGCGTCTGCGTCGGCTGGTGGTGCTCGATCTGCTGGCGTTGATCCGCGGCGCGCTGGCCACCGACGCCGGGGGCGGGCTCTTCGAGGGCGCGCTCGGTCGGCTGCGAGAGGAGCTGCGCCTGCTGGTGATGCAGGAGGGGCGCTTCGAGCTGTCGGTCGCTTCCGACGGAGTGGCCATCAACGGCGCCCCCGTGGCCTTTCCGTTCGCGGGCGCGTCGATCGCGCCAGAGGTCGCGCAGCTGCTCGCGACCTGCGATCTCCGTACGTTCCGCATCGACGGCCCGGTGCCGGTGACGGAGCTGCGGGCGGCGCTGCTGCAGCTCGCCGACCCCGATGGGACGAGCGAGAAGGCGCCCCACGTGCAGGTCTCGACGTTCTCGGGCCGGGTGGTGCAGCCGATCCAGCACGCTTCGACGTCGGGCGACGCCACGGGCCGCTCGGTCGACCTCGTCACCCGTGCCATCGCCTTCGTCCGCGAGCAGCGGGACCCCGTCGCGGTCGGGCGCATGATCCCGCTCGCTGGAATCGACGCGATCCTCCGCGAGTGGGTGCAGCTCGCGAAGTCGGGGGCGTGGCGGCTGATGGCCTTGAGCGCGGCACCGGCGGGTGAGCGCGCGGCCGTGCACGCGGTGAACACGGCGTGCATCGCGACCGCGTTCGCAGCGGATCTCCAGCTCGACGCGGCGGCGCTGCGCGAGCTGGCGGAGCTCTCTTTGGTGTGGACCCTCGGGGAGGCCGGCGTGCCGGCAGACGTCGCGAGTACGCCGGGCAACCCGATGCCCGACGAGCTGCGGCTGCGGCTGGGCCTCGTCTTCCTCTCGCAGTGCAAGCACCGGCGTGGGCCCGCGGCCGCGGTGACGGCGTTCGAGGTCGGCCTCGAGCGACCGACCAACCCGCAGGTGCGCGGCGCCGGCGTCACCGCCTCGATCTTCGCCATCGCCGAGGCGTGGGACGCGATCGCGCTCGAGGACGAGCGGGGCCACGCCGCGGCGCTCGAGCTGCTGCGCACACGCCATGCACGCCGTTTCTCACCCGAGCTCTTCGGCCTCTTCCTCAATTGGGTCGACGCGCAGCGCGCCTGACGCCGGTTGGTGCGAGGCGTGAGAGACTGCCTGGCATGTCTGACGAGGTGGTGACCGCCGACCCGCTGGAAGACGCGTGGTTCGAGCAGGACGCAGCGCAGGTGGTGAAGCTCGCCGAGGCGCGCCTTGCGACGAACGCCGAAGACGTGCTCGCGCGCGGATGGTTGGCGGTCGGCCTCGCGGCGTCCGGGTCGTTCGCGCCAGCGCTCGCGGCGCTCAAGATCGCCCTGTCAGGGGTCGCCCAGCAGCTCGCGACCCTCGCGGACCCCGAGCAGAAGGACGAGCTCGAGTGGGAGCGCGCCGCCCTGGCTGGCCGGTTCCTCGAAGCGGTCGCGGAGCCCCACCTCGCGGGCGCCGCCCGCGCGATCGTCGAGACGTCAGGCCTCGACCACCCGCCGGCGCTGAGGGTGCTGGCGGCGGAGGCGCTGGCGGTGGCGAACGATGCGCCGAAGGCGATGGCGCTGGTGAAGCGTGCGCTCGCGGTCGATCCCTCCGACTCCGAGGCGCTGTACCTGGGCGCCCGGGCCGCGGCGCGTGCTGGCCGCAGACCGAACGTGCTCGGCCTGTTGCAGAAGGCCATCGCGGCGTCCGATGGCACCATCGCCGTTCGGCTGCTGGCCCGGTACGAGCCGGACTTCGATGGGCTGCGGGCGGACGCGGAGTTCCAGACGGTGATGGACCCGCTCCCGTCGGCCGAGCCGCTGCGGGCGCTGTACCGGGCCCTCGTGTCTGGCGTGAACTATCGGGTCGTCTAGCTGGCCCGCGCCGCGTAGGGTGGGTCGGCGAACGTGCTCGACGTGCTCTACCCATGGCGCGAGGCCCTCGAGGTGCTGCTCGATCGCGACGGCTCCGGCTCTGCGTGGGAGGCGCCGCTCGAGGGGCTCCAGGCCGAGATCGACGCTCACGAGGCGAAGGACGAGACGAGCGCCGCGTGGGCCCGCTTCTGCGGCGACGCCTGAAACTCCGACTGAAATCCCCGGAGAAATTCCGGCCGAACTGTCAGCGCTCCTGACACGAGTGTTGCGCGCCGAGAACACACCTCATCCGACAATGAGCGCATGACGCTCGCTCGCTCCGTTGTTCAGAACCGTGCCGCCGCCGTGAAGAACGCCCTCACCCGGGCCGATGCCAACCGCGATGGTCGCCTCTCGGCGACGGAGCAGCGGCGGGCGCGAGGTCTCGTGTCGGGGGCGGCGGAGAATGCGCTGAATGAGTCGTTCAAGCAGGCGCGCCTGCGCAGCGGCTTCGTGTCGGTGGGCACCGCGCGCAGCCGGGTCAACCTGGCACTCAGCCGGGCGACCGCGGTCAACGCCAACCGCAACGGGATCTCGGCCTCGGAGCGCTCACGCCTCACGGGCCCCATCGCGCGGGCGCTGACGCAGGGCGCGACGGGCGGCAACTCCACCCGCGAGACCGGCGGGACGACGGCCACGTCGTTCGGCCCGTTTGGACCGAAAGCGCGGCGGCTCGCCGAGTCGGCCCGGCGCATGGCGCAGTCGATGAACACCCGCGGGTGGTGCGCGCGGGGCGTGAACCGGGCGATGGCCGCCGCGGGCCTGTACACCTCGCCGCTCCCGTCGGCCTACATGTACGCGCGCCGGCTCGAGAGCGACTCGCGTTTCCGTGAGATCAAGAACGTGTCTGACGCCCAGCTCCGGCGGCTGCCGCCCGGCGCGATCGTCGTCTACGACGCATCGGGCGGCCGCACGCGCCACGGGCACATCATGGTGACGATCGGAAACGGGCTCGAGGCGAGCGATCACCTCGCACGGGTCTCGACGCACGGCCGGCAGCGGGTCTTCGTGCCCCGCGGCTGATGGGAGGACACGTCGCCACGGGCATCGGAGTGCCGGCTGCATCACTTCGTGGTCGAGTCGGGTGAAGGTCGGCGCGGCAGCTTGGGGTACGCGCTCGCCACGCACTGAACGATGACAGCAACTTCAGGAGCGGTCCCGGCGCGATTCGAACGCGCGACCCCTGGCTTCGGAGGCCAGTACTCTATCCAGCTGAGCTACGGGACCTGAACGGCGCGACGCGTATACCTGCGCTCGAACGCGTCGACCACGACTTTTCTCGCCGCCGGCAGCATCGCCTCGTCGAGCCCGACCACGGTGATGTCGTACACGAGCTGCGCCGTCTCCCTCGAGACGCCGCAGGCGCACGTCGTACGGCCCGCCTTGAGCCCCACGAACCGCAAGTGAGGGACGAGCGGCGGCGTGTCTTCTGACAAGACGAGCGGCTCTTTCACCACCACGGGCTCGATCACCGTCAGGTCGTCGCAGACCGACATCGTCGCGAGCATCTCGCACGGCTGCCCGCGCCCTTCGACGATCGAGACCTTCTTGACGAGCGGGTTGGTGCTGCCGCCCGGCAGGGTGGTGCCGCTGTTCAAGGTGGTCGGGGTGAAGGTCGAGTTGCGGCTGGCTCCCACGGGGTTCGTGGGCAGCGACGAGGGGTTGAAGACGGGGCCGGGCATCGACGGCTTGAGGGTCGACTCCGCCTGGGCCAGCACCACCAGCAGCGCGAGGGCGAGCATGGGGACTCCATACGGAGGAGCCCCACGACAATTCAATGAC
This sequence comes from Myxococcaceae bacterium, assembly GCA_033763395.1. GTDB lineage: Bacteria > Myxococcota > Myxococcia > Myxococcales > Myxococcaceae > Xiheimicrobium. The sequence goes on from JANRKQ010000040.1 coordinate 25,541, forward strand.
CTTCGGCCTCGAACGGAGGGGTGACAAACCTCGCAACGCGCGGGCTGCCCGGTAAAGTGCCGCTCCGTCATGTCGGGTCCCGAACAACCGCGTCGAATGCTGGGTCGCTACGAGCTGCTCTTCATGCTCGGGCAGGGCGGCATGGGCGAAGTGCACCTCGCGCGCCTCAGCGGCGCCGGCGGCTTCGAGAAGCTCTGCATCGTCAAGACGATCCTCCCGCAGATGAAGGCCGAGACGCAGTTCGTCGAGCGCTTTCACCATGAAGCGCGGGTCTTGACGCACCTCACCCACGCGAACATCGCGCAGGTGTACGACATGGGCGAAGCCGACGGCACGCTCTTCATGGCCATCGAGTACGTGCCGGGCGTCGATCTCGCGCGCGTCGAGACCCGCGCCGCCACCACCGGCACCTTCCTGCCGTTGCCCATCTCGCTCCACGTCGGCCGGCTCATGGCCGAGGCGCTGGGCTACGCGCACCGCAAGACGAGCCCCGAAGGCACGCCGCTGGGCATCGTGCACCGCGACGTCTCTCCGCAGAACGTCATGGTGTCGTACGAGGGCGAGGTGAAGGTCATCGACTTCGGCCTCGCCAAGAGCAGCGCGCGGTCGAAGCACACGCTGCCCGCCACCGTCATGGGCAAGCTCGGGTACATGTCGCCCGAGCAGGCGCTCGCTCAGCCGGTCGACGCCCGCAGCGACATCTTCTCGGCCGGCATCGTGCTGTGGGAGATGATCGCCGGCCGCCCGCTCTACGACGGCGGCACCATGGCCGAGATGGTCATGAAGATGGCCAACCCCACCGTGCCCTCGCTGCGCGAGATCCGCGGGGCCGAGGTGAGCGAGGCGCTCGACCAGGTGGTGCTCCGCGCGCTCGCGAAGGATCCCGCCGCGCGCTACGGCCGCGCCGACGAGTTCGCCCGCGCGCTCAACGAGGTGGCGGTGCGCGAAGGCCACGCCATCTCGGCGGAAGAGGCCGGCAACTTCGTGCGCGCGATGTGCCCCGAGGAGTTCGCCGCCGAGCGCAACCTGCAGTCGCAGCTGTCCCTCATGCGCAAGGGGGGCCGCCCGGCGTCGAGCCCGGGTTACCACCTCAAGCCGAAGTCGGGCACGGTGAGCGCGGCCGAGGAGTCGTTCGACGGCACCTTCGTGCGCGACAGCGCGTCGTCGGCGCCCACCGCCCCCGAGCTGACCCCCGCCCAGCGCGCGCTCTCGGTCGCGCGGGCCCCCTCGAACATTCAGGTCGCGGCTGACGCGGCGGCGCCCCAGGCTCCTCCGAAGCGCCGCACGCTCCCCGGCTCGGCGCAGACCGCGCCAGCGCGCGCGCAGCCTCCACCGGCTGACGACGACGTGCCCCTCGAGGCGCCGAAGAAGTCGATGGCGCCCCTCATCGGGGTCGGCGTGCTCGTCGTCCTCGCGCTGGGCGGCGGTGCGGCCTTCTTCCTCGGGGGCGCGTCGGACGCGAAGAAGGTCGACCCGCCCGTCGCCGTCGTCGAGCCACCGGTCAAGAAGCCGCTCGAGCCGGTGCAGCCCCTCGAGCCAGTCGCCGAAGCGCCAGTCGACGCGGGCGCGCCTCCCGCTGAGGCGGTGGCCGTGGCTCCTCCCCGGGAGCGGGTGACGCCCAAAGGCGCGGTGTTCAAGGTCATTCGCCGCAGCGACGGGGCCTTCATCGATCTCGAGAAGGGCCAGAAGCTGCGCGAAGGCGATCGGCTCCGGCTCGTCGGAGCGCCGGTCGACGGCAAGGCGCGCGAAGTCTTCGGGCAGGCGCGCGTGCTCGAGCTGAAGGCCCGCGGCACCGTCGCTGAGCTCCTCATGGAGGAAGACGACGCCCACCCTGACGAGCTCTTCGCCTTCGTCGACGAGACGGTCGTCGACCGCCCGAAGGTCGTCGGTCGCAAGCCCGAGGGCACCGTCGTCGCCACCGCTCGCCCCGAGGATCCCCGTCCAGTCGAGCCCAGGCCAGTGGAGACGAAGCCCGCCGAGGTGAAGCCGGTCGACGCGCAGCCCGTCGAGACGAAGCCGGTCGAGGCCAAGCCGGTCGAGACGAAGCCCGCCGAGACGAAGCCCGCCGAGCTCCCCAAGCTCAAGGGGCAGGTGGTGATGGTCACCACGCAGAGCCTCCTCGCGGGGACCGACGCGACGGTGCGCCTGATGATCGGCTTCGATTCGCCTGCCGGCACCTCGTGCGACGTGCACCTGCCCAACGGCCTGCACAAGCTCTTCTTCGGGCTGCGACCCGGCGAGAACAACCTCACCAACCTCAAGCAGTGGGCGAAGGACCCGAACCCCGACCCCAGCAAGGACCCGCGGGCGAAGAACTACGCGCTCATCGAGTGCCGTGACGCCGCGGCCTACCTGCCGTTCTCCGTCACCAAGCGCTGACGCCTTCGTCAGTGGAGCTGCCCGATGCGGGCGCGCACGCCCTCGATCGCGCGCTTGAGCCCTGCCTCATCACTCGGGTCCTTCGCGAGCGAAAGACAGCGCTTCAGATCGGCCAGCGCCGCGACGAAGGCGCCGAGATCGACGAGCAGGCTCGCGCGCAGCCGCAGCTCGGCGGGGTGATCGGGCTGCATCGCCAGCAGCAGGTCGACGGCGTGCAGCGCGCGCTCGGTCTCGCCCTGCTGCAGCCACGTGCCCTTGAGGTTGTTGATCATCCGCCACGCGATGGCGCGCGCGGGCACCGGCTCGAGCTGCTTCGGAGAGAACGCCACCTGGGCGCGCGCCACCAGGGCCTTCAGATCGTCGAGCGACAGGCGCCGGCCTCCGCCGAAGGGGTCGAAGTACACGCCCTCGAGCCGCGCGATGAAGTGCCCCGGCAGCCCCACGCCCTCGACCGCCAGGCCCGCGCGCCGGCCCACCTCGGCGTAGAGCACCGACAGGGCGATCGGCAGGCCCCGCTTGCGCTCGAGCACCAGCGGCAGGCTGCTGTTCTCGGGTGCGTGGTAGGTGTGCGCGTCGCCCGAGAACCCCTCTTCGTCGGCGAGCACCGAGACGAGCGCGTCGAGGCCGTCTTTCGCGGCGAGGGGCCCTGCGTCAGGTCCCAGGGAGCGCCGCCGCTCGACCCGCGCGCCGAGCGCATCGAGCGTCTCCAGGGCGGCGGCGTCGTCGACGTCGGCCGACACCAGCCGCGCGATGGCGAGGGCCGCCAGATCGAGGCGGGGTGGGGTGCCCGAGAGCGCGTGAAGCAGCTGCGCCTTCCCCGGTGGCTGGCCGAGCTCGTACGCGTTCACTTCTGCGCGACGTCCCACTTGAGGCGCTGCGCGGACGCCTTGAAGGCCTTCTCGTCGGCGAGGAACACCTGGTCCTGCGCCTCGAGCGCGTCGACGAAGAGCACGAAGTCGAACTGGCGCCCCGGCCCGTCTCCCTCGGCGGCGGCGCGCTTCACGATGTCGTTCGCCGGGAGCGTCTTGCGGCCGGCCACGTCGACGAGGGGCAGCTCGAGCCCCTTCATGTCGGCGTCGGCCTGGTAGGCCTTGTAGACGAGCTCGGTGCACACCAGCGTCGCGTCGGAGAAGAAGTCGAAGTCGAAGTCGTACGGCCGGCCCTGGTAGCGGAAGGCGCGCTCGATCGCCCTGGCCTTCTCGACGCGCGGGAGCCTCGGCCGCAGCGCGCCCAGGTAGTCGACGCCGAAGGCGTGCTCGATGGCGGTGAAGCTGACGCCCTCGCTGATCGACTCGATGACGCGAAACGGCCCGTGCCCCTGGAAGTCGGTGCCGTCGGCGTACACCTTCCACTTCTGGGGGTAGCGCTTCTCGAGCAGCCCCGCGAGCGTGGTGGCCTTCTCGGGCTGCTTCGACAACCACGCCTGGACGCCGGGGTCGAGCTCGAGCGCCGCCCACTCCTTCGGCCGGCCCACGTAGAGCTCGGCGTGCGGCCAGAAGCCGGGCAGCCCGATGTTCGACAGGAACCAGTTCTGCCGCGTGACGATGACGTCGCCCGGCTCGAGCTTCGGCAGAACCTCTTTCTCGACGAACGACGTCGTCACCAGCGGCTTGCCGTTGCGGGCCACCCGGGTGTCGCCCATCCACTCGGCGAAGGTCTTCTGTACGGGGAAGACGGTGTGCAGCGTGGTGTCCTTCACGATGTCGGTGGCGTTGGCCGCGAACAGCTTGACGCCCTTCTTCGTGAGCGACGCCTTCGCCAGCTTCGAGTCGGCCTTCATCTCGTCGAACGCCCACTTCACGTTGGCCTCGTCGAAGGCCTTCAGCTTCTTGAGCATCGGCGTCACGGTGAGCGCCCACGCGTCGCCCGTCATCAGCTGCGTCGAGGTGGCCACGTGAATCGCCTTGAGCTTGAAGGCCGCGAAGGCGCCGGCGGGCACGCCGAACTCGTCGTTCGGCTCGTCGAGCAGCGTCTCGAGTTGCTTGTTGCCGAGGGTGAGGTCGGCGAAGGCCATGCCGTAGGCGAGCAGCGCCGTGAGCGCCGTGTGGGTGATGACGTAGCCCCACGCGTGGCGGGCGTCGGTGGGGAGCAGGGTGACGAAGCTCCAGTACTTCTGCCGCAGGCCCTCGATCGACGAGAAGTAGGCGAAGAGCGCGCCCCACGTCGACAGCACCGTGCGCTTCTGCTCCGGCGTCAGCACTGTGTCGGCCTTCGTCGCGAAGAGCGCCTGGTTCTGCCGGACGCGCGCGTTCACGCCCTTGAGGCCGTCGACGAACCGGCGCAGCGTCGTGAGATCGCCGCGGGCGACGTCGAGGAAGGGCTGGCCCTCGAGCGTGTAGATGGAAGCCTGGGGCGTGGTGGGGCTGGCAGCCAGGAGGGCAGTCAGGATCAGGTGCATGAGGGCCTCGGCGGCGAGTAAAGCGCAGAAACCATGGCAAGGCTCATCGACGATGAAGCGGGCATCGAGGCGTTGGTGAACCGGTCGCGGCGCATCGCGGTGCTGGGCATCAAGACCGAGGCCCAGGCGGGCCAACCGGCCTTCGACGTGCCCGAGTACCTCGACGAGCAGGGCCTCGAGGTGATCGCCGTGCCCGTCTACTACCCGCAGGTGACGACGATTCTGGGCCAGCCCGTGTTCCGCACGGTGGCCGCGATTCCAGGTGGACCGGTCGACCTCGTCGACGTCTTCCGCCGGCCGGTCGACCTGATGCCCCACCTCGACGATCTGCTCGCCGCGCGCCCGAAGGCGGTGTGGCTCCAGCTGGGCATTCGGCACGACGACTTCGCGCGCCGGCTGGTCGACGCGGGCATCGACGTGGTGCAGGACCGCTGCCTGCTGGTCGATCACCAGCGGTACGCACGCCGTCAGGGCTGAGGGCCCGGCGGCGTCCAACGCGCTTGCGGGAGCGCCACCTCGCGTGTAGAGACCGCGCCCGCTTCACCAGCAGTCACGGCCAGGTAGCTCATCTGGTTAGAGCGGCGGTCTCATAATCCGCAGGTAGACGGTTCGAGTCCGTCCCTGGCCACTAGAAGACGACGCCCCGATTCGCGCTCGCGAGTCGGGGCTGTTTTTTTGACCACCCGCCAAACGCGGCGTCTCATCTGGGCTCGACAGGGCTGTAGCGCCTTGTCGCGACCGCCACAGGGAGATGACCGATGCACGAAGCACCGATGGGAGCCGCTGCAACCGCCGAGACCCTCGTCGAGCGAGGGGAGCCGATCGAGCGCCGGGAGCGAGAGGTCGTGAGCACCCACGTGCTCGTCGAGCAGGAGAAGGTCGAGAAGCTGCGCGAGCTGTCGAAGCGCACGCGCATCGCGCAGTCCGAGTACCTGCGCGAGGCGGTCGACGATCTGCTGACGAAGTACGACAAGAAGCCGGAGCAGGACTGAGATGCAGCGCCGAGCTGAGCCTTCGCGTCCGTCGCTCGGCCTGCACCCGCAGGCCCGCTTCGATCGCCCCGCTGCCGTCTATGACTTCACCGGTCGCCGCCTCCGGCTGCCGACGCCGAACGAGGCGCTCACCGCGCCGGAGGAGCCGTCTCCGATGATGGAGGCGATTCGCCGGTACCTCGACTCGTTGCCGTGAAGAGCCTGGGGTTCCATCACCTCGCGCTCCAGGTGCGTGACGTCGAGCGCGTCGGCGCCTTCTACCGGAACGTGCTGGGCCTCGTCGAAGTGAAGCGGTGGACGCGAGACGACGGCAGCCTGCGGAGCCTCTGGCTCGCCGTGGAGGGGAGCGATCCCTTCGCCGGCTTCCTCGCCCTCGAGCACCTGCCGGGCGCTGCGCCGTCGTCGAACGGCCTGGGCCCGTCGATGGTCGCCCTGCGCATCGCGCCCGACGCCCGCGCGCGGGTGGTCGACGAGCTGCGCGGCCACGGCGTGCCGATCGAGAAGCAGACCGGGTGGACGCTCTACGTGCGCGATCCCGAAGGGACGCTCGTCGGGCTGTCGCATCACCCGTTCGACGCCACTCCGTGAGGCGGCGGGTGTAGGGTTCGGTCCCGTGCCACGACTTGGAAGCCTCCTGCTGGAAGAAAAGCTGTTGACCCAGGCCCAGCTCGAAGAAGGGCTCGAGGCGCAGGTCGTCTACGGCGGCCGCCTGGGCACCAACCTCGTCGAGCTCGGCTTCGTGAAGGAGCCCGACCTCGCGCGGGTGCTGGGCCGCCAGCACAACATTCCCTTCGCGTCCGGCGAGATGGTGCCCGACCCGGCCGCCCTCGCGGTGATCGACCTCGACTTCTACGACGACAAGGACGTCATCCCGATGCGGGTCGACGCGACGAAGCTCACCGTCGCCGTCATGCACCCCAACCAGATCGAGGCCATCGATCAGCTCGGCTTCAAGTCGGGCAAGCGCGTGGTGCAGGTCGTGATCCCCGAGTTCCGCATGGCGCAGCTGCTGCGGAAATACGCGCGCGCCTTCCGGCCGATGCGGCCCATCGACATGAACACGCTGCGCCCGTCGAAGGCGCAGAACGCGGGCGAGCCGAAGCTGGCCGACGTGGCCGACCTCATCAACGAGGGTGACTTCGCCGCCCTCTACGCCCAGGCCACCGCGAGCGTCGAAGAGGAGCCGGTGCTCGAGGGCACGGTGGTGGAAGACGACGTGCCGGTCATCACCGGCGCCACCGTCGAGCCGACGCCGCAGGTGCCAGCGCCCCGCGTCGCCGCGCCACCGCCGCTCGCGGTGCCGAAGCCCGAGCCGAAGCCCATCACCTTCCCCGAGGCCCAGAAGCTGCTCCAGCAGAGCCAGGGCCGCGACGACATCGCGCAGACAGTGCTGCGCTTCGCCCGGGGCAAGTTCAAGCGCGCGCTCCTGCTGTCGGTGCGCGGCGATCTCGTCACCGGGTGGCAGGGGCTGGGGCAGGGCGTGACGCCGCAGGGCGTGCAGCGCATCGGCCTGTCCTTGCGGGAAGACAACTCGGTGAAGATGGTGCGCGACCTGCGCTCCCACTTCATCGGGCCGATGAAGCGCACGCCCGGCATGGCGGTCTTCTACAAGATGCTCGGCGGCAGCTACCCCACGACGGCGGTGATGATGCCGCTGCTCGTGCGCGGCAAGCCCGTACACATTCTCTACGTCGACAACGGGCCCGATCAGATCACGCCGCCCGACATCGGCGAGCTGCTGATCGTCAGCCAGGGCGTCTCGCGCAGCTACGACTCGCTCATCAAGGCGCGGCAGGCGGCCAAGGCTGGCTGAGCCGTCACTCGAGCTCGACGTTGAAGTTCACCTTCTGGCCTTCGAAGAGGGTGAACGTCTCGGTCCACTGCGCCTGGCCCACCTTCACCAGGATGCGGTGGAAGCCCTCGTAGATCGACAGCTCTCCCGGTAGCGGCGCCACGCCCTGCTTCTTGCCGTCGATGAAGATGACGGCGCCCGCCGGCGCGCTCACGGTGACGGTGCCCTTCTCGAACCCGTACGTCTGGGTGATCGGTTGGTCGCCCTGCACGGTGAGCGTGCGGCCGGCGCTGATGAGGAGATCTTTGTTTTCCAGCTTGAGCTTGTGGGGCCCGGCGGTGAGGCGCCCGGTCCACGGCGTCTTGCCCACCACCGTGCCGTCGATGGACAGCTCGAGGATCGGGCGGGACTCGATGGTCACCTGGAGCTCGGTCGGGGCGGAGCCTGCGTCGGCGACGGCGGGCGTCAGTGCTCCCGCGTCAGGCGCCGGAAGCCCCGCGTCGGCAGCGCCCGCGTCGATCGCCTCGCCCGCGTCGGCTGGTTCCCCCGCGTCCCGGGCTGTCGTGACCTCACCGGCGTCCACCGCGGCGACCGCCACGGGCGTCGGGTCGGCATCGACGACGTCGGGGCGCGCTGGCTCGAACGGCGCGTTCGCGCGTGTCCACGCGAAGTAGCCGCTGGCGGCGACGACGATCACCAGCAGGAAGATCACCCAGGGTGCCGAGGAGCCATCTCGCTTCGGCTCGTCTTCGTCCTCGTCGGGCACGGGCAGGGCCGGGGCGGGCCGCGGCTTCGGCACCACCGGCGCTGGAGCGGGCCTGATCGGCGCGACGGGGCCCGACGGCATCGGCGGCGGCGGGGGCATCGCACGCACCGGCTCCGAGATGGGATCGATCGGCTCGGGCGCGGCCTGGACCGGCTGGGGCCCCGAGGGCGGCACCTGCACGGCGGGGATCTGCTTCGTGTCGCGCCGGGCCCACTGCTGTCTCGCGAAGTCGGCGATGCCGGCGTCGAGGGTGCGCTTGCGCTCCGCGCGCACCTCACCATTGCCGGGGAACAGGGTGTCGAGGAACTTCGAGAGCTCTTCGACCGTCGCGATCTGATCGCCGACGGCCGCCTCGATGGCCTCGCGCAGGGCGAGCGGCGTCGGGTAGCGCTGGGCCGCCTTCTTCTGTGTCGCCTTCTCGAGCACCGCCCACAGCGCCTCGGGGATGAGCCCGGGCGTCGCCGGCGGCAGCGGGTAGGCGAGCACGGCCTGGTCGAAGCCATCGCCCTGATCGGACCAGGGCACCACGCCCGTCAGCAGCTCGTAGAAGCTCAAGGCCAGCAGGTACACGTCGCTGGGAATGGTGATGGCGTCGCGCCCGCCGATGATCTGCTCGGGCGAGCTGTGCACCCGGCGGCCCTTCACGCGCTGGCCGCCGATCTCCCTGGGCGCGAAGGCGAGCGCGCCGTAGCCCGTCACCTTCGTCACGCCCGAGAACGACAGCAGCACCGTCTCGGGGCGCACGTCGCCGTGCACGAGCGGAGAGCCGTCGTCGTTGCCCGCCAGATGCGCGTAGTGCACGCCGGTGCAGGCGTCGATGATGATGCGGGTGGCGATGGGCGCGGGCAGCGTGCGCGAGACGTTCAGCACCCGGCGAAGGGACTCTCCGTCGGCGAACTCGACGACGCGCGCGTGGCCTTCGGGCAGCTTCGCGAAGCCGAAGACGGTGACGATGTTCGGGTGATCGAGCTGGGCGGCGTGTTCGGTCTCGCGCTGGATCCTCGCGAGAATCGTCGTGTCCTTCTCGGCCTCGTCGGGCACGAAGACGACGACGCAGGGGTCGGCGTGCCCGTCGTCGTACACGGCCAGGCCCAGCTGCGCGCGCGAGCCCTCTCCGGCACGGAGCGAACCGAGCACCTGGTACCGGACGGGACGCATGTCGGAGAAGGTACGCGGGTGGCGCGCCGGGTCAACTTTGGCGGGAGGTTTGCTTCCGCTCCGATCAAAACGGCAGCGTCAGGTAGTAGCCGCGTTGGCCACGCACCACGAGCAGCAGCACGCTGCGCGCCCCGCGGGCCTGGATCACCGCCTCGCGGTACTCGGGCAGCGTCAGCGTCGCGCGGTTGTTGATCTTCCGAATCACGTCGCCGGCCCTCAGCCCGACCTGCGCCGAGACCGAGCCGGGCCGCACCGCGCCGATCACCATGCCCACGCCCTGCATCGGCTTGAGCCGTACGCCGAGGCGATCCCACACGGTGCTGTCGACGAGCTCGGGCGGGAACTCGACGGGCACGAGCGAGGTCTCGAGCGGCCCCCCCGCGCGGAACACCTGCAGCCGAATCGGCGAGCGCGCGACGAAGCCGCGCACGCGGCTCTGGAAGTCGTCGGCGTCTTCGACCTGCGTCGTCCCCACCTGCATCACGATGTCTCCGCGCTGAATGCCGGCCTTCTCGGCGGGGCTGCCCGCCTCGACGTTGCCGACGAGCGCGCCATAGGTGCGGTCCCACCCGAGCTGGGCCTTGAGCTCGGGCGTGAACGGCTGCACGTCGAGGCCGACCCACGCTGGCCGCACCTTCCCGTACTGGGTCAGCTCGGTGACGATGCGCCGCACCTTGTCGGCCGGAATGGCGAAGCCAATGTTCTGTGCGCTGGCGATGATGGCGGTGTTGATGCCGATGATCTCGCCGTCGATGTTGAGCAACGGCCCACCCGAGTTGCCCGGGTTGATCGACGCGTCGGTCTGAATGAAGTCGTTGAAGGTGCGCCCCTCGTTGCGAATCGTGCGGCCGAGCGCCGAGACGACGCCGACGGTGACCGTCTTCTTGAGGCCGAGCGGGCTGCCGATGGCGATCGCTGTCTCACCGATCATGAGATCGGACGAGGTGCCGAGCTTCGCGGTCGGGAACGGCCCCTTGCCCTGAATGCGCAGCACGGCGAGATCGGCGTCGGCGTCTGCTCCGATCACCTCGGCCTCGAGCTGGCGGCCATCGGCGAGCACGACGTGGACCTCGGAAGCCCCGCGTATCACGTGATCGTTGGTGATGACGATGCCCGAAGCGTCGACGATGACCCCCGAGCCGAGGCCCTCGACGGCGCGGCGCTCCTCGCTCGGGCCGTAGAAGAGGTCGTCGAAGAGCGACCGGGAGCGGAAGGTACGCTCCACCACCTGCACGGTGCCGACGTAGACGACGGCTGGAGAGACCTGGTCGACCACCTGCACCACGGGGCTGCGGCGGCTGGCGAGGTCTCCGGTGACGAGGGACAGGGCGAGGACGAGGGCGTGCGTCATGGGCGTCGGGTTCGCGAGAGGGCCAGGAGGGCCAGGAGCAGGAACGGCGCGAGCGGCGGCTCCATTCCACAGCCACACCCTGGCCGGGCGGCGGGCAGCTCCGGCTCGGTGGTCGAGGGCAGGGTGACACCGGCGTCGGCGGGGGGCTCGACGGGGCCCGCGTCGGGAGTGGTCATCGTCATCGATCGACAGGCGGTCACCTCGGCGTCGCTGCCGATGCAGAGGCCTGGGCGCTTGCTCAAGACGGCGCCGGTGCCCGAGCGGGCCGGGTTGATGACCGCGACGATCACCTCGTCGGTGGCGCTGGTGTCGAGCGGCGCCGTCACGCGCTTCACCTCGAGGTTTCGCCCCCCGGAGCGCAGCGCCGCGACGAGCACCACGCCTTGTGTCTCGTCTCCCGGCAGCTCGGGATCATCGAAGAGCTCGACCCGCAGCGAGGCGCGGCCGCTCGTCGGAACGCGGAAGTACTGCGTCGACGCATAGAACACGCGCATCGGGAACAGGCGGAAGGGCAGGGTGACGGCGGTGCTGGCGGGGGCTCCGTAGCTGGCGCCGTCGCGCCACGCTTTCATCGGGTCGGCCGCGGGGCCGGTGAAGAGGTTCCAGCTCGCGAACGTCTCGAAGGCCTCGGCGAAGCTCGACTGGTAGCGCGTCTTGAGCAGCGCGTCGGTCTGCACGAGCCACGTCGGGTCGGCCTGGTTCGCGGGCTCCGAGGGGTCGCCGCGGCCGTTCTCGAGGCGCTCGTAGAGCTGCCGCACGATGTCGTCGCCGTGCTTCTCGGACAAGAACCGGAAGAAGAGCGCGGTGCCATAGGCCGACGGAGGCACGGGGCCAGGCGGCACGCTGTCGATCGAGCGGTCGACGCACGCGAGGTAGGCGCGCACGTAGTTCTCGAAGTCGCTGCTGGCGGGGTCGTACCGCTCGGTCGCCCAGACGGCGGTGCCCTCGGAGACGACGACGTCCTGGTTGGCGTCGTAGGCGGCCTGGGTGGCGTGGAAGTACTCGTGGCTCGCGAGGATCTTCACGGCCTCGGTCAGCGAGGGGTAGCCGTACCCCGAGAAGTCGTTCTCCTGCACCATGTAGCCGATGCAGCGCTCGCGGCTCGGGCTGGTGCACTCGTCGGTGCGGAACGCGCCGTCGGCGTTGCCTCCGAAGTCGAGCAGATAGACGTCGAAGCGGCCGTCGCCTCCGTTGTTCGCCACGGCGTCGTCCCGCTCGGCGATGCGGAAGCCCCACTGCTGCTGGTAGGTGACCGCGACGTCTTCGTAGATGGAGGCGACGTCTTCGACGAAGTCGGGCACGCCGGAGTCGTTGCGATCGGCGCGCGGCACGGCGTTGCGCCCGGCCCGCGTGAAGTGCACGACGAACTCACCGCCGTCGAGGCCGTAGCGCTCGACCGCGTCGCCGGGATCGAACCGGAACATCTGGGCGACGTTCGTGTCGGTGGGGCGGATCTCCTGGCGCAGGGGCTCGTGGGGCGGGTGCACGGGCCGCTCGGCCACGCCGCAGGCCGAGAGCAGGGCGACGAGGGCGAGCGTCGAGCGCATGATCAGTTGAGCAGCTGCCAGCGGATCTTCAGGTACCCGCCCGGCGCGCTCGCGCCCGGAGCGCGGCTCTGGGTCTCGCAGATCATCTGCCCGGCTTCGTTCTGGTAGTAGCGGTCCACGGTGAACTTCACGTCCTTGCCGAGCCGGGTGCGGATGACGAAGGTCCGGTTGGTCATCTTCACGCAGCCAGCGTAGTTGTAATACGGCGTGAGCGCGGTGAGCGGCGGGGTGCCGAGGCCGAAGCCGTCGTCACGGAACATCATGCAGTCGTCGCTCAGGTAGTCGTCGCGCTGCCAGGTGGCGTTGGCCGGCGCCGCGGTGACCTGCGCGTACGGCGTGCTCTCGACGATGGTCGACTCGACGCACGAGGCGCCGCTGTCGCCGCCGTTGAGGCGAATGATGAAGCGGCGGAAGGCGATGTCCCAGTCGAGGGAGTCGAGCGCCGCGGTGTCAGACAACGTCAGCTGCTCGAGCCCGCCCGGGGTGAAGCGCGCGTAGACGAAGCTCTGGGTCGGGTTGATCTGACCGCCGATGGCGCCGGCCGTGGCGTTCACCTCAGTGATGAAGCCCGTGCCGTCGATGGCGTCGACGAGCGCGTTGGGCGTGGTGTTCGGCGTGTCGAAGAGGCCGAGCCGTTGAATGACCTGGTCGCTGCAGGAGACTCGTGTCTGCGCGCAGCGAGGCTGTACGCCAGCGTCGGCCGTCATGCCTGCGTCCATCGTCTCGGTCGCGGCGATGCAGGTCTTGATGGGGCTGCACGTCTGGCCGGTGGCGCACACCGCGCAGGTCTGGCCTCCGGAGCCGCACGAGCCGCTGCCTTCGCCGGTTCGGCAGACGCCAGTGGGATCGCAGCAACCCTGACAGGTCGCAGGGCCGCAGGTCGAGGTGGGGCCGCAGGCCGAGAGGACTGAGGTCAGGCCGAGGGAAACGAGCGCAAGTCGCAGCATGCGCGCGGCCTTACAGCGAAGAGCAAGTGCGCTACAACCGCCCGCATGCTCCGAACGCTGACCTGTTGCGTTGCGCTGTTCGCGATGACCTCGCTGGCCCAGGATGACGCCGACGCGAAGCGAGTGGCCGAGACGTACCTGAACGCGCTCACGGGCACGGGTGACGAGGCCGGCAAGGACCTGCTCCTCGGCGGCGTCACGATGAACGCCCAGCTGTTCAGCCTCGAGAACTGGGAGTTCAAGTCGAAGGACCCGGTGAAGAAGGAGGAGAGCGACCTCGCCCACGCGGTGGCGATGATGAACGATCTCGACAAGGCCGGTCGGTCGGCGCTGACGAAGCTGATGGGCATGGATCAGGTCGGAGACGATCTGAAGATGACCGAGGTGTCGCAGGCCGACGCCACGAAGCTGCTCGGGCCCACGCGCGAGAAGGCGGCGGCGTTCAACAAGGCGCACGCGGTGCTCGCGTACGTGCTGCGGGTCGGGAAGGAAGTGTACTGGCACCCGAAGAACCCGATGCGCGCGGTGCTGCAGAAGGCGGGCACCCAGGGGAAGTACACGATCGAGGTGCACCGCTGGGTGATCTTGAGCAAGGAAGGCGCTGCCAAGACGCCGCGCGAGTGGCCGCTGCGCGTCGTGCGCTTCAAGTCCGGGAAGGTCGACAGCGGGTGGAAGGTGCTGCCCGCGTCGGACTGGAACGCGGAGTAGGAGCCCGGTGGGCGCGTGGTTGACGCTGCTGATTTCGTCGGCGACAGGGTTCGTTGCGGACCAGCCCATCGACGCGCAGGTCTTCCACGCAGAGCTCGTGATCGAAGCCGAGGTTCTCGCCCGAACTCCAACGAGCGCCGAGCTGGGGGTCATCGAAGTGTTCAAGGGAAGCCCCGGCGGATCGCGCATTACCGTAGGGCTGCAACAGAGGTTGGCATGCGACGTGAGCGCATCCGTCCCCGCGGCGGGGCGCGGCCTCTGGCTCCTTCGGCGCGATCCGAGCGGGGGCTGGGTGCTCTCCCACTCGGGGCGCGGGTTCTACGAGCGCACGAAGAGCGCCGATGGCCATGCGGTAGCAGTCGCGAACTACCGAGCGGTGGTGCCGCGCGCCTGGGTCCTCGGGTACGTCCCGGGTAGCCGGAAAGCGCAGCTCGACTGGGAGCAACTGGTGGCGCGGGTCCGCGCGCTCGCCAGTCCGACGCCCCGGTTCGCCAATGCCAGATGGGTCCTTCAACGCTTCGACTGCCGGGCCTGCACGCTGTCGCTGGTTCGTGACGAACTGCGAGCCGCTGGGTCAATCGACTACGGCGGGTCCGAATCGGAGTCCGGCCGAGCCTGGCAACAAGAACGACTCATTGGCGCGAAGGGCACTGGTCGTTCGGCCCACGCCGTATTCGATGAAGAGCGCGTCGGTCGAACTCTCGTCATCGTCCTTTCCGATGGCGGTGTAACCGAGGTCCTCGAGCGGTCTCCCGAGGGGAATGCGCACCCCTTCTGCCGTCAGCCCGCGCTGGAGTGGCAGCGCTGCGATGCGGCCACGACGCCGGGATCCGAATGTCTCGAGCCGATCTCGCTGAGGCGCTGCGTTTCGGCGCCGACGCTGATGAGTGAGGAGCCGCTGGCTTCGACGACCCGCCTGCACGATGGGACTCGTTTGGGGGACTGGGCGCCTGCGGGCAGGTGCGTTCGGGAGGAGGACGGGTTCTTGAACTGTGTCCCTGAAGGCACCGACGATGGCGACTACGTCACCGTATTCTGACGAGCAGACTCCCGTTTCAAGGCCACGTTTCAGTTCGTCAGTGGGCTCCGAGGAGAATCACGGAATGGGCTGCATGAAGGCGGAGCTGTCACTGTCGAATCCAACCAGGCCCGAGTTGGCCGCCATGACGGTGTCTGCCCTCGCGGACACGGGCGCGCTGATGCTGGTCATTCCCGAACATGTGCGCCTGCAGCTGGGGCTCGAACAGGCCGAGACGCGCGAGGTCACGACGGCCGACGGGACGAAGCACCTCGTCCCTTATGTCGGGCCGGTGCGCGTCGCGTTCGAGAACCGCCAGTGCTTCGTCGGAGCGCTCGTGCTCGGTGACGAGGTGCTCCTGGGCGCCGTCCCGATGAAGGACCTCGACCTCGTCGTGCTCCCCGCGCAGCACCGGCTCGCAGTGAACCCAGCCAGCCCCAACATTCCGCAAGCGCGGGTGAAGGGACTCCCGCCGAGGTCGTGACGGCCTACGGCTCGTTCGCCACCAGGTAACAGCACGCGCCGAACCCGCCATCGATGGGGAAGAACGGCCCGTCGACCCGCGGGTACTGCGGCGCGGCCTCGGTGTTCGCGAACGGGCACGTGCCGTTCAGCGGCGCCTGGCACACGGCAAAGGGACACAGCATGCGGCCCCCGCTGATCGTCCGGCAGCCGACCTGATCGACCGGAAACGGCCCGCGCGCTCCGCTCGTGCCGCAAGCCGACAGCAGCACCACCACCCCGAGCCACTTCATCGCGACTTCAGCGTCCAGCCGATCATCTTGTAGAGCAGCCGCGCCGCCACGTTGCCGTCCCACTCACCGCCGTCGGGGTCGGGCGCGACCTCGTTCAGATCGAACCCGACGATCGTCTTCCCCGCGCGCACCACGCCCTCGAGCAGCGCCGTCGCCTGGTGGAACGACAAGCCGCCCGGCACCGGCGTGCCCGTGCTGGGGCACAGCACCGGGTCGAGCCCGTCGATGTCCCACGAGAGGTACACGTGCTGCGGCAGGTGCTGGACGATCTGATCCACCAGCTCGCGCCACGGCATGCCGTCGAGCCTCGCGTGCGCCAGCCGGGCGTCGAAGAAGGTGTGAATGCGGTCTTCGTTCGCGAGGATCATCTCGTACTCGGCCTCTCCGAAGTCGCGGATGCCGACCTGCACGAGCTTCGTCACGTTCGGGAGCCGCTCGATCACGTTGTGCATGATCGACGCGTGGCTCCACGTGAAGCCCTCGTACGCGCTGCGCAGATCCGCGTGCGCATCGAGGTGCAGGAGGCCGAGCTTCGGGTACGTCTCGGCGTAGGCCTTGATCGCACCGAACGGCGTCGAGTGGTCGCCGCCGATCACGCCGACGATCTTCCGCTTCGCGAGCCACGCCTTCGTCGTCTCGTAGACGTAGCCGTTCATCTTCTCGGACAGCTCGTTCACCCGCGCGAGCGCCTTCGCCTCGGCCTCGACTCCGCCCGACTCGATGATCGGCCTTGCGACCGCCTTGCCTTCATCGTTCCACGCGCGCACCTCGGCGCTCTCGTCGAGCATCGCGATGCCCGCCTCGTAGGGCTTGCCGGTCTCGAGGTCGAACAGGTCGACCTGCTTCGACGCCTCGAGAATGGCCCTGGGCCCATCGGCCGTGCCGCCGCCGTATGAGGTCGTCGCCTCGAACGGCACGGGAATGAGCACCACCTTCGAGTCGTCGGGTGAGAAGGGGAGTCCGAAGACGCCAGAGTCTTTGAGCGCGGCTGCGTTGGGATCGAAGGCCATGTCAGGTCACCAGGTGAGAACGGTCTTGCCGAAGGTGTCGTTGGCGGCGAGGCGCTCGAGCGCGCCGGCCGCGTCGTGGAAGGGCACCGTCTGCTCGACGACGGGCTGCAACGTGCCGCTCGAGAAGGCCGGCACGACGTGCTGCTCGAAGGCCCGCGCCACGGCGATCTTCTCTTCGAGCGCCCGCGCCCGCAGCGTGGTGCCGATCACCCGGAGCCGCTTGCCCAGCACGGTCCGCAGCGGGACCTCGGCCGAGGCACCGGCGACCAGCCCGACGAGCATCAGCGTTGCCTGGGGCGCCATCGCGTCGATGGTCTCTGGCACCCAGTCGCCGCCGACGAGATCGAGCACGAGGTCGACGCCACGGCCACCGGTGAGCGACTTCACCGACTCCGCGAACGCAGGCGCCTGGCCATTCACCAGCAGCGTCTCGACCCGGCCGATGGCCTTCGCGCGCTCGAGCTTGGTGGCGTTCCGGCCCGTCCCGAGGGCCCGCGCGTCCGTCAGCGCGCAGAGCTGAATCGCCGCCGTCCCCACGCCCGACGCGACCGCGTGGATCAGCACCGTCGAGCCCGCGCGCAGCCCGCCCTGGAGCACCATCGCGTCCCACGCCGTCACGAACGCCTCGGGCACGGCCGCCGCCTGCGCGAAGGTGAAGCCCGTAGGCATGGCCATCGCCTCGCGCTCGTGGGTGACGAGCTGCTCCGCCCACGCGCCGCCGGCCACCAGGCCCATGACGCGGTCGCCCGCCTTCCAGCGCGTCACCTTCGCGCCCACCTCGAGCACCTCGCCCGCGTACTCGAGGCCGGGAATGTCGGCAGGCACCCCCTTCGGCGCCGGGTAGAGCCCCATCGTCTGCAGCAGATCGGCCCGGTTGAGCGCGCTCGCCTTCACGCCCACCCGCACCTCGTCGGGGCCGCACGATGGGGCCGCCGCGTCCTTCAGCGCCACGCCGCTCGGGCCTTCTCCCGCGGTCATCACCAGTGCCTTCATGCGCGCCGCGATAGCACGGCCCGTCGGTTCGAATCTTCCGATTGACCGCCCGCGCCCCGTGCACGAGGCTGCCGCGCCGTGTCAGTCGCCATCTACCCGGGCTCGTTCGACCCGCTCACCAACGGCCACCTCTCGCTGATTCAGCGGGGCCTGAAGCTGTTCGACAAGCTGATCGTCGCGATCGCCGTCAACCCCAAGAAGACGCCCCTCTTCACCACCGCCGAGCGCAAGGCGTTCATTCGCGACGCCTTCCCCGACGAGGCGCGGGTCGAGGTCGACGACTTCCAGGGGCTGCTCGTCGACTACGGCAAGCGGCGTGGCATCAAGGTGATGCTGCGCGGCCTGCGGGCCGTCAGCGACTTCGAGTTCGAGTTCCAGCTCGCGAACATGAACCGCAAGCTCGACCCCGAGTTCGAGACCGTCTTCATGATGACGGGCGAAGACTATTTCTACGTCTCGTCGAACCTGGTGCGTGAAGTGGCCAGCTTTGGCGGAAACGTCGATGGGCTGGTGCCTGCGAACGTCGCGGCCGGCCTCCGTGCCAGGTACGCCAACAAGGGATGAGCCCCATGAAACCCGCGAACCGTCTCAAGAGCGCCAAGCCGTCGCCGACCCTCGCCCTCAACGCCAAAGCGAAGGCGCTGGCCGCGAAAGGCGCCGACGTCGTCTCGTTCGCCGCGGGCGAGCCCGACTTCGACACGCCGGCCCACATCAAGGACGCGATCAAAGCGTCGCTCGACTCGGGCTTCACCAAGTACACCGCGACCGGCGGCATCCCCGAGCTGAAGGCGGCGATCGTCGAGAAGCTCAAGGCCGAGAACAAGCACGACTACACGCCGGAGCAGATCCTCGTCTCGGTGGGCGCGAAGCACTCGCTCTACAACATCTTCCAGGCGCTCCTGTCGCCGGGCGACGAGGTCATCATCTTCTCGCCCTACTGGGTGAGCTACCCCGACATGGTGCGCCTGGCCGACGGAGAGCCCGTCATCGTCGAGACGAGCGCGCACAACAACTGGGCGCCGGATCCGTCGCAGCTCCGCAAGGCGCTCTCGCCCCGCACGCGCGCGGTGATCCTCAACAGCCCGTCGAACCCCACCGGCGGCGTGTACTCGAAGCAGACGCTCTCGGAGATCGCCGACGCCGTGCGCGGGCACGACTGCCTGCTGGTGTCCGACGACATCTACGAGCGGCTGCTCTACGTCGAGGGTGGCTTCCAGAACATCGCGAACGTCGCGCCCGATCTCGCGCCGCGCACCGTGGTGGTGAACGGGTTCTCGAAGGCGTACGCGATGACGGGCCTGCGGCTCGGCTACGCGGCCGGCCCGAAGGAGCTCATCGCCGGCATGCAGATGGTGCAGGATCAGTCGACCTCGAACGCCACCTCGGTGATTCAGAAGGCCGCCGTCACCGCGCTGAAAGGCCCCCAGGAGCCGCTCTTCGCGATGGTGAAGGAGTACGCGAAGCGCCGCGAGGTGATGGCCGACGGCCTGTCGCGCATTCCCGGCGTGAAGTGCCCCCGGCCCGACGGCGCGTTCTACTGCTTCGCCGACATCGGCGAGCTCGTGGGCAAGTCGTACAAGGGTCAGACGCTCACCGGCTCGATGCGGATCTCGGAGGTGCTGCTCGAGGACTTCCTGCTCGCGGCCGTGCCTGGGGAGCCGTTCGGCGCCGAAGGGTACCTGCGCTTCTCGTTCGCCACCTCGCAGGCGATCATCGAGAAGGGCCTCGCCCGCCTGGCCGAGTTCGCCTCGAAGGTGAGCTGAGCGCCCGAACCCCATGGGCTTCTTGGACTGGCTGCTCGGTGGAGCCCCCAGCAAGAAGGCCTTCGGCGAAGCCGTCATCGCTCACCTCCGCGAGCGCGGAGAGACGCGCGCGCTGACGCTCGATCAGGCGCTGAATCGAATCGTCGTCGGGAACGCGAAGGGCGAGACCGTCGCGGTGTTGAGCCTCGCGAACGCCTGGGAGGAGTACTCGTCGCTCCCGAAGGAGCACCGGAGGCGCGTCATCGAGCGCTTTGCCTCCCCGGCGCTGACCGACGTGGAGTCGTTCTCGGACCTCGAGGCTATGAAGGGGTCGCTCCTGCCGCGAGTGCGCGATCGGCTGTACCCGAACCTGATCGGGCTGCGCATGCGCCAGCAGTTCGGCAAGGAGCTCGACGTGGGGCAGGCGCTCCCAGAGCTTCCGCACCGCCCGCTCGCCGATTGGCTCGCCGTGAGCCTGTGTATCGACCTGCCGACCTCGGTGGCCGACTGCCTCGGTCACCACTTCACCGACTGGAAGACGACGTTCGACGAGCTGGTTCCCGTCGCCCTGGGCAACCTGCGCGCGATCTCGAAGCAGCCGTTCGTGCGTGCGGCCCCTCGCGTGTACGTGTCGCCGTTTCGCGACTCGCACGATCCGGCGAGGCTGTTGTTGCCAGAGCTCTTCGTGTCCCTCGACCTCAAGGGGGCGCCGGTCGCGGGCGTGCCCAACCGGGACACGTTGATCGTCACGGGCGCCGACGACGAGGCCGGGCTGTCCGAGTTCGTCACGCTCATGAAGATGGGACTCAAGGAGCCGCGCCCCATCAGCAGCGCCCCCCTCGTGCTGCGCGATCGCGACTGGTCGGTGTTCCACCCCTCGTTCGACGGGCCGCTGGCCGCGGAGCTGCGCATGCTGGCGGCCCAGGTTCCGATCGAGCTCCACGCGCAGCAGAAAGAGGCGCTCGAGGCCGAGTTCACCCGCACCGGGCGCGAGGTCTTCGTCGCGACCTACACCGCGTTCCGAGACCCCGAGGGCCGCGTGCGCACCTTCGGTTCGTGGGCGAAGGGCGTGCCGACGCTGCTCCCCAGGACCGATGAAGTGATGCTGACGGTGGTGGAAGACGACGGCGACCCCGAGCCCGACGTGGTTCGCGCGACGTGGGACACCGTCATGCGCGTGTGTGGTGGGCGGCTCGTCGCAGAGCCGGGGCTGTGGCCCGAGCGCTGGCTGGTGACGTCGTTTCCCTCGGATGACGAGCTCGCCGCCCTCAAGGCCGCCAACCCGACGCCGTGATCAGTCGTGGTAGGCGACGACCTGCCAGGTGGCTCCGACCGGCTTGAGCTGCACGATGGCCGCGCGCCCCGAGAGGTTCGCGACCGCGAGGAAGGTGGGCCCGCCGCCGCGCCACGTCCAGGACTTCAGGCGGGCAGGGGGCTGGCCGTACTTCTTCTCCATCTCGGCCGGGGTGAAGACCTCGATGCCGTAGAGCGCGATCAGATCGGTGCGCTTGCTGCGCAGGTGCTTGGCCCAGGTCGATCGCAGCTCGTCCGAGCGCTCGATCTTCTTGTCTTCGAGCATGAAGGGCAGACCGGCGAAGTCAACGACGCGGCCGGCGTCTCCGGTGACGAGCGCCTCGAAGAACGAGCGTGACACCACCAGCGCCTGCTCGGCGTCCGACAACGCGTAGTAGTCGTCGAGGTTGAAGTCCTTCGGTGGAACGACCGGGCTTCCCACGAGGGCGGCAGCCTTCTTGCGCAGCTCCTCGGCGGCCTTGTCGCGCTCGGCGGCCGGAAGGTCCTTCAGCTTCGCAGCGGCGCGGGCCAGCTCGTCGGCCTGGCGTTTCATGGCGCTCACCGCCGGATCCGTGCCGCTCCCTCCGCTCGTGGGCGCAGACGCCGCCGCCGGGTCGGTCGCGGGGGCCGGGGCTGGATCACCCGCGGGTGCCGGGTCGCTCGCCGGATCCTGCGCGAGCACCAGGCCGACACCGACGGAGAGCACGAGAGCGAGCATGACGAAGACACCGTAGAGGAATCGGCTCCCAAGGGCGAGCCGTGGCAGCCCGGGCGATCAGCTCTCCCTGGCCAAGGCGAAGCGGCACCGGGAAGGGTGACGGACTTCGTCATGGCGGGAGGACTCGCGCGGCGCACGAGTGCGGTCGTCACGGCGAGCTCGTGGCGGGTCGCTCCAGCGCCAGGAACGCGAGCGCCGCGCCGAGCCCCAGTACGAGGCACGTCGCCCAGAAGCCCGGAAGCCCAGTGCGCTCGATCACCCGGGGCCCCGCCACCGGAGCCGCCATGAACGCCACGCTCCAGGTGAGCCCGAACGCCGCCTGGTAGCGCCCTCGCAAGTGCACCGGAGCGCGTTCCGCCACCACCGCTGAGTTCACCGGCGCCATGACGATCTCTCCGACCGTCCACACCGCGACCGTCAGGGCGAACGCGAGCGTCGACTCGGCCAGCGCCGTTGCCCCGAAGCCCAGGCCCGTCAAGAGCGCCGCGAAGGCCAACGACCGACCCCGGGGCGCGCGCGTGGCGTGGCCGAGCACGAGCGGCTGGAGCAGCACGATCAAGACTCCGTTCGTCGCCAGCACCAGGCCGAACGCCTCGGGGCCCAGCCCCTTGTCGGCCATGTCCTTCGGCAGCGCGGTGAGGTGCTGGAGGAAGACGAAGGCCATCACCAGGTTGACCGCCAGGAACGGCGCGAACCGCGCGTCGAGGAAGGGCGTCAGCACCGAGCCCGGCAAGCGGGTCGGCGGGGCCTGCGGCTTCGTCTCGGGAACGCCGACGAACACGAGCGCCGCGCAGGCGAGTGTAGTGGCCGCGTCGGCCAGGAACAGCACCGAGAAGCCCTGGCGCGCCACGAAGCCTCCCACGACGGCGGCGAACGAGAAGCCGAGGTTGATGGCCCAATACTGCGTGCCGAAGGCCTTCACCCGGTGTTCGGGCGAGACGAGATCGGC
Source organism: Myxococcaceae bacterium (assembly GCA_033763395.1). GTDB lineage: Bacteria > Myxococcota > Myxococcia > Myxococcales > Myxococcaceae > Xiheimicrobium. The sequence goes on from JANRKQ010000040.1 coordinate 48,057, forward strand.
CACGAGCGCCTGGCTCGCCGGCCGGAAGAGATCGGCGCACAGGCCGAGCGCGAAGACGAGGGCGGTGAGGGCGCGTTCGTCGCGGGCCTGGCCCGTCGCCACCATCAACGCCGAAGACGACACCAGGCTCACCAACAGCGTCGCCCGACGGCCGAGGTGATCCGCCAGCCAGCCGCCCAGCGTGGTGCCGACGAATGAGCCCGCGCCGTACATCGCGACGATGGTGCCCGCCTGCACGAGCGTCAGCCCGCGCTCGCGCGTGAGGTACACCGTCATCATCGGCACGATGAAGCTGCCGGTTCGGTTGACGAGGAGCCCCGCCCAGAGGAACCAGAAGGGCCGGGGCAGGCCCTCGGTGAAGCGGGACAACGGGCCGCGGGCCGTTACGGTCATGGTGGGCATTCCCGCTCGACGCGCCGCAGCGAGGTGGGCTGACCGGACCGCTAGTCGTGGCCCTTCAGCCCGTACTTCGCCACCAGCCGGTGCACGTAGTTGCGCGCGATGCCAGCTTCGCGGGCCGCCTGGCTGATGTTGCCGTTGCACTTCTCGAGCAGCGCCACCAGGTACTCCTTGGTGAACGACTCGACGAGGCGCTCCTTGGCCTCCTTGAAGGGCAAGTCGGTGATGTTCTCGCTCGAGCTGTGGGTGCGCTGGGCGAGCGGAGACTCTCCGGGCAGCGTGTCGACGTCGGCGCCGGCCAGCGAGCGCTCGACGAGGTTGCGCAGCTCGCGCACGTTCCCGGGCCAGTGGTAGGCCGAGAAGCGCGCCAGCAGGCCCCGGGGCAGCTCGAAGTCGCCGCGCCCCATGCCCTGCACGAAGTGGTGCGTCAGCAGCGGAATGTCGTCGAGGCGATCGCGCAGCGGCGGCACCGTCACCAGCACCACGGCGAGGCGGTAGTAGAGATCGCGCCGAAAGCGCCCGGCCTCGACCTCTTTCTCGAGATCGCGGTGCGTCGCGGCCACCACGCGCACGTCGACCCGGCGGTACTTGTCTTCGCCCACGCGCCGCACCGTGCCGGCCTCGAGCACGCGCAACAGCTTGGGCTGCAGCTCGAGCGGCAGCTCGCCGATCTCGTCGAGGAAGATGGTGCCGCCGTCGGCCTCGAGGAAGGCGCCGTTGCGATCGCTCACCGCGCCGGTGAAGGAGCCGCGCACGTGCCCGAAGAGCTCGCTCTCGATGAGCGTGGGCGCCACCGCGCCGCAATCGACGACGACGAAGGGCCGCGCCGTACGCCGGGACTTGGTGTGAATCGCCCGGGCCAACACCTCTTTGCCGGTGCCCGTCTCGCCGAGCAGCAACAGCGTCGAGTCCGTCGGCGCCACCTTCTCGAGAATGCCGAACAGCTGCTTCATCGACGGCGCCGCACCGATGGCCGGCCCGAACGTGGCCTGCGCCGCCGGGAGCCCCAGATCGGCCTCGACCATGCCGACCCGCAGCGTCGTCTTGCCGACCGTCACCGTGGCCTGATCCTCGACGATCATCTCGCTGATGCGGTTGCCGGCCAGGTACGTGCCGTTGGTGGACTCGAGGTCGCGCACCAGCACGCCGTCGGGCCGCGCGTCGAGCTCGACGTGGTACCGCGACACCGTCGTGTCCTTGAGCACCAGGCCCGCGTCTTCGTGCGAGCCCACCACCACCCGGCCCTCGATGGGCTTCGAGAGCCCGGCGTCAGGCCCGGCCGTCACCGTCACCTGGTACCTGCGCTCCTTGAGGGTGTTGGTGCCGCGGTCGAGGCGCAGCAGCGCGCCGGGGCTCTGGAGACGTTCGGTGGCCTGAGGCATCAGGCAGGTGACTACACCGATGCAGCGGGCCTGCACAACGCGTCAGGGTGCTTCAGGTTGTCGTTGAAAAAGTGCGGGCCCCTGACAAGGTGCGCGCGCCTTTTTCCAAGAGGGAACCCGCAATGTCGACCGGCGAAAAGATCACGATCTCGAACGGCAAGCTGAACGTCCCGAAGAACCCCGTCATCCCCTTCATCGAGGGCGATGGCACCGGCCCCGACATCTGGCGCGCCTCGCAGATGGTCGTCGATGCCGCCGTCGACAAGGCCTACAAGGGCGAGCGGAAGATCCACTGGAAGGAAGTGCTGGCGGGCGAGAAGGCGTTCAAGAGCGTCAACAACTGGCTCCCCGACGAGACGATCACCGCGTTCCGTGAGTACCTCGTCGGCATCAAGGGCCCGCTCACCACGCCCGTCGGCGGCGGCATTCGGTCGCTCAACGTCGCGCTCCGGCAGATGCTCGACCTCTACGTGTGCCTGCGGCCCGTGCGCTACTTCAAGGGCGTGCCCTCGCCGGTGAAGGCGCCCGAGAAGGTCGACATGGTGATCTTCCGAGAGAACACCGAAGACATCTACGCGGGCATCGAATACGCCGCCGGCACGCCCGAGGCCCAGAAGGTGCTCGAGTTCTGGCAGGCGAACTTCCCGAAGGACTTCGCGAAGATCCGCTTCGGCACCCAGAAGGCCTCGACCGAGTGGCAGGGCGCGCTCGAGGGCGTCGGCATGGCCAGGCGCGAGGTGGGCCTGATGGTCGGCGTCGGCCTCAAGCCCGTCAGCTACCTCGGCACCGAGCGCCTCGTGCACAGCGCCATCACCTACGCGATCCAGAACAAGCGCAAGTCGGTGACGCTGGTCCACAAGGGCAACATCATGAAGTACACCGAGGGGGCGTTCTGCGACTGGGGCTACAAGGTGGCGCGCGAGCAGTTCGGCGCCGAGCTGCTCGATGGCGGCCCGTGGTGCAAGATCCCCGAGGGCAAGCCGGGCGCCGGCATCGTCATCAAGGACGCCATCGCCGACATCACGCTCCAGCAGGTGCTCACGCGGCCCGACGAGTTCGACGTCATCGCCACGCTCAACTTGAACGGTGACTACCTGTCCGACGCGCTCGCCGCGCAGGTCGGCGGCATCGGCATCGCGCCCGGCGGCAACATCAACTCGGTCACCGGCCACGCGGTCTTCGAGGCGACCCACGGCACCGCGCCCAAGTACGCCAACCAGGACAAGGTGAACCCGGGCTCGGTCATCCTCTCGGCCGAGATGATGCTCCGGCACATGCACTGGAACGAGGCCGCCGACCTCATCATCAAGGGCATGGACGGCGCGATCTCGAAGCGCACCGTCACCTACGACTTCGCGCGCCTCATGAAGCTCGAAGGCCACAACCCGACCGAAGTGAAGTGCAGCGAGTTCGGCAAGGCGATCATCGCCAACATGTGAGCCAGACGCTCACCCAACACGAAAGAGGAACGAACATGATCAAGCGTCCGAAGATTGCGATCGTTGGTGCAGGTGGAAACGTCGGCGCGGCGGTCGCGCAGTGGGCCGTGCTCAAGGAGCTCGGCGATCTCGTGCTCATCGATCTCAAGGCCACGGCGGCCGAGGGGCGCGCGCTCGACCTCACCCAGTGCGGCGCGTGGGAGGGCTTCAACAACACGACCTTCGTCGCCACCGACAAGCCCGAGGCGATGGCGGGCGCCGACGTGGTGGTGATGACCGCCGGCGTGCCCCGCAAGCCAGGGCAGTCGCGCGAAGAGCTCATCAACATCAACGCGGGCATCGTGCGCGACATCTGCAAGAACGTGAAGACGCACGCGCCCGACTCGGTGCTGATCGTCGTCTCGAACCCGCTCGACGCGATGGTCTTCGTGGCGAAGCAGGTCACCGGCTTCCCCCGCGAGCGCGTCATCGGCTCGGCCGGCGTGCTCGACTCGGCCCGCTTCCGCACCTACCTGTCGATGGCCGCCGGCGTGTCGGTGGAAGACGTGCACGCGATCGTGCTCGGCGCCCACACCGACAAGGACATGGTGCCCGTGCTCTCGACGGCCACCATCGGCAACGTGCCGGTCTCGAAGTTCCTCTCGGCCGAGCAGCTCACGAAGGTCGTCGAGGACACCAAGAAGGGCGGGGCGACGCTCACGGCCCTCATCGGCACCTCGGCGTGGCTCGCGCCCGGCGCCGGCACCTGCCTCATGGTCGAGGCGATCGTTCGCAACCAGAAGCGCGTGCTGCCGTGCTCGGTCGAGCTCCAGGGTGAGTTCGGCGTGAAGGACGCGTTCGTCGGCGTGCCCGTGGTGCTGTCGGCGAAGGGCGCCGAGAAGGTGTTCGAGTTCGAGCTGTCGGCCAGCGAGAAGGAGGCCTTCGCCAAGTCGGTGGCGGCCAACGTCGAGCTGATGGGCATCGCGCGCGGCTTCCTCGGCTGAGTCGAAGCGCTGGCTCTCTTCGTGGCGGAGCGCTCCGGACGGCTCGGGCGCTCCGCTTCGTCGTTTCCGGGAGGAAAGCCGAGAGCGTGCGGCCCTCGAGTCGCCGCTGTCGAGGGCGGCTGCGTCACGCTGACGAACGCACTCCACCGCGTCGTACAGGAGCGCTGTACCGTCACCCGCATGACAACACGCACACTGGCAGTGGTGATGGCGTCGTTCGTCGTCGGGGGATGCAGTGGCTACAAGAGCGACGTCGAGACGGTCTGTAACGTCCGCGCGCGCGCGAAGATCCCGCCGAACGCCGAGCCCGCCGAAGAGTCCGAGAAGATCAAGTCGTACCTCTGGGAGAACGTGTTCTCGCCCAAGGCGAAGAAGATGTTCGTCTCGGTGGGGAGCATGTCGAGCGCCGACCGCGTGCAGCTCCTCCGCAAGGAAGCCCAGGCCGTCGGGCTCGAGAGCTGCCCGCTGGCCGACGAGGCCGAGGCCGCGATGAAGAAGGAGGCCGCCGACGAGGCCGCGCGCAAAGCGGCCGAGGCCGCCAGGCCCCCGCCGCCACCGCCCGAAGCCGCCCCTGCCGCTGCGCCCGACGCGGGGTAGGCTTGTCAGGGTGACGGAAGACGAGCTGCTGCGCCGCATCGCCCAACGCCCGTTCGAGCTCGAGCCGCGCCTCGTCTACGCCGACTTCCTGGCGGAGCAGGGCGACCCACGCGCCGAGGTCATCGCGCTGGCGGCCCGGGGGCAGCTGAGCGGGGCCGAGCGCCGGCACCTGCGGCGCCTCGTGCAGGATCATTCGCGGCGGTGGCTGGGGCCGCTCGAGTTCCTCGCCGACCCGGCCGCGTCCACCTTCGTCGACGGGTTCCTCCACGCCTTGACGTTCGGCTTCGGCTCTCGTTCGGCCGATCTGTCGGCCTTCCTCGACGAGCCGCGCCTCGCCACGGTGAAGAGCCTCAACGTCGCCACCGTGCGCACCGCTCAGCCCCTGGCGCAGTTCATTCGGCAGCCGGCCTTCGGGGCGCTCGAGCGCTACGTCGCAGGGCCCGCCGGCCTCGAGGCGCTCCTCGGCGCGCCGTTGCCCTTCACGCTGTCGACGGTGGGCGTGTCTGATCTGGGGTTCTTCGAGAACGCGCTGCTGCCGCTGGCCGACCACCCCATCGTTCAGCGCACCCACCGCTGGGAGCTCGTCAGCCAGCTCCTCTTCGCGTCGCTGCACGCGCTCGAGCTCTTCGCCCAGGTGCGCGCCCAGCTGCACGTCGCCCGCAACGTCCGGGAGCTGCGCCTGGTCGTGCCTCACGGCGTCTTCGAGGGCATCGGCACCTGGCTGTCGCTGCCGGCCGAGCACACCGCCGAGCTGCAGCGCCGC
>JANRKQ010000041.1:0-3066 GCA_033763395.1 Myxococcaceae bacterium
GAGCGTGAGGCCTTCCGCTTCGGCTCCCGCGAGCGCGTCACCGACACCCACCTGCCCCACGTCGCCGAGCTGCCGAGGGTGTTGCCGGGGTTGTTCGCCGACGCGGCCCGGCGCTGCCTCGACGCCGGCTTCGATGGCATCGAGCTGCACTTCGCCCACGCGTACACGATGGCGAGCTTCCTCTCGGCACGAAACACCCGCAGCGATGGCTATGGCGGCTCCCGTGAGGCGCGCGTGCGGCTCCCGCTCGAGGTGATTCGAGCGGTGCGCGACGTGGTGGGCACGCGGGACGCACTGGGCTGCCGCTTCCTGGCGGATGAGATCATCGAGGGTGGCTCCCACGTCGACGAGGCGGCCTACTTCGCGACGCGCTTCGCCGAGGCCGGCCTCGACTTTCTGTCGTTGTCGCGCGGCGGGAAGTTCGAGGACGCGAAGGTGCCGAAGGTGGGCCACGCCGCCTACCCGTACACGGGCCCCTCGGGGCACGAGTGCATGCCGACGACGAACATCGGGGCGCCGGGCCCGTTCGGCCGGAACCTGCCCGCCATCGCCGACATCACCCGGGCGGTGCGCGCGGCAGGCCATCAGACGCCCATCGTCGCGTGCGGCGGCATCGCCACCTTCCAGCAGGCTGAAGCCGTGCTCACGTCGGGCACGGCCGACCTCGTCGCCTCGGCCCGGCAGACGCTCGCGGACCCCGACTGGTTCGCCAAGGTGCGGGCGGGCCGGGGGGACGAGGTGCGCCGCTGCCTCTTCACGAACTACTGCGAGGGGCTCGACCAGGCGCACGAGGCGGTGACGTGCCAGCTGTGGGACCGCGCGAAGGGCGAGGCCGACGACGCCACCGTACTCCGAGCGCCCGATGGCCGGCGGCTGGTGGCACCGCCCTGGCGCTCCTGAGGAACGCCGGTGTTCGTTCGCGACCGGCCATGAGCCGATCGACCCATGGGCCCATCATGTGAGCTGTTTCGTGCGAACAGCTCGACGAGCCCGGCCTTCCATCTTTGGAGCGCGCGTCGGACCCGCGCCTGAGGGACCTCGGGAGTCATCGTCGGCTCAGGCAACCACGAGCCCCAGCAGATACGTCCGCAGCGAGGCCACCCGCGACGGGAGCGAGCGCACCGCCCGGGACACGAGGAAGAGCGGCGCGCCCCCGAACGTGACCGACGGGAGCACGCGCACGAGGCTGCCCAGAGACACGTGGCGCTCGGCCAACACCAACGGCAGCAGCGCGACGCCTCCGCCCGCGCGGGCCACCTCGGCGAGGAAGGCGAAGTCGGCGCACGTCACGGCGGCGCTCACCGGTGGGGTCGGCGGCGCGAACGCCCGTTGGCCTCTCCGTGGCATCGGCCACAGCCCCTCGTGCGCGGCCAGCTGCTCCAGCCTCGTCGGCGTGCCCCGGCGCTCGAGGTAGGCGGGCGAAGCGTAGAACCCGGCGGCCAGCTCACCCAACCGCCGCGCCACCACGTTCTCGCCACCCGGCCGGCCAACCCGTAAGGCGAGGTCGACCTCGGCGCGACTCAGGTCGACCACCTCGTTCGTCAGCACGAGACGCACGCGGACCAGGGGGTGCGTCTGCCGGAACCCGACCAGCGCCTTCGCGAGCCACGCGTGCGCCAGGTCCGACGTGGTGGTCATCACGACCTCTCCGCGCTCCTGCACCGACGCCTCGCCGGCCGCCTCGAGCGCCCGGTCGATCTCCTCCAGCGCGGGCCCGACCCGCCCGAGGAGCGCATCGCCTTCCGCGGTGGGCCGCACCGAGCGCGTCGTGCGCACCAGCAACGCCACCCCGAGGCCCTGCTCGAGGCGCTGCACCATTCGGCTCACCTGCGACTTGTCCATCGCGAGCCGGCGGGCGGCGGCCGTGAAGCTCTTGAGCTCGGCGACGGCACGGAATGCCCTGAGAGCCTCGACGCGGTTCGTTGTCATGGGCACAACAGTCTATGGACGAATCACCTGATTGTTGAGCGCCTCGACCGTGGCCATGGTGGGCGTACCGGCGCGCACCCACGCGCGTCACGAACCACGGAGCGGCACCATGAAACGAACGCTGACGACGCTGTGCCTGACGATGCTGGGCTGTGCAGGGGCTTCACCCTGGGTCCCGCTGTCGCGAGAGGCGACCCCTGAAGGAACCACGCTCGTCTGGGTGGGCCGCGGGGCCTGTGAGCGGCTCGAAGGCGGGCAGTGGGTGCGCCGCGAGGCCTTCGACTACGAGTTCTCGGTCGAGCAGCGCCGCCTCGGCGCCCACTGGGTGTCGGTGAAGACGATGCGCCGGCTCCACCCCGAGTACGACGGGAGCGCCGGCCCCCGGCTGCAGACGTTCTTCTTCGAGCAGGCCTTCCAGCCAGCCGACCCGGGCGGGCGCGTCTCGGGCACCCTGACGTCGACCCTGGGCGAGGGCACGGTGAGCGCTGACCGGGAGTTCCGCAGCGCCGAGCTCCGGTTCCTCGCCGCCGGCGTGAGCTCGATGGCGCCCTTCGACCGGTACCGCATCACCCAGCGCTACGACTACGAGGGCGGAGCGCTCACCGAAGACGTGGAGCTGCTCAAGGGCGACGCCCCCTGGGTGAGGAACCACGAGCAGGCACGGCTGTTCGCCGCGACCCGGTTCGCCGCGCCTCCCACCGTCGCCGACGCGCCGCCCAGGCCCGACGAGCCGGGCGCACGAGCGCTTCGGTGAGCCCCAGAGGTGTGCAACCCCAAGGTCGCGACACGGTCTGTCGCCCAGGGCACGGCAGCCCGCCGAAGCAGCGCGGGGCCCCTGGCGCGTGCGCCGAGTCCTCCCGGTGACACCTGGCGCCGCGTGGGATGACGCCTCGTCTGCGGGCGAGGTAGGTCGTCACCATGGTCTTTGTCGTCCTCCTCGCGCTCGCCGCGGCCCCGCCCGAGCTGGCGCTCCTCTCGAAGCCGGTCGACGGCACGACGCTGTCCGTGCGCTGGCAGCGGGTCGACGCCGAGCGTCCAGCCGAGCCCTTCACCACCCTCGAGGTCCACGCAGACGAGACGTTCCACGGCGTGGCGCTGGCGAACGGCGCCGTCGCGGTGGTGCGCGTGCCCAGCCCG
>JANRKQ010000042.1:0-13324 GCA_033763395.1 Myxococcaceae bacterium
GCCTGCCATCGGCGTGGCCATGCACAACGAGTTGAGGATCGACTCTTCGGTGGCCTCCATCACGGCCTCGTAGAGGGGGTCGAGCCGCTGATCGAGCAGCAGCTTCATCTTGTAGACCATCTTCTTCGTGCGCCTCGGCACCACGTTGGCGGTCGAGAAGCCGACGATGATCTCACCCGAGCCGTGCGCGGCGTACGAGCCGACGCGGCCGATGCCGAGGGCCACGCGCTTGCACAACCGCGTCAGCTGGTGCGGGAGCAGCGGCGCGTCGGTGGCCACCACCGCGATGATCGAGCCGTAGCTGAACTGGCGCCTCGGCAGGTGCTTGAACTTCTCGGCGAGGAACTCGCCCACGGGCAGCCCGGCGACCCGCAGGTTGTGCATCTTCCCGAAGTTGCTCATCACCAGCACGCCCAGCGTGTACCCGCCGAAGACCTGCGGCAGCTTGCGCGACGAGGTGCCGATGCCGGCCTTGAAGTCGCAGGTGATCATGCCCGTGCCGCCGCCGACGCAGCCCTCGGGCACGACGCCGGTCTTCGCGTTGGCGATGGCCTCGCGCACGTGCGCCTCGGTGACGTGCCGGCCGGCGATGTCGTTGAGGTAGCTGTCGTCGCACTCGCCCACGACGGGAATGATGACGTCGTGCTCACTGCCGATGCCGGGGTGCTGCTCGACCATGTGGCGGGCCACCGCGTCGGAGACGGCGCCGACGGACATGGTGTTGGTGAGGAGAATCGGCGTCTCGAGCAGGCCCCACTCGACGACCTGCGTGAGGCCCGACACCTCGCCGGCGCCGTTGAGCACGAAGGCGCCACCGGCGAGCCGCTCCATGAAGATGTTCGACTCGTTCGGGAGAATGGCGGTGACGCCGGTGCGCACGGGGCCATGCCCGGGCTTGAGGGGACCGGGGTCGCCACGAATGATGGTCGAGTGGCCGACGAGCACCCCTTCGACGTCGGTGATGGCGTTGAAGCGGCCCGGCTTGAAGCGGCCAAGCGGCAGGCCGAGCTCCCGGGCACGGACGCGGGTCGTCATGGCCCCTGTATCCCCCACGGCGGGGGCGGTGGCGAGCGTCGCTTCGTGCGAACGGCGACCTCAGGCTACGCTTTCACTTCATGAGTTCACGGCCGTGGTTCCTCTGGAGCGTCGAGCTCTCGGAAGAGGACTTCCAGCAGCGGCTCCTCGACCCGGACCCGGCCGTGCGGGCGCAGTGGCAGGGGCTGCTGCTGCGCGAGGCGCGGTGGGGTGAGATCTGGTCGTACGTGCGCCTCGGCGAGCTCCTCGCCAACTGGGAGCACATCAACCGGCACCTCGGCCGCAAACGTGCCTTCTGGAACTGGCTGATCGACGGGTGGCGGAAGGACGGGTTGCTCGATGACTCCACGACTGACCGCCCTGCAGCGTGAGCTGATCGAGGCGTTCTTCGCGCGGTCGCGGGGGCTCTTCCTGACAGGGGGCGCCGTCCTCGCGGGCTACGACTTCGGCCACCGGACGACCGACAACCTCGACCTGTTCGGGTTCGCCGACGCTGGCCGCAAAGACGCGGGGGTCGACCCGGCGACCGTCGCGTGGACCCTCGAGCAGCTCAAGATCGCCAGCACGGCGCCCCTCCCGGGCGACGCCGAGCTCATCGCGCGCCTGCGAGCGCTTACGCTGCGCACCACGGCCCGCTGACGTTGCCCCGCGGCCCTCAAAAGGCGCTACAAGCCCGCGCCTTTCCACGAGGGGACGACTTCCACGTGACGACCGACACCGCCGCACCGAGCCCGCGCCTCTTCGCGCGCTGGTTCCCGCTGGGCACCACCCGCTACTACGTCTTCCTCGCCGCCATCGCCGTGCTGGTGCTCGGCCCCCTGGGGGGCATCACCGCCAGCTACATGAACTTCTCGCTCGGGTTCTTCGTGGGCGGGCAGGTGCTGGCCGGCATTCTCGGGTCGACCATCACCTACTTCTACGGGCCCGAGGGCAAACACGGCGCCAACTACATGCAGACCGCCGCCGCGTCGGTCGCCTCGATGGCCGCGATGGGCGTGCTCATTCAGGCGATGGTGTGGCTGGGCCTCGAAGAGCCTCCGGTGTGGAAGCTCATTCTCTACTTCCTCTCGGTGGGCATGTTCGGCGTCGGCGTGGGCATGATCTTCACCCCGCTGCTCGTCGACCGGCTGCAGCTCACCTATCCGTCGGGCCTGGCGGTGGCGAACATTCTCCGCGCGCTCACCGACGTCCGGCTCTTGAGGCGCAGCGTCGGGCAGCTCGCCTCGGGCATCGGCCTGGGCACCGCGCTGCCGCTGGTGATGGAGCGGCTGGGCCACTCCGAAGCCGCCGCGGCGAAGGCCGCCGAAGCCGCGGGCCAGAAGTACGAGCCCGGAGTCATCGGCAAGCTGCTCTCGCTCGACCTGAGCGTCTCGACGGTGGGAGCGGGCATCATTCTCGGGGCGCGCGTCACCGTGCCCGCCATCGTCTACGCGGTGGTGTGGGACTCGTTGACGCCGTGGCTGCGGGCCGAGGGCTGGCTCGGCGAGAAGGAGCCCTTCCGCAAGTTCGCCTTCCTCGTCGCGCTGGGCACCATCATGGGCGCCGCCGTCGTCGACATCGCCCTCATCTTGAAGCAGGCCGCGCTGCGCCTCCGCAGGGCCACCGAGGAGGCGCCCGCCGCCGTCGCGCCCGGTGAGGCGTGGAAGCGCACCAACACCACGCGGCTGGTGCTCTGGCTCGCCTTCTGGGGCGGCATGCTGGTGTTCGTCTCGGTGGGCCTGCTCGACGTGTCGCTCGGCTGGGTGCTGCTCGCGCTGGCGCTGTCGTTCGCGATGATGCTCGTCAACGGCATCTCGTTCGGCATCACCGACTCGAACCCCATCTCGTCGGCCTTCGTGGTGAGCGTCGTGCTGATGGCGTTGGTGGGCCTCAAAGCGCCCATCGAGGGCCTCATCGCCGCGAGCATCGTCTTCGTCGTCACCGCCATCGGCGGCGACATGCAGCAGGACCGCTCGACCGGCTGGCGCCTGGGCACCAACCGCACGCACCAGTTCCGCTACCAGGTCATCGGCGTCTTCCTGGGCGCGGTGCTGTCCGTCTACATGGCGAAGCTCTTCATGACGGCATACCCGGAGCTCAAGGTCGACGGCGGCGGGTCGGGCCAGTGGCAGAGCGCGATGACGCTGAAGATCGCCGGCGCGGTGCGCAGCATCACCCAGCCGAAGGCGTTCCAGATTCCCGCGATGCTCGTCGGCTTCTCCATCGGCCTCATCACGGAAGTCATCCGCAAGGTGGTGAAGCAGCACGAGGGCTATCGGGCCTGGGTGAAGACGCGCCTCGGCTTCGGCTTCGACTTCGTCTTCGACTGCTTCCTGGTGCCGTCTCCGTACGCGTCGTCGTTCGCCGGCTTCGTGGGCTTCAGCACGAGCGCCTGGTTCGCGGCGGGCGGCTCGGTGTCGTCCTTCGTCAACTGGTGGACGAAGCGCAACACGCCTCCAGCGAAGGAAGGCGAGGCGCTGCCAGAGGACATGTCGACGACCTCGCTGCTCGGCGGCGGGCTCATCGCGGGCGACTCCATCGCCGCCCTCGGCACCGGCATCATCGGGCTGTTGTCGCTCAAGAAGGGCTGAGGCCTCAGTCACCCGGTCGCGCCCGGCCGCGTTCGCGTCATCCATGGCTCGGAGTTTGACGTGTCGCTCGGCTGCACCGATGAGCGCGACGGTCACCCGGCAGAAGACGGCCAGCTCGTAAGCCGTTGGAGTACGCTTGGCTGCGTGTTCGGCAAGGTGCTGGGCGCCGGCATCGGCGGGTGCCTGGCGATGCTGCTCGAGTGGCCGCCGCTGATCGTCGTCGGCCTCGTCGTGGTCGGCGCCCTGCTCGGCCACCTCGTCTTCGACCGTGACCTGGGCGGCCCGCGCTCCGAGCGCCCGAAGACGACGGCCGAGTTGTTGGCAGAGCCGACGCCCCACCTCCGCAGCCGCCGCCAGCACCGGGCCCGGCAACCGAAGCCCTCCGCGACGCCGGAGCAGGCGGCGTTGGCGGCGGCCCTCACCCCGCTGTTCGTCGAAGTCGCGCGCGCCGACGGAGACGTGGTGTCGGACGAGGTGCGGGCCGTGCGCGCTTTCTTCGAACGCCAGGGCTTCGACGAGGCTGGCCTCGAGGCCGTGCGCGTGGGCCTCAAGGCCGCCATCGGCATGCCCACCCAGGACGTGGAGGCGCTCGTCAAGGCGAACCGGAGCGCGGTGAAGCCGGCCTTGCGCGTCGAGGTGCTGCGGGCGATGTACGAGGTGGTGCTGTCCGACGGGGCCATGGGCCGCGCCGAGCAGGACACGCTCAGGCGCGTGGTGGAGCACTTCAACCTCTCGGACGAGCAGCTGCGCGAGGTGACGCGCGAGTTCTTCGGCAGCGGCGCGGCGCACTACGAGACGCTGGGGCTTCCAGAGTCGGCCAGCGACGACGAGATCCGCTCCGCGTTCCGCCGGCTGGCCGCCGAGAACCACCCCGATCGGGTCGCGTCGCTGGGCCCCAGAGAAGCCGAGGCCGCTGCCTCTCGCTTCCGCGCCGTCAAGGACGCGTGGGACGCGCTGCGGCAGCTCCGCGGGCTGTGATGGTCAGCGGTTCGACCACCAGGCCTTGAACTCGTCCCACGAGATCTTCCCCGAGTGGTTGGCGTCGACGACGTCGAGCGCGATGGTGAGCTCCATCTCGGTCGGGCTCTGGCCCAGCGCCTCGAGCAGCCGAGCGAACTCGCCACGGTCGATGCTGCCGGAGCCATCGCGATCGTACGCCTTGAAGATCTCGAACACCTCTTCATGCTCGTCGTCGTCGAGCTCCTGGTGGCTCGGCTTCGCGTGCATGGGCGGCGTCCGCACGAGCTTCTTCTGGCCCTGCTGCTTCTTCGGCGCCGCCTTCTTCGCTACCACCGGCTTCTTCTTCGAGCCAGCCGTCCTCTTCGTCGTCGCCACCGACTTCTTCTGCTTCTTCGGCGTCGCCTTCTTCGCGCCCTTGCCCTTTTTCTTCGCGGCCACCGTTGCCTCCTCCCGGGTCAGACTTCCCTCTGAAACGCGTCTATGGCACAGAAAGACATGACGAGAGAGCTGATCGATCTCCACATCCACGTCGGTGGCGCGGTGGCGCCCCACATCCTCTGGGCCATCGCGCACCAGCAGGGCTTCAAACTCCCCGTCAAGAGCTACTTCGAGTTCGTCGACCTCATCACGGCCAGCCCCGACAAGGTGGCCAGCCTCGACGAGTACTTGAAGATCATGCACACCTGGACCGAGAAGATTCAGAGCTCGCCGATGGCCATCGAGCGCTCGGTCTACGAGGTGATCGGCAAGGAGTACCGCTCGTCGCGCGTCACGCAGATCGAGCTGCGCTTCAACCCGATGAAGCGCAACCTGCACTCCGAGCTCGACCTGGACCACATCATCCACGCGGCCATTCGCGGCATGGACCAGGCGATGCTCGAGTACGGCGTGAAGGCCTGCCTCATCTTCTGCCTGGCCCGCGAGTTCGACCACAAGCTCAACAGCATCATCGTCGACAAGGCCATCAAGTACCGGCACCGCGGCGTGCTGGGCATCGACCTCGCGGGCACCGAGTCGCACGCGCTCGAGCTCAAGCCCGAGGTGGTGGCCCAGTACGAAGATCTCTTCGAGCGCGCCCGCAAGGCCGGCCTCAAGGCCACCGTGCACACCGGCGAGACGCGCGGCACCGGCGCCGAGGGAGTCATCGCGGTCATCGAGAAGCTCAAGCCCCAGCGCATCGGCCACGGCATTCGCGCCGCCTACGACGAGGCCGCGATGAAGCTGCTCAAGGAGCGTGACGTGGTGCTCGAGATCTGCCCCACCTCGAACCTGCAGACGAAGGCGGTCGAGGGCATCAAGGAGCTGGAGCACATCATTCGCACGTTCTGGGACCGCGGCGTCAAGCTCACCATCAACACCGACGGCCCGTACCTGCTGAACACCGACATGCGGCGTGAGATCGAGATCGTCGAGACCAACCGCATCTTGACCGCCGAGCAGGTGAACCAGACGCTGGCCTGGGCGAAGGACTACTCGTTCATCCAGAAGAGCTGACGCGCCCCCGTGTACGAGTCCCTCGTCAGACCGGTCCTCTTCTCGCTCGACGCCGAGAGGGCGCACCACGTCGGCATGGCCGGCCTCAAGGCGATGCCGGTGGCGATGGCGAAGGCGTGGCGAGCGAACGCGCGCGCCGAGCGCCCCAACCTCTCGATGACGGTGGCGGGCCTCACCTTCCCCAACCCCGTGGGCCTCGCCGCCGGGCTCGACAAGAACGCCGAGGCGCTGGTGGGCCTGTTCGGCCTGGGCTTCGGCTTCGTCGAGGTGGGCACCGTCACGCCGCGCCCGCAGCCCGGCAACCCCTCGCCGCGCCTGTTCCGCCTGCCCGAGCACACGGCCCTCATCAACCGCCTCGGCTTCAACAACGAGGGCATGGCCGCGATGAAGGCCCGCCTCGAGGCGCTCCCGTGGAAGCCGGGGCCCGTCGGCGTCAACATCGGCAAGAATAAGGACACGCCCAACGAGCGCGCCGTCGACGACTACGCGGCCTGCGCCGAGACCGTGGGCCCCCTCGGCGACTACGTGGTGGTGAACCTGTCATCGCCCAACACGCCCAACCTGCGCGCGCTCCAGGAACCCGAGGCGCTCTTCGCCATTCTCTCGGCGGTGCGCGCGAAGCTGCCCGACAAGCCCCTCTTCCTGAAGATCGCGCCCGATCTCACTGACGAGGCCGTCGACGCGGCCGTCGACGTGGCGCGCTCCACGCACATCTCGGGCCTCATCTGCACCAACACCACCATCACCCGGCCCTTCGAGCACCCGCTCGCGAAGGAGACCGGCGGCCTGTCGGGCCGGCCCGTATTCCAGCGCTCCACCGAGGTGCTGCGGCGCGCGTTCCGCCGAGGCCAGGGCAAGCTGCCCCTCATCGGCGTCGGCGGGGTGTTCGACGGTGACGACGCGTTCGCGAAGATCTCGGCGGGCGCATCGCTCGTGCAGGTCTACACCGGCTTCATCTACGGCGGCCCCGGCCTGCCTCGGCGGGTGCTCGATCGCCTCGAGGCGCGGCTCTCGGAGTCGCGGCTGACCCGCCTCGCCGACGCGGTCGGACGTGACGTGGGTTGATCCGCGGAGCGGCCTCACCCAGACTTTGCGTCGTGGGGTGGGTCTTTCGAACGCCATCGTTTCCCGACGATCCGGACCTCGAGCGGCGGGCGCGCCTCGCCATGTCCGTGGTGCGCGCGATGGCCACGGGCACCCTCGTCGTCGTGGGCCTGTCGTTGTTCGATGACGCGAACGTCATCTCGTTCACCGTGCTCTTCTACAGCCCGCTGATGGCCGGCCTCGTCGCGTCGGCAGCGCTGATTCACCGGGGCTTCGTGTCGCTCGTCGGGTGGACGACCTCGCTCCTGCTGTGGGCCACCATCTCGGTCGCGCTGGTGTTCTTCGGGGGCCTGAAGAGCAACAGCGCCATGGCGTTCGTCGTCGCGATGACCGTCGCCGGCTCGGTGGTGTCGGGGCGAGCAGGCCTCGTCGTCGGGGCGCTGTCAGGGGCGAGCGCGGGCATCGTGCTGTTCCTCGAGTCTTCCGGCCGGCTCCCGGTGCCCCTCACCCCCACGTCCACCTTCAATTCGTTCATCTCGGTGGCTGGCACCCTCGTGGTGAGCGGGTGGCTCCTGACGCTCTCGCTCCGGAGCCTCGAGCGAGCCCTGGACGCCGAACGCGCGGCCGCCAAGGAGCGGGACCTCGCACACGCCAGCGCCCTGCGGGCCCAGCGCCTCGAGTCGGTGGGCCGACTGGCTGCGGGCGTCTCGCACGACCTGAACAACGTGCTCTCGGTGGTGCAGTTGACCTCCGAAGCGCTGGGGCTCGAGGCGAGGCAGAACGAGCGCGTGCTCCCGCTGGTCGACGACCTGCGCCGCGCCGCGGACAACGCCACGCTGCTGAGCCGCCGCATGGTGGGCATGAGTCGCGTGGGGGGCTCGGCGCCCGAACACCTCGACGTCGGCGTGACGATGGAGCAGTTCGCACCGCTCATGCGCCGGCTCCTTCCCGTCGGCGTCACCCTTCGCCTCGAGGTCAAGACGAAGCTGTCGATCTTCGCGAGCCGCAGCGCCCTCGAGCACGTGCTGCTCAACCTCGTCTTGAACGCCCGCGACGCGATGCCCCACGGCGGCACCATCGACCTCGTCGTCGAGGGCTCGGAGCTGGCGGTGCGCGACACCGGCATCGGCATGACAGCCGAGGTGCGCGCGAAGCTCTTCACGCCCTTCTTCACCACCCGCGAGAACGGAAATGGGCTGGGGCTGGCGAACGTCGCCGAGCTGGTGGCGTCGATGGGGGCCCGCATCGACGTCGAGTCCGAGCCGGGAAAGGGGTCGACCTTCCGGGTGTCGTTCGCCAGCGCGTCAACCAAGCGGTCGGAAGCCGTACCCGCGGAGCGTCTCGAGCAGCCGCGCGCGCCGCTGCCCAAGCTCGGCTGAGGACGCAGGCACCCGCGGGCCCCGGCCCCACACCGGCCCGGGCCACGCCTCGTCGCCCAGCCGGCGCGCGACGACGTGGACGTGCAGCTGCCGCACGACGTTGCCCAGCGCGGCGACGTTCACCTTGTCGGGAGAGAACGCCTCGGCCACCGCCGCGACGACCGCGTGGGTCTCGGCCTCGAGCTGCGAGCGCTGGGCTTCGTCGAGGTGCCGCACGTCTTCCGCCGCGCTCACCCGCGGGACCAGCACGCACCAGGGGTAGCGCAGCTCGTCCACCAGCCGCAGCTGTGACAGGGGCCCCTCGGCGACGAGCGACGACTCAGCCTCGAGCCGTGGGTCGACCCGGAAGGCCGCGCGCGCCCGCAGCCGACGCAGCAGCTCAAAGCCAGCCGCCCACGCGCCCAGCCCGGACTCAGCGTTCACATGGCCGACGGCGCCCAGCTCCACCCGCTCACTCCCCCATGCCACAGCGTACGCGCGGGCGCCCGCGGCCGTGAGGAAGGCGTCGTTCGTCGAATGAACGAGCACCGAGGGGAACGGCAGCGGCCGAAGCGGAACGGGGGCGAACGACGCGAGACCGGCTGGCGCGCCAGGCACGGGCCCCTCGAGCGCAGGCGGCGCGACCAGGAGCGCTCCGACGACGGCGCGCGACGACTCGAGGCGCGCCGCGTGCACCGCCAGCACGGCCCCCAGGCTGTGGCCGAGGAGCACCGTGGGCTCGCCATCGGCCAGGGCCGCATCGACGCGCGAAAGCCAGGCCTCCAGCGACGGCTCGGCCCACGAGGCCTGCTCGACGCGCACCACGCGGGCGTCGAGGCGCTCCCACAGCGTCTGCCAGTGCAGGGGCCCGGAGCCGTTCCACCCCGGCAGGCTCAAGACCCGCGTCGTCATCCGATGACGGGCTGGCCCGCGATGGGCAGGGCCACCACCTTCTTCGGGTCGACGCGGCCGTCTTCCACCCACCGGCGGCCCACGTCGTCGAGCAACATCGTCACCACCCGCGCCACCATCGCGTCGAGCTCACCGTGCCCGTCGGCCAGCGTCGCGGTCAGCACCTCGAGCGCCCGCTTGCCGGCCGAGGGCCGCAGCACCGCCTGGCGGTTCTGCTCGTCGAACAGGCGCGTCACGAGCTCCTGCACCCGCAGCTCCGGGAAGGGCGCGACGTCGACGACGCCGTCGACCTCGGCGCGCGCCACCACCGCGAGGAAGAGCCGCTGCGGCGTCAGCTCCGCCAGCTTCACGCCGAAGCGGGCGATCACCTCGGCCGGCGAGGCGCCGAGGAGCGCTCCGAAGATGGCGCGCTGTTGCTTCACACGGAGGAGCAGCGAATCGACCTCGGCGAGCTCCTTGCGCGAGCGGAACGTCACCGGCTCGGCGCCCGGCACCTTGAGCGCCTTGAGCGGCCGGCGGCGCATGAGGGCCTGGAGCGCGGCGGTCTCGTCGTCGAGCACCAGCCAGGTGTCACCAAAGCGGCTCCCCGGCTCCCGCGACAGCCGCTCGACCTGCCGCTTCACCTTGAGGGTGAGGGAGAAGCCGAGCTGGAAGATCTCCTTCAGCGGGCGCGCGCGCACGATGGCGGCCGCCGCGTCGGGGTCGCCGCCGGTGAGGAGCTCGAGGCCCAGCTCGAGCGTGTCGCGGGCCTGCTCGCTCAGGCGCCGCAGCGCCGGTGGGTCGCCCGGCTCGGCGCCCTCGGCGACCAGCACGCAGTTGACGAGGTAGCGCACCTCGCCCTCGAGGTTCTGGCGCTCGGTCGCGTCGAGGCCCTTGAACATCGCCGCCACGTAGTCGACGCGCTCGCCGCCGCGCACCAGCCCGGGCGCGGGCGCCACCACCTGCACCCTGTCGGGGTCGTTCCACGCGAAGACCTTGAGGGCCTCTTCGAGGGGCGGAAAGCCGAGATCCTGCAGGCGCGCCTGGCGGAACTGGAAGGCCGTCTCTTCGAGCTCGGTGGGCATTTCCCACCGCACCGCCTCGAGGAAGCGCGTCAGCTCGAAGGGGTTGTGCGCCATGAAGTCCTTCACCAGCTGGCGCATGGCGTGCTCGTCGACGCCGTCGGTCACCACCTCGACGAGGAACTTCCCCTCGGGCGTCTCGACCGGCACCCCCTCGGTGTCGACGTCGGGGTCTTCCTGCAGATCGTGAATGCGGGTGAGCCGCTTGAACATCAGCTCGACGACCTCGAGATCGAGCCGCTGCAGCTTCTTGAGGTACTCGGCGTCGTCATCGCCCCGGGCCGCGCGGAGCCAGTGCAGCACCTCGAGCACGTCGACGCGGTCCTTCTGCCAGGCCGCGAGATCGACGTAGGTGCGGAACTGATCGGGCGTGGACAGCTGGACGATCTCGGTCGAATCGACGAGCCCCACGTCGATGATGGCCGAGTACACCTCTTCGGCGGGAATGCTCCGCACCAGCGCCCGGCCGTCGACCTCTTCCAGCATCGCGTCGAGCTTCTTCTTCGGCGCCAGCTCGGTGAGCCGTCGGACCAGCTCGGCGCGGCGCGCTTCATGGCTCTGTGCCGTCACAAGAAGCCTCCCTTACCGGGTTTTCAGCCGCATGGGTCACCCGTTGCGGCAGGTCACCCGGCGTCGATGGCCGCGACCAGCCGGGTCCACACGTCGTGCACGCCGAGGCGCTCGGTGGCCGAGAAGCCCACCAGGGCGTCCTTCGGCACCTCGAGCTGGTCGGCCAGCGCGTGCAGCTTCGGAATGCGCTTCGCCTTCGGCAGCCGGTCGAGCTTGGTCGCCACCACGAGGATGCGCGGCGGCATCGACTGGAGCAGGTCCAGCATCGCCACGTCGTCGCTCGTCGGCCCCACCTCGGCGTCGATGATCGACACCACCACGCGCAGGGTGTGCCGGCCCTCGAGGTACTCCGAGATCATCGCCTGCCACTGGGTGCGCTCGTCCTTCGAGACCTTGGCGAAGCCGTAGCCGGGCAGGTCGCACAACCGCACGGTGCGCTTCTTCGCCTGGCCCTCGAGGGTGGCGTCGAAGAAGTTGAGCGTGCGCGTGCGGCCCGGTGTGTTCGACACGCGCACGAGCTGCTTGCGGTTGGTGAGCGTGTTGATCATCGACGACTTGCCGACGTTCGAGCGCCCGACGAAGGCCACCTCGGGCACCGGCTCACGCGGCCACTGCCCCGCCTTCGTGGCGGTGGTGACGAAGCTGGCGTCGAGCACCCTCAGCATGTCGTCACTTCGAGAAGCCCGGCGGCTTCTGGTGCGACAGCCAGGCGGCGAAGGAGCGGGCGGGCGTGGGGCGCTGGCGGCTCGACGACTGCTCCTTGTCCTTCTTGCGCTTCTCGCGCTCGACCGACCAGTGGTCCATCGCCTTGAGGCGGGTGGCGAAGTCGAAGGGCTTGAGCGACGGGCTCGAGGCGTCGTGGCAGGCGCGGCAGGCCTTCTCGGTGGGGTCGACGAGCCCCGCGAGGCGCGCGAGCTCCGGGTCCTTCATGACGTACTTCGGCGAGTAGTACTGGCCGCCGCCGTGGCACGTCTCGCAGGTGACGCCGGCCTGCTTCTGATCGACGTCGTTGGGGGCGTGACACGACAGACAGCGGGCGTCGCGTTGCTGCACGGGCGACAACACGTCCTTCGCGCGGGCGTGGTTCGAGGCCTTCCACGCGGCGTACGCGTCGGGGTGGCAGGCCTGGCAGCTCTCGGCCCCCAGGAAGTCGTAGGCGCGCGTGGTCGACGCAGCGCACAGCACGAGGAGCCACGAGGCGCGAAGAACCAGCGAAGTCACGGCGGTTTGCGTAGCATGTGGGCCATCGCCATGTCGCGCCTCGTCTTCAGCGTTCTCCTCGCCCTCGCCGCCCCGGCGCTCGCCAAACCGTGGCAGGGCATTCGACCCGGCCAGTCCGGTGCGCTCGACGTCATCGGCAAGTTCGGCGAGCCGACGAAGAAGGCCGAGGTGAAGGGCCAGGTGGTGCTCCTCTATTCGGGGCTCCAGGCCATCACTGGCACGGTGCAGACGCAGTTCAAGCTGTCGCCCGGCGGAGACACGGTGGCGCGCATCGACGTGTACCCCGCGCCCGTCATCGACACCGAGGCGGTCGAGAAGAGCTACGGCGGCAAGTGCGACCCGAAGAAGCCGGTCGAGCCCTGCTACTTCGTCAAGGAGGCCCAGGGCCAGAAGCCCTACCTCGTGTACGTGAAGCTCGGCCTGGCGGTGTTCTTCAAGGACGACGGGAAGACGGTGTTGAGCTTCGCCTTCCTGCCCGAGAAGAGCTGACGCGCCCATGCGCCTCATCGGCCTGACCGGCGGCATCGCGACGGGCAAATCGACCGTCTCGCGGCGCCTTGTCGAGCGGGGCCTGCCCGTCATCGACGCCGACGTGGTGGCCCGCGAGGTGGTGGCGAAGGGGCAACCCGCCCTCGACGAGATCGCCCAGCGCTTCCCCGGCGTGGTGGCCGCCGACGGGACCCTCGACCGCAAGGCCCTGGGCGCGCGCATCTTCCACGACGCCACCGAGCGCGCCGCGCTCAACGCCATCACCCACCCGCGCATCCGCCAGGCGGTGCTCGAGAAGTCCATCGCGCTCGCCGAGGCCGGTGTGCCGGTGGCCATCTACGACTCCCCGCTCCTCATCGAGAACCGGCTCCACGAAGGGCTGCACGGCGTCATCCTCGTGGTGGCGCCGCCCGAGGTGCAGCGCGCCCGCCTGATGGCCCGCGACGGGCTCTCGGCGCGCGAGGCCGACGCGCGCATCGCGGCCCAGCTGTCGCTCGACGAGAAGCGCCCCTTCGCGACGTGGATCGTCGACAACGGCGGCTCGCTCGACGCGACGCTCGCGCAGGTCGACGCGCTGGCCTCGGCGCTGCGCTCGGAAGGTCCGTAGGGC